>DASQKV010000045.1:0-30062 GCA_035630335.1 Thermoleophilaceae bacterium | reverse complement strand
AGGCAAGCTGGGCCTGGTGGCGCTGGTGATCATCTTGGGCATCTGGGCCGTGCCCAAGACATCCAATCTCGAGAACAAGTCCAACGTCTCCGACCTGGCCGCCCAGGCCAACCCCAAGCTCAAGAAGGGCGACCTCGTGGTCACCCTCCAGCCCGAGCAGCAGCCGCTGGTCAACTACAACACCAAGCCCGGCCTCATCCACGCCACCCAGCTCGGCCGGCCGGCCACCTTCGGAGTCATGGACTGGCGCGACGCGTACGACAAGCTCGAGGACGCCACGCCCGCCAAGAACCTCAAGCCACTCACTGATAGGCTGCCCGTCGGCAGTCACGTCCTCCTCGTGCATCCCGTCACGAGCAACATCGGCGAATGGGACGCTCCATGGACCCAACTCGTCCGTCGCCGGTCGGCCCAGTGGGGTCAGGCGATGGAGCTGGACAAGCGATTCCGGCGCGATGAGGCAGTGCCTTCCTTCTACCGCCGTGCCCGCCGGATCGGGGTACGCGGAGTCCTTTACACGAAGATCTCCCGAACAGCCCCCCGAGATGAGCGATAACGAGCCCAACATTCCAGCCGCGACCGAGTCCGACGCCCCGACCGAGGAGGCGACGGCAGCCGTCGAGCCCGCCACCCCCGGGGTCAAGGAGCAGCCGACGCTGATCCTGGGCGCCGGCCCGGCCGGCCTGACCGCCGGCTACCTGCTGGCCAAGCAGGGCCTGCCCGTGATCGTGTTCGAGGCCGAGGACCAGGTCGGCGGCATCGCCAAGACCGAGGTCCGTGACGGCCCCGGCGGCGAGTACCGCTTCGACCTCGGTGGCCACCGCTTCTTCACGAAGGTGCAAGAGGTCGACGACCTCTGGCACGAGATCATGCGCGAGGAGTTCCTCAAGCGCCCGCGCATGTCGCGGATCTACTGGAACAAGAAGTTCCTGGACTACCCGCTGCGCGGGCCGGACGTGATCAAGAAGCTCGGCCCGATCGAGCTGACGCGCTGCATGGTCTCCTACCTGATCGCCAAGGTGAAGCCCAAGGGCGAGGAGAAGACCTTCGAGCAGTGGGTCACCAACCGCTTCGGCAAGCGCCTGTTCGACAACTTCTTCCGCTCCTACACCGAGAAGGTGTGGGGCACCCCGGTGTCGGAGATCCGCGCCGACTGGGCCGCCCAGCGGATCAAGGGCCTGTCCTTCTTCAGTGCCGCCAAGGCCGCGTTCTTCGGCAACAAGGACGACGAGATCAAGTCGCTGATCTCCGAGTTCAACTACCCGCGTTACGGCCCGGGCCAGATGTGGGAGACCATGACCGACGACATCAAGCGCCTCGGCGGCGAGATCCACATGAACACGCCGGTCGAGAAGCTGCACGTCGAGAACGGCAAGGTCACCAAGGTGATCGCCGGCGGCAAGGAGTACGAGTCCAACCAGGTCATCAGCTCACTCCCGCTGCGCAACATCGCCGGCATGATGGACCCGCCGCCCGCGCCCGAGGTGCGCTCCGCGGCCAAGGGCCTGCGCTACCGCGACTTCCTGACGGTGTCGCTGGTGCTGGACGGCAAGGACCTGTTCCCGGACAACTGGATCTACATCCACGAGCCCGAGGTCGAGGTCGGCCGGATCCAGAACTTCCGCTCCTGGAGCCCCTGGATGGTCCCCGACCCGACCAAGGCCTGCATCGGCATGGAGTACTTCTGCTTCGCCGGCGACGAGCTCTGGGAGATGGCCGACGACGAGCTCGTCCAGCTCGCCATGCGCGAGCTCGAGCAGCTCGGTCTCGCCAAGCCCGACGCCTTCGAGCTCGGCTTTGCCACCCGCGTCCCCAAGGCCTACCCGATGTACGACCTCGACTACTCCGACCGCGTCGACACGATCAAGGGCTTCCTCGCCGGCATCGAGAACCTCCAGCAGGTCGGTCGCAACGGCCTCCACCGCTACAACAACTCCGACCACTCGATGCTCACCGCCATGCGCGCCGTCGACAACCTCGTCGACCGCACCGACCACGACATCTGGGCCGTCAACGCCGAGTCGGTCTACCACGAGGAGGGCGAGGCCCAAGACGCCCAGCAGCCCTACATCGAGGCGCCGGAGACGAAGGCTCAGCGGGAGCCGCTCGAGCGGTAAGCCCTAGAGCGCAGAATCGTGCCCAACCTCACATTCCTTCGCGCGCCCGCTCATAGGCTCGCCACATGGCCAAGGGCGACTTCTGGGCGTCGGCCTTCGGTATCGCCTACAGCACCTACATGGAGCGGCCCTGGCTGAGCCGCCCGATCGGGCGCGTGCTGTGGGGAGGGGACTCCAAGCCGTATTACGACGCCATGGGCGCCGTGGCTGACATACCCGACGGCGGCACGATCGTCGACTGCCCGTGCGGTGCCGGCCCGACATTACGTGCACTTCGGCCGAACCGAGAGGTGCGTTACGTCGCGGCGGACCTGTCGCCGGCGATGCTACGCCGAGCGCGCAAACGTGCCCAGGCCGGCCGCCTCGCCAACATCGAGTTCATACACGCGGACGCGACCGACCTTCCGCTGCCATCCGCGAGCGCCGACCTGTTCATCTCCTTCTGGGGACTCCACTGCTACGCAGACCCGCAACGCGCCCTCGCGGAGGCCGCCCGCGTTCTCACCCCCGGCGGCCGCCTCGTCGCCGCCACCTTCCTCCGCGGCGACGACAGCCTCCGCCAGCGCCTCCTCATTCGGCCCGGCTTCGGCGACTTCGGCCAGGTAGCCACCGCCGAGGAGCTGGAGGCCGGGCTGCAGACCGCCGGACTGACGATGAACAGCTCCAGCCGCTCCGGCCCGATGCTCTTCTTCCAAGCCCGCGCCTCCACCGAGGTCGACGCCACGACGCAAGCTCCGGCCTAGTCACTCCCGCGCGGTCTTGACGCAGCGGTAGCCAGCCACGATCCGGTCCTCGCTGTAGTCCGCCCGCTCGATCTCGAAGCCCGCCTTCTCGATCATCGGCTCGAGCAGCCACGTGAACGTGGTGTGCTCATCGCGCACATGCTCCTCGAGCTCCGCCCGCGTCCAACCGCCCTCCACTCCCTCCGACGCCGTCTCTGTCATCCATCGCTCGAGCCACTCTTCAGCCTCGGCCGGCTCAAAGCCGTAGACCACATCGGACAGCCGCAGGACACCTCCCGGCTTGAGCATCTCGGCCATCCGGACCAGCGCACGGGCCTTCCAGAAGTCAGGCAGGTGATGCAGCGCAAACCGGCTGTAGACCAAGTCAGCCGGCTCACCAGCATGCTCATAGGTCAGGAATCCGCCCGCCACACACTCGACATTCCCGATACCTCGGCTGCCCAGCTTGCTCCTCAGGTGCTCCAGCATCACCGGCGACACATCCACCGCGAAAACGTTGCGAACCGCACCCGCCGCCGCCAGCGTGAACTGCCCGGTGCCCGCCCCCATGTCGATGACAGTCGCGTCCCCGCTCAGCCCGGCGGCCCGCAGCGCCGCCAGCTCCGCCGCCGCCTCCCCATCCATCTTGCCGTCGTACCTCGCGACATGCGCCGGATCTAAGTTCTCCCTACCCGCGTACGCAAGCTCATCCACGACCCAGGATTGTCGATCGCCGCGCATCGCTTGGACGTTAGCCATATCCCGGGTCCAGCTGCGGGGCGCCATGGAGCGACATACGAGCCTCCACCTGCAACAAACCTGGCCCCGAAATCAAGAGTTGAGCAGGTGAGCTCGATCGGACGACTCACGCTGCGTATCTGCCATGCGGTCCCTGTAAGGCTGCGGCCGTGTCTTGGCCCCCGAAGCTCAGCGCGCCACTTCCGCGAGCGCACCTCGCTTTCGGCGTGCGACACAAGCTCGCGGCCTATGCGCTGGCGCCGGAACACCCCGTCGGCGGCTCCAAGGCGCGTGGATTCGCCACCATCCTCGGCATCACCATCGACGATGTCGACCATCTCACCTCTGCGATCACAGAGGCCGTCCTGACCTGCGGAGTAAGCGAGATACGCCAGAACCCACCCTATGGCTACCTCTGCGAGGTTCGGGTGCCTGTTCGAGGCCTAAGACGCCATCGCGAGCGTCAGGCAGTCGTAGTCACATCCTGGGAGCTGGCCGCCGCAGAAGCGGCGCCGCGCCTGGTAACCGCCTACATCAAGGGCTAGACTCGATTGGCAATGGCAACCGTCCGCCACGACATCGCCGAGCATGACGTGGTCGCTCTCAGTGACCCGATCGGCCCATGGCCCGTGGGCACCAGGGGCACAGTCGTGAGCGACTACGGCCAGACCAAGTTGATCGAGATCAGCGACCACAACGGCACAACCCTGGATCTCGTCCAAGCCCCGCTCGCCAAGCTCGACGCCACACGCTAGACGGGTCGAGGAGCTAGAGCCACATCCCCCAGCCCCGCCTCTCGCGAGGCTCTGAGCGTGGCTGGCAAGGAAGAGGAGGCCGACGTGTGCGCCAGCACACGAGGCCTCCGATGACGCCGCCAGGCGCGCTCAGAGACCGCGAGATGGGCCGTGTAGGGATCGAACCTACGACCTTGAGATTAAGAGTCTCCTGCTCTACCAGCTGAGCTAACGGCCCTGGGTGGCCCGCCGTGGGCCTCGAACATTGTAGAGCTGCGGCTCTAGGTCTGGTCCGCGACGGCGCCGAGGGCCTCGTCGCGGGTGGCGTGGATCGGGAAGACGCGATCGAGGCCGGTGATCTCGAAGATCTTGGTGATGTTCTGGTCGGTGCAGACGAGGGCGAGCGAGCCGCCGGCGGGGCGGAGGCGCTTGACGCCGCCGACGAGGACGCCGAGCGTGGTGGAGTCGATGAAGGTGGCGGCGGAGAGGTCGACGACGATCCGCTTCTTGCCGGACTCGATCAGCTCGACCATGCGCTCCTTGAACTCGGGCGCGGTGTAGAGGTCGATCTCGCCGCCCAGCTCGATGACGTGGGTCTGAGCGTCGATCTCCTCGTCCTTGATGTGGAAGTTCATCTGCTCCTCGCTGCTAGTGAAGGTCGCGGAACCCTAGCGCGACGGAAGGGCTGCCGGTCAGGGCTGGGAAGCCCCGCCCGCCGCCCCGCCGCCGCCCGTGTCGATGCCCTCGCGCTGGGCGATCGCGGCGCCGGTGACCTGCTCGATCTGGTCCTTGACCGCCTTGCGCTGACCCTGGGGGGCAAGGTCGAGCGCCTTCTGCGCGGCGAGCTTGCGCGTACGGTCGTCGCCGGCCTGGGCGGCGTACTGGGTCAGCAGCAGATACGAGCTGACGTCCTTGCCCTCGGCCGCGACGACGCGCGCCGCCTTCAGCGCCTGCGCCGGCTGGTTGAGCGCGGTCGAGTCGAACAGCTGCAGCGCCACGCGGGCGAGCGAGGGGTCCGGGTCGTCCTGCTCGAGCTCGAGGTAGGCGTCCCAGTGGGTCGCTGCGTGGCGCAGGTCCTCCTGGGCGTCGGGCGGGAACGTCGTGGCCGAGTCGGGCGTCTGCGCCACGGCGAGCTGGTAGTAGTCGCGCACGAGCTCCTTGCGCGGCGCCTCCGCCCGCGGCTTCTCCTCGATCCGCTGCTCGTTGCGCTCGACGCGCTCCTCGACCACCTCATTGCCGGTGCCGCCGCCGGCGCCGTCCGAGAAGGCGTTGAACAGGCCACCGGAGACGTCGCCGCCGATGCCGAACAACACCAGGCCGCCGCCCATCAGGACGGCGAGCATCAGGTAGGTGGCTTGCACCACCCGGCGGCGCTTGCCCTGCAGGTCGAACAGCATGTCGACCCGGACTGTAGCTATGAACCCTCGACCGCGGCGACTTCGGCGCTCTCGCGAGGCGAGCGGCCGAGCGCGGCGGCGAGCACGATGCTGAGCTCGTAGAGGATCAAGAGCGGCACCATCTCGAGCAGCATCGTCACGGGGTCGATCGTCGGCAGCAGCGCGGCGAGCACCGCGATCGCGAGGATCGCGTAGCGGCGGTTGTGGCGTAACTGCTCGACGCTGACGATGTTGAGCCGGACGAGCGCGATGATCCCGATCGGCACCTGGAAGCCGAGCCCCATCGCGAGCATCGTCATCGTGCTGAAGCTGTAGTAGTCGCGCGCCCGGACCTGCGTGTTGAACTCGCTGGCGTTGAAGTTGAGCAGGAAGTCGGTCGCGGGCGGGAGGACGACGAAGTAGCAGAACACGACGCCGGCTATGAACAGCACCGGCGACATCAGCATCAGCGGCTTCGCAACCCGCTTCTCGCTCGGGCTGAACGCCGGCAGTACGAACGCGTAGACCTGGTAGAGGATCACCGGCAACGCGAGCAGCAAAGCCGCGTAGGCGGCGTTGGTGAAGGTCGTCGTGAACGGCTCGGTGACGCCGAAGGTGAGCGGCTGGTCGTAGCGGTCCGGCAGCGGCTTGTTGACGATCTCGAGGATGCGGTTGTTCTGCCAGCCGCAGATCCCGAAGGCGACGACGAAGGCGAACAGCGAGACGATCAGGCGCGAGCGCAGCTCGTCGAGGTGGTCGACGAGCGTCAGCTGCTCGTCGTGGGAGACGGGCTTTACCCGCGCCACGAGCCGCTACCTCCTACGTCCCGGCGGCGGCGCTAAGAGCTGTGCCGGGTGGCTTCGGACTTCTCGGCGCGCACCGGCTCGGCAGGACGCTCGCCGGCGTCGAGCTCGTGGTCGTCGTGCTTGTCCCGCCCGGTCACCGAGTCCTTGAACTCGCGCATCCCGGAGCCGAGCGAGCGTCCGAGGTCGGGCAGTCGCTTCGGCCCGAAGATGAGCAGGACGACGACGAGGACGATGATGATCTCTAGAGGGCCGATGTTCGGCATGGTCGCTCCTGGCGGAATCGGGACGCCTCTGATGGTAGAGGCTGAAAGGCTGTTCGGCGCGCGCGGCGCCGTGGATCACGTCGAGCGGTCGAAGTTGCGGTAGAAGCGGCTCGGCGTGGGCTCGCCCTGGCCCTGGTACTTGCTGCCCTTGTCCTTCGCGCCGTACGGGACCTCTACCGCCCCGTCCATGCGCATGAACGAGATCTGCCCGATCGGCATGCCCTCGTAGATCGTGATCGGGAGGTTGGCGACGTTCGACAGCTCGAGCGTCAGGTTGCCCGAGAAGCCCGGGTCGACGAAGCCGGCGGTCGAGTGGATCAGCAGCCCGAGGCGGCCGAGCGAGCTCTTGCCCTCGAGGCGAGCCACGAGGTCGTCGGGCAGCGTGACGCGCTCGAGCGTCTGACCGAGCACGAACTCGCCCGGATGGAGGATGAACGGCTCCTCGCCGCCGACCTCGACGAGCTCGGTCAGATCCTCCATCGGCTGGCGCACGTCGATGTACGGGTAGCGCGCGTTGTGGAACACGCGGAAGCGGCTGTCGACGCGAACGTCGATGCTCGACGGCTGGATCAGCCCCGCGTCGTAGGGGTCGATCTCGATCCGCCCCGCCTCGATCTCGGACCGGATCGTCTTGTCGCTGAGGACCACGGCCCGGGCAGCGTACAGAGGAGAACCGCGCGAAGCTGCGTAAAGGATCGGCTGAGGGTGCCGATATCGGACCTGAGGAGACCATGGAGCCGCACGGCGGACATGAAACGATCGCCCAGGCGCCCGTCCGGCACGAGGACGATCTGCATCTGTGCCCGTGCTGCAACTCGGACCTGGTCCAGCCGGAATGGTGGGACGAGGTCGACCACGGCGAGTGGCAGGTCGGGCTGCGCTGCCCGGAGTGCGAGCACCGCCACGAGGGGGTCTACCGCCAGTCGGTCGTCGACGCCTACGACGAGTTCCTCAACGACAGCTCGGACGAGCTGGCCGCCTCCTACCGCCGGCTCGTGCGCGAGAACCTGGCGGACGAGCTCGAGCGCTTCGCGGGCGCTCTACGAGCAGGCGCCATTCTTCCCGAGGACTTTTGAGGAGAACCGGGGGCTCGCGCCCCCGGACCCCCGAGCCACCTGGCCGGTCTGCGAGATATCGGCGGTTTGGCAGGCTGCCTCAGGAGTAGCGTTGGACGACGCCGTCCGCGACGAGGTCGAGGGCGCGGTGCTGCCATGCGTGGAGGTCGACGGTGACGAGCGAGTCCTTGGCGGCGGCGACGTGGGCGAGCGCCTGGGTGCGGGAGTCGTCGAGGGCGCCGGTGGCGGCGATGCGGTCGCAGACGGCCTCGACCTGCGCTGGGTCGGTGACGGTTGTGCGGAGGTCGAGGGCGCGGAGGTCGGGATCGCGCTCGCGGGCGAGGATGAGCGGGAGTGTCACGGTGCCGTCGAGCAGGTCGGCGCCGCGGGGCTTCCCGGTGCGCTGCGCGGGGCCGGAGACGTCGAGGACGTCGTCGAGGATCTGGAAGGCGAGGCCGATGCGGGATCCGAAGCCGGCGAGCGTGTCGGCGAGGTCGGGGCGATCGCCGAGCAGCGCGCCGAGACGGCAGGAGGCGGCGAACAGGCTCGCGGTCTTCAGCTCGCAGCGCTCGAGATAGCGCTCGACCGCCACGTCGGCCGCCCAGGCGGCCGCGCGCTGCATGAGCTCCCCCCTCGCGAGCGCGGACGACGCCACCGAGAGCGCCCGCAGCCCCTGCTCGCTTCCCGTCGCCGCCAACTCCGCGAACGCGCGTGAGAAGAGGAAGTCGCCGGTCGCGGTCGCGGCCCCGCGTCCGCCACGGGCGTAGACCGTCTCGTGGCCGCGGCGCAGGGGGGCCCGGTCGAGGACGTCGTCGTGGACGAGCGAGGCGGTGTGGAGCAGCTCGACCGCCGTGGCGGCGGCGAGCAGCGGCCCGTCCCCCGAGTCTGCGCGTCCGGCTGGTCCGGCGCCGCCGCAGAGGAACACCAGCAGCGGCCGCAGGCGCTTGCCGCCGGCCGCCAGCGTGCCGCCTGCGTGGCCGGCAAGCTCGGGCCCGTGGCCGGCCGCGACCTCGGCCAGGCGCGCCTTGGCGCGCGCCAGCGAGTCGGCGAGTCCCGCGCCCCCCGCCTCCAGCACCGCCTCGAGCTGCGCCGGGACGCTCATCCGCGCTCCGGGGAGGTCCTCAGCGCCGCGGGCCATCGGACCGGCGCGGTCATGCCGAGGCTGGGACCGTTCCCGAATGGATGGCGATGATGCCGCCAGCGGTCAGGACCCAGCGCACGTCCTCGAGGCCGGCGGCCGCCAGCTCGGCGGCTAGGGCGTCGGGCGCGGGAAAGCGGCGCACCGAGCTCGGAAGGTAGGTGTAGGCGTCGGGGTCTCCCGCGAAGCGGCCGAGCGCCGGCACCACACGGTCGAACCAGAGCCGGAAGAACCACGACAGCGGCGGGCGCTGCGGCGTGGTGATCTCGAGCACGACGACGCGGCCGCCGGGACGGGTGACGCGCCGCAACTCGCGCAGCCCGCGCGCGAGGTCATCGAAGTTGCGCGCGCCGAAGCCGACGGTGGCAGCGGCGAACTCGCCGTCGGCGAACGGGAGGTCCAGGGCGTTGCCCGCCCGCCACTCGATCGCGGACGCCTTGCGCCGCGCGAGCGCGAGCATCTGCTCGGAGAAGTCGAGCCCGACCACCGAGCCCTCGGGCCCGACGCGCTCGCTCAGCTCGATCGCGAGGTCGCCGGTCCCGCACGCCACGTCGAGCGCACGGTCGCCGGGCGCCAATCGCGCGAGATCCGCCGCCCGCTCGCGCCAGCGCCGGTCCATCCCCGCGGTCATGACCGCGTTCATCCGGTCGTAGACGCGCGCGATGCGATCGAACATCGCGCGAACCTGGGTCTCGGGGAGAGTCCCGCTCGCGGGCGCCCCGGCGCTCATCGAGGGCCTGCCTACTTCGACTCGGCCGCGCCGCCGGAGGGCTCGGCGCCCTCGTTCTCGGCCTTGAGCGAGGCGATGAAGCTCACCATCTCGTCGAACTGCTTCGGCTTCTCGTCGCGCAGGCTCGCGTACGACGGCATCGGCGCGGTCGGGTTGACGAGCGTGCGCGCGATCGCGTCACGGCCGAGCCGATCGCCGATCTCGGTCAGGTCGGGACCGAGCGTGTTGCCGTTCTCGCCGATCTTGTGGCAACCGAGGCAGCCCGACGCGGCGGTGACGTCGGCGCCGCGCTGGTACTGCGACGCAACCTCGATGTCGATCTCGCTCGGCGGGCCCGCGAGCGCGCCGAGCACGCTCAGGTAGGTCATCGCGGCGACGGTCGCGACGGCGCCGATCATCGCGATCGGGCGCTTGAGCGGATGGCGCTCCGGGTTGCGGTCGTAGAACGGCAGCAGCAGGAGCAGCATCAGGCAGATCGTCGGGATGCCGATCGTCGCCACGAACGTGAGCGCCGGCGGCTTGACCACGCGCAGCAGCTCGAAGAGGAAGAAGAAGTACCACTCGGGGCGCGGCGAGTAGGTGGTCGTCGTCGGGTCGGCCTTCGGGCCGAGCTCGGCGCCGAACAGGACCGCCATCAGGATGATCACGCCGAGCGTGATCGCGGCCATCGCGCCGTCCTTGGCGACCGCGTAGGGGAAGAACGGCTTGCCCTGGCTCTTGAGGATCGAGTACTCGCGCAGGTACTGCTCCTTCTCGCGCGCGTTCACCTCAGACCTCCTCGCGCTGGAGTGACTTCTTCTCGGCCTTCAGCCACGGCGGCGCGCTCGTGCCGAGCTTCGCGACCAGGTAGAGGTGCGCGCCGATCAGCGCGGCGATCAGTCCGGGGACCAGCAGCATGTGCAGCGCGTAGAAGCGGCTCAGCGTGGTCGCCCCGAACTCCGCCCCGCCGCGCATGAAGTCGGCGAGGTAGGGGCCCATGATCGGCCCGGACGCGTTGATGTTGACGCCGACGACCGTCGCCCAGAACGACCGCTGGTCGAACGGCAGCAGGTAGCCGGTCAGGCCCATCATCAGTGTCAGCACGAGCAGCACGACGCCGATCACCCAGTTCAGCTCGCGCGGGTACTTGTAGGCGCCGAAGACGAACGTGCGGCCCATGTGCAGGAACAGCAGGACGATCATCACCGTCGAGCCCCAGCGGTGCATGCCGCGCACCAGCTCGCCGAGGAAGAGGTCGTTGGTGATGTGCGCGGCCGACGTGTAGGCGCGCGTCGGGTCCGGCTCGTAGTACATCGCAAGGAAGACGCCGGTGACGGCCTGCGAGACGAAGGCGAACATCGTCGCCGAGCCGAGCGTGTAGAACCAGTTCGTCCCCTTCGGGACCTTGCGGTAGAGGAAGCCGCGCAGGAACGGGCTCGCGCCGGTGCGCTCGTCGAGCCAGCCGACGACGCCGATCCCGGCCTCGGCGCCCTGTGCCTTGGCATTGTCGAGCGCGCTCGGCTTCGGCGCCTCGCGCTCGGCGGGGCGCGGCGGCGCGGGCCGCATGAACTTGGGGACGAGGCTCATGTGCTCGGCCGCCCGGGGTAGAGGTACTCCCAGAGCCCGTCGAGGTGGTTCGACGGATCGCGCGGATGCGGGAAGCGCTCGAGCTCGGAGTTGACCGAGAAGCGGTTGCCGACCTCGACGCGGCCTTTGCGCACGCGCGTGTAGAAGCGGTCGAGCGGGCGCACCGGCGGGCCGCCGTCGACCTTGCCCTCGAAGTCGTAGACGCCGCCGTGGCACGGGCAGACGAACCGCTGCGAGGCCTGGATGTAGCGGACCGGGCAGCCGAGGTGCGCGCAGCGGGTCGAGATCGCGATGTACGGGATGTCCTTGTTGCGCTCGGCGTCGCGGCCCGGCGCGAACTTGCGCATGTAGACCGTCGTCTTGCCCGCCTCGCCGATCGACGGGACGATGCTCATCACGACCGGCACGTAGGTCTCGGCGTTGAAGTCCTCCACGCCGCCGACGTCCTGCCAGCTCTCGGGCGCGCTGCGCTCGAACATCGGGCCGAGCGCAAAGCCAAGCGCGGGCAGCCCGAAGGCGGCGGTGGCGATACCGCCGGCCGCGAGCGCGCCACCAGTCATGAAGCCACGCCGCGTCACCGTCTCGCCCTCGAAGGCGCCCGGAATGTTCCGGTCGGTGGTGTAGCGCGACTTGCGCTTGTGCTTGTCGGGGAGGTCGGCCACTGCGGGGTATGAGCGCCCGGGGATCGGGCGGCGCCGGATTCTAATTTCAACGGGCCTCGGACGCCGTACGGTCCGTGCCCAGCTCCTAGGCTAGCCGGTGCGCAGCCTCGGCCCAGTGAGCTTCGGCACGGTCTGGATCGCCCTCTGCATGGGCTCTCGCGCTGGCTGAGATGAGGTCGGCGAGGATGGCGATCGCCTCGACGTCGCCTTGCTCGGCGACGCGGCTGAGGCCGAGCGCATAGAGCGCGTCGCCCGCGAGCAGGCGGAGATCGGGGTCGATCTCGACGAACGCGCGCGGCTCGCCGTAGTGGAGCAGGTAGCCCTCGTAGACGGCCTCGATCGTGAAGAGCCGGTCGCGGTCGCCAACGACGCCGGCGAAGCGATCCGGGCCCGGATCGCGGAGGGCGTGCTCGGCGAGCGCGGGATCGAGCGCCGCGGTCACCTCACGCAAAGCGCTCATCGAGACCCCCCTCGAGTCGCGAACGGGCACCCGATGGCGCGCCTCCGACTCGCCGGCAGGCGTTTCACGAGGCCATCTCGCTCAGTGCCTCCGCGGCCGCCGCCAGCGTGCGCTGGAGCTGCGCGTCGGTGTGGGCGAGCGAGGGGAACCACGCCTCGAACTGGGACGGCGGGAGGTAGACGCCGCGGTCGAGCATGGCGCGGCAGAAGGCGGCGTAGGCCTCGAGGTCGCACTCCTTCGCGCCGGCGTAGTCGCTGACGGGACCGTCGTGGAAGAAGAGCGTGAGCAGACCCGTGGTGCGGGTGACGTGGACCGGAACCCCGGCATGCGCCGCCGCCTCGCGGAGACCGTCCGCGAGCGTCGCCGAGATGGCGTCGAGGCGGGCATAGGCGTCTGCGTCGAGCAGCTCGAGCGTCGCCAGGCCGGCGGCCGTGGCGAGCGGGTTGCCTGACAGCGTGCCGGCCTGGTAGACGTCGCCGGCCGGGGCGACGCGCTCCATCAGGTCGCGGCGGCCGGCGTAGGCCGCGGCCGGAAGACCGCCGCCGATCACCTTGCCGAGCACGGTGAGGTCCGGAGTCACGCCCTCGCGCTCCTGGGCGCCGCCGCGACCGACGCGGAAGCCGCTGATCACCTCGTCGAACACGAGCAGCGCGCCGTTAGCGTCGGCCTGCTCGCGCAGGAACGCCAGGAAGCCCGGAGCACCCGGGCCGTCCGGCACACCGGCCGGCCCACCCTGCGCCCCGGCTGCGCCAGCCGGCGGCACGAGGCCCATGTTCGCCGGGTACGGCTCGGCGAGGACCGCGGCGACCTCGTGCTCGGCGAGCGCCCGCTCGACCGCCGCGCGGTCGTTCCAAGGCACGACCACGGTCGTCGCCGCCTGGGCGGCGGGAACGCCGGGACTCGCCGGGATGCCGGCAGTCGCGAGGCCCGAGCCCGCGTCGGCGAGCAGGCCATCGACGTGGCCGTGGTAGGCGCCGGCGAACTTGAGCAGCTTCTCGCGGCCGGTCGCGGCGCGCGCGAGGCGGATCGCGCTCATCGAGGCCTCGGTGCCGGAGCTGACCATCCGCGCCATCTCGGCGCCCGGCACGCGCTCGACGATCGCAGCGGCGATCTCGACCTCGGCCTCGGTCGGTGCGCCGAAGCTCGTCCCGCTCGCCGCCGCCGCCGTGACCGCCTCGATCACCCGCGGGTGGGCGTGACCGGCGATCAGCGGGCCCCAGGAGCAGACGTAGTCGACGTAGCGGTTGCCGTCGACGTCGATCAGCTCGGCGCCCTCCCCCGCGGCGACGAAGATCGGGTCGCGCCCGATCGAGCGCATCGCTCGGACGGGCGAGTTCACCCCGCCCGGGAGCAGCTCGACGGCACGGGCGTAGAGGGCGCGCGAGCGGTCGTCGGAAGGCATCGGGCTGATCGTACGGCGGGCGAGCGGCGCGGCCGGTGTGGCCGCCGGGCGTTGCTCAGCCCGCGTGCTCCGCCTCCCAGCGACGGTGGTCGTCGGTGAAGTACAGGAGGCGGATCTTCTTGAACTCGGTCGAGGAGTAGAGCGTGCGGCGATCCTCGATGCCGGTCTCGTCGGCGATCGTGTCGAGGATCGCGTCGCACTCCTCCTTGGAGCGGCCGTGGGCCATCGTGAAGACGCTGTAGTGCCAGTCCTCGTAGGTCGGGCGCTGGTAGCAGTGCGAGATCCCGCGGTAGGAGGCCATCAGCGGGGCAACCTCCATGATCCGCTCGTCCGGCACGTTCCAGACGCCCATGCCGTTCGCCGAGAAGCCGGCGCGGCGGTGGAAGAGGATCGCGGCGACGCGGCGCAGCGCCTTGCGCTCGCGCATCGACTCGAGGTGGTCGAGCAGCTGGGTCTGCGAGATCCCGATCTCGGCGGCGGCGGGCGCGTAGGGCTCGGGGACGACCGGCATGTCCCCCTGCAGCGCGCGGATCACTGCGACGTCGAGGTCGGTGACCTCGATCGGGTCGGGCTCGATCGGGTCCTGCGCGACGCCCATCGCCGCGAGGTCCTTGGTGCCCTTCTCCATCTCGAGGTCCATCCGGATCTTGAACAGCTTGATCGTCGGCAGCTGGCGCACCGACTCCGCGCCGGTCAGCTCCTGGAGGACGTCGAGCGTGCCCTGGAGGCCGAGCTTCGACTCCGGCTCTGTCGCGATCGTGAACCACATGTTGAAGTCGTGGTTGCGCAGGTAGTTGTGCGAGACGCCGGGGTGCGAGTTGACGATCGCGGCGGCGCGGTGGGGGTTCTCCGCGTCGACCTTCGCGGCGACGAGCATCGAGCTGTAGCCGAGCACGCGCGTGTCGAAGATCGGCGTGACCTGGCGGATGATGCGATCGTCGATCAGGCGCTGGACGCGCGCGAGCACCTCGCCCTCGTCGACCTCGGCCAGCTCGGCGACGCGCAGGTAGGGCCGCGGCTCGAGCGCGAAGCTGCCCTGCATCAGGTTCAGCAGCCGCTTGTCGAGGTCGTCGAGTGGCACGGCCGCGCCGTCCTTGCGGCTGCGGACCTTCGGGATCGCGGCGGCCTCTCTTACTGAAGCCATGCGGCTACGTCCTTGGAGTGGTAGGAGATCACGATGTCTGCGCCGGCGCGACGGATCGAGGTAAGCGCCTCGAGCACTGCTGCGCGCTCGTCGATCGCTCCGGCCGCCGCGGCGGCCTTGATCATGGCGTACTCGCCGCTGACGTTGTACGCGGCCACCGGCATCCCGGTGGCCTCCTTGACGCGCCGGACCACGTCGAGGTAGGGCAGCGCGGGCTTGACCATCACGACGTCGGCGCCCTCCTCGACGTCGAGCAGCGCCTCACGCACGGCCTCGTCGGAGTTCGCGGGGTCGAGCTGGTAGGTGCGGCGGTCGCCGAAGGCGGGCGTCGAGTCGGCGGCCTCGCGGAAGGGGCCGTAGAAGGCGGAGGAGAACTTCGCGGAGTAGGCGACGATCGGGGTCTCTTTGAGGCTCTCGGCGTCGAGTTGGCCGCGCAGCGCGCCGACCCGGCCGTCCATCATGTCGCTCGGCGCGACGGCGTCGGCGCCCGCGCGTGCGTGCGAGATCGCGGTCTGGGCGAGCAGCTCGAGCGTCACGTCGTTGTCGATCGCGCCGTCGGGGCGGACGATCCCGCAGTGGCCGTGCGAGGTGTAGGCGCAGAGGCAGACGTCGGTGATCACGAGCAGCTCGGGGTGCTCCTCCTTGATCGCGCGGACGGCGAGCTGGACGACGCCCTCGTCGTCGTAGGCACCCGAGCCCTGCTCGTCCTTGTCGACAGGGAGGCCGAAGAGCAGGACGGCCGGGATGCCGAGCGCGGCGATCTCCCCCGCCTCCTCGACCGCATGGGAGATCGACAGCCGCTCGATGCCGGGCATCGCCTCGATCGGCGTGCGGCTGTCGGTGCCGAGCTCGACGAACAGCGGCTGGACGAGGTGCGCGGGCGTCAGCTCCGTCTCGCGCACCATGTCGCGCAGCAGGCCGCTGGCACGCAGCCTGCGCATGCGAGTGGCAGGGAAGGCCATCGGCTTCAGTCTAGGGCCGGCGTGTAGCGCGCATCCCGCGCGGGCGGAGGGCTGCCGTATGCTCGCCCGCATGCACCAGCTCGCACTCTCGGCGATCGGGAGGGACCGGCCGGGCATCGTCGCGGCGACGACCGCGGTGCTGCTGCGCCACGGCGTCAACGTCGAGGACTCGCGAATGTCGATCCTGCGCGGCCACTTCACGATGGTGCTGATCCTCGGCGTGCCGGAGCAGACCGACCGCGACGCGCTGGGCGCCGACCTCGACGCGGTGGCGGCCGACCTCGGCCTCGAGGCGCTCGCGCTGAGCGCCGTCGAGCCGCTGGCCGAGGCCGTGCCCGAGCCGACGCACGTCGTGACCGTCTACGGCGTAGATCACCCCGGGATCGTCCACCGCGCGACGACGGTGCTCGCCGAGCACGGCGTGAACGTCACCGACCTCGAGACGCGCCTGGCCGAGGAGCAGGGCGAGCCTTCGCTGTATGCGTTGCTGATCGAGGTCGCGCTGCCGTCCGACCTCGACCCCGCCACCCTCGACGCCGCGCTCGCCGCGGCCGCCGCCAGCGAGAGCGTCGAGGTCAGCCTGCGCGAGCTAGACCGCCACGAGCTGTAGGCGGAGCCCGGCATGGCGGTCCGCGACGTCCTCCGCTACCCCCATCCCGCGCTCAAGACAGTCGCCGAGCCGGCGCAGCTCGACGGCTCGGAGGACACCGAGCGGGCGGCCCGCGACCTGCTCGACACGATGCGCTCGTTCGGCCATTGCGTCGGTCTCGCCGCCACCCAGCTCGGCGACCTAACCCGGATCGTCGTCGTCGACGTCAGCGAGCACCCGAAGGCGAAGACGTCGCACGGCCTGTTGTTGCTCGCCAACCCCCGCGTCGTCGCCGAGGACGGCACCAAGGTCGCCCGCGAGGGCTGCCTCAGCATCCCCCACCTGACCGCCAACGTCCGTCGCGCAACCCAGGTCACGATCGAGGCGGACGCAATCGAGCTCACCGACGCCGGCCTCACCACCAAGGACCTCCGCATCGATACCGACGGCTTCGAGGCTCGCTGCCTCCTCCACGAGATCGACCACCTCGACGGCATCCTCTTCCTCGACCGCGTCGACTCCCTCACCCGCGACGTCTTCCCGCGCAAGAACTACAGCTAAAGGCCAGCCGTCATATTTGCGTTGCGAGCACCTCGAGCCTGTCTATCGCCCTCCGAACTGCGGCGAGATGCGGAGTACCGCGCTCCCTGATCACCTTCTCGACCATGTCCATGGTCTCCTCGTACGGCACGCCGAGCTCCTGCGATATCTCGAAGGCCGTGTGATCCGCGAGCAACTCGAAGATTCGCTGCTCCAGTGCCTGTCTATCTGTCGACGCCATCTGGCCCTATCCTATTCCTTCCTGTTCGTCGCGCGCAAGCGCCTCCACGCGCATCAACTCCACCCGCATCTGCTGGACGTCGTGGTTGAGCTCTCGTAGGCCCGTCGCGGCTGCCAGCACAGACTCTTGCGTGCCCTCGCTCTCCGCGTACTTCACTCCTCGACCGGAGACCTCGGTGGGCAGTTGGCCACGCCAAGCCTGAGCGATCACCACGACGACGAGCAGCCAGACGGCGAACAACACACCAACCCGCTCGGCGCTAAGAACCAGCGTGGAGCCGAGCGCCACGCCAGGCAGCCCGTGATCGGGAACGCTCGGATCGATACCTGCCAATAGGCAACCCAGGAGCCCGCCGAGGACGCCCGCTCTCACCATCCACCTGTCGCGGGTCGTGGAAGTCACGTCTCCTAAAGGGAACCGCCGCAAGACTTCGCCCTCATCAGCCGCGATCGCGACTGACGGGTAGTGTCGAGACGTGCGCGAGAGTGCTGACGGGCGAGAGGGTTGGCAGCCGGCACGGCTCCTCCCGACGGTGGGCCTGAGGGGCCAGGAGGAGCAGGAGCAGAGAGCGACGTCATCACTGCTGGCGGTGATGCGTGCCGTGCCCGACTTCGGTCACGCCTTGATCGGCAGCCTAGGCGCGCCGAAGGGCCGGATAGCCACCTACACGGAGCTCCAACTACGCAGCGCGGACGGCAA
This sequence comes from Thermoleophilaceae bacterium, assembly GCA_035630335.1. Classification (GTDB taxonomy): domain Bacteria; phylum Actinomycetota; class Thermoleophilia; order Solirubrobacterales; family Thermoleophilaceae; genus JAAYBF01. Next base: position 12,118 of record DASQKV010000045.1, on the reverse strand, counting down.
GCGCTGCATTCCAGACGGCGCCATCCTCGCCGAACGTGGCTCTAAGCGTTGGGACTGCCTCGTAGAGGTCAAGACTGGATCCGCGCGGCTGGAGGCCGATCAGGTCGCGCGCTACCTCGACTGGGCACGCGACAACGCCTTCGACGCCGTGCTGACGATCTCGAACCAGATCACCGCATCGCCCCTCGACTATCCGTTCTCGGTCGACAAGCGGAAGCTCAGGAAGGTGTCTCTCTACCACTTGTCGTGGTGGCGGATACTCACTGAGGCGATCGTTCAGCACCGGCATCGGGGTGTCACAGATCCAGATCAGGCGTGGCTGCTCGGCGAGCTGATCGCCTACCTCGACCATGAACGGTCCGGGGCGAGCGGCTTCGCAGGGATGGGCCCGAACTGGGTTCCGGTGAGGACGGCGGCCGCCAACGGAACGCTCCGCATCGGAGACGCGGAGGCCCGCGACGTCGCAGAGCGTTGGGAGCAGTTCATCGACTACGTCGCGCTCGGCCTCGGTCAGGAGCTGGGCAGGAGCGTCACACCGGTTCGCCGTCGGACGCTATCGACCGAGGCCCGGCTGGACAGCACCGTCAGGGACCTCGTGGAGACGGGAAAGCTCGAGGCGTCGATCAAGGTTCCGGACGCGATCGGAGAGCTCCGCATCGAAGCCGACCTACGCACGCGTCGGGTGACCACGAGCGTAGAGCTCCACGCCCCGCGCGAGGGAAGGCCCAAGACGCGCATCACCTGGCTGTTGCGCCAACTCCGTCACGCGCCTTCCGACCTCCGGATCGACGTCAGCTTCGCCAACTCCCGCGAGACGAGCTCGCTCTTGCTGAGTGAGGCCGTCGATGCGCCTGAGCGACTCCTGTCGAGCTCTGACCCCAAGCGTCAGCCACGCTCGTTCCACATCGCGCTGATCCGCAAGATGGGAGCGAAGAGCGGCAAGGACGCCGGATCCTTCTCGAAGGAGACCCGTTCCCAGGCGATCGACTTCTACCGTGACCTCGTACAGGACCTCCGCAAGTGGCAGGCCGCCGCGCCGAAGCTTCCGCGAGACCCGCCGGAGACGGAGGCCACTCCGTTGGCGAGCCCCGACCCGCCGCCGTTTACTGCCACTGACCTGCGCGATCCGACCGAGGGATCCGACGTGCCCGTGCAGTGACGATGGGCACCTGAGGCCGGTGCCGCGATCAGGCGAAGCGGCGCAGGGCGAGGCGGGCGAGGGCGGCGAAGGCGGCGAAGAGGGCCGTTAGGTGGAGAAGGGGGCCGGTGAGGGCGCCGGAGTCGTTGAGGGCGGCGTCGAGGGCGTCGAGAGCGGGCTTGAAGGGGAAGGCGGCCGAGACGACTCGGGTGACGTCGTAGAGGGCTGGGGCTACGGAGCCGGAGGGGACGAGGGCGAGGAAGGCGAGCGGCAGGGAGAGCATCACGCAGAGCAGGGAGGCGGCGCGGACCTCTTTCGTGAGGGCGCCGATGGCGACGCCGAGGGCGCCGAAGGCGAGCGCGGCCACGGCGATCGCGAGGAGCCAGAACGGCAGGCGAGACCAGTCGACATCGACGAACAGGCTCATCACGGCGAGCATGAGCAGGGAGGCCGCGGCGGAGCAGACGGCGGCGAGGCCGGTCTTCTCGAGCAGCAGGCCGGTGCGCGAGACGAGGCCGCGAACGAGACGCGGGAAGGCGTTCTCCTCGCGCTCGAGTGCGAGTGCGCCGGCGGCGAGCAGCAGCGTGATGAACATCAGCGAGACGGAGACCGCGAGGGCGACCGCGAACGAGCTCAGCGAGGTGGTGCCGCCGTCGAGCGCGACCTGCCTGACACGGATCGGCTCGCGGACGGAGCGCAGTAGGGCCGGGGACAGGTTGAGGTTCTCGCGGGCGAGGCGCGAGAAGCGAACGACTCGGTCGAGCTGCTCACGCTCGACGGGGCCGACGTTCGCGCGTGCGCGCGTCACGATCCGCTCCGCGCGCTCGAGGCCGAGCAGCTCGATGTCGTCGAGCAGCGGCACGTCGACGACGCCGCCCGAGACGATCAGGTCCAGGTAGGAGATCCCGATCTCGGTGAAGCGGGTCGTGAGCGCGAGGTTGGCGTCGCGCAGCTCGGACTTGATCGTGTCCTTGACGTAGGTCGCCTTGATCGGGTCGTCGGCGTTGTAGAAAACCTCGATCACGGGCGGACCCTGGATCGCGAGCGTCTGCAGGCCGCGCAGCCGATCGGTGAGGTCGGCCGGCAGCACCAGCGCCGCGATCGCGGCGCCCGACTCGACCTTGCCGATCGCCGCCTGCCGGCATGCGCGCGGCGACTTGCCCTTGCAGTCGACGCGGATCGGGTCGATCGCCGCGAACAGCCTGTCCTCGTAGCTCGACACGTCGACCTTCTCGCGGCCGAGGTCGAGCTCGCCGCTGTCCGGAGGCACGAGGCTCACGAACGCCACGCGCGGCTTGTCTGGCCCGGCCGAGAGGGCGAAGCCGATCAGCACCGACAGCACGATCGGGTAGAGCACGAGCAGCGCTACGAGCCCGGGCGAGCGGCGCAGGATGCGCAGGTCCTTGAGCAGCAGCCAGCGCACCTCAGTGCCCCCGATGGCGCAGGAAGGCGACGAACGCCTCCTCGAAGTCGCCCCGCGCACCGCCGTCCTCGCGCTCGACCGCCTCGCCGAGCGCGGCCGGAGACCCCTCGAACAGGATCTCGCCGTCGGCGAGCACGACGACGCGCTCGGCGTGGCGGGCGGCCTCCTGGAGGTCGTGGGTCGAGTAGACGACCGTCGTCCCGCGCTCGCGCAGCTCGAGCAGGAACGCCCAGACACGCTCGCGCTGGCGCGGGTCGAGCGCCGAGCTGGGCTCGTCGAGCAGCAGCACGTCCTGGCGGCCGAGCAGGCCGATCGCGATGTTGATGCGCTGGCGGTTGCCGCCCGACAGCTCGGCGGCGAGGTCGTGCGCACGCTCGCGCAAGCCGGTCAGGTCGAGCATGCCCTCGACGGCGAGCTCGGGATCGTCGAGGCGCTCCAGGCGCGCGAACAGGCGCAGGTTCTCGGCGACGGTGAGCTTGCCGTAGAGCGCCGCCTGCTGCGGAACCCAGCCGATCTCGCCGGGGTCGCGGCTGACGCTGCCGGCGTCGGGGCGCTGGATGCCGGCGAGGATCGAGAGCAGCGTCGTCTTACCGGCGCCGTTTGGCCCGATGATCGCGACGAGCTCGCCGCGCGTCACGCTCAGCGACACGCCGCGCAGCGCCTCGCGGGCGCCGAAGCGCTTGACGATCCCCTCCGCCGTCAGAGCGTGCTCGGCGGCGGCGCGAGCGGTTGGCGCCGCCGCGGTCGATCGGTCGCCCATCGTGGGCGGACGGTAGCGGGCGCGGCGAGTGACAGACTGCCTTGCCGTGAAGCTGCTCTTCGTCGGAGACGTCGTCGGCAAGCTCGGCCGCCAGACGCTCGCGGCTCTGCTTCCCGGACTGCGCGACCGCCACCGGCCCGACTTCGTCGTCGTCAACGGCGAGAACGCCGCGGGCGGAGTCGGCATCACGCGCAAGACGGCGCGCGAGATCCTCGAGCTCGGAGCCGACGCGATCACGCTCGGCAACCACGCCTACCGCCACTCCGAGGTCTACGAGCTGCTCGACCGCGAGCCGCGGATCGTGCGGCCGGCGAACTACCCGATGGGCAGCCCCGGGCGCGGCGTGACGGTCGTCGAGAGCAACGGCATCAAGCTCGGCGTCGTCAACATCGCCGGCAGCCTCTTCCTCGAGGCGGCGCGGTCGCCATTCGCCGAGGCCGACGCGTCGCTGGCCGAGCTGCGCGGCCGTGTGGAGCACGTGCTGATCGACATGCACGCCGAGGCGACGAGCGAGAAGGTCGCGATGGGCTGGCACGTCGACGGCCGTGCGACGGCCTGCCTCGGCACCCACACACACGTGCCGACCGCGGACGCGCGGGTGCTCCCGGGCGGAACCGCCTACTGCACCGACGTCGGCATGACCGGACCGCGCGGAGGCGTGATCGGCGTGACGCGCGAGCTCGCGCTCAAGCGCTTCCTGACGATGACGAATGTGCGCTTCGAGACGTCGACCGAGGATCCGTGGCTGAACGGGGCAGTGGTCGAGGCGGGGGCGGATGGACGTGCGACGTCGATCGAGCCGGTGCTGGAGGCCGCGGAGATCTAGCCGCGAGCTGGGAGCCGAAGAGGGCGACCAGGGTCAGCGGAGCGAACCAGACGACGTAGAGGTAGAACCAGTGCGAGGCCGCGAGCTGGACGGCGATCAGGACCGCCGCACCGAGCGCGGCGACCTGGATCGCGTCCTTGCGGCGCGGGACGAAGGCGACCAACAGCGCGAGCGCGACGGCCGCGACCGAGGCGACGGTGCGCCATGTCTCTCCCGAGTCGATCTGACCCCAGACACTGAACGGCGATCCGCGCGAGGCCTGGTAGCCGACGGTGCGGTCGTAGATCTCGCGAAGGCCGCCGTCGGGGAGGAAGGGCAGGAAGGCGGCGGCGAGGATCAGCGCGAGGGCGAGCGAGAAGACAAGCAAGTCGCGGATGCCGAGAAAGCGGCGGCCGGGATTCGGCGCATCGGGACCTGCCCCATCGGTCGACCCGTCGCGCGCTCCGGGAGGCGCGGTTGGGACCGGCGGCCCGGTCGCGGTCGCAAACAGGGGCGCCAGCGCCAAGGGGGCGAACTTGGCCGCGGCTCCGAGGCCGACCGCGATCCCACGGCCCGCCGCCGACAATCCGCGACGAGCGGGAGCCAGCGTGAGCGCCAGCATCGCCCCGACCGTCAAGAGACCCACGAGCGTGTCGTTCGAGTTCGTCTGCAGCGCGAAGGCCGCGTACGGGTAGGACGCCCATGCGTAGGCGAGCGCGACGCCGAGCTCGCGCCCGACACGACCAGGTAGTAGGCGCAGCCCGAGCAGCAGCAGACCGCCCAGCGTCAGCAGGTCGAAGGCGATCGCAGCCCCGTGGGCGGCGGGCAGCTCGTCCCAGGTGCCGCTCCACGGCAGCACCTGCTCGAACGGGACGTAGGAGAGATAGGTGAGCGGTCCGTAGGTGTCGCCGCGAGTGACGTCCTCGGCGAACCCGGGGCCGTAGAGCTCGTCGCCGTCGGCGATCCGGTCGCCGCCGATCACGCCCGCGTAGCCGACGTCGATCACGTTCGAGTCGACGACGTTGAGGCCGATCCGGAAGGCGACGAGGAAGACGATCGCGAGCGCGAGCCACGACAGCGGCACGAGCGGGACCAGCCGCTGCCCGCTCGCGCGTGGCCGGAAGCCGACCCACAGCAGGCGCGCGAGCAGGTAGAGCAGCACGGGATAGACGAGCGGCACCGATACGCCGATCTCGCCGCGGTTGAAGAAGACGTGCGAGGCGCCGAAGGCAAGCAGCACGAGCAGGTCGAGGTGGAGCATGCGGAACGGGCGGCGCGGGTCGAGGAACGGCAAGAGGAACAGCACGCAGAGCGGGATCCAGACGTACGGCGCGTTGAGCTTGCGCCCGAACGCGCCCTCGTAGCCGCGCGCCATCGACCAGGCCACCTGGTAGCCGGTCCAGGCCTCGAGCACCACCCCGAACGAGTCGTCGACACGCGCTTGGGCGACCTCGCGATCGCCGTCGAACCAGCTCACCTGCCAGCGGCCGGGGCCGCGCGTGTAGGCCGCGGGACGGAAGTCGCCTGGGTGCTTGCGGCGCTCGGCGCGGACCACCTCGGAGCGCGAGGCGATCCGGATCACCTGCTTGGCGGTCAGCTCGTAGCCGTCGGGGGCGACGGTCTGCGACGGCGGCGTCTTCAGCTCGGGCGCGGCACACGCGGACGCGGCGAGGGTCAGGACGGAGATCAACGCCGCAGCGAGTGCGGCGCTCAGCCAGAGCGACCGCGCGGACAGCGCCGCGCGCGGAGAGGCCGTCAGCCCCGGCGGCCGCCGGGGCCGAAGCTCCAGATCTTGTTGCCGACGAAGTTGAGTGGCGTCGCGGCGACGATCGAGATCGCCTGAGCCGGGATCTCCTCCATCCCGGCTCCGCTCACTAGCGCCTCCAGCACCGCCGCGGCGAGCAGGAACGCGACCACGCTCACGGTCAGGAAGCGGGCGGCCTGAAAGCCCGCGTGGCCCTCGCGGGCGCTGAATGTCCAGTGCCGGTTCCACCAGAAGTTGTTGCTCACGGCGACCAGGAAGGCGAGCGTAGCGGCCAGCAGGTGGTGCAGGTCGCCGAGCTCGACCGCGAGCGAGAACACCGCGATGTTGACGACATACCCCGATCCACCAACGGCGCAGAACTTCGCCAGCTGGACCCAGTTCGCCGGCTTGCGCACGCCCGCGCGCATGCGTGCAGCGGACACGCGCCGGGGCTCCGGCGGCGCGGCCGCGCTCGGCTGCTCGATCGCGCCGCCGGCGTGGGCGTCTGACTCGTGCGGCACGGCTACGAGGTTATCCCGAAGTGCGACGCGATCATCGGGGTCACGTCGCGCAGGTGCCAGGCCGTGCGCTCGCCGACTCCCTCGACGCCATGGGTCAGCAGCACGCCGTGGGAGTCGCAGCGGTGCAGCGAGCCGTGGCTGCCGCCGCCGAGGTGGTGCGAGCCGCCCCAGTCGACGAACTCGTAGCCGGGAGTGGCGGAGATCAGCACGTCGCCGGCACGGCGGCAGGAGAGCGCCGACCACAGCCGCCCGAGTGCGTCTGGGTAGTCGCCGGCGGTCAGGCTGCCGTCGGCTTCGTCGAGGTCGAGCACCGCGCGGTCGCCGTCGACGCTCCAGCGCTGCCCGCGTTCGTCGAGCAGCTCGCCGCCCGGGGCGAAGCGCAGCTCGCGTCCCGCCCGGATCACGACGCCCTCGTCGCCGTCGCGCCACGCGACCAGGTCGACTCCCTCGATCGCTCGGAGCTCACGCGTCAGCCGTGGCAGCAAGCGCTCACGCAGGTGCGGCTCGAGCACGTAGACCATCGCCGACCGAGCCCCCGGGCAGACCGCCAGCTGCGCCTCCTCGGGCGCCCGGTCGGTCGGCAGCAGCACCTTCCAGTCGCTGAGGTGGGCGGCGAGGTTGATCGTCGACTCGACCAGGCTCTGCGAGTGGTCCGACATCACGATCACCGCGTGGTCGTCGAGGAACGCGTCGATCCCGCCGGCGGCGTGGGTGACGCGCTCGAGCGCCCGGTCGGCCGCGGCGATCGAGATCGGCTGCTCGTCCGGCCCCTCGCGGTGCGAGAACGTGTCGTTGTCCGGCAGCGACAGCAGCAGGAAGTCGAACAGGTCGTTCTCGACCAGGTGCGCGCCGACGCAGCCCGAGTGGCGGTCGCGCTGGCCCGGCATGCCGAGGATCGACGAGCAGCCGGTCGCGCGCGAGTCGAACAGGTCGGCGTAGAAGAGCTCGCGCGGGCCCCAGACGGCGTGCCTGAACTGCGCCGCCTCCGCGAGCCGCCGGTAGCGCGGGTCAGGCGACGGCTCGTGGCGGTAGCGGCCGCGGTAGATCAGGTAGGTCGTGCAGGCCGTGCGCAGGCCGGCGTCGTCGAGCTGCTCGAAGACGGTCCGACGGTCGCGCGCCAAGTGCGCGAGGTTCATGTTGTAGACCGTGTCCTGCAGCGAGCGGAAGATGCCGAAGGCGCGCGTGGCGGTGAACGACGAGCCGTACTCGACGTAGCGCTCCTCGCCGCGGTGGTACCAGTTCATCGACGGGATCAGGTGCTCGTCGGGGCCCAGTCCCGTCGTGATCGCCGAGGCCGCGACCGGCGTCAGCGAGGGAAACGTCGAGACGCAGTCCGGCACGTAGTCGCCACGCCGCATCAGCTCGGCGAGCACCGGCGCACGGCCGTCGGCCACCGCGCGCTCGAGCGCCGTCGGGCTGAGCGCGTCGATGACGGCGAGGACGAGCTTCTTGGCGGCCGGGCCGCCGGTCACCGCAGGATCCGCAGACCGGCGTACTTGCGGTCGGCGGCGGCGCGGCCCTTGATCAACACGACCACGAAGGCAGCCAGCGCGAGGAACGACACCGGCGGCACGAAGATCGCGATCGCGGCGAGGACGAGCGCTACCAGGTCGGCGTAGAGCACCAGGAAGCCGACCGCCTCGTCGTCGAGCCTGCGCGCCGCGCGCGAGATCAGGCCGTCGATCGCCAGGAACGCGAGCGCGGCGCAGGCCGCGCCGGCGACGATGCCCGGGACCGCAGAGTTGCCGCCCTCGGCCAGCGAGCCGGCGAACAGCAGCGCGCCGAGAACCACTCCGAGCGCCAAGGCCCCGACCCGCAGCGCACGTTGGTTAACCCCCGAACGTTCGGCCACGTACCAAGCCACAGCGAGCGCTAGTACGGCGAACAGAAAGCCCGGGCTCTCGAGGAACTGCCAGCCGCTGTCGTCGAAGTCGATCCCGATGTCGCCACGCGCGAGCCCGCCGGCGAGCAGCGGCGGCAGAAAGGGCCGTGCGCCGCTGGCGCCGGAGAGGCCGGCGCCCTGGCCGATGTCCATTACGAGGCTCATACGTGTGGGCGGTTTCCAGCGGTCGGTACGCTGGAGCGCTGACGATAGCCCACCGTGGCGCGACGCCCGGTGGCCTTGCGCGAGGACGCTCGCGCTCGACGGCGAACCACCGGACATGAGCCCACCCCGAAATCCGCACGAGCGCTCGACTCGCCGCGACCTCGAGCGCTACGCCGGGCTCTTTTCCGCACGCACGCGCGTGATGACCTCGTCGGCGACGCGCGACCTGATGGCGATGAGCGACCGCCCCGAGGTGATCTCGTTCGCCGGCGGCCTCCCCGACACCTCCACCTTCCCGTCCGAGACGTTCGCCGCGATGACCGCCCGGATCGCCGACGAGTCCTGCGCCAAGGCGCTCCAGTACGGGCCCACGGACGGCCTGATCGAGACCAAGCGCTGCATCGCCGACGTGATGGCCGCCGAGGACATGCTCGTCGACACCGACGACGTGCTCGTCACGACCGGCGGCCAGCAGGTCCTCGACCTCGTCACCAAGACGCTGATCGACCCCGGCGACACGATCGTCGCCGAGGGCCCCTCCTACCCCGGCGCGCTGAACGCCTTCCAGGCCTACCAGGCGAACGTCGTCCAGGTCGACATGGACTCCGACGGCATGCGCGTCGACCTGCTCGAGGAAACACTCGACCAGCTCGACCGCGACGGCAAGCGCCCGAAGTTCATCTACACCGTCCCGAGCTTCCAGAACCCCGGTGGCGTCACCCTCTCGCTCCCCCGCCGCAAGCGCCTCGTCGAGGTCGCCCGCGAGCGCGAGCTGCTCGTGCTCGAGGACAACCCCTACGGCCTCCTGCGCTACGAGGGCGACCCCGCCCCCACGCTCTACTCGCTCGACGGCGGCGTCTACGTCATGTACCTCGGCACCTTCTCCAAGATCTTCTCCCCCGGCCTCCGCCTCGGCTGGGTCGTCGCCCCACCGCCCGTCCTCGCCCGCATCAACCTCGGCAAGCAGCAAGCCGACCTCTGCACCTCGACGCTCTCCCAGATCCTCGTCCAGGCCTACTTCGAACGCCACGACTGGCGCGAGTACATCGACACCCTCTCCGAGCTCTACCGCGCCCGCCGCGACACGATGCTCGACGCCCTCGCCGAGCACTTCCCCGCCCAAGCCGAGTGGACCCGCCCCGGCGGCGGCCTCTTCATCTGGGCCACCCTCCCCGACTTCATCGACACATCCGACCTCCTAGCCCGCGCCCTACGCGAGAACGTCGCCTTCGTCCCCGGCGAGGGCGCCTTCCTCGACGGTCGCGGCCGCAGCTCCATGCGCCTCAACTTCTCCGGCGCCAACGAGGAGCGCATCCGCGAGGGAATCCGCCGCATCGGCGAAGTCGTCAAGGAGCAGGTCGCCCTCTACGGAACGCTCACCGGCGAGGCGCCACAGCCAGACGCACCGCGCAGACCGGCCGACGCGGGCAGCGAGAGCGAGGCCACCGCCGACGAGTCGGAGGGCGGCCGCGTCGTCGAGCTGCCCCGCCGAGCCGACCGCCAGCGCCGCGCACGCGGCTCGTGAGCAAGGTCGCCGTCCTCGCCGGCGGCAGCTCCTTCGAGCGCCAGGTCTCCCTCCGCTCCGGCGCCCGCGTCGAGGACGCACTCGAGCGCCTCGGCCACGACGTCGTCGCCATCGACGCCGGCAACGACCTCATCCGCCGCCTCCGCGACGAGCGCCCCGACGTCGCCTTCGTCGCAATGCACGGCCGCGACGGCGAGGACGGAACCGTCCAAGAGCTACTCGAGATCCTCGCCATCCCCTACACCGGCTCCGGCGTCCCAGCCTGCGTCCGCGCGATGGACAAGGTCCTCACCAAGCACGGCCTGATCGAGGCCGGCATCCCCACCCCCGAGTTCTTCGCCTTCAACCAAACCGCCTTCCGCGAGCTCGGCGCCGCCGACGCCCTCCCCGCGATCGAGGAACGCCTCGCCTTCCCCATCGTCGTCAAGCCGTCCAGCCAAGGCTCCGCCCTCGGAATCAAATTCGCCCGCACCGCCGCCGACGTCCCCTCCGCCCTCGTCTCCGCCTTCTCCTACGACGCCAAGGTCCTCCTAGAGCGCTACGTCAAAGGCCGCGACCTAGCCGTCTCAATCCTCCACAGCGACGACGGACCCACCGCCCTCCCCATCGTCGAGGCCGTCCCAACCGGCGGCGAGGACGACTTCTACGACTTCCAAGCCCGCTACGAGATCGGCCGCACCGAGTTCACCTGCCCCGCCAACCTCCCCAACGGCATCACCGACCGCGCCCAGGACCTCGCCCTCCGCACCTACGAGCTGCTCGGCTGCTACGGCTTCGCCCGCGTCGACCTGATGCTCGACGAAGCCGGCGAGCTCTTCGTACTCGAGGCCAACCCCATCCCCGGCCTCACCGAGACAAGCCTCCTGCCACAGGCAGCCGAGACCGCCGGCATCGGCTTCGACGACCTCGTCGCCCGCATCCTCGCCTCCGCCTTCGCCCGCTTCGACCGCGCGAACGCCTAGCCCGGGACAGCTTTCAGCCCCGCGCTCCCCTGCCTCACCGGCAGAAAGCCCACCGGCGCCCAAGCCCCTGCACCGCGCCCCACTACTGCAGCCGAGGGTCCCACCTGACCCCGCCAACCCTTAGTCAGGGACACCAGCAGCCGTCCCTCAGCGCGAATGGCGCGTCGGTCCGAGCACTCGGTGGCTCAGGCAGCGGGATGTGGCGATTGCCAGAGGAGCGTAGGAACGAGCTCCGTTGGCGATCGCCACATCCCGCCCACCACTAGCTCTCAGGCCGAAAGTCCTCCGGCGACACATTGTCAAGGAAGTCCTTGAACTTCTCGACGACCTCCTCGGTGTCCTCCACCTCATGCTCGAACTCGATCGCCGACTCCGTGATCACGTCCTCGGCGGCGAAGATCGAGGCGCCAGTACGCACGGCGAGCGCCAGCGCATCGGAGGGCCGCGAGTCGATCTCCACCTCGCGCCCATTCAGCTGCAGCGTGATCGACGCATAGAACGTGTTCTCCCGCAGCTCGGTCACCGAGACCTTCGTGCACTCCACGTCCAGCTCCCCCAGCACATCGCTGATCAGATCGTGCGTCATCGGCCGCGGCGTATTCGCCCCCTGCAGCTTCATCAGGATCGCCGCCGCCTCCGGATGCCCGATCCAGATCGGCAGGAACTTGTTCCCGTCGCGCGTCTTGAGCAGCACGATCGGCTGCTTGCCGACCATGTCGAAGCTCACCCCGTAAATCACCATCTCCTGCATGGCACGCGCAGTGTAGGCCGGAGAGGACCCGGCGGAGAGGTTCGGCTCACCGGGAGGGGTTGCCGAGGCGTCGCCAGCTCAGAAGCTGGCCGCCATCGGTCTCCGCCATTCCCAGCGCACCGACCTCGATCTCCCTCCAGAGCGCGGCGTCACGGACGCTCAGCTCGCTCCCGTCGTGCTCGGGCGACCGCAGGCGGACCGTGCGGCGGTCGATCACTTTCGCCGTGACCACGCCCTCGACCCAACGCCGCGTGGGACGGTTGTCGCCCTCGAGGCCGGCCGCGCGCAGCGCGAGGTCGCGGTCGAAGAAGCTGTCGATGCGCGCGATGCGCCCTTCCTCGATCGTCCAGATCCCGTAGATGACCGAGGCGAAGCTGTCCCCGGCCTTGTCCTGCGTCACGCGCACGGCTCCCGTGACGCGGCCGCCATCGAGGTCCTGGAG
>DASQKV010000044.1:0-47620 GCA_035630335.1 Thermoleophilaceae bacterium | reverse complement strand
GTGATCACGGAGCGCTAGTCGGCGCCAGCGAGCCCATGCCGCTGACGTTGTGCATGATCGGCACGAGCGGCACGTGGAACCAGCCGGAGATGCTCTCCCGCGCCTTGCCGATCTCGTCCGAGTACCAGTAGCGCTCGAAGTCCAGCTTGGTGGGCATGAAGGCCAGCTGGGTGAAGTCCAGGCCGCCTTCCTGGGCGCGGAACAGCGCCCAGCCCGTGGCCCCGAAGTCCAGCGCGGCCTCGGCCGCGGGCAGCCAGGCGGCCTCGAACTTGTCGCCGCGGAAGGGATTGATGATCCACGGCACCTCGGCCACGATGCCCTCGCGCGTGCTCATGCGCCGACCTCCGCCTGGATGGCTCCCGGGCCGTCCACGGTGCGACCGAGCCCCTCTTCCTCGGCGCCGACCAGGATGGCGATCTTGCCCAGGTGCTGGTTGTCGCGCATCAGCTGGTGCGCGTCGGCGACGCCCTCGTAGGGCATCGTGCGCCACAGCACGGGCCGGATCAGGCCCTGTTCGATCAGCTCGTTGGCCTTCATGCACTCGTAGGCGTTCGCGAAGTGCGAGCCGATGATCTGCTTCTGCTTCATCCACAGGTAGCGCACGTCGAAGTCCAGGTTGAACCCGGTGGTGCCGGCGCAGATCACGACCTTGCCGAATGGCTTGACCACCAGCACCGAGGTGGGGAACGTGGCCTGGCCGACGTGCTCGAACACGATGTCGGGCGAGTCGCCGAGCACCTCCTTGACCGCCTTCCCGAAGCGGCGCGACTCCTTGAAGCGCTCCTTCTCCTCCTCGGGCGTCTCGTCACCGGTGCGCATCATGCCCTTGAACTCGTTGCGGTCGATCCAGCCGGTGGCGCCGAGCTGCTCCACGAGCGCGCCCTTCTCCGCCGAGGAGACCACGCCCACGCACTCCGCGCCGGTCATTGCGCAGAGCTGTACGGCGAACACGCCGAGCCCGCCCGCGGCGCCCCAGACCAGCACCTTGTCGCCGGCCTGCAGGTTGCACTGGTCGATCAGCATCCGGTAGGCGGTGAAGTAGACGAGGCCGTAGGAGGCGGCCTCCTCCCAGGTCAGGTTCTTCGGCTTGGGCAGCAGCTGCTGCGCCTGGACCTTGGTGAACTGGGCGAACGAGCCCCAGGTCGTCTCGTAGCCCCAGATCATCTGGCTCGGCGCGGCCATCGGGTCGAGGCCGTGGACCTCGGGGTCCTCGTAGGAGGCCATGTTGCAGTGGATGACGACCTCGTCGCCGACGCTCCAGCGCGTGACGCCCTCGCCGACCTTCCAAACGACGCCCGACGCGTCGGAGCCGCCGATGTGGTGGCCGAACTCCGGGTGGTCGCCGTACTTCATGACCGACACGGGCTGCCCGAGGGCGGCCCAGACGTTGTTGTAGTTCACGCCGGCCGCCATCACGCGGACGATGACCTCGAAGGCTCCGGGCTCGGGGACCTCGATCTCCTCGAGCTTGAAGGCGTCCTGCGGCTCGCCGAAGCGCTCCTCGCGGATCACCCAGGCGGCCATCGTCTCCGGCAGCTCGCCGGGCTCGACGCTGAGGTCGGTCACGTTGGTCAGGTCGAGAGAAGACATTTGGTCGGTCGGTCCTCCGGGTCGTTCATTCGTTGTCGGCGGCTGGGAGGGTACAGGGAGCCAATGGCCGCGAACGCTCTCCCGCGCCGTGCGCGAACCGCGGTCACCGCCGTGTTCTTCGTCAACGGAGCGGTCTTCAGCTCGCTGTTCGCCCGCCTGCCGGCGATCAAGGCCGACCTCGGCCTCGACGACGGCGAGCTCGGAGTGGCCCTGCTGTTCGCGACGATCGGCCTGCTGATCGCCCAGGTCGCGGCCGGCGCGCTGGCGGTGAGATACGGCAGCCGCGCCGTGATGCGCACCGTGGCGCCGTTGTACTGCGCTGCGGTCGCGCTGCCCGCGCTGGCGCCGACGGGCGAGGCGTTCGCGCTCGGGCTGCTCGTGCTCGGCGGCGCCAACGGGGCGCTCGACGTCGCGATGAACGTGCAGGGCGCGGCGGTGGAGGCACGCTACGACCGGCCGGTGATGTCGTCGCTGCACGCGGCGTTCTCGTTCGGCGCGCTGACGGGAGCGGGGGCGGGCGCGCTGCTGGCCGCCGGCGAGGTGGCACCCGACGCGCACCTCGCGGGCGTAGCGGCGGTGACCGTGGTGGCCGTGGCGGTGGCGACCCGCGGCCTGCTGGCGCCCGAGCCGCCCGACGAGCGCCGCGCCGCGCCGATGCTGGCGCGGCCGTCCCGGCGCCTGGCCGCGCTCGGGGCGCTGGCGTTCTGCGTCCTGCTCGCCGAGGGGTCGGTCGCCGACTGGAGCGCGATCTACCTACGCGAGTCGATCGGCTCCTCGCAGGCGATCGCCGCGGTCGGTCTGGCGGCGTTCTCGCTGACGATGGGCGTTGGCCGCCTGGCGGGCGACCGGATCGCCGTCGCGGTCGGCCCGCCGACGCTCGCGTTCGTGGGAGCGCTGCTGGCGGCGGTCGGGCTGGCAGCGGCGCTCGCGGTCCAGCGACCGGGCTCGGCGATCGCGGGCTTCGCGGCGATGGGCCTCGGCCTCGCTGCCGTGTTCCCGCTCGTGGTCAGCGCGGCGGCGAACCGCCCTGACGTCGCCCCGGGGCCCGCCATCGCCGCGGTGTCGACGACTGGCTATGCCGGCTTCATGGCGGGGCCGCCGCTGATCGGGCTGCTGTCGGAGCTCGGGACGTTGCGCGCGGCTCTGCTGCTGCCGGTGCTGTTGTGCCTTGCCGCGGCCGTGCTGTCCCCGGCGGTGCGTCGGCTTCCCGTGCGCGCCGGCGCTGGCTAGGCGCTGCGCCGGCTTCCTGCGCGCGCCGACGCTATTAGGCGTCGTGCCCCCTCCGCCATCCGCGGCCGGCACTGGCTGGCCAGCCAAGTAGGATCGCCCGATGCAAGCCACCGTCTACGCACTCGCCGGATCGCATCCGGTCAAAGCCGCCCTGTTGATGCTCGACCGCAAGGGCATCGAGTGGCGCCGTCGCGATCTCGCGAACGTCGTCCACCGACCGCTGCTGCGGGCGATGGGCTTCCCCGGCAACAGCGTGCCGGCCGTCAAGCTCGACGGCCGCAAGGTCCAGACGACACGCGCGCTGGCGCGCACACTCGACGAGCTCGTGCCCGAGCCGCCGCTGTTCCCCTCCGACCCGGATCGCCGCGCGTCGGTCGAGGCGGCCGAGAAGTGGGGCGACGAGGTGCTGCAGCCCGTTCCGCGCCGGCTCTCGTGGGCAGCGCTCAAGCGGGATCGCTCAGGGCTGCGAAGCTTCATCGAGGGGCCGATCATGGGAATCCCGCCGGGACTCGCCGTGGCGACCGCCGCGCCGCTGGTCCTCGGCAGCGTCAAGATCAACAAGGCCACCGACGACGCCGTGCGCGCCGACCTGCTGACGCTGCCGGCGCTGATCGACCAGGTCGACGACCTGATCGCCAACGGCGTGATCGGCGGCGCCGAGCCGAACGCCGCCGACTACCAGATATTCACGAGCGTCCGGCTGCTGCTGTGCTTCGACGACCTGCGCCCGCAGATCGAGGGCAGGCCGGCGGGCGAGCAGGCGCTGCGGCTGGTGTCGGACTACCCCGGCAAGGTGCCGCCGGTGTTCCCCTCGGAGTGGCTAGGGAAGTAGCAGCGTCTCGTCCGAGCTCTCGCGCTCGGGGCCGATCTTCAGCATCGCGGGCGGGATCTGGTCCTCGATGTCGACCGCGCGGCTCGAGCCGGCGCGCACCTCGTAGCTGCCGCTGTCGAGCGTCTTGCGGATCGTCGCGGTGTCCTGTGGCTGGACGGGACCGACGCGCTCGATCACATCGTCGCCCTCGAGCGTGACGGTGTGGGCGCGGTCGGTCTGGTTGGCGATCGTCAGGCGGATCGGCCCGGCGCCCTCGCGAGTGGGGGAGACGGTGACGCCGCTGTCCTTGATCACGCCGGTCAGCTCGACTGTCGCCGGGGGCCGTGGAGCGTTGGCGAAGTCGTCGCCTCCGCAGCCGGCCGCAGTCAGGGCGAGCGCCGCCCCGCCTGCGAGAAGCACGGCCCTGCGACTACGCATATCGAGTCCTAGCCCTCATCAAGCTCCGGCCGACACCCTAATCAACCTGCACGGACGTACGCCATGCGGAGCGCCGGAGATAAGACCGCGTACCACCCGCGCAGCGTATATGCCTAGTCCGGGAATGGGAGATCCGACAAGGTCGCCGGCTCGGCGCCGGCACCGACCAGCACCTCGTCGCCGGGACCTGCCTCGCGACGGACGATCGCCAGCGCGATCGGGCCATGGACCGGCGACACGCAGGCCGAGCCGATCGTCCCTACCTGGCGCTCGCCGAGCATGATCGGGTCGCCGTGGGCGGCGGGGGCCGACAGCTTCAAGCCGCGCAGGTGGCGGTTGGGCTTGCCCTTGTAGTAGAGGCGGGCGACGGTCTCCTGGCCGACGTAGCAGCCCTTGGTGAAGCTGACCGCGCGTTCGTTGAGGCCGGCCTCCTGGGGGATCGTCGTGCTGTCGAGCTCGAAGCCGAGCCGGGGGCGTCCGGACTCGATCCGCAGGCACTCGGCCGCCTCCTCGGAGGCGGGCGGGAGGTCGAGCTCCGCGCGCGCGCCGGCCGCCTGGCGCTCACCGCAGATCAGGTCGACGCCGACATCCGTGGCGACGGCGATCCCATACGGCGTGGTGACGTTCGCGTGCTCGGTCGCCGGGGGCGCCGGGTCGAGGCGCTCGCGCGCCTGGGGGCCGATCAGCGACAGCACGCCGTGATCGCCGGAGAGATCCTTGGTGGCAACCTGGCGGCCGAGGCTGTAGGTCTCGAAGTTGTGGCGCAGCACGGCGAGGGCGATGCCCTCGGCGTCGACCAGCAGGCGGTCGGGAGCGAGCCGCAGCACGCGCATGTCGGTGCGAATCTTGCCCTTGTGGTCGAGCAGCGCCGCGTAGCAGCCGGTTCCCGGCTCGAGCGCCTCGACGTCGTTGGTCACCTGCCCCTGGAGGAACTCGGCCGCCTCGGCCCCCGTGAGCTCCAGCACGGCCCGCGACGGGCGCTCGATCAGCGCCGCGCGCTCTCGTAGGAGCTCGTACTCGTCGGTCGCGATCACCCTCTGCAGTTTACGCCCGCTATTTTGAGTCTTGCCTAACTTCTGATTCAATGGACCCGAATGCCAGAGTTGTCACGACATAGGCTCTCGCGCCGCAAGCTGCTCGGTAGCGCGGCGGGGACGGCGGCGGCGCTGCCGGTCCTGCACGAGCTCCTGCCACACCAGCGCGTCCACGACTCGCTCGCACGGGCCGCTGGCGAGGGCGGCCATGACGGTCACGGCACAGGCGCTGGCGCGGCCGAGGCGGCGCACAGCGGCGCGGCCCACAGTGGCGCCACCGGCAGCGTCGACCCGGCCGTCAACGGCTTCGACCCCCACGAGATCCTGCGCGAGTTCGACTCCGGCAGGGTCAAGCGCGAGGGCGGCCGGACGGTGCGCGAGTTCGAGATCGTCGCCGAGGACCTCGAGATCGAGGTCGCGCCCGGGGTCAAGTTCGCCGCCTGGGCCTACAACGGCCGCATCCCGGGCCCGACGCTGCGGGCGACCGAGGGCGAGCGCGTGCGCGTCAAGTTCGTCAACGCCTCCAGCCACCCGCACACGATGCACTTCCACGGCATCCACCCGGCGCGCATGGACGGCGTGCCGCAGACCCCGCCCGGCAACATCGAGCCCGGCGGCTTCTTCACCTACGAGTTCGAGGCCGAGCCGTTCGGGCTGCACCTCTACCACTGCCACTCGACCCCGCTCGCCGACCACATCGCGAAGGGCCTCTACGGCGCGTTCGTGATCGACCCGAAGCAGGGGCGGCCGAAGGCCGACGAGCTCGTGATGGTGATGAACGGGTTCGACACGAACTTCGACCGCGAGAACGAGGTCTACGCGGTCAACACCGTCGCCTTCGCCTACCACGACAAGCCGATTCGGGTGAAGCGCGGCGAGCTCGTGCGGATCTACCTCGTGAACATCCTCGAGTTCGACCTGCTCAACTCGTTCCACGTCCACGCGAACTTCT
This sequence comes from Thermoleophilaceae bacterium, assembly GCA_035630335.1. Classification (GTDB taxonomy): domain Bacteria; phylum Actinomycetota; class Thermoleophilia; order Solirubrobacterales; family Thermoleophilaceae; genus JAAYBF01. The sequence continues at coordinate 41,565 of DASQKV010000044.1, read as the reverse complement.
TCGACTGGTACCCGACCGGGACCAAGCTCGAGGCGCGCGACTTCACCGACACGGTGATCCTTGGGCAGGGCGAGCGCGGGATCCTCGAGCTGCGCTTCCCCTACACCGGCAAGTACATGTTCCACGCCCACGTCAGCGAGTTCGCCGACCTCGGCTGGATGGGCTTCTTCGAGGTGGTCGACTGATGGAGGCGAGTCAGGCGACCGCGGGACGGCTGACGCGGCGGCTGCCGGCGTGGCTGGTCGGGCTGCTGCCGCTGCTGCTGCTCGGCGCGGCGATCGGCCTGTTCGTCGCGCTCGGGGAGCCCGGGCTCGAGCGCAACGGGGTCCCGATCGAGCAGGTCACCGTCGAGCGGACGGTGCTGCGGCCGGGTGAGATCGAGCTGGTCGTCCGCAACGACGGCCCGGATCCGGTGGCGATCCGCCAGGTGCTGGTCAACGACGCGTTCGTCGCCTTCGAGCAGGGTGCCGACGAGATCGACCGCCTGCGGGGGGACACGATCACGATCCAGTACCCGTGGATCGAGGGCGAGGCCTACGGCGTGGCGCTGATGACGGCGACCGGCGGCACGATCGACCACGCGATCGACGTGGCGGCCGAGACGCCGGAGGCGGACGTCGGCTTCTACGGGCTGATGGCACTCGTCGGGCTCTACGTCGGCCTGATCCCGGTCGCGATCGGGATGCTGTGGCTGCCGTGGGTGCGGGCGATCGACCCGCGCTGGGTCCAGTTCCTGCTCGCGCTGACGCTCGGCCTGCTCGCGTTCCTGGGAGTCGACGCGCTGCTCGAGGGGACGGAGATCGCGGGCACGGGGGCGAAGGCGCTCGGCGGGGCGTCGCTTGTGTTCCTCGGGGCGGGGGTGGCGTACTTCGGGCTTGCGGGCGTCGACGGCTGGCTGCGCGGGCGCGAGACGCGCGCAGCGGGCCGCAATGGCGGCGCGGGCCAGCGCGGAGGCGGTTCGCAAGTGGCAGGCATGGACGCTGCCGGCGTCGGCACCGGCGGCGACGCAAGTGCCGGCCCGTGGCGGCTCGCGCTGCTGGTGGCGCTCGGCATCGGACTGCACAACCTCGGCGAGGGCCTCGCGATCGGCTCCGCCTACGCCGTCGGCTCGCTGGCGCTCGGCGCCGCGCTGATCGTCGGCTTCGCGCTCCACAACACGACCGAGGGCCTGGCGATCGTCGCCCCGATCGCCGACGACGACGGCGCGCTGCCGAAGCGCTCGCTCGCCCGCTTCGCCGGCCTCGGCGTGCTCGCGGGCGCGCCGGCGATCCTCGGCACCTGGATTGGGGCGTCGGCCTACAACCCGAGCCTCGCGGCGCTGCTGTTCGGCTTCGGCGCCGGGGCGATCGCCCAGGTGGTCGTCCAGATCGCGCCGAGTGTGCGCGACTCCACCGGCCGGCTGCTGCACCCGCTCGCCGCCGCCGGCGTCGTGTCGGGACTGCTGCTGATGTACGCGACGGGACTGCTGATCTCGCTCTGAGCGATGGCCACGATCTCCGACACCGGCGGGCTCTCGGACGCGGTCCAGGACTACGCGAAGGCGATCTACTCGCTTCAGGAGCGCCTCGACGAGCCGGTTTCGACCTCCGCGCTCGCCGAGCGGCTCGCGGTCGCGCCGGCATCGGTCTCGGCGATGGTCAAGCGGCTCGAGACGCTCGGGCTGGTCAGCCGCCGGCCCTACCACGGCGTCGAGCTGACGCCGGCCGGCAAGCGCGTCGCGCTCGAGGTGATCCGTCACCACCGCCTGCTCGAGCTGTACCTCGCAGAGGCGCTCGGGATGTCGTGGGACCGCGTCCACGAGGAGGCGGAGGTGCTCGAGCACGCGATCTCGCCGGAGCTGTCCGAGCTGATCGCCGCGAAGCTCGGCAACCCGACCCACGATCCGCACGGCGATCCGATCCCGACCGTCGACGGCGAGATCGAACAGGGCAGCTCGCGCCCGCTGGCCGAGCTCGAGCCGGGCGAGCGCGGGATCTTCGTCCGCATCTCCGACTTTGACCCGGAGATGCTGCGCTGGCTGTCCGAGCGCGGCATCGCGCCCGGCGACCGCTTCGAGGTGCTCGAGCGCCAGCCGTTCGACGGCCCGCTGCTGGTGCGCTTCGACGCCGGCGATCACGCGCTCGGCGGCGCGCTCGTGCGGATGATGCGCGTCGAGGCGTAAGGTTCTCGCCGTGGCGCTCGCAGAGGACTTCCAGCGCGTCGTCGACTCGCTGCCGCCCGACTGGACGGCGCTCGAGCTCGACCTGCGGATCGACGACATCGACCGCTACATCGAGGCCGCGACGCTGCTCACGCAGATCAACGCGATGCCTTACACGAAGGCCGAGTGGCACTGGTTGGTACGGGTGGCGAATGGCTTCGGGCGGGCGGCCGCCGCGCCGACCGTGCGTGGGACGCTCGCGCTGCTGGACGACGAGCGCATCACCGGCGAGCTGGTCGCCCGCGAGGCGCGCTCGGGCCGGGTCGAGGTCACGCAGATGTGGGGCCGCCCCGAGTCGGTTCGCAAGGAGTTTCGCGACCGCCACCTGCAGTAGCCGGTGGCGCGCGTAGCCCTGCTCTCGCCCGACCTGCTCTTCGGCTCCAAGGTCGAGGGCGCGCTGCGGATCGCCGGGCATACGGTCAACCGCTTCGCGACCGCCGACCGCCTGCGCGTCGCGGCCCAGTTCCACGACGTCGTGATCTTCGACCTGACCGCCGAGGAGATCGACGGGCCGGCGTTGCTGGAGTCGCTCCGCGAGCGCGGGGAGCTGGAGGGCGTGCCGACGCTCGGCTACTACTCGCACGTCGACACCGAGACGCGCACGCGAGCGCTCGACGCCGGCTTCACGCGGGTCGTGCCCCGCTCGCGGATGGCACGCGAGACCGTGCCGCTCGTCGAGGGGCTGCTGGCGCCGACCGAGCCGCCCCGCTAGAGCCAGCTACCGACGCATCAGGCCGGCACGAAAGAGCTCGCGTACGTCGGGCGGGCGCTCGAGGATCCCGAAGCGGGCGTCGAAGCGCGCCCACGCGTCGAGCGCGGCGGGGCGCAGGACGAGCGGTGGTCGCAGCGCTGGAGCGACGGCTGTGAGCTGAGCGGCCACGAGCGCGGGATCGGAGTCGGAGGCACTCGTGACGGCGCGCACCGCGGCGGGGCGGTCGGCGAGCGCAGCTCGGGTTCCGTCGGCGAGCGTGGCGAGCAGGTCGCGCAGCAGGTCCGGGTCCTCGGCGAGTCGCTCGCCGGTCGTGGTGACGACCAGCTCCGGGTAGCGCGGCGCGCCGTAGCGGTCGACGCGGAACTCGCGTGCCTGCACTCCACGCCGGCGCAGGGCGACGCCCTCGGCGTTCCAGAACGTGACGACCGCATCCACGCGACCCGCCGCGAGGCTCGGCACCGCCGAGAAGCCGATCGTCGTCCGCCGGACCGCGTCGAAGTCGCCGCCGTCGGCCTCGACGGTGGCGCGCAGCACGGCGTCGTCCGACGGTAGGCCCGTGACGCCGACGCGCCGGCCCTCGAGGTCGCGTGGGCGCCGGATCGCGGGTGCCGCGATCACCGCCGCCAGCGGGCGCTGGACGAGCGCGCCGATCCCGACGACGTCGGCACCCCGCTCGCTCGCCAGCCCGAGGTCGTGGATGTCGACGACCGACGCGTCGGCGCGACCGGCGGCGAGCAGCTTCAGCGAGTCGGTCGAGGACGACGGCACCCGTACGCGCAGGTCGAGATCGTGGCGGCGATCCAGGTCGCGCTCGACGGCCGTGTAGATCCCGGCGTGGACGGCGTTCGGCTGGAAGTCGAGCGCGAGCGTGACGGGACGCGCGCCGCTCGGGCGCTCGTCCTCGCCGCAGCCGGCGGCGCCGGCGAGCAGCGCGGCGCACGCGAGGGCCAAGAGGAGGCGCATCGCGGCGGGAATGTAGGCCAATCGACCCCGCGAAGCCGACCGACGGCCTTCATAGACTCGCGCCGTCAACCGGATCACTGGGGAGGTAGTCAGTGCAGGAGCGAGGGCCGTCCGCATACATCGCCGAGTTCATCGGCACGCTGATGCTGGTGCTGTTCGTGACGCTCGCCGTGTCGCTGTACGTCACGCCGGCGTCGGCTACGAACCCGAACCCGTACATCGACTTCGGCGTCATCGGGCTCGTCCACGTCTTCGTCCTGTTCGTGCTGATCCAGGGGCTCGCGATCGTCTCTGGTGCGCACTTCAACCCCGCGGTCACGGCGGCGCTCGCCTTCCTGCGCCAGATCCGGCCGGCCGACGCCGGGATCTACGTCGTCGTCCAGCTCGCCGGCGGCGTCCTCGGCGCGCTGCTCACCAAGCTGCTGCTGAACAACTTCCAGAACGCCGACGACGTCAACTACGGCGCGGTCGGGATCTCCGACAGGCTCGACGGAAGCACGCTGCTCGGCATGCTCGCCGAGGGCATCGGCACGTTCGTGCTCGTCTTCGCGATCATCGGCGTGGCGGTCAATCCGCGCGGGCTCAAGGACTGGGCCGGCTTCGCGATCGGCGCGGCGCTCGGCCTGGCCGTGATGGTGCTCGCGCCGCTGACCGGCGCCGGCCTCAACCCCGCGCGCGCCTTCGGCCCGGCGCTCGTGTCGGGCGAGTTCGGCGGCGCCGACACGTTCCTGCTCGCGTATGTCCTCGCCCCGGTGATCGGCGCCCTGGTGGCGGTAATGGCTTACGTCGGCATCTACCGCGAGCCGGGCAAGAAGGAGCCGGGCGGCATGGAGCCGGTCGGCTAGCCGACCTGGAACAGCCGCCACTCACCCGGGACGCCGCGCAGCTCGTGCGCGCCACGCTCCCGGAACTGGATGCCCGAGCCGACGACGAGGTCCTTGACGGTGCTGGACACCAGCACCTCGCCGGGGCCCGCCTTGTCGAGCACGCGAGCGCCGATGTGAACCGCCAGGCCACCGACGTCGTCGCCGATGATCTCGCACTCGCCGGTATGCAGGCCGGCGCGGATCTCGATCCCGAGCCGTCGCACGGACTCCTCGATCGACCGCGCGGCTCCGATCGCGCGCGCGGGACCGTCGAAGGTCGCCAGCACGCCGTCGCCGGTCGACTTGACCGCGCGACCGCGGTGGCGTAGGACCTCCGCCCGGACCAGGTCGTCGTGGCGCCCGAGCAGCGACCGCCAGGCGGAGTCGCCCATCTCGGCCGCGCGCTCGGTCGAGCGGCAGATGTCGGTGAACAGGACCGTGGCGAGCACGCGATCGGGCTCCCGGACCTGACGCGTGCCGGTGAGGAACTCCTCGATCTCGCCGAGGATCGCCTCGGAGTCGCCGACCGCGAAGAGGTTGTCGCTTCCCTCGAGCTCGACCAGGCGCGCACCCGGGATGTGATCGGCGAGGTAGCGCGAGTGCGCGATGTCGATCATCGAGTCGTCGCGCCGGTGCATCACGAGCGTCGGGACGCGGATCGACGGCAGCACGTCGCGGACGTCGGTCTGCCCGACGGCGTCGAAGATCTTGCGGATCACGCCGGGGCTCGCGGCGTGGCGCTCCATCCGGCCGCACCACTCGAGGAACTCGGGATCTGATGCGCGGCTCGGCGCCAGCGCGGCCGGCGTGGCCCCGTTGCCCCACTGGTCGATCAGCGCCCCGAACTTGACCGCGCGCTCTTCCTCGCTGTGGGCGAACTCGTAGCCCTCAGTGCGCGTGCCGCGGGCGAAGGTCGCGTAGAGAATCAGCGCGCCGACGCGCTCGGGGTAGGTGGCGGCGAACAGCATCGCCAGCGGCCCGCCCTCCAGCGAACCCATCAGCGCCGCCCGCTCGGACCCGACGGCGTCCATCACGGCGAGCACGTCGTCCATCTGATCCTCGAGCGCCATCCCCTCCCAGGGGTCGGACAGTCCCGAGCCGCGACGGTCGAACGAGATCAGCCGCGAGAAGCCGCACAGCCGCTCGATGAAGGCGGCGATCGACGGCTCCTCGGTCAACACCTCGACCTGGCCGACCCAGGTCGGGACGTAGACGAGGTCGACCGCGCCGTCGCCCGCCGTCCGGTAGGCGATGTGGAGGTCGCCGCTGCGCGCGTAGCGCGTCGTCGCCTGCATGAGAGTCAGCCTAACGCCGGCCGTCCGCGCCGCGGGAGCGCTTGCGGATGCGACTAGGCTGCCGTGGATGCGGCGCGTCACCTTCTCGCGCAACTTCACGATCTCGCTCTCGCGCACGTGCCGCTGCTTCTGCAAGTACTGCGCGTTCGCCACCCACCGCGCGCACCTCTACTCGCCGGACGAGGTCGACGGCCTGATCGAGGAGGCGGTCCGGCGCAAGGCGAAGGAGCTGCTCGTCTTGACCGGCGAGCGGCCCGAGGTCAACGCCGAGGTCCGCGAGCGGCTGCGCTCCTACGGCCACGACGACTTCGTCTCCTACGTCGTCTGGACCTGCGAGCGCGCGCTCGAGCGCGGACTGCTCCCGCACACCAACCTCGGCGTGCTGGCGCCGGCAGACCTCGCGCGGCTACGCGAGGTGACCGCCTCCCAGGGACTGATGCTCGAGTCGATCGACCCGGGCCTCGTCGTCCACCAGGGCTCGCCGACCAAGCACCCCGAGCGCCGGCTCGCGACGATCCGCGCCGCGGGCGAGCTGAGGATCCCCTTCACGAGCGGCATCCTCGTCGGGATCGGCGAGACCCCCGCGCAGCGGATTGAGGCGCTCGAGGCGCTCGCCGCGGTGCACGCCGAGCACGGACACCTGCAGGAGGTGATCCTCCAGAACTTCGTGCCCCACCCGCGCTACTACGGCGCCGAGCCGGCGCAGATCGCCGACGCGGCGCAGCGAGCCGAGGCCGCCGAGCCGGATGTCGGCGACCGGGACGCCGCCGCGCCGCTGGGCGCTGGACCCGCTGCGATGCCGCCCTGGGCGTCGGCGGTCACGCTCGACGACATGCGTGTGCTCGTCGACGCCGCGCGTGAGCTGATGCCGGACGTGGGCGTCCAGATCCCGCCCAACCTGTCCGACTGGTGGCTGCCGCTGGTCGACGCCGGCGCCACCGACCTCGGAGGCCTGTCCGCCAACGGCGACCACATCTCGCCCGAGCACCCCTTCCCGTCGCCACACCGGATGCGCCGCGAGCTCGAGCCGCGCGGCTACGCGCTCGCCGAGCGGCTCTGCGTCTACCCGCAGTACATGGACGCCGAGTGGCTCGAGCAGGGCGTGCTAGACACGATCAAGACGGCCTACTGGAGCTTCATCCCACGCCGCGGCTCGGGGCGCCGCGAGGAGCGCCCGATCCGCGCCGACCTCGTGCCCGGCGCGATCGAGCGCGCCCGGGCGGGCGAGCAGCTGGGGGAGGAGGAGCTGACGGCGCTCTTCGCCGAGACCCGCCCGGAGGCGATCGAGGAGATCCGCCAGGCCGCCGACGAGCTGCGCGCCGAGCTCGCGGGGGACACGGTGACCTTCGTCGTCAACCGCAACATCAACGTCTCGAACGTATGCACCGTCGGCTGCGCCTTCTGCGGCTTCGGTCAGGGCCGCCGCTCGCCCGACGCCTACGAGCACGACCCCGACGAGTTCGTCCGCCGCGTCGAGGAGGCGGTCGAGTTCGGCGCGACCGAGATCTGCATGCAGTCGGGGATCCATCCGGCTTGGCAGATCGAGGACTACGAGGGCTGGCTGCGGCTGGCGAAGGAGATCGCCCCCGACATCCACCTGCACGCCTACTCGGCGATGGAGATCGACGCGATCTGCGCGACCTCCGGGCTGCCGCCGCTCGAGGTCTTCCAGCGCCTGCGCGAGGCTGGGCTCGACTCCACGCCCGGCACCGCCGCCGAGGTCCTCCACGACGGCGTGCGCGAGCGGATCTCGCCGAACAAGCTGCCGGTCGCGCGCTGGGTCGAGATCATCGAGGCGAGCCACGCCGCCGGCCTGCGCTCGACGGTTACGGTGATGTTCGGCCACATCGAGGAGCCGTGGGAGCTCGCCGAGCACATGCGCGTCGTGCGCGAGCTCCAGGACCGGACCGGCGGCTTCACCGAGTTCGTGCCGCTGTCGTTCATCCCGTACCACACGCTGCTCGGCCGGACGCACGGGATCGAGGAGATCTCGCGCGAGGAGAACCTCAAGCACACCGCGGTCTTCCGGCTCGCGCTCGGACGAACGATCCCGAGCCTGCAGGCGAGCTGGGTCAAGATGGGCCTCGACGCCGCGACCGAGGCGCTGCGCTGGGGCGTCAACGACCTCGGCGGCACGCTGATGGAGGAGAGCATCAGCCGTCTCGCCGGCAGCCAGCACGGCGTGATGCTGACGCCGGAGCAGCTGATCGACGCCGCCCACCGGGCGGGCAGGCCCGCCGCCGAGCGCACCACCCTCTACGACGTCCGCCGTCGCTACGAGCTACCGCTTGCGGCGTAGCGCCGCGCGTCCCTCCGACTGATCGCGCGCCGGCGCTTACGCGCCGGTCCAGTGCACGCGGGCGCCGGCGAGGCTCGACGACGAGCGGCGCGGCGCCGGTCGCTGGACGGACGCCGCCTGCGCCGAATCGAGCGCTCCCGCCGCGAGACGCTCGACGATCTCGGCGCGCGTGGCCTGCAGCTCGCTGACGCGCTCGGCGAGCAGGTCGCGCACCGCGGCCAGCTCGTCGACCGACAGCAAGCGGGGCCCGGCGCCAGCCGCGCGCGTGGCGTCCGGCGCGCTCGGAGGTCGGAGCGGGAGGGCGGCGAGAGTCGCCTCGAGCCGCGCGATCTCGTTGCGCAAGGCCCGCCGCCGTCCCGACTCCTCCTCGACGGGCTGAGGCGTGACGAACGTGCCCCGGCCCTGTGCCGTGGTGACTATCCCTGCCGCCTCGAGCCGCGCGTACGCCGCTCGGACGGTGTTGACGTTGACCCCGGCAGCGGCCGCCACGTCGCGTAGGCTCGGCAGCTGATCGCCGGGGCGCAGCTCTCCACACTCGATGCGAGCCCGCAGGCGCCAGACGAGCTGAGTGCCCACCGGGACGCCGCTGTCACGGTCGACGTGGAGATCACCGGACATGGGCTTATCCTAGCGCGCTGTGTGCCATCACTGTGCTAGAACAGACACACAGTGATGGGGGACACCGCCCAGCGCGCGTACCTGCCGGTCAAGAACGCGCTCGAGCAGGTCGGCGACGTCGTCATCCTGACCGGCAAGACGCTCCTGTCGGCCGTCCAGCCGCCCTATCCGTACGGGCTCGAGTTCGTCCAGCAGTTCAACTTCCTGCTGCGACTGTGCTGGTTTCCGCTGACGATCTCGATGGTGACGCTGTCGTACGGCGCTCCGGGCCTGCAGGCCGGCAACTTCCTCGAGATCTTCGGTGCGCTCGACCGCCTCGGCGGATTCTTCGTGCTCGCCGTGGTTCGCGAGTTCGCCCCGTTCGTGACGGCGGTGATCCTCGCCGGCGTTGGTGGGACCGCGATCACCGCCGACCTCGGGGCGCGCAAGATCCGCGAGGAGCTCGACGCGCTCCAGGTGCTCGGCGTCGACCCGATCAAGAACCTGGTCGTGCCGCGCTTCCTTGCGCTGATGACGGTGACTGCGCTCTTCAACGGCTTCGCGATCATCGCGGGGCTGTTCGGCGGCGTGCTCGCGACGCTGACCTTCGACGCGCCGCTCGGCCCGTTCTTCGCGACGCTGCTCACCAACGCTACGACGACGGAGATGTGGGGCTCGCTGCTGAAGACCGCCCTCTTCGGGGCGATCATCGCGATCGTCTGCTGCTACAAGGGGATGACCGCGTCCGGAGGCGCCGAGGGCGTCGGGCGAGCGGTCAACCAGGCGGTCGTGATCGCGATGCTCGGCGTCTTCTCGTTCAACTACGTCTTCACGCAGACGCTGCTCGCCACGCACCCCGAGATCTCGATCGTCAAGTGAGCTGGCTGGCCGTACCACGCGACCTGCTCGCCTCGCTCGGCGACATCGCGAAGTTCTGCTGGCAGGTGATCCTCGAGGTCCTCGAGGGCAACGCCATTCGCTTCTTCGGCGAGTCGCTGCGCCAGGCCGGGATCCTGATCGTCGGGTCGGCCCTGGTCATCTGGGGGATGGCGTTCATCCTCGGGCTGCAGTGCGGCGTCAACGGCGCCTACTTCGCCCGCTCGATCGGCTCGCCGCAGGTCGGCGGCTCGTTCTCGGCGATCTGCGACCTCCGCGAGATAATCCCGCTCGCCTTCGGCTACATGATGTCGGCGAAGGTCGGCACCGGGCTGGTCGCCGAGATCGGCGCGATGCGGATCTCCGACGAGATCGACGCGCTCGAGGTGATGGGGGTCGACTCGCTCGCGTTCCTCTGCGCCACGCGTCTGCTCGCGGCCTGGATCGTGCTGCCGTTCATGTACGTGGCGGCCGTCGGGGCGGGCTTCGCCGGCAGCTACCTCGCCGTCGTCCAGCAGGTGGCCGAGGTGTCCCAGGGCGGCTACTTCCTGATCTTCTGGATGTTCCAGAACCCACCCGACATGTTCTTCAGCCTGGCCAAGGGAATGGCCATGGCGACGGTGATCGTCCTCGTCGGGCTCTACTACGGCTACACGGCCTCCGGAGGGCCCGTGGGGGTCGGGACCGCGACCGCCAAGTCGATGGTCCTCAACACCGTGATGGTGCACATCATCAGCATGGTCGGCACGATGCTCTTCTGGGGCGCCAACCCGCGCGCGCCGATCGGCGGCTGAGGCCCGACGAGCGCCGACGGGACTGGTGCGGCCGCAATTCGGCCGCAATCGGCCCGTCATCGGGCGAACGTTGGCGGTGGGTCGATCCCGGTCGCATGTTGGCCGCAATCGGCCCGTCGTCCCAGGCCGTCAGCGGAAGAGGTCGTCGGCCGCGGGCCGGCGGAGGGCGGTGGCGCCCGGGCCGTCGTCCGAGGTGACGAAGCGTCCGACGCCGCGGACCAGGACGACGGGCTGCGCGGCGTCCTTGGCGCGGGCGAGGTCGGCCGCACCCGCGATCGCGTCGGCGACGGCGATCGCGGTGGCCTGCAGCTCGCGACCGTGGGCGTCGAGCCGACCGCGCCAGTCGTCGAGCGGCACGAGGCCAGCGGCGCCGATCGCGACGTCGGTCTGACCGAGGCGCCAGGCGCGGCCGAAGGAGTCGGAGATCAGGACCGCGGGGGCGACCCCGCGCGCCGCGACTATGCCGGCGCGCAGCATGCGGGCCGAGCCGTCGGGGTCGGTTGGCAGCAGGACGAGCTCGTCGGGATCGGCGACGTTCGAGCGGTCGACGCCGGCGTTCGCGCAGACCAAGCCGTGGCGCGTCTCGCAGATCAGCACCCCGTGGCCGGCACGCAGGACGGCGGTCGATTCGTCGAGCACCGCTTGGACGACGCGCGGGTCCTTGTCGTGCTCGGCCGCCAGCTCGCACGCGCGGTCGCCGGGGGTGACCTCGCTGAGCCGGCGGAGCCTGCCCTCCGCCTTCGAGACGATCTTGTGCGCGACGCAGACCACGTCGTCACCGGACAGGTCGTCCGGCAACGCCGCGGCGATCGCCGCGGCGACGTCGTCGCCCGGGCGCAGCTCGGGCAGGCCGTCGATCGCGACGGCGGAGACGGGTGGCGGGCCGCTCAGGAGACGGCCGCCGGGGCGTGCGCTCGCGAGCGGTCGAGCTGGCGCAGGGCGCCGCGCGTCACGCTCGCCTCGGTGCGACAGCCCTGGAGTAGCGTCGACAGCTCGGCGAGGTCCTCGGGAGTGTCGACGTCGATCGCCAGCGAGGGCAGCGCGTCGACGCGGCACGACGCTCCGGCGGCGGCGGCGAGCGCTTGGTGGCGCTCGCAACTGCCCGGGCCGAACGCCGGCTCGATCGCCGCCGGTGGGCACAGCAGCAGCGCATTGGTGCCGGTGCCGTGACGGTCAGGGACGACGACCACATCGGTCACGTCGGCTTCGGCGCGCCGCAGCAGGCCGCCGACCTCGTCGGGGTTGAGCAGCGGCGTGTCGCCGGGGACGAGCAGGACGCGGTCGAAGCCATTGCCGAGCGCGTACCGGACACCGATCGTCGCGGCGTCCGAGTGGCCCGCCTCGCGATCGTCGGCGAGCAGCAGGACCCCCTCGCCGTGGGCGGCGCGCTCGGCGGCCGGATTCGCCGTCACGACGGCGATCGCATCGAGCTCGGGGACATGGCGCAACGCGGCGAGCACGTCCTGGAACATCGCCTGCACGAGCGCCTGCCGTGCGCCGCTCCCGAGCAGGCCGGCCAGGCGCTGCTTGGCGGCGCCGAAGCTCTTGATTGGGAGGATCGCGATCGTTTGCATCGGGCGATCGTGCGGCGGGCCTCGACTCTAGCGCTGGAGCGGCGTGCGGCCAATCAGCGGGCTGCAAGCGTGGCCGCAAACTGCAGGGTCGATGCGGCGAGCACGCGGCGGGTGTCCGGGGTGTCCATCAGCGTCGGGACCTCGAGCGCGGGAATTCCGTCGACGCGCTCGTCGGCGACGATCCCGTCGATCGCGCCGGCGTACGCCGCGGCGATCCCCGCTGCCGACGGCTCGATCCCGGCGTGCTCACAGAACAGCCGCGTCGGTCCCTTCAGCACCTCGCCACCGACGAACGGGCTGACCGCGACCACCGGCGCCGGCGCGGCGGCGAGCGCCGCGCGCATGCCCGGAACGGCGAGGATCGGGCCGATCGACGCGACCGGATTCGACGGACCGATCACGATCGTGTCCGCCTCTGCGAGCTCCGCTAGCACCTCGGGCGTCGGACGCGCCTGCGCCGCGCCGGTGAACTCGACCGCGTCGAGCGGTCCTTGCGCGTGCTCGACGATCATGAACTCCTGGAACGGCAGCTCATGCCCGCGCGCCGAGATCCGCGTTCGGACAGGCTCGTCGGCCATTGGCAGCACCCCCGCGCCGACTCCCATAGCGCGCACGACCTCGGCGTGCGCCTCGGTCAGCCGCCGCCCGCCGGCCAGCAGCTCGGTCCGGATCAGGCACATCGCGAGGTCGCGATCGCCGAGCCGGAACCATGCGGGCCGGCCAGCGGCCTCGAGCGCGTCCATCACCGCCCAGCTGTCGCCGCGGATCCCGTAGCCGCGCTCGTCGATCGCGTCGGCGAGCCAGTAGGTCACGAGGTCGGGGTCGGGGGAGACGTGGACGCCGTGGACCTCGGCGTCGTCGCCGGTGTTGGCGATCACGGCCAGGTTGTCGGCACCGACCTCATCGAGCAGCCCCCGGGCGAGCTTCGCGCCGCCGGTGCCGCCCGAGAGCAGCGCTACCCGCACAGCGCCTCCTGCGGGACGTGCGCAGCCCGCTCGGTGCTCCGGCGAGCACCGACCGACCCGATCACCACAACTCGTCGGGCAAACCGGTGAGCTTGACGCCCGCGTGCGACTTGTTGCGGATGTTGATCGCGATCAGCAGCGGCGTCAGCGCCTCGGCGAAGCGGGCCTGCTCGAGCGCGCCGGCGTTGACCGGCCGCAGGCCAGGGATCAGGCCGATCAGCCGCGCGACGGCGAGCTTGTCGGCCTTGCGCTCGCCGCAGATCAGCACGTCCTGGTCGAGCGGCGTCTGCAGGTCGCCGAGCGTCGCAGCGTCGACGGAGTGCAGCGCGCTCACGACCGATACGCCGTCGGGGACCATCTCCTGGGCCTGCTCGGCGGCCGAGCCCTGGGGGACGCCGAGCAGCCGTGTCGCCTTGCCCGACACGGCCGCGGCGAGCGGCACGGTCGCGTCGACGAGGATCTGTCCCGGCCGCAGAGCTCCCTTGAGGTTGGTGAGGTTCTCCGACTGGGCGCGGAAAGGGACGGTGAGGAACACGACCTCGCCGAGCCTCGCCGCATCGGCGTTCTCCATCCCGGCGACGCGGGCGTTCGAGACGCGCTCGCGGATACGGCCCGCGGCCTCCTCGGCGCGCCCGGCGTCGCGCGACCCGATCACGACCTCCTCGCCGGCGGTCGCGAGGCGCAGGGCGAGGCCGAAGCCGAGCGCCCCGGTGCCACCGACGATCGGGATCGGAGAGCCGGTCACGCGGCGGCACGCTAACAGCCCGTCGTGGCGCGGATGGCGGCCGAGTCGTCGGCGGCAGGCCCCGAGGGAGCGGCCGGCGAGCCGTCGCCCTCGCGCCGGGCGGATAGGGTCCGCGCGATGAGATTCGAGGGCAAGGTCGCGCTCGTGACCGGCGCGGCTGGCGGCATCGGCGGCGCGACGGCTTCGCGTCTGGCGGCCGAGGGCGCGCGCGTCGCGGTCTGCGACGTCCACGGGGACCCGGCACGCGAGCTGGCCGCTGACCTCGGCGGCGTCGGCCTCGAGCTCGACGTGCGCTCGACGGACTCGATCGCCGCCGCGGTCGCGGCGACCGCGGACGAGCTGGGACCGATCGACGTGCTCGTCAACAACGCCGGGGTCGCCGGCGAGCTGTTCTTCACCCAGACGCCGCCCGACGTCTGGGACAACCTGATCGCCGTCAACCTGCGTGGCGTGCTCGCGGTCACCCACGCCGTGCTGCCCGGCATGCACGAGCGCGGTGGCGGTTCGATCGTCAACGTCGCCTCCGAGGCCGGCCGCGTCGGCTCGCAGCTGTCGGTCGTCTACTCGGCGACGAAGGCCGGCGTGATCGGCTTCACGAAGGCGCTCGCGAAGGAGTCGGCGCGCTTCGGCGTGCGCGTCAACGCGGTCGCGCCCGGCCCGATCGACACCCAGATGGTGCGCGCCGCCGACGCGCTCGGGGAGATCGGCGAGCGGATGGTGCAGGGGATGATCGACTCGACCGTCATGCGCCGGCTCGGCGAGCCGGACGAGGTCGCGGCTGCGATTGCCTACCTCGCGAGCGACGAGGCCTCTTACGTGACGGGCGAGACCGTCGGCGTCAGCGGTGGCCTCGGCATGATGTAGCCATGGCTCCGGACCCGGTCAGCATCCGCGAGGTCGGCCCGCGCGACGGGTTCCAGAACGAGCCCGAGACGATCGCGACCGACGACAAGGTGCGGCTGGTCGAGATGCTCGCCCGCACCGGGCTACGGCGGTTGGAGGTCACCAGCTTCGTGCGCGCGGACGTGATCCCGCAGCTGGCTGACGGCCCGGAGGTGCTGCGGCGCGCCGACATTCCGGAGGACGTCGCGGTCACCGTGCTGATCCCCAACGAGCGCGGGCTCGACAACGCGCTCGAGCTGCGCGACTCGTTTCAGGAGGTCAACCTCTTTCTGTCGGCGTCGGAGGGCCACAACCGCGCCAATGTCAACCGCTCGGTCGAGGAGTCGCTGACGGGGCTGGAGCGCGTGGTCGAGCGCGCGCTCGCCGAGGGCCTGCGCTGCGAGGCCGTGATCTCGGTTGCCTTCGGCTGCCCCTACGAGGGCGAGGTGTCGCCCGAGCGCGTGCTCGCGATCGCGGAGCGGCTGCGCGACGCCGGCTGCGCCGAGCTCGGCTTCGCGGACACGACCGGAATGGCTAATCCGGCCCAGGTACGCGAGTTCTTCGGCCTCGCCTTCGAGCGACTGCGCGACGTCGAGCTGACGGCTCACTTCCACAACACCCGCGGCCAGGGCCTCGCCAACGCGCTCGCCGCGCTCGAGGCCGGCTGCCGCTCGTTCGAGAGCTCGTTCGGCGAGCTCGGCGGCTGCCCGGTGCCGAAGGGCGCGACCGGCAACGTCGCGACCGAGGACCTCGTCTCGATGCTGCACGAGATGGGCCACCCGACCGGCATCGACCTCGCGGCGCTGCTCGACTGCGCGCGCGAGGCGCAGCGCGTGCTCGGCCGTCCGCTCGGCAGTCACCTGCTGACCGCGGGCCCGGTCGACTGGCGCCACGGCTGAGGATCCGCGGATGCGGACCGCCACCGGCAGGCCGCTGTGAGCAGCCGAGCGGCGCTGCGCTCGGACGTAGAGGCGCTCGCCGCGCTCGATCGCCGGTCGGCGTCGGCGGGGGAGAGACAGTCGGCGGCGTGGTGCGCGCGGCGGCTGGAGGAGGCGGGGGCGGAGGAGGTCGAGCTGCGGCCGTTTCGCTACCAGCACAGCTTCGGGCTTGCGCACGCACTGCACTTCGCTGCCGCCGCACTGGGACGGTTGCCCGCCGTCGCCGCGCTGGCGGGCTTCGAGCTCGACTACTCCGGGCGCGCCCAGCCGCTGCGGCGGCTGCTGCCCACGGGCGAGGGCGCGAACGTCGTCGGGCGGATCCCGTCGCGGGGTCCGCGCGCGCGGACCCTGGTCCTGGTCGCCCACCACGACGCGGCCCACACGGGCCTGATGTGGCATCCGGCGCTCGCGGGGGCCGGTGGCTCCGAAAGCGGTCGACCGTCGTTCGCGGTGCTGCCAGAGCTGGCGATGGCGGCGATCGCCTTCGGGCCGCGAGCGCTGCGGAGGCCGGCGCGACTGCTGCTCGGCCTCGCCACCGCGCTGTCGCTCCAGGTCGCACGCGGCGCGACCGTGCCTGGCGCCAGCGACAACGCGACCGGGGTCGCCGCGCTGCTGGCACTCGTCCAGCGGCTCGCAGCCGAGCCGCTCGAGGGCGTCGAGGTCGTCGCTTTGCTCACCGGCGCCGAGGAGTCGGGCATGGGCGGGATGGCCGCCTGGATGCGCTCCGACGGCGCACGGCTCGACCCGGGCTTGACGCTCTTGCTCGGTCTCGACACCCTCGGCGCGGGCGAGCCGATGGTCGCCTCGGCCGAGGGTCCGCTCTGGCGCGTCGCCTACCGCGCCGAGGATTTGGATCTAGCCGACTTGGGCGCCGCGCACGCCGGTCTCGAGCGGCCGCGCCGGTTCCGGCTCGGCGGTTGGACCGACCCGGTGCTGGCGAGGCTCGCGGGCCTGCCGGCGATCTCGCTGCTGTCACTGCGGGGCGACGCCTTCAACGACTACCACCTGCCGACCGACACGCCCGAGCGTGTCGACTGGGAGAGCGTCGACGCCTGCCTTGCGCTCGCCGCGGGGACGATCCGCGCTTGGTCGCAGGTCACAGGCAACTAACGCGATTGGGCCGTGTTGGCCGCTAGTGTGGCCGCGGGAATGGATTCTCATCGAATGAGTGGAGAAAGTCCGGACGACCTGACGCGCCGGCAGCTCCTGGGCGGCGCGGCGGCGCTCGGGCTGGCGGCAGCGGTGCCGGGTCTCGCGGCCGAAGCCACGGGCGCCGAACCGGCTTCCGCCCTGACCGCGGCAACCGGCGCGAACGTCGTGGTCGTCGTGATCGACTCGCTGCGCACCGACCACGTCGGCGCCTACGGCGGACGGCGCGCGCGCACGCCGACGCTCGACGCGCTCGCCACCGAGAGCCTGATCTTCGACGACGCGCGCCACGCGGTCTTCCCGACGGTGCCGATTCGCAAGGCGCTGCTGACCGGGCGCAACGACTTCCCGTTCCGGGGCTGGCGGCCCGGCGGCGGGCTGCCGAACGTGCCCGGCTGGGAGGGCATCGAGCGCGGCGAGCGGACGTTCCTCGACGTGCTCGCACTGCGGGGCTACCAGACCGGCTATGTCACAGACAACCCGCACATGCTGCGGCCCGCGTTCGCCTCCTTCCGCGGGCGCCCGGACGTGATGACGACGGTCAAGGGCCAGATCCCGGGCTGGCGGCAGAAGCGCGGGCGCGTGTCGCGCTCGCGCCTGCGGCGCCACCTCGCGCCGGAGCTGCGTGGCGTCGGGCGTGGCCGGGTGCGCGAGTACCTCTCCTACAACAAGGCCGGCCGCGGCGAGGAGGACTACCTCGCAGCACGCGTGTTCCAGGGCGGAATCGACTTCCTCGAGCAGGCCGCCTTCAAGCGGCAGCCATTCGCTCTGGTGATCGACTGCTTCGACGTCCACGAGCCGTGGGACCCGCCCGACAGCTACCTCGCCCAGTACGCGCGGATCAAGCCCGGCGGCTATCGGCCGCTGCAGCCGTTCCCGACCCCGTATGGCCAGACGCGTGACCTGTCGCGCGCGACGCTCGAGCTCGCCCGGGCGATGTACGCCGCCGAGATCACGTTCCTCGACGCCTGGCTCGGGCGCTTCCTGACCAGCCTCGATGCGCTCGGGCTGTCGAACACCTGGGTCGCGGTGTTCGCCGACCACGGCGTCTCGCTCGGCGAGCACGGCCTGATCGGCAAGCAGTCGAACGAGCTGCACGGCGAGCTCCTGAACGTGCCGTTCATGATCCGCCACCCGCAGCGCCTCGGCGCCGGGCGACGGACGAAGTACTTCGCCTCGGCCCACGACGTGGCGCCGACGCTGCTGAAGGGCGTCGGCGTGCCGGTGCCCAAGGCGATGGACGGCGCCGACCTGCGACCGCTGTTCGACGGGCGCGCCGCGAAGGCGCGCCGCGTCTGGACCTCGGCCTGGGGCGACACGCTGATGGCGGGGGACGGCCGCTGGCTGCTGGTCGCCGAGAACGACGGCGGCCACATCCGCTCGCCGCGGCTGCACGACACGCGCAGCGACCCCGGCGAGCACCGCAACCTCGCTCGCCGGCGTCCCGACGTGGTGCGACGGCTGGCCGGCGAGCTGCGCAAGGCAGCCGGGCGCAAGGGCTTCCCCAACCTCTAGCGGCCGGCGAAGTCCGGCTGGCGCTTCTCGAAGAACGCGCGCGTGCCCTCGGCGAAGTCCTCGGTCGCCACCAGCGCCTCCTGCGCCTGGATCTCGAGCTCGAGCGTCGCCGAGAGCGCCGGCTTGGCGGCGGCGTCGATGACTCGCTTGGCCATCCCGACCGCGCGCGGCGCACACGCGAGCAGCTCCCCGGCGAACGCCTCCGTGAGCGCGTCGAGCTCGTCCGCGGGAGCGATCCGGTTCGCGAAGCCGATCCGGTGCGCCTCGCGGCCGTCGATGACCTTGCCGGTCATGATCAGCTCCTTGGCGTTGCCGAGACCGACGATCGCCGGCAGCCGCGAGCAGCCGCCGACGTCGGGCAGCACGCCGACGCGGACCTCCAGGATTCCCGCCATCGCATCCTCGGCCATTACGCGGAAGTCGGCGGCCAGCGCCAGCTCGAACGCGCCGCCGAGGCAGGCGCCGTGGATCTGGCAGATCGTCGGCTTCGGCATCTCCTCGAGCAGGTTCCACCAGGCGAGGATCGCGCGCCGGAACATGCGCAGGCCGGACGGGTTCTCGGACAGCTCGCGCAGGTCACCGACGTCCATGCCCGACGAGAACATCGGCCCGTCGCCGCGCACCACGACCACTCGCACCGCGTCGTCGGCCGCGGCCGCCTCGAGCGCGTGGCCGAGGGCTTGGATCAGCTCTGCGTTGAAGGCGTTGCGCTTCTCGGCACGTTGCAGCACCAAGTGGCGCACCCCACTGCGGTCCTCCACTCCGATCAGTGACATATAGGCTCCCCGGGCTCGCTAACGCTGACGGGGAGAACGTAGTGGAGATCAAGACGGTTGGAGTGCTGGGCGCCGGGCTGATGGGCCACGGCATCGCTCAGGTCGCGGCCCAGGCCGGCTACGACATCGTGCTGCGCGAGGTCGACGACGCCCGCCTCGAGAAGGGGATCGGCAAGATCGAGAAGCAGCTCGCGCGCGCCGTCGAGAAGGGCAAGGCCGAGCAGGCCGACGCCGACGCCGTCCGCGCGCGGATCAAGGGCACGACCTCCTACTCCGACCTTGCCGGCTGCGATCTCGTCATCGAGGCGATCACCGAGGACCTCGGCCTCAAGCTCGCGATGTGGAAGGAGGTCGACTCGATCGCCAAGGACGACGCGCTGTTCGCGACCAACACCTCGTCGCTGTCGGTGATCGACCAGGCCGCCTCGACCTCCCGCCCGAACAGCTTCTTCGGCCTCCACTTCTTCAACCCCGCACAGGTGATGAAGCTCGTCGAGGTCATCCGCGGGATCACCACGTCGGACGAGGCCTTCGAGGCCGGCCAGTCGTTCGCCTCCAGCCTCGGCAAGCTCGCGATCCCGACCAAGGACAAGGCGGGCTTCATCGTCAACCGCCTGCTCGTGCCGTACCTGCTCGACGGGATCCGCGCCTACGAGGAGGGGGTCGGCTCGATCGAGGAGATCGACGCCGCGATGAAGGCGGGCGCCGGCCACCCGATGGGCCCGCTGCTGCTGTCCGACTTCGTCGGCCTCGACACGCTCGGCTCGATCTGCGACGTCCTCTTCGACGAGTTCCGCGAGCGCCGCTTCGCCCAGCCGCCGACGCTGCGCAAGATGCTCGCTGCCGGCTGGTACGGCCGCAAGTCCGGCATGGGCTTCTACGACTACTCGGGCGACGAGCCGGTTCAGAACCCGCAGGTCTGAGGGTCGCGGCGAGGGGAGAGCGATGACGTGGAGGCAGCGCCTCGGTGAGCAGGGCCCGGCATTCGCCGCAGCCGGTGTGCTGACCGTGTTGGCTGTCGCCGCGATCGAGTTGCGGATGGCCGAGGAGTGGCCCACCGGCATGTTCCTCGTGACCAGCCTCGTGCCGGGAGTCGGGGTCCAGCTGATCACCGCTGCGGGCCTCGCGATCCTGGGGCTGGCCATGAGCCTTGTAGGCGAGCTATGGGTGGTGAGCTTCGCGGGGACTGAGTTGATCTACGCGGGACGGACGGGGTGGGAGCTGATGTCGCTGCTCGGCGGCGCGGGACTGGTCGCCTACGCGGTTCTCCGCCGCGAGCCGGGCCCCGGCTACCTCGGCGTGGCGACCCTCTTCTTCTTCCTGATCGGGACCGTGGGACCGAATGAGGATGCCTCGCTCATGGGCTGGCCGCTCGTACTGGTAGTGCTCGCCGTCGTTGCGGGTGCCGTAGCCCTCCTACGTCCGCGAGCGGCGTGACCGACCTTCGGACAGCGCTCGAGCGGGCACGCGCCGGCGGCCCGGCTCGCCATCACGAGAAGTCCGAGCAGCAGGGCAAGCTGCCGGTGCGCGAGCGGGTGGCGCTGCTGGTCGACGAGGGGTCGTTCGCCGAGGACGCGGCGCTGGCGAGCTGGGAGCAGGACGGGTTCGGCGCCGACGGCGTCGTGACCGGGATGGCGACGATCGACGGGCGGCCGGTTTCGCTGATGGCGAACGACCCGACCGTCAAGGCGGGCTCGTGGGGGCCGAAGACGGTCGAGAAGATCATCCGTGCGCAGGAGGCGGCGCTCGAGCACCGCGTGCCGATGATCTACCTCGTCGACTCCGCGGGGGCGCGGATCACCGAGCAGGTCGCAATGTTCCCCGGCCGGCGCCACGCGGGGCGGATCTTCTCGACCGAGGTGCGGATGTCGGGCGTCGTGCCGCAGGTCTGCGTGCTGTTCGGCCCGAGCGCCGCCGGCGGCGCCTACATCCCGGCGTTCTGCGACGTGGTGATCATGCGCGACGGTAACGCCTCGATGTACCTCGGCTCGCCGCGGATGGCCGAGATGGTGATCGGCGAGACGGTGACGCTCGAGGAGATGGGCGGCGCGCGGATGCACACGAGCGTGTCGGGGGTCGGCCACTTCCTCGTCAAGACCGACGCGGAGGGGATCGTGCTGGCGCGCCGCTACCTCTCCTACTTCCCGACGAACTGGGAGGCCGCACCGCCGCTCGCGTCCCCTGCCGCCCCGGCGAGCGACGAGCCGATCCGCGGCCTGATCCCTGACGACGAGAACAAGCCGTTCGACATGCTCGGCCTGATCGACTCGCTCGTCGATGCCGAATCCTTCCTCGAGGTCCACAAGCGCTGGGCGAAGGAGCTGATCGTCGGCTACGCGCGTCTCGACGGCCGCGTGGTCGGGATCGTCGCCAACCAGCCGAAGCAGAAGGGGGGAGTGCTTTTCGTCGACTCCTCCGACAAGGCCGCCCGCTTCATCTGGACCTGCAGCGCATTCAACGTGCCGCTGCTGTTCCTCGCCGACGTGCCGGGCTTCATGATCGGCACGCAAGTCGAGCGCCAGGGGATCATCCGCGCCGGCGCGAAGATGATCTCCGCGGTGACCGAGGCGACCGTGCCGAAGATCTCGGTAGTCGTTCGCAAGGCCTACGGCGCCGGCCTCTACGCGATGGCCGGCCCGGCCTACGACCCCGACGCCTGCCTCGCCCTGCCGAGCGCCAAGATCGCGGTGATGGGTCCGCAAGCCGCGATCAACGCCGTCTTCTACAACCAGGTCCAGGCGATCGAGGACGCCGACGAGCGTGCGGCGTTCGTCGAGAAGCTGCGCGACGAGTACGCCGAGGAGATCGACGTGCTCCACCTCGCGTCGGAGCTGGTGGTCGATGCCGTCGTCCAGCCGGAGGACCTGCGCTCGGAGCTGATCCAGCGCTATGCGCTCTATGCGGGCCGCACGCGCGAGTGGCCGGCGAAGCGCAACGCCGTCACCCCCGTCTGACGTAACCCCCGAGGTCCATCCGAGGGTGGGGGATAGAGTCACCCTGCTGCGCCAGTGCTCAACCCCTCCGAGAGGACGCTCGTGGACACCAGCAAGGTCAGCCCCGGCGAGATGATCGCCGGCATCAGCGCTCTCGCCCTCTTCATCTTCCTGTTCCTTCCGTGGTACGGAGTCGGAATCGACTCGATCGGCGGATTCGAGGTCGGGGAGCTCGGCGACGTGAGCGCATGGGAGGCGTTTGGCCTCGTCGACATCCTGCTCTTCCTGGTGTCCGTCGTGGTCGTCGGCCTCGTGCTCGCCCGCGCCGCGGACGCGATGCCGGAGCTGCCGCAATCGCCGGCGCTGATCATCGCCGCGGCGGGTGGCCTGGCGCTGTTGCTGGTCCTGTTCCGTCTGCTCGTCGCACCTGACTTCGGCGAGGCCGACGTGAGCCGCAAGATCGGGATCTTCCTCGGCCTGCTCGCTTCGGCCGGGATCGCCTATGGGGGCTGGCGCGCGATGAACGAGCCGGTGGCCGCAGGCCCGAGGAGCCGGGACGATCGGGGCACGCCGCCCGCCTCGCGGGCTCCTTCGACGTCACCGTCCACACCCGCCGGAGGCGCGGCGCCGTCTGCTGGAGGAGCGCCCTCTGCAGCCGATCCGCCCGCGCCTTCCGCCGGAGCCTCACCGGCCGGTGGCACCGCACCTCCGGCAGGCAGCTCGACGCCGCCACCGGCACCGCCGTCAGGCGGTCAGACACCACAGCCAACACCGCCGTCAGGCGGTCAGACACCACAGCCCTAGTGCGGCGGGTGGGACTCGAACCCACAAGCCCTTGCGAGCAGCGGCTTTTGAGACCGCCTCCTTTACCAATTTGGACACCGCCGCGTGCGGCGATTCTAGAGCCGCGGCGGCGGGGGAAGCGCTAGGCGCCGAGCGGCGCGGGAGCGCCGCCGCGCGAGGGCGGCTCGGAGTGCGACTCCTCGACCTCGACCTCGACGTTCCAGCGCTGGCTGAACGCACGCGCGGCGAAGGCGACGAGGAGGGCCTGGACCGGGATCAAGGCGAAGGTCAGCAGCCCGAGCAGCGCCGGGTCGAGCGTGGGGTCGTCGAAGCCCGACTTGTCGCGGGCGAACCACGACGGCCCGGCGATCCCGGCCAGCACGGCGAAGAACACGGCCAGTGCCGCGGCCACCGTCAACAGCCCGCGGTTCCAGCGCGAGATGTAGTAGGCGAAGAGGAGGTTCAGCGCGGCGTACAGGAGCGCGAACGGCGCTCCACCTTGGAGAGCGGACCAGCCGCCGATCGTGATGATCAGGATCAGTGCGGCGCTCACGATCAGCAGCAGGACGACGATCGCCTTCGTCGCCTTCGACTCCGCCTTCTCGCGGTTGGGATGGTGGATCACCGTGGCCATCGCTCGGCGGTGAGCCTACCGCCTGCCCGGCGCCGATGCGACGGGTATCCCGAGTGCGGATGGAGGGACTCGAACCCCCACGGCCAAGGCCACCGGCACCTAAAGCCGGCGCGTCTACCAATTCCGCCACATCCGCGAGCGGAACGATTGAAGCAGAGCGTGGTTCCGCGAACCGCCGGCCTGGTGGACACAGGAGCTAAATGTGTCGGCACGCTTGACACAGATGGCCCTCCATGTAAAGTAGGCGCACAGATCCGGCGGTCAAGTCCAGAGGCGAGGAGCGGCGATGACTTCAGCAGCGGTCGAGCAAGGTGGCGCGGGGGAGCCGGTCGTCGAGGCGCCGACCTGGCGCGACGGCAAGCGCTACGCCTGGCTGCTCGGGCTGCTGGTGCCCAGCCTGCCGCTGATGGCATGGGGGCTCGCGGAGGCCACCGGCCTGGGCGTCTTCTGGTTCATCGGTCCGTTCGTCGTCTTCGGGCTCTTCCCGGTCCTCGACCTGCTGATCGGAACCGACGCCGAGAACCCGCCCGACAGCGTGATCACGTGGCTCGAGGAGGACCGCTACTACCGCTGGTGCACCTACGCCTACATCCCGCTCCAGTACGTCTCGCTCGTGGTCGCCTGCTGGCTCTGGTCGAGCGGAGATCTGTCCGTCGTCGAGAGCATCGGGCTTGCCCTGACCACGGCGATGGTCGCCGGCGTCGCGATCAACACCGCCCACGAGCTCGGCCACAAGCGCGCGAGCGTCGAGCGCTGGCTCAGCAAGGTCGCGCTCGCCCAGACCGGCTACGGCCACTTCTTCATCGAGCACAACCGCGGCCACCACGTCCGCGTCGCGACGCCCGAGGACCCGGCCAGCTCGCGGCTGGGGGAGAGCTTCTATGAGTTCCTGCCGCGCACGGTTGCCGGCAGCCTGCGCTCGTCGTGGGAGCTGGAGGGCAAGCGGCTCGAGCGGAGGGGCAAGAAGCCGTGGACGATCCACAACGACGTCCTCAACGCGTGGGCGATGACGGTCGTGCTGTTCGCCGCGCTCGTGGCGATCTTCGGGCCCGTGGTGCTGCCGTACCTGCTGCTCCAGGCCGTGCTCGGCTTCTCGCTGCTCGAGGTCGTCAACTACCTCGAGCACTACGGCCTCAAGCGCGGCCGGCGCCCCGACGGCCGCTACGAGATCACCCGTCCCGAGCACAGCTGGAACAGCAACAACGTCGCCTCCAACGTCCTGCTCTACCACCTCCAGCGCCATAGCGATCACCACGCCAACCCGCTGCGCCGCTACCAGGCGCTGCGCCACGAGGACGACGCCCCGCAGCTGCCGACGGGCTACGCCGGGATGATCGTCCTCGCCGCCGTCCCGCCGCTCTGGCGGCGCGTGATGGACCGCCGCCTGCTCGACCATTACGGCGACGACCTGTCGCGGGTCAACATCCATCCCCGCACCGAGCGCCGCGTGCTCGCCCGCTACGGCGGCTCGAGCGCCGCCGGCGGGACGGCATGAGCCGCTACAGCTGTCCCAGCTGCGGCTACGTCTACGACGAGCAGGACGGCCACCCGCGCGAGGGCTTCCCGCCCGGTACGCCGTGGAGCGACGTGCCGGAGGACTGGGTCTGTCCCGACTGCGGCGTCCGCGACAAGCTCGACTTCGAGCAGGAGGGCACACCAGCATGACCGCCGTGGCGCCCGAGAAGCGCACCCCGTATCCGGTTGCGGCGCGCGAGCTGCTTCGCGACAGCCTGCTCGACGGCGCGCGCGACCTGCTCGGGCAGCGCGACTGGTCGGAGATCACGATGGCCGACATCGCCGCCGCCGCCGGCGTCAGCCGCCAGACGCTCTACAGCGAGTTCGGCTCCCGCCCCGAGTTCGCCCAGGCGTTCTTCCTGCGCGAGGCCGACCGCTTCCTGATGGCCGTCGAGCAGGCCGTCAACTCGCGCCTCGACGACCCTGTCGCCGCGCTCTCCGCCGCCTTCGATGTCTTCCTCACCGCCGCCGCCGACGACCCCGTCATCCGCTCGGTCGTCTCCGGCGAGGGCAACGACAGCCTGCTCCCTTACGTGACCACCCAGGGCCAACCAGTCGTCGAGCAGGCCGCCCACCGCCTCGCAGCCGTCATCAGCGCCGGCTGGCCACAAGTCGACGAGGACGCCATCGCCCTGCTCGCCGAGTGCGTCGTCCGCCTCGCAATCAGCTATGCCGCGCTCCCCAAGGGACCCGCCGGCATGACCGCCGCCTCGGTCGCGACCTTGCTCGGCCCGTACCTCGAGCGTGTGGTGGCCGAGGCTGAGGGCTAGCGCAGCACCTCCCTAAGCGGGGGACCGAGGAATCGAACCTCGAGTTTCGGCTTTGGAGGCCGACGTGTTACCACTACACCAGTCCCCCGGGGGCCGGTGGATTCTAGGGGCCGGATCGCGGGCACGCACATCGCGGAGCGTCCGACATGCGGGCGAACATCGGTTGGTATGTGGTCCGAGGACGAGCGCCGACCTGCTCTGCAGCTGATCGAGGCTGGCGTATGCGACCGGGAGGTAGCTCGGCGGACCGGTGTGTCTCGCTCCACCGTCGGCTCCTGGCGTCGGAACCCCTCTCGTCATCAGCGCTTCAGGGTCGGGGACCCGAGCTGGCGACCACCGCACGCGGGCGCCTACTGCTACGTGCTGGGTCTCTACCTCGGCGACGGCCACATCGTGCGCCGCGGCGGGAGCGCCTGGCTCCGCATCACTCTCGACGGGGCGCAGCCCGAGGTCGCCCGGGAAGGGCACGACTCTCTATCGGAGCTGTTTCCCGACTCACGGGTGGCGTATCACCGCAACCCGGCACGCGGCAAGATCGATCTCCAGCTCTCGAATGTCTCACTTCCCTATGCCTTCCCTCAGTGCGGTCCGGGCCGCAAGCACGACCGCCCGATTGCGCTGGCCGACTGGCAGTTGGAGCTGAGCCACGCACACCCGGAGCGGCTGATCCGTGGGCTGCTCCACTCGGACGGCTGCCGGACGCTCAACCGCTTCTCCACCAAGCTGCCGAGCGGCCGCGTGGCCACCTACGAGTATCCGCGCTACTTCTTCAGCAATCTGTCGGCCGACATCCGCGGGATCTTCTGCGATCACTGCGACCTGCTCGGAATCCACTGGACGATGTCGAATCCGCGCAACGTGTCGATCTCGAGGCGGGACAGCGTGGCCCACCTGGACACGTTCGTCGGGCCCAAGTTATGAGCCGTACAATGTCGGGCACTGCGCGCGGGCGTGGTGTAATGGCTGCACAAGAGCCTTCCAAGCTCTTAGTGAGGGTTCGACTCCCTCCGCCCGCTTAGCTGCAGGACGAATAGCTCGCCAGCCAGTCGAGTCGCTTGAAGCCGAGTCCGCCGCCCGAGCTCTAGGGCGCGAGGCCATTCCAGCCAGCCGTCTCGATTCGGCTGTAGTTGGGCTCGATACCGACCTCGGCTAGCACATGGTCAGCTAAGGCTCGCGACGAGCTGACCGCCCAAGCGCTGCAACCGTGCCCAAGACCGTGGCTCGGCCACCAAGGATTGCCAGAGCCCTCCATCAGGTAGTTGTCGGGGAACCTCCCCTTCAAGCTCTTCTCCAGCTCGTGCTCCTCGTCGGCGGCGACGTTCTCCGGCTTGAAGTGCACGAGTGCGTTCCGCAGACGGATAACGAGCCCGGCATCCTGTGCTGGGGCTGCGCCACGGTCGAGCCGCTCTCTATCGCAGCACTCGAGCAACCACTGCCATTTCTCCAGGGCGTCGAGGCTTCGCCCGTTAGAGGTTGCTCGCCAGACCTTCGCCATGGCCGACACCGCTTCCACACGGAGTGGCTCAAGGTAGCCGTCGCCATCCAGGGCATGACCATCCAGGGCATCCTGGAACAGCTCGCTAACTACGGCCTCGAGAAAGGTGGCCGAGGCGATTACCGAAGAGGCGGCGTACGAACGGTGTGCCATGTCGAAGTGGGGGCGGTCTCCCTCAGCCGATTCAAGTTCCGAAACGAGGCGGCTTGTATGCAGGGCCGTCCACAGGAAGTTCGTGGAGAAGTAACTCCGCATGAAAATGCGGACGGGCCCCACCGATTCCTCAGAGGAGATTCCGGCGGCCGCACTCGGTTCGGGTTCTTGCATGTCGCAACGGTCGCAGGGTCTATGCGGGCAGGCTGTCCTGGTCGTGACGGACCTCGAATCGCCGCGTCTCTGACCAGTTGCGGAAGAACGACTCGGCGGAGTCCGCGTCGAGCGGGCGGGCGAAGAGGAAGCCCTGGGCGCTGTCGCAGTTCTCCTTGCGGATCATCGAGAGGTCCTGGGGCCGCTCGATGCCCTCGGCGAGCGTCTCGATCGCGAGCGCCTTGCCGAGCTGCAGCAGCGTGCGCAGGACCATCTCGCCCTCGTAGCCCTGCTCGAGCTGGGCGATGAACGAGCGGTCGATCTTGAGCGCGTCGACGGGGAAGCGCTGGAGGTGTGCGAGCGACGAGTAGCCGGTGCCGAAGTCGTCGATCGCGATCCGGACGCCGAGGTCCTTGATCGCGACGAGGCGGGCGGACGTCTCCTCCGCGTTGCGCATCAGCGTCGTCTCCGTGATCTCGATCGTCAGCGCGGTCGGGTCGAGCCCGCTCGAGTCGAGCGCCTCCTCGACGTGGGCGAGCAGGTCGTCGGTGTCGAGCTGGCGCGCGGAGACGTTGACGGCGATCCCGAGCGGGAAGCCTGCCTCGTGCCACTCCGCGGTCTGGCGGCAGGCCTCCTCGAGCACCCATTTGCCGACCGCGACGATCATGCCGGTCTCCTCCAGCAGCGGGATGAAGTCGTCCGGCTGGACGACGCCGCGCGTCGGGCTGCGCCAGCGGATCAGCGACTCGACGCCCGTCGGGCTCATGTCGGTGAGGTCGAAGGTGGGCTGGTAGGCGAGGAAGAACTCCCCGTTGTCGAGCGCGCTCTGGAGGTCCATCTCGAGCTCCATGCGGCTCTGGACCGCGTCCTCCATGCCGGACTCGAAGACGACGTAGCGGTTGCGGCCGTCCCACTTCGCGCGGTACATCGCGATGTCGGCGTCGCGCAGCAGGTCGTCGGCGGTGGCGCGGTCGCCGGTAGCGATGCCGATACTCGCCTTCATCGTCACCCGCGACTCGTCGGCACCCTCGAGCTCGAAGGGCTCCTTGAGCGCCTCGAGCAGCCGCTCGGCGATCAGCTCGGGCCCGGCGGATAGCGACAGGCCGTCGGCGATCACGACGAACTCGTCGCCGCCGAGCCGTCCCAGCGCGTCCGTGCCGCGCACGACGCCCCCGAGGCGGCTCGCGACCGAGCACAGCAGGGCGTCGCCGATGCCGTGGCCGAGCGAGTCGTTGATGCTCTTGAAGTTGTCGAGGTCGATGAACAGCGCCGCCACGGGCGCCTGGTTCACGCGTGAGCGGATCAGCATCTGCTCGATCCGGTCGCGGATCAGGGTGCGGTTGGGCAGGCCGGTCAGCGCGTCATGCGTCGCGAGGAACGCCAGCTCCTCCTGGCGCCGCGTCAGCTCCTCGTGAGCGCGCTGGCGCTCGCCCTCGAACGACTCGCACATCCGCACGAGCGTCACGTCGAGGCTGCGCTGCAGCATCAGCAGCGACTGGTCGAGCGCCGCGGGCGGCAGACCGAGCTCGCTCCCGCTCTCGCAGATGACCTTGGCGGTCGCATCGCGCCAGCGCAGGCAGCGCTTGGTGACCTCGTTCAACGGCGCCGCGCGCTGCGCCGCGAGCTGGCCGAAGATGCTCCACGCCTCGCGCCCGACTTCGCGCGCCACGTCCTCGCCCTCGCCGGCCATCCAGCGGGCGACGGCGACGGTCGACACCGCTCCCACGCGCTCGAAGCTCTCCTCGACGACCGCGTCCAGGGTGCGCCCGGACTCGGCCGAGCGCCTGACCGTCTCGTCGACGACATCGGCGGTCCGCTCGTTGAGCATCTCGCCGAGACGACGCAGGTCATCCGCCGCTGCCGTGGCAATCACAGACGCTGCCATATGAACTCCTCCCTAGGCGAGCCCGTCCAATGGGCCAGCATTCGCCCCCTATCGGAGGGGAGTCCCACGTCCTTGAGTACATCCGTGTCTGCGCTAGAACATCTGCAGAGAACGTCCCGCGCCGGCTCGCTTGCGATCCGGGCTAGCGCTGGCCCAACCGGCCGACTAACATCCGACCCCTCGGGGCGTGGCGCAGTCTGGTAGCGCACTCGGCTGGGGGCCGAGCGGTCGCTGGTTCAAATCCAGTCGCCCCGACTGAGCAGAGCTACCGCTTCGGCTCGATCAGGACAGGGTGTCGGCCATGTGCAGGACCGGATCCACGGTTGCCAGCCGGCGCCTGAGCTTCTGCAGGCTGAGCGTCTGGTCGACGATCACTTGGTCTAGCGCAGCGGCGAGGTCAGGCTGTCCGGCGGCGCGTAATTGCGCGGGCAGCTCGCTGCGTGCCAACGGAAAGATTCCTTCCTGCAGGAGCAAAGCTCGTGAGGCGGACGTCAGGGTGGCGCGAACTTGATCCTGAGCGGCATCACGATCCTCCATGTCGAGTAACCGGATCGAGAGGTCGCGGAGCTGCGGAAGCCGTCTTAGCTTCAATCCGGGATCAGGCCATAGGCGCTCGGTGGCGATCGCCTTCAACCCGGCGCGGAATATCCCTCTGTCAAAGAGGATGCACCCAAAGCGAAGGGTCCACTGAACGAAGTCTTCCCCCGAGTGGAGCTTCTGCCAGAACGAGTTCGAATCTCCGGCATAGATGTCTACCTCGTCCGGGAGGTCATGGTGGCGGGGACGTGATCCGACCACGTGATAGTCGAGATCGCTGATAGCGGTTCGCCGATCTCGTGCTGTCGACCCGGTCAGCGCAAGACCGTCTGCGCCGCTCTCCAATGCGCGCTCCATGAGCGTCCTGGTTATGGCTCGTTGCTCGGGCGTTTGGTTCATCGACGCCGTTTCGCGATCACGTACGAGCTTGGCCTTCCATGCCGAGTGGCTCTCCCACGCTGGATCGACCGAATCCCGTCGAAAGGGAGGCAGGTGGTCGGCTTTCATGCTTGCTCCTCTGCTGCGCTTACCAGCTCCTCGACCTGAGCGATGACGTCCTCCAGCCCGTCCTCGAAATCCGGCTCGTCACCCTCGTACCAGATGTCCTTCCTGGCTTGGTTCAGCTCTCTGAGCAGAGGGCCGAAATCTTGGTCGATCAACTTCCGCAAGAACAGCTCAGTGGCGGCATCCGCCTTCAGGTTGTGTCGCTGCTGCGTATTGATGCCGTGGTAGTCGGCCAACGCGACTACAGCCGCCTCCGCGGCGTAGAAGAGAGCGTTTACGGCATCGTTCTCACTTCCTCGCTCGTAGTCCTCGAGAGCGGTTTGTATGTGCTCACGCGCGAGGTCTTTCTTCGGCTTGGGTGACACGGCCTCATCGTAATGCCGCCTTCGGCTTGTGCGGATCCCTAGGCGGCGCTCAGGAGCGGTTGTCCTGTGAGGCGCCCCGACTAGACGGCGGCAGGCTGGGGTCTGGCACCCAGCCTGCCGGGAATGCGCCGGCCGGGATGTCGGCGGGGCCAGGGTCGACGAAGCGCTGCGTCGCCGCGCACGGGTGGCCTTCGATCAGCGGGCGGACGTCGCCGATCTGGTCGAGCATCCGCAGCGACGACCCGATCTGAAAGTCGACGGCGGTTGGCTCGTCGCCGCAGATCACGCCGCCCTCGACCAGCTCGTCGGCGATTCCGATCAGCTCCGGTAGCCGCTCCAGCTCGGCGGCTAGGCGCTCGGCGGTGATGCCGATGTAGCGCCAGGCGCCGCGCACTAGCTTGATCGCGAAGTCCGTGCCGGCGGGGTCTAGCGGTCCGGCGCCCGCGAACGTTCCCATCGCCTCGGGGCGGAAGTGGAGCGCTCCGAAGATCAGCAGCCGGCCGGCCGTCTGAAAATCCTCGCTCAGCCCCCGCTCGGCCTCGCGCACGGCGGCGGCGACCGCCGCGGGGTAGAGGTCGGCCTCGTCTGCCAGCTCGTCGATCTTCACGAACACCGGGATCGTGCCGTGCACGGGCTCGGAGTCGACGAGCAGCGCCGGCACGGTCCGCTTGCCCTCACCGTAGATCCGCTCGATCTCGTCGCCGTGCTGGCCCGACATCAACGTCACGGTCTCGTACTCGAGTCCGTAGCGGTCGAGCGCCGCGTTGACCGCGAGGCACGGATGCGAGTACGGGACGGCGTGCAGGACGAGCTTCGGCTGATCTGACATGCGGGCAATCTACCGCTGCTCAGAGCGCCCGCGCGCGCCTAGTGCGAGTGGCCGTGCGGCTCGACGGCGGCCAGCTCGGCCTCCGACATCCGCCCGGCGAGCAGCGCGGCAAGTGCGGTCGTGATCGGGACCGCGGCGATCAGGCCGATCGAGCCGACGAGCGTCGCCACGATCTCCTTGGCGATGATCTCGAGGTTGACGGCGTCGAGGAAGCCGATCTGGCCCGAGCTGAAGATCAGCAGCAGTGGCAGCGACGAGCCGACGTAGGCGAGCACGAGCGTGTTGACGGTCGCGCTGACGTGGTCGCGGCCGACGTCCATCGCGCGGCCGAACAGCTCACGGAAGCTCTGGGAGGGGTTCGCCGCGCGCAGCGCGAGCACGGTCGAGGACTGGCTGACGGTGACGTCGTCGAGCACGCCGAGCGCCGCGACGATCATCCCCGCGAGCAGCAGGCCCTCGAGCGACACGCCGGCGTCGTTGATCTGCAGGAACGTCGCCTCCTCCGTCGCCAGGCCGGTCAGGTGGGTGACGTCGGTGAACAGCACCGCGAGTCCGACGGTCACGACCAGCGAGGCGGCGGTCCCGACGATCGCCGCGAGGCTCTTCGGGCCTGCCCCATGGGCGAGCAGGATCGTCGTGAGCATTACCGCCACCGCCCCGACGACGGCCACCGCGAGGGCGCTCTCGCCGTCGAGGATCGCCGGCACCATGAACAGCAGCACCACCGCGAGGCTCAGCCCAAGCCCGATCAGCGACATCGCCCCGCGCAGCCTGCCGAACAGCACCACGAGGCCGGCGAACAGGACGACGAGCAGTAGCAGCGAGCCCTGGCGGTCGAAATCCGAGATCGAGTACTCGCGACCGGGGACGGGATCCGCGCCCGGCGGGACGACGTTCTTGACCACGCGCAGCTCGTCGCCCTCCGATACGTCGGGGTCGATCGTGCCGTTGTCGAGCACCAGCTCCTTGACGGCACCGTTGTCCTGGCCGCTCTCGAGGCGGATCCTCACCTCGCGACAGACGTCGGTGTCGAGCCCAGAGCAGGCGAACTCGTCGACCGACAGCACCGTCGCCGTGTCCGACTTCGTCACGATCGCCTCGCCGACGCGAGCGTCCACCTGTCCAGGCCACAGCACGACCATCCCGACCACGGTGGCGAGAGCCAGTCCGGCGACGATCGCCGCGAACGCTCTGGTGATCCCGCTCCGGCCGATTCGCGGAATGCAAGCAGCGAAGGCGGACCCATGCGTGTCGGAGCCCGCCGAGGGCCGGCCCGAGACCCGCGCCCGACGCCGAAGCGCGCGCTCTGTCACCCTTACCGGCCGATGGCACGCAGCAACACAAAGGATCGCAAGCGCGGAAAGCCCTCCCAGAAGGGCGAGGCACGGCGCTACTCGAAGCTCCCGCGCGAGGAGATCGACAAGATCGACTACAAGAACGTCGCGCTGCTGCAGCGGTTCATCACCGAGCGCGGCAAGATCCGCTCGCGCCGCGTGACTGGCTTGAGCCGTCGCGACCAGTCGAAGATGGCACGTGCCGTCAAGCGCTCGCGCGAGCTCGGCCTGCTGCCCTACGTCGACGTCACCAAGGCCGTCGAGCGCGTCGGCGGCGGTCGTGGCCGCGGCCGCGACCGCGACAGCTAGTCGGCTGAGCTAGCTCCTCCCGAGCCCTGCCAGGGGCTGCGCTCGAGCGAGATCGGCCGCTGCGCCGCGTGCGCGTGGTCGACCTGGATCGTCGTGTGCTCGATGCCGAACCGGTCGTGCAGCAGGACCTCGAAGTCGCGCCGGCGCTGATGGCAGTCGCAGTTCGGCTCGAGCAGGACGTGCGCGGTCAGCGCGGGGAAGCCGGACGTGACCTCCCAGACGTGGAGGTCGTGGACCTCGACGACGTCCGGCTCCGCCTTGAGCGCTTGCGCGACCGCCTGCGGGTCGATGCCGCGCGGCGCTCCCTCGAGCAGGATCCGGCCCGAGTCGCGCAGCAGGCCCCAACCCGCTCGGACCATCAGCGCGGCGACGAGCAGGGCGGCGAGGCCGTCGGCCTCGCCAAAGCCGGTCAGCAGGATCACGGCCCCGGCGATCGCCGTGGCCACGAAGGCGAAGAGGTCGGTGAGGATGTGCTGGAAGGCGCCCTCGACGTTGAGGCTGTCGCGGTTGGCGCCCGACAACACCCAGGTGGCGACGAGATTGACCGCCACGCCGATGAGCGCGACCACGACCACGATGCCGCCCTCGACAGCCGGCGGGTCGACGATCCGTCGCACCGCCTCGAAGCCGATCACCGCGGCCAGTGCGAGCAGCGTCGCGCCGTTCGCCTGGGCGGACAGGATCTCGGCGCGCCGCAGGCCGTAGGTGTAGCCGCCCCGCGGCGGTCGCGCGGCAAGCCGAGCGGCGAACAGGGCGAGCGCGATCGCCGCGGCGTCGGTGAGCATGTGGGCCGCGTCGGAGAGCAGGGCAAGCGACCCGGCGAGGATGCCGGCCACGACCTCGCCTGCCATCAGGGCGAGGATCAGGCCGAGCGCAACCTGCAGCCGGGTGCGATCGGCGGCACGGTCGGCGCTCAGGCGGTGGTGATGGGCGTGGGAGTGGCTCATGCGCTACCCGGGAGGCTATGCGTGCGGGACGGCAGGGGAGCCGTCGTCCGTAGCCAGGTCGGAAGACGAACCAGCAAACGAGAATCATTCTCATTATGCTCACGGCATGCTCTCGCTCCGGAAGGTCCACGGCTCCTTGACGCTGCTCGCCCTCGCCGGGGCGGCGGCGCTCGTCGCCGGAGGCTGTGGGGACGACGCCTCGTCCTCGTCCGCCGAGGTGACCGCCGTCGCGACCACGACGCAGGTCGGTGACCTCGCCCGGGCCGTCGGCGGCGATCGCGTCGACGTCCGGCAGCTCCTGCGGCCGAACTCGGACCCGCACGGATACGAGCCGCGCCCCAGCGACGCGGCGGCCGTGGCCGACGCAGACGTTGTGCTGCGATCGGGCGGCGACCTCGACGAGTGGCTCGGCGACCTGATCGAGAACGTGGGCGGCGACGCGCCGGTGATCGACCTGAGCGAGTCCGTGGACACGGCTGACGACGACGACCCGCACTGGTGGCAGGACCCGCGCAACGCCGTACGGGCCGTCGCCGGGATCGAGGCCGCGCTAGCCGAGGCGGACCCGGACGGTCGCGACCGCTACCGCAGGAGAGCCGGGGCATATGTGGCGCGACTAGGGCGCCTCGATCGCGACGTGGCGGCGTGCATCGAGCGGATCCCGCCGCGGCAGCGCCGGCTCGTCACGACCCACGACGCGCTCGGCTACTACGCCGACCGCTACGGCATCGAGGTCGTAGGGGCGGTGCTGCCCTCGCTCTCGACCGCGGCCCAGCCGTCGGCCGGGGACACCGAGCGGGTCGTGGACCAGATCGAGCGCCAGGACGTCGAGGCGATCTTTCCCGAGAGCTCGGTCGATCCGAAGCTCGAGCGGGCGATCGCCCGCGAGACCGGCGCCGAGGTCGGCCGCCCGCTGTGGGCGGACGCGCTCGGACCCGAGGGGTCCGACGGCGAGACCTACGTCGAGTCGATCGCGTCGAACACTGCGGCGCTCGTGGACGGGCTCACCGGTGGCGCGGTGCGCTGCCGGCCGAGCGCGTAGGCGCCGGGCTCAACGGGCGCGGCACGCCGGACACTCGCCGTGCAAGGTCACGTCGTGCGCGGCGACCGCGAACTCGGTCTTGGCGGACAGGCCGTGAATCGCCTCCTCGAGCGCCTCGTCCTCGAACGGCTCGACGGTCCCGCAGCTGTCGCAGACGAGGTGGTGGTGATGCTCGCCGCCTGGCAGCGCCGGCTCGAAGCGTGCCACGCCCTCGCCGACCTCGAAGCGCTTCGCCAGGCCCAGGCGGGCGAGCAGGTCGAGCGCGCGGTAGATGCTCGCCAGCCCCACGCCGCTGCCGCGGTCGCGCAGGAGGTCGGCGATCTCGCGCGCCGTGACGCTGCAGCCCAGCTCGGCGACAGCGGCGATCACCTCCTCGCGCGGTGCGCTCGCGCGGTAGCCGGCCTGCGCGAGGGCGCGTGTCGTGTGCTCCGTCCAGTCGGTCGCGGTCGCCGAGGCCACGCAGCAAGGGTACCCCGGGGCGCGGGGCGGCTTGTACCATGCGCCCCCGTGACGACTCGGGACCGACGGCTGCTCGTGGCGCTGGCGCTGCTCTCCTCGGTCTTCCTGCTGGCCGAGGCCGCCGGCGTGCTCGCGCCGGTGCTGCTCTACTCGGCGCCGTTGCTGCTGTTGCTGCTTCCGCTGCTCGCGGGACGCTACGTCGGCGAGGAGGGCATAGCGCGGCTCGCGCAGGCCGTCCGCGGCCGGCGCCGCGGTCGTGCGCCGCGCCTGGCGGCTCCGACGGCCGCACTGCGCGCCGTTCGCGGCGTCCCGCGCGGTGGGCGCCTGATCGCCGCCTCGCTCGCCGTGCGCCCGCCGCCGGCGCTGGCTGTCTCCAGCTAGCCCCCGTCGCCGGCGCGATCGCGTCCCCGCGGGGGATCGATCGACGCCGTACCGAGGAGGCACCAGTGCCACGCACCCTTGGCGCGGCGACGGCGGCGCTGCTGGCGCTCGCCGTCGCGGCGCAGCCCGTAGCCGCCCACGGCGGCGGCAGCAACGACTACGAGTCGAAGATCCGCTCGATCCGGCCCGCCGGCGCGGGCGTCCACGTCCGCGTACGCGACCGCGACGACCGGCTGGAGTTGCGCAACGACAGCGGCCGCACGGTCGTGGTCGAGGGCTACGACGACGAGCCCTACGCGCGCCTGCGGCCCGACGGCACCGTCGAGGTCAACGTCCGGTCGCCGGCGCTGTACCTCAACGAGGACCGCTTCGCGGACGTGACCGTGCCGGCTCGAGCGGACTCGAGCGCCGCGCCGCGCTGGCGGTCTATTGACGGCTCGGGCCGCTTCGAGTGGCACGACCACCGCATCCACTGGATGGGCGCGCGGCGGCCCCCGCCGGTGCGCGATCCGGAGCGGCGGACGAAGGTCTTCGACTGGACGGTCCCGATCCGGGTCGGCGACGAGCGCGGAGCCGTCGCCGGCACCCTCGTCTGGGTCGGGCGCCGGGGGGAGGGCTTCCCGCTCGGGGCGGGGCTGGCGCTCGTGGCGATCGCGGTCGGCGGCCTGGGGCTCGTCCTGGTGGTGGTGCGCAGGCGGCGCGGCTCGGACGGCGGCGCCCGGACCGGCTCGAAGGAGGCCTGGTGAGGAAGGCGCTTGCGACGGCTGTCCTCGCCTTGGCCCTCTGGTCGCCGGCCGTCGCGAGCGCGCACGCCGTTCTGGAGGACAGCCAGCCATCGCGCGGCGCGGCGCTCGAGCGTGCGCCGGAGCGGATCTCGGTGACGTTCGACGAGCCGGTCGAGTCGAGCTTCGGAGCGTTGCGGGTCTTCGACGCCTCGGGGAAGCGCGTCGACGCCGGCGAGGTGACACGTCCCTCGGCCGAGGCGCTCGCCGTCCGCACCGAGGGCCGTCTCGCGGACGGTCCGTACACGGTGACCTATCGCGTCGTGTCGGCCGACTCGCACCCGGTCTCGGGCGGCTACGTCTTCACGGTCGGCGAGGCCGCCGGGGCCACGCCGGCGTCGGTCGCCCACCTGCTCGACCGCGACACGGGGCCCGTGACCGAGGTCGCGCTCGGGATGGCGCGGGGAGCGGGCTATGGCGCGACGGCGCTGCTCGCGGGCGGCCTGGCGTTTCTGCTGCTGGTCTGGCTGCCGGCTCTACGCGCGATCGGGCTCGACGGCGACGGGCGCCAAGCGGCGGTGTCCACGTTCGACCGGCGAGCGCTGGTCGTCTCGGTCGCGGCGGCCTGCGTGGGCGTCGCGAGCGTCGCGCTCGGGATCGTCCTCCAGGGCGCGACGGCGAGCGGCGGCTCGTTCTGGGCGGCGCTCGACGCACGCGTCTTGGCCGATGTGCTCGACACCCGTTTCGGGACGGTGTGGAAGCTGCGCCTGACCGCCTTCGGACTGCTGCTGGCGCTGCTGCTCTGGCCCCGCCCCGCCGCCGGTCGGTCCACCGCCCCACCCCGAAGTGCGGGCGCGCTCGTGCGCCCGGCGGCGATCTACCTCGCGCTCGCCTACCTCGTGGTCTCGCCGGCGCTGTCCGGCCATGCCGCGGCCGGCGACCGGGCAGCGCTGCTGGTGACGCTCGACAGCGTCCACGTCGCGGCGATGAGCGCATGGGTCGGAGGCGTGGCGCTGCTCGTGCTCGCGGTCCCCAGTGCGACCCGAGTGCTGGAGCCGGCCGACCGAACCCGTCTGCTGGCGGCCGTCGTCGCGCGCTTCTCGACCGTCGCGCTGGTGGCCGTCGGCGCCCTGCTGGCCTCCGGCGTCCTGCAGTCGGTGCTCCAGCTCGAGTCGCTCTCGGACCTCCTCGACACCGCCTTCGGTCGCGCGATCCTGGCCAAGTCGGCGATCCTCGCCGCCCTGGTGGCGCTCGGCGCCCACAACAGGCGACGGTCGCTGCCGGCGCTTGCCCGCCTGGCGCGCGGCGGCGAGGCCCCGGGGCGCCCCGGCGCGACGCTGCGGCGAGCGTTGGGGGGCGAGATCGCTTTGATGCTCGTCGTCCTCGGCGTGACCGCCGCGCTCGTGAGCTACTCGCCCTCCGCCGGCGCGCAGGCCGGCCCGTTCGCCGGCGCGGTCGATCTCGGGCCGGCGCGTATGGAGCTGACCGTCGATCCTGCGCGCGCCGGGCGCAACGCGATCCACGTCTACCTGTTCGACCGCCGCAGCGGCGCCCAGTACGACCGCCCACGCTCGCTCGCGATCGCCGCGTCCGAGCCCGAGCGGGACATCGG
The DNA here is from genome assembly GCA_035630335.1 of Thermoleophilaceae bacterium. GTDB lineage: Bacteria > Actinomycetota > Thermoleophilia > Solirubrobacterales > Thermoleophilaceae > JAAYBF01. Next base: position 3,057 of record DASQKV010000044.1, on the reverse strand, counting down.
CCCGCTCGAGCTGCCGCTGCGCAAGGCGGGGCCCGGCCACTACACCGCTTCGCGCGCGGAGCTGATCCCCGCCGGCGACTGGCGGCTGACCGTACGCGCGCGGATCTCCGAGTTCGAGGAGCTGCGCGCCCAGTTGGAGGTCCCGATGAGGTGACCCGCATCCGTGAGGCAACGACCAAAGGAGAAAGATGGGAATCAAGACGACAGCTGCACTGATGGCGGCCGCCTCGCTTGCGCTCGCGGCGCCGGCGACGGCGCACGTCACGATCGAGCCCGGCGAGGCGCCCGCGGACGGTTACGCGACGCTCGACGTCCAGGTGCCCCACGGCTGCGACGGCTCCGGGACGACGGCGGTGCGCGTGAAGGTGCCGCGGTCGGTCCCGAGCGTCACTCCCCAGGTCCATCTCGGGTGGGAGGTCACGACCGAGGAGGGCCCCAAGGACGCCGTCGAGCTCCACGGCGAGCGGGTGACGCGCGGCGTCAGCGAGGTCACCTGGACCGCCCGCGATGCTGGTCCCCTCCCCGACGGCCGCCTCGACGTCTTCGGCATGAGCGTGAAGCTGCCCGCCGGCCGGGCGGGCGACCGCGTCTACTTCCCGACCGTGCAGGAGTGCGAGCGCGGCAAGACGGCCTGGATCCAGATCCCGGCCGCGGGGGAGAGCGAGGACGACCTCGAGAGCCCGGCGCCGGCGGTCACGCTCGCCGCCGGCTCAGCCGAGAGCGCCGCCGGCGACTCGGACGACGAGCCGGCAATGGCCCTCGTGGTGGCCGCGCTCGCACTCGGAGGGCTCGGAGCGTCGACGGGCTTCGCTGCCCTGGTCCAGAGACGCCGCGATCGTAGCCCGGACCGTTAGGGTCGCGCGATGGAGATCTTCCGAACCCCCGACGAGCGCTTCGACGACCTGCCGGGCTTCCCGTTCGCGCCGAACTACGCCGACGTCGGGGGCTTGCGGATGCACTACGTCGACGAGGGGGAGGGGAGCCCTGTCGTCTGCTTCCACGGCGAGCCGTCGTGGTCCTACCTGTACCGGCACATGCTGCCGCCGCTGGTGGAGGCGGGGCACAGGGTCGTGTGCCCTGACCTGGCCGGCTTCGGGCGCTCCGACAAGCCGACCGACTTCGGCTGGTACTCCTACGACCGCCACTGCGAGCAGGTCGCCGGCGTCCTCGACACGCTCGACCTCAGCGGCGTCACCGTGGTGGTGCAGGACTGGGGCGGTCCGATCGGTTTGCGCTGGGCAGTCGAGCATGCCGACCGTGTCGACCGCCTGGTGATCCTCAACACCGGCCTCTTCACCGGGCGCGTCAGCAAGGGCTTCCTGAAGTGGCGTGAGTTCGCCGAGCGCAACCCCGACCTGCCGGTCGGGATGGTGCTTCAGGGCGCCACGACGACCGAGCTCTCGCCCGAGGTCGTCGCGGCCTACGAGGCGCCGTTTCCGAACCCCGAGTCGAAGGCCGGCGCCGCTACCTTCCCGCTGCTGGTCCCGATCGACCACACCGCGCCTGGCGCCGCGGAGATGGGCGCTGTCACGGACGAGCTGTCGCGCTGGGAGAAGCCGGCGCTGGTGGCGTTCTCGGACTCCGACCCGGTGTTCCCGTCGCCGAAGGCAGGGCAGGTGTTCGTCGACCTGATCCCGGGCGCCGGGGAGCAGCTCGTGATCGAGGGCGGCGGCCACTTCCTCCAAGAGGATCGCGGCGGCGTCATCGCCGAGCGAATCCTCGATTGGGAGCGCACGCTCTAGCGCGAGCGCTTGCTCAATCGCCGTCGCGCCCGGCTCCGCTCGCGAGGCGACGGATGCGCTGACGCAGTCCGTCGCGCAGTCCTTCGCCGGCTCCGTGGACGGCGACCGCGAGAGCGGCAGCAACCTCGGCGAGCAGTCCCACCCCCAGTACCGACAGCGCCTCGAGCACTCGCTCGTGCGCGGCGAGCCAGATCGCCAGCGTGCCGGCACAGGCGGTGGGTAGCGGTATGCGTACGTCGAGTCGCCTCATCGGAAGGCAAGGCCGGCTCGGCGAGCAGCATCGGCCGAGCCGCCGCCGGGCCGCCTTGCAGCCGAGGTGACCACGAGTAGGCGCCCGCCCACGCCGTCAGCCCGGCAGCCAGATGAGAACAGGCTCTTACTTGTGCGTCAAGCGCCAGCCGAGCCAGTGAAGCGAACTAACGGCGAGGGGGCGGCCGAACGGCCGCCCCCTCGGACGTCATCCGGTGTCCGTTGGCCTCAGCTGACGGCCGAGAAGCGCTCCGCGACCTTGCTCCAGTCGACGGTGTTCCACCACGCGTCGATGTAGTCGGGGCGCTTGTTCTGGTACTTCAGGTAGTAGGCGTGCTCCCAGACGTCGACGCCCAGCAGCGGCGTCTTGCCGTCGGTCAGCGGGTTGTCCTGGTTCGGCGTGCCGACGACCGCGAGGCCGGAGCCGTCGTGCACGAGCCAGGCCCAGCCGGAGCCGAACTGGCCGACGCCGGTCGCCTTGACCTTGTCCTGGAAGTCGCCGAACGAGCCGAAGGCCGAGTCGATCGCCGCGCCGAGGTCGCCGTCCGGGGCGCCGCCGCCGTTCGGCGACATCGACTCCCAGAAGAGGCTGTGGTTGTAGTGGCCGCCGCCGTTGTTGCGGACCGGGCCGCGGATGTCGTCGGGCAGCTGCGCGAGGTTGGCGATCACGTCCTCGATCGGCTTGCCGGCCCAATCGGTGCCGTCCAGCGCCGCATTCGCCTTGTCGACGTAGGCCTGGTGATGCTTGTCGTGGTGGACGCGCATCGTCGCCTCGTCGATGTGCGGCTCGAGCGCGTCGTAGTCGTACGGAAGGTCAGGGACCGAGTAAGCCATGCGGGAAATCCCTCTTTCTCAGGTTGGATGGGGTACTCGTCTTACCCTACCCAGCCGCGTGCTCTGGCAGTCCGTCCTCTACCTCCACCTGGTCGCCATGGCGTTCTTCCTGGGAGGCCAGCTCGTGCTCGCCGTGGCCGTCGTCCCGGTGGAGCGGGCGTCACCCGACCGCGAGCGGATGCGGGCGATGGCCCGGCGGTTTGGCTACGGCTCGCTCGTCGCCCTCGCCGTG
>DASQKV010000043.1:0-34260 GCA_035630335.1 Thermoleophilaceae bacterium | reverse complement strand
AACCCCCATGACGTGGGTTAACGTGAGCCGCCGGAGCTGCCGCAAATCTCGCTGAGCAGCCCAATGCGTGTTTTCGGTGCTTCAACGGCAGTGGTTCGGGGTACACGGCTCGGGCACCACGGGGGGCCTCGGGTAAGAACGAGGCGAGTCGTTGACGCCGAGCGGATTTAACAACTAGATTCAGAGTCCACCGGGGGAGTCTGCGAGCTTCCCTTCGCCTAGACGGATCGGAACCCATGTCAGTCACCGAGTTGCAGGAGATCGAGGAGGTAAAGCTCCTCGTCACGAAGGGCGCGCAGACCGGCGTGCTGACCTACGCCGAGATCGCCACGGCGCTCCAGGAAGTGGATCTGGAGGAGACGGACATCGAGGACCTGCATCAGTTCCTCGAGAAGTCGGAGATCGAGCTGGTCGAGGACGTCGCCCCGGGCGAGGCCCCGCCGCCGCAGGAGGAGCGCGCGCTCGACGGCAAGCGCCGCCGCGCGAAGGCAAAGCCCGCGCTGAACCTCACGGCGGACATGACCACCGATTCGCTGCAGCTCTTCCTCAAGGACATCGGCAAGGTCCGCCTGCTGACAGCGCAGGAGGAGGTCGACCTCGCCAAGCGCATCGAGCGCGGCGACCTCGACGCGAAGCAGAAGATGGTCGAGTCGAACCTCCGCCTCGTCGTCTCGATCGCGAAGAACTACCGCAACCAGGGCCTGCCGTTCCTCGACCTGATCCAGGAGGGCACGCTCGGCCTCGTCCGCGCCGCCGAGAAGTTCGACTACCGCAAGGGCTTCAAGTTCTCGACTTACGCGACCTGGTGGATTCGCCAGGCGATCGCGCGTGCGCTCGCCGACAAGGCACGCACGATCCGCATCCCGGTGCACGTCGTCGAGAAGCTGAACAAGATCGGTCGCGCGGAGCGCAAGCTCGTCACCGAGCTGGGCCGCGAGCCCACTCCCGAGGAGATCGCCGACGTCACGGGGATCGATCCTGAGGAGGTCGACTCGATCAAGCGCTCGGCCCAGGCGCCGGTGTCGCTCGAGAAGCCCGTCGGTGACGAGGAGGAGTCCGAGTTCGGGCAGTTCATCGCCGACGAGCGGGCCGAATCGCCGTACGAGCGGGCTGCCGAGATCCTCACCAAGGAAGCCCTCAAGGAGGCGCTCGAGAACCTCAGCTACCGCGAGCGGCGCGTGCTCGAGCTTCGCTACGGGCTGGGCGGGGAGCACCCGCGCACGCTCGACGAGGTCGGCCGCACGTTCAACGTCACGCGCGAGCGGATCCGCCAGATCGAGAACCAGAGCCTCAAGAAGCTGCAGTCGCTTGCGGAGGCGCAGAAGCTCCGCGACGTCGCCTAGCGCGGCGCCCGGCTAAAGCGCGTCGGCCCACGGGCCGATGAGAGGGGCATGTTCGATCTCGAGCAGACGCTCCGACGTGTCATAGAGGTTGATGGGTCGGACCTGCACCTGAAGGTGCCGGCCCGGCCGACCATCCGCCGTCAGGGCCGGCTAGAGCCGATCGAGGATGCCGAGCCGCTGACACCCCAGGTCATGGAGGGCGTGCTCGCGCAGATGCTCACCGACGAGCACAAGCAGGCCGAGTTCCGCGAGCAGAACGAGGTCGACCTGTCGTTCGCCGTGCCGGGACTGGCTCGCTTTCGCGTCAACGCCTTCCGTCAGCGCGGCTCGATCTCGATCGTCTGCCGCGCGATCCCGTTCGAGGTCAAGACCACCAAGGAGCTGTTGCTGCCGCCGGTCATCGACGAGCTCGCCGAGGAGGAGCGCGGGATCATCCTGCTGACCGGCACGACCGGCTCCGGCAAGTCGACGACGCTCGCCGCGATCATCAATCACATCAACTCGACGATGGCGAAGCACATCGTGACGATCGAGGATCCCGTCGAGTTCCTGCACAAGGACAAGCGGTCGATCATCAACCAGCGCGAGGTCGGCGAGGACACCGTGTCCTTCAAGCGTGCGCTGCGGCGAGTGCTACGCCAGGACCCCGACGTGATCCTGATCGGGGAGATGCGCGACGAGGAGACCGTCAGGACCGCGCTCTCGGCCGCGGAGACCGGCCACCTCGTGCTCTCGACCCTGCACACCGTCGACGCCGCCGAGACCGTCAACCGGATCGTCGACTTCTTCCCCCAGAGCGAGCAGCGCCAGGCGCGCGCGATGCTCGCCGGGACGCTGAAGGGCGCGATCTCGCAACGGCTCGTGCCGACGCCTGACGGCACCGGCCGCGTGGCGACCTGCGAGGTGCTGCGCATGACCGGCCGGGTCAAGGACATGATCCTCGACCCGAACGAGACCGGCAAGCTGCCCGAGGTGATCGCCGAGGGCGCCTACTACGGGATGCAGACCTTCGACCAGGCCCTGCTCGCGCACCTCGAGGCGGGACGGATCGCGATGGAGGACGCGCTCAAGGCCGCGACCCACCAGCACGACTTCAAGCTGCTGGTCGCCTCCGGCGGCCAGCGCTCGACCTCGGTCGAGCAGACGCTCGCTCCCGCGAGCTGACCGCCTACGCCCCGGTCAGGTGCCCGGGCGGCGCTCGACGATGACCGGCAGCCGCGCCTTGCCTCGAATCAGCAGCGTGTCGCTGCGATGCACGACGGGGCCCTTGTCCTTGCGCGCGAAGCTGGCGCGGACGCCGTCTGGCTCGGCCATCAAGGCGATCCGCGCCCCCAGCTCGGGAACCGAGCGCGGCGGCCTTGGGCCGCCCTCGCCGCCACCTCCGAAGATGAGCTCGAACACCTGCTCGAGCGAGTCGGAGCTGCCGGGCGAGGAGCCGCGGATCGTCAGCACCTGGCGGCCGGGGCGCAGCGAGCGCGGGACTCGGTAACGGAACGACAGCCCACGGCGCCCGGCGCGGCTTCGCTGCAGCAGCAGCCGGACTCGAATCCGTTGTCCGGGTCGCACCCGCCGCGGCGCGCGGGCGTCGAGGATGAACGCCTCGCGGACGCCGGCCCGCACCTTTATCCCAACCGAGACGCGCTCGACGTCCAGGCGGCCGAACTTGTAGCCGTCGATCAGGCCGAAGGCCGCCGACAGGTCGTCGAGCGGTCCGTAGGGACCGAAGTAGCGGTTGCAGAAACCGAGCCGCCGCGGCCGCTGGCGGACGACGATCCGCAGGCACATCGAAGCCGTCACCCGGGGCGGTGTCGAGCGCAGGGCCGTGGCCATCGCGTCGCTCGCCGCCATCGTGCCGACGAGGTCGAGGCCCGAGCCCAGGTCGAGCTGGCGCTCGTCGGCGACGTCGACGCGCAGGGTGCGCGTACGGTCGCTGGCCTCGTCGCGGGCCCGGACCGTGAGCGGGATCGTGGGCGGCGGGGCGCCGACGCGGCCGGCGATCGCGCCGTTGCCGTCGGCGGTCAGCGTGCCGACCGGCCGGCCGGCGCTCGCGAGCTTGTAGGTCGTGGCCTCGAACGTGCCGAGCGGGTTGGAGATGATCGAGAAGACATAGGCGTCGAGCAGCGGCAGCGAGCGCCGGCCGGCACCGTCGAGCGGATGGCCGAACGCCCAGAGGCGATCGCCGTCGCGGTAGGTGACGGTCCCGATCGCGGCGAGCGCGATGTCGCCGCTCGAGAGGCCGACGGCGACCGCCGTACCCGGGTCGAGCGAGTACGGGGGGTAGGCGGCCGCCGGGGCCGCTGGCGCCGCCTGCAGTGGCGTGCCGGTGCGCCGCGCCGCCGCGAGCATCGCCTGACGGACGGGGCCGGTCACTCCCGAGACCGTCAAGGGCGTGGCGAGTGGCCGGGCGGACCGCAGCAGCGCCGAAGCCGTGCGGGCCTGCGGGGCCGCCGTGGGCTGGACGCCGAGCACTTCCTCGATCGGGGTCGCCAGCGCGACGAAGTTGCCGTACTCGCCGAGTCCCTCCGAGATCGCGCCGATCACCGGCGCGCCGCCCGTGCCGTCCGGGCAGTAGACCGGCGAACCGGAGAAGCCCGGGCCGATGCCGGTGCCCTCGACGGCCGCGCCGGACACGCGCACAAGGATGCGGGGGCCGAGCGTGGCCGGATCGCCGCGCAGGACGTCGACGACCTCGACGCGGAACTCGGAGACGGAGGTCCCCCTGATCACGGACAGTGCGCTGCACCGCATGCCCGCGCGGACGTCGGACAGCTTCGTGATCGGCGAGGCCGCCTCTGCCGCCACTGGCGCAGCGACGCACGCGACGAGCCCTGCAATCAGCGCGATCCGAACCCTCATCCGGGCGCGAGGCTAACCGAGTGGCAGGCCGACACGCGCCGATGGGTTCCCGAAGTGCCTCGCTTAATGCCGGAATAACGCTCTAGAGGTAGTGGGTCAGTTTGAATCGGCGGCCTGAACGGTCTAGGTTCGGCGGCGTTCTAGACCGTTGAGTGCCCCGGGCGGTGCGCTAACACCCCCGGGGCTGGCACCAGGAGGTCAGTCCCGATGCAAGGCAAGGCTATTGGCTCACCCGCTGAGGAAGAGATCGCGGCGGACGGCGAGATCCTGAGGATGTTGTTGATCGACTGGAGGGGTCCGTGGACGGTCGATGAGATCGGCCGCCAGATGGACAGCCCGGTAGAGGCCGCAGACGGCGTCACGCGGCTCGCGCGAGCGGGCTTGGTCCACCGTCTCGACCGGTTCGTCTTCCCAACACGGACGGCGGCTCGCGCCGCCGCGCTGAACGACTAGTTAATAGCCAGGAACCGCATTCATGGTCTGGATGGCGGCGTCGCCATTCTGGTTCTCGATGAGCTTGACGGCTGCCGTCGAAGACATCGTAAGCATGCAGGCGTGATGGACCGTCAGGAAGTCGTTCTGAAGATCGTCGTCCGCCTCTAGGGCTACGACCTTTAGCCCAGCCTTCTCCGCTGCGTCGAAGTCGATGTGTCGAGCATGTGAGTAGGTGAGTTGCGGGTCGCCTAGCTCCGCCACTACGTGCTCCGCCTTCTCCCTCGCCTCGCCATCGCCACATTCCTTGAACATCCCCGACGCGAGCCAGTCCACCACGATGCTCTGAGACCACGTAATGGCCTTCTCGGCCTCTCCGATCAATGTGGGGTGGTATTTGCCGATGATCGGCTGCCACAGGGGGATCGTGGCTTGGTTTTCCATGATGTCCTTCTTTGCGCGATTGAACTCCTCGACGATGCCATGAGCGGGCAGACCGTTCATCTGAGGGTCAATCGGGCCAAGGCTGGAGTGCAGGCCCATAACGATCTCCTTGCAGGCGCAGGAAATCATCGTTCCCGCCGACATCGCGAGCTGGGGGACAACGGCGCGGATGTCCGTATCGAACATGGCCCGCAGGTATCTGACAAGCGACTCGGCCGCCGCCACGTCGCCTCCAGGCGTGTGCAGGAGAAGGTCCAAGCCTTTCGACCGATCCATCCCGTGGATGGCTGTCATGAAGGCGTTCTTGTCGCTGTCGTTGACCGAGAACGGCTCCGGATACTGGCGCGCTATGTGGCTCTTGTCGAGCCACCCGGAGTAGTAGACGATCGTGTTGCGGCCCGTACGCTCACTAAGCTGCTCCAGGTACTTTCGCCGAATGACGTCGTAGGTGCCGGCCGCTGCCTGGATCTCTCCGAGCAGCTCCCTCCAGCTTGGCACGCTGGGCTAGTCCTGCTTCAGCGGGGCGGTCGCTCCCGAGATGGGGAAGTAGACCATTCCCCCCTGTTGGGACGACGGCTGCGGCGCTTGTGATGGCGCAGGCGCTGGCTGCGGCGTTACCGGCGGATTGGTCGGTAGCCCCAATCCCTGGAAGACCTTGTTGATCTCTAGCTCGGACATGGTAGGCATCCCTTCCTATTCGTCCGTGATCCCTCGGGCATTAAGTATGGCACCCTACTTTGCCGGCTTCCAGCGTGCGGAAGCAGCCTTGCGTGCGGCCTCAGAGCGTTGCTCCGGCGTTAGGTTGCTTGCTCTTGCCTTACCGCCCTTCAACCCGCCTAAACGGCCAAGTGCCTGGGCGTGAGGGTTCTTAGACCCCGGGTCGGACGGAGAAGGGACCGCAGCGTCGCTTGTGGCCTCGTCAACGATGCGCGCGGCCATGGCATTCAGATCGCGAGGTTTGCTTGAGCGCTTCGGCATATCCCGGGATCGTAGCGCTGGCGTCAGCGGCACTCGTAGGGTTCGGTCCGGCGGGAGATTCTCCTCGCGTCAAACAGACCGTTCTGTCCGAGCGCTTACGCATAATGGTCAGTATGAATCGGCTATCCACCGAGAAGCGCGCGCAGATCATCGGGTGCTTGGTCGAGGGCATGTCGATTCGTGCGACCGTGCGCGTGACGGGGGCGGCGAAGAACACCGTCACGAAGCTGCTGGTCGACCTCGGCGCGGCCTGCTCGGAGTACCAGGACCAGACGCTGCGCGACCTCCCCTGCAAGGTCGTGGAGTGCGACGAGATATGGGCGTTCTGCTACTCGAAGCAGAAGAACGTCCCCGACGAGCATCGCGGCACCTTCGGCTACGGCGACGTGTGGACGTGGACGGCGCTCTGCGCGGATACGAAGCTCGTCCCGTCGTGGCTGGTCGGCGAGCGGACGATTGACGACGGCTGGGTGTTCATGGCGGACTTGAAGGCCAGGCTCGCCAACCGCGTCCAGCTCACCACCGACGGCCACCGTCCCTACTGGACGGCGGTGGGACTCACGTTCGGCCGCGAGATCGACTTCGCCCAGCTCCAGAAGATGTACGGCCCCGAGGGCGCTGGCGACCAGCGTCGCTACAGCCCCGCGAGCCTGACCGGCACCAAGAAGGTCGTCCTGCGCGGCGACCCCGACCCGACTCGGATCTCGACCAGCTACGTCGAGCGCCAGAACCTCACGATGCGGATGGGGATGCGCCGCTTCACACGGCTGACCAACGGCTTCTCAAAGAAGGTCGAGAACCTCGCTCACGCCGTCGCGCTCCACTACATGCACTACAACTTCGCCCGCACCCACCAGACCCTCCAGATGACCCCGGCGATGGCCGCAGGGGTGGCCGACCATCGCTGGAGCCTGACCGAGATCGCCGCGCTGCTCGACTAGGGCGTTCCGGTCTGACCAGCCGCTACTCTGTTCGGCCTGCCCGACATCGGGCATACAGAAGGAAAGACGTGGCGCAGGTCAAAAAAGACCTGCAAATCAGTAGGGATCGCAGGGGCCGGGCGAGCGCTCGCCCGGCCCCCACTTCAGCCAGAGTGGAGCCGCCTTGTGGAAGGGTTGCCCGTCGTGACTGCAACTTTGGGCGTGGGCACTGGGTAGCCGAAAGCGGCTCCCGCCACGCGGAAGATCGTGCCGCCCCGGCGCAGGGGCGGCTTGAGAGCGGGTAGGGGACTGCCTACCGCAAGCCAGGAGCTGATGCTGAGCATCTGGTTGTCCTTGACGGCTTGAACTGATGATGAGTCTTGGGCATGGGTGGCATCGTGCCAGCCCCACTGGACGGAAAGATGAAGCGGCCCCCCAGCACCATCAACTGAGGGACCGCTTCGCAGCATCCTTTGCCCAAGACGCCGCCGAACAACTGCGGGCATAGTCGCATGACCGTAAGACGGAAAGGCGGCGTCCTTGATCGGCAGTGAAGTCGTGGGAGCGGGCGAGATGGTGGCCATCGCCTCCGACTATCGGACGCGAGCCAGCGGGTGCGTGCAACGACGCTCAGACCACTTCGTTTAGGACCGAGAGCGCTCAGCGCTCAAACTGACCCACTACCGCTCTAGAACCATGCTTCAGTTCGTGAAGCATTGCGCTAAGCTGGGCTTTGTCGTGGCCCCCTCCGACGATCCGACCTGTCCCGTCTGTGCCACCGCGGAGATCATCTGCGGCAAGTGGACGATCCTCGTGATCCGCGACCTCGCCGAGGGCCGCTCGCGCTTCTGCGAGATCGAGCGCTCGCTCGCCGGGATCTCGCCACGGACGCTCTCGCTGCGCCTGCGCGCGCTCGAGGACGAGGGCGTGGTCGAGCGGCACACCTTCCCCGAGGTGCCTCCGCGCGTCGAGTACTCGCTCACCGACAAGGGCCGAGCCCTGCTGCCGCTGATCGAGGACATGCGCCGCTACGGGCGCGAGTGGCTGGGCGCCTCCTGCGGCGACGCGTCGCGCGGACCGGCCGAGCCTGCCGTCGCCGTCGCCTAGCCGGGATCACGGCCGCTCAGCCCTGAGTTGACCGGTCAGGCGGCCGCCGGGGTGACGTTGTGGTTGAGGCGGAAGACGTTGTCGGGGTCGAGTTGCGCCTTGAGGGCCGCCATCCGCCGGTAGTTGTCCTCGCCCAAGCCGGCGACGACGCGGTCCCGGCCCTCGTCGCCGACGAAGTTCAGGTACACGTCGCCCGTCGCCCACGGCTCGAAGTCCGAGCACGTGTCACGTGCCCAGGCGATCGCCTGGGCATCGTCGTCGGCGTCCTCCCACAGGCCGAGGGGATGGATCGCCCACTTGGCTCTACGGTGCGGCAGCGGCCACTGCGAGCCTTGCCGCGCGAGCGCCCCACCCCACGGGAACACGATGTGCTGTGAGGGCGAGGGGACGACCATGTCGTGGCCGCGCTCGCAGAAGCGGTCGATCGCCTCGTCGGGCAGTGCGTTGGCGTGCTCCACCGACCAGTAGTTGCGATAGCCGGGCGGATCGTCGAGTGCCGACTGGATCTCCACATAGGGCATCTCGGTCAGCGGTAGCCCGACCGGGTTCAGCTCCAGCAGAGGCGCCACCGCCCCGGTCGCCTCCTCCGGCGTGCCCGCGTAGACCACCGCGACGCCGCAGATGAGCCGTCCTTGCAGCTCCTCGGGGACGAACTCCTCCGGTGGCCCGGTCAGGTAGAGCGCCCCGCCGCCGAGCTCGTCGGGGGCGCCGGCGTCGATCAGGTCGCGGTAGGCGCGCACGATCTCGGGCCCGCGCTCGGCCGGCCACAACAGCAGGCCGAGCGTCGCCGCCGGCAGCTCGTGGAGCGCGAACCTCAGCTCGACCGCGATTCCGAAGTTCCCACCGCCGCCGTGCAGAGCCCAGAACAGCTCCGGGCTCTCGCTCTCGCTGGCGCGCACGAGGCGGCCGTCGGCGGTGATCAGATCGACGGAGATCAGGCTGTCGCACGCCAGCCCGTGCAGGCGCTCGAACCAGCCTGAGCCGCCGCCGAGCGTCAACCCGGCGACGCCGGTGGTCGATACGCGCCCGCCGACGGTGAACAGGCCATGCGGCTGACAGGCGCGATCGACGTCGGCCCAGATCGCGCCGCCGGCGACGGTCGCGGTACGCGTCTGGGGATCGACGCTGACGGCGTTGAGCCGGCGCATGTCGATCACCAGGCCGCCATCGGTGAGCGAAGCGCCGGCGACACTGTGGCCACCGCTGCGGACCGCGACCTCCAGTCCCTGCTCACGCGCGAAGGCCAGCGCCGCGCGAACGTCCTCGACGCTCATGCACTGAGCGATCAGCGCGGGACGCCGCTCGATCATCGAGTTGAAGATTGCCCGCGCGCTCTCGTAACCGGCGTCTTCGGGGCTCAGCACGTCGCCTTCGAAACGCTCCTCCAGATCTGTAGGCCTGATCGCCATCGTCCTCCGATCGCCTCGCCTTCGGTCCGAACGCCGCTCATCCTCTCACCGGCATCCCGGCGCGACAACCCGGGCGACGCCCCCACGGCCGTGATCTGGCCGGCGACGCTCGCCTGGTTGCAGGGTTCTGGGCGCGCGTGCGGAAATCGCCGGCATGCGCAATCGACAGCTTCATGACGCGCTGCGGGCGTTCGCGCTCGAGGCGGCGGCGCTGCTGCGCGACGACCAGGACGCCGGCGCGGAGGTGGAGTTCGACCTCGAGGAGGGCGCTCGTCGCGGCGGTCCGTCGCTCTATCACTATCGGCCACTGTCGGCGAAGTTCGTCTCCGATCGCTGGTACCGGCTACGCGACCTTCCGAGCTGCGCGGCCGCGGCTGAGGCGCTCGGCACCGGGGCGGCGGCCTACCTGCGCGTGAACGGCCTGCGCGGCGCCGAGGCCGAGCCGGCGCTCGCCGCGATGCTCGAGCGCCTCTACGAGGACGCGACCGACTTCGCCTTCCCGGAGGAGCGCTTCGAGCGCGTGTACGCGGAGGTCGAGCGCACGCTCTACGAGCGCAGCCAGCCCGCGACAGTGCTGGCGGCGGTGCACGGCCTGGTCCTAGACGCCGAGCGCGTCGATCTCGGCAACGGGCTGGCGCTCGTGCGCGGCGGTCACACCGATGCCCCCGACGACGCGCTCTGGGGCGCGCCCAGCGGCCGCGCGGGGGAGCCCGAGGGTCGGCGCGAGCCCAACGTCCTGCTAACGCTCACGCGTGAGGTCAGCCCCGACGACGCTCCGCCGCTCGAGGAGGCGCACGACCGCTTCACAAGCCTGTTGACCGGGCTGCGGCTCTGGAAGCCCGGCGGCGTCGCGTTGGCGGCTGTCGGCTGGCGGCGGACCGGTGAGGGCGTCTGGCAGCCGTTCGAGCTCGAGCCGAACGGCGTGGCGCGCGGCGAGCCGTGGGTGCTCGAGCAGGGCGAGGACGAGCAGCTGCGCGAGTTTCTTGCGGCGATCGGCCGTGGGCGGCCGGGTGGCTCGGTGGCCTGGGCGCTCTCGCGCTTCGAGATGGGCTGCGGGCGGACCCGCGAGGCCGAGGCGCTGTCGGACTACCTGCTCGCGTTGCGCGCGCTGCTCGAGCGCGGCGCCGACTCGGCGGCGCCGGGCCTCGCGCTACGGGTCGCCGTGCTGTGCGCCGAGGAGGGCGCCCGGCGTCGCGTCCAGCGTCAGGTCGAGCTTGCCCAGGCGCTCGAGCGCTTCGTCATGGGGGAGGCGCCGGACGACGACTATGTCGACGCGATCGGCTCGGACTCGCCGCGCACGCTGGTCGACGAGGTCGAGCGCCATCTGCGCGCGCTGCTGCGCGACGTCCTATGCGGCTACCTCGATCCCGACCTGCGCACGCTCGCGGACGATCTGCTGCTGGAGCAGCCACAGGCGGTCCCCGCGCCGGAGCCGGCCGGCGCGTCCGCCACCGCCTTTGCCGCCGAGCGTCGCGTGGACCCTCTCGACGACTTCGAGGATCCCGACCTGCCGGCCGAGATCGAGTCGATCGAGGCGTCGACCGCCGAGATCGGCGTCACGGCGGTCGACCCGCACGACGACGATTCCCTGCCGGCCGAGCATCGCCAGCCCGAACTCGACTGGGACGACGATCCCGCGGGCTACTCCGCGCCCGTCTGAGGCTCCGGTTCGAACAGCTGGCGTGCCAATGCCGCCAGCCCGCCGAGGTCGTGCACGTCGCCGGCCAGCTCGGGCACGGCGATCAGGGTGTCGCCGGTGATCTCCCCGCGCATCAGCTCGATGTTGCGCGCGTCGCGTGCCGCGAGGCTGTTGCGGTCTTCGAGATCGCGCAGCACCTTGCGCGCCAGGCGCTCGTCGAGCAGGACGGACAGCTCCCGCTCGAGCTCAGGGCCGGCCATCGCGCCGACGGCCTCGCGGACCCTGTTCACGATCAGCCCGCCAAACGGCATGCCGGCCTCCTCCAGCTTGCGGTGGAAGAAGCGCGCGTCGGCGATCGCGGCCGTACGGGGCGAAGTCACGAGCAGGAAGGTCGTCTGCTCGTCGCGCAGCAGCGCCTCGACCTCGCGGGCGCGGTCGCGAAAGCCCTCCGACATGTCGCCGATCGCGTTGAAGAACTCGGCCAGGTCGCTCAGCAGGTCGACGCCCGTCGCTCGCTTGAGGACCGAGAACAGCGCGCCGGTGCCGCGGCCCACCAGCCCGAAACCGGCCCGCCCGGACGCTCGGAAGAACTGCAGCGAGCGCGAGTCGACGAAGCGCGCCAGGCGCCCGGGCGCCTCGAGGAAGTCGAGCGCGTTGCGGGTCGGTGGCGTGTCGAGGACGAGCAGGTCGTAGCGGCCGGAGCGGTGGAGCTCGTGCAGCTTCTCCATCGCCATGAACTCCTGCGAGCCGGCGACGGCGTTCGAGAGCTGGCGGTAGATCGGATTGGCGAGGATCGTGTCGCGCGTCTGGGCGTCGGGAGCCTCGCGCTCGACGATGTCGTCGAAGGTCTGCTTGGCGTCGAGTGTCATCGCCCATAGCTCGCCGTTTCCGCCGAGGCCCGCGCGTCGCAGCCGTTCGGGGTCCACGCGGCATTCCTCGTTGCCCAGCTCGGGCATGCGCAGGGAGTCCGCGAGGCGGCGAGCCGGATCGATCGTGAGGACGCAGACCGTGCGCCCGCGTGCGGCCATGCCGGCCGCGATCGCCGCGCTGACGGTGGTCTTCCCGACGCCGCCGGAGCCCGCGCAGATCACCACCTGCCTGCCGTCGAGCAGGCGCTCCAGATTCTCCGCCCCGGCGCTCACAGCTTGCGCTCCAGGGTGCCGGCGAGTCGCTCGAGGTCGTCGCGGCCTACGTCCGAGGTCAGCAAGTGCGGCAGCGTCGTCGTCTGTGCCTCAACCCCGCGGCGCAGGCGAGCGAGCTGCGCGCCTTGAGCGCGAGCGCCCGCGTGTGCGGCGAGCGAGGACTCGAGCGCCGCGCGCGCCGCGAGCGATCCCGCCGTGGCGACCGCTTCGACGGCACGTGCGTCGGCGGCGCTCAGGCGGTCGGGCAGCACGGCGTTGACGAGCACTCGCTCCAGGCCCAGGCCGAGCTCGGACCGTAGGCGCCGCTCGAGGTCGATCGTCTCGCTGACGGGCATCTCCTCGGCGAGCGCGACGGCGACGACGGCGGTCCGCTCGGGGTCGCCGAGGAAGCTCTCGACGATCCCGGCCTGCCTGTGGATCGGCCCGACGCGAGCGATCTCCGCGAACGTTTGCGGGGCGCGCAGCAGCGCCAAGCCGTGCCCGGTTGCGGGCGCGTCGACGATCACCAGGTCGTAGGGCGCCGCGCTGGGGGTCTTGCGCTCGAGCTGCGCCAGCTCCCACAGCTTGCCGATCGTGACCATCTCCGCGAGCCCGGGTGCCGCGGCCGCCAGGTACTGGAACACGCGACTGCTCCCGAGCAGCCCGGCGAGCGTCCGCGAGCGCAGCTGATAGCGCAGCCACTCCTCGATCGCGTCGTCGGGGTTGACGGAGAATGCGCTCAGCCCGGGCTCGACCTCGACCTCGCTGAAGCCCGCGGCCGGGACGCCGAAGACGGCGGCGATCCGCTCCTGGTCGGCGACCTCGCACACCAGCGTCCTGCGGCCGGCGCGTGCCGCGGCCAGCCCGAGCGCGGCGGCGACCGTCGTCTTGCCGACGCCGCCCTTGCCGGTGACGAACACCAGCCGTCTGTCGAGGAGCGTCGCCACGGGCCGAGAAGGCTATGCGCCATGTGCAGGATTCCCCTCCGCGCCTGCGAATAGGCACTGCGTAATGGCAATCTCGACCCCCCAGCCCGCCGATCCGGAGGCACCAGTGACGCCACAGGCCAAGGTCATCGCGTTCACCAACCAGAAGGGCGGCGTGGCGAAGACGACCACGACGCTCAACCTCGCCGCCGCGTTCGTCGAGAGTGGCCACCGCGCGCTCTGCATCGATCTCGACCCGCAGGGCAACCTGACGATGAGCCAGGGGATCGACCCCGACTCGCTCGAGGTCTCGATGTACGACGTGCTCGTACACGACCTCTCGATCCGCGAGGTGATCCGCAAGCGCGAGGTCGACGTCGCCTGTGCCTCGATCGACCTCGCCGGGGCCGAGATCGCGATGTCGACCAAGATCGGCCGCGAGCGCTCGCTCGAGAAGGCGCTGAAGCCGATCATGGAGGACTACGACTTCATCTGCATCGACACGCCGCCGAGCCTCGGGCTGCTCACGATCAACGCCCTCACGGCCGCTCACAAGGTGATCGTCCCCGTCCAATGCGAGTATCTGTCCATGCGGGGACTGGTGCAGCTTCAGAACACGCTTTCGATGATCCGCGAGAACCTCAACCCGGACGTTGACATCGAGGGCATCCTGCCGACGCTGGTCGACAGCCGGACAGTCCACGCCAAGGAGGCGATCGAGCTGCTGGAGGAGAACTTCGGCGACCAGGTCTTCGCCTCGCGCATCACCAAGACCGTGCGCTTCGCAGAGGCGCCGGTGAAGGGAATGTCCGTGCTCAAGTACGACCCTGACGGCAAGGCGGCCTACGCCTACCGCCAGCTGGCGAAGGAGGTCCTCTCGAATGGCAAGCGGTAAGCGGGCGAGCATGCGGGAGGGGCCGCTCGCGGCTCTGTTCCGCAAGACCGACGAAGAGGACGCCGCGCAGGCCGAGGGGCGCCCCGAGGACCAGCGCCGCGAGGCGCGCAAGTCCGCCGCGAGCCGTGAGGAGCCCGCCGCCCAGCGTCGCGAGCAGCCCCGTCGCGAGCCCGGCCCCGAGACGCCCGCCGCCCGCGACGGACGCTCCGCCGGCCGCTACGACGGCGTTCCGACGCCCGAGGAGCGGCTGCGCTCCGTGTTCTCCTCGGACATCCCGGACAACATGCTCGAGCGTGGAACCGAGCGCCGGATGGCCAAGCGCGTCGATCACGACGAGCCGGTCCACCAGCCGTCCTCGCCGCTGTCCCACGACCCCGTGCTGCGCGTCGTCGGCGTCGGCGGCGCCGGCGTCAACGCCGTCGACCGGATGATCGAGGCGCAGGTCGAGGGCGTCGAGTTCATCGCCGTCAACACCGACCTCCAGTCGCTCGAGCAGTCGAGCGCCGCGACTCGCGTCCACATCGGCAACGACTCGACGCGCGGGCTCGGCTCAGGGGCCAACCCCGAGCTCGGCCGCAAGTCGGCGCTCGAGCAGTACGACGAGCTCAAGACCGAGCTCAAGGGCTCGGACATGATCTTCATCACCGCCGGCGCCGGTGGCGGCACGGGCACCGGTGCCGCGCCGATCGTCGCCCAGATCGCCCGCGAGGTGGGCGCGCTCACGGTCGGGATCGTCACGAAGCCGTTCGCGTTCGAGGGCGCGCGTCGCGGCGCCCAGGCGGACGCCGGCATCGACGCGCTCGCTGCCGAGGTCGACACGCTGATCACGATTCCGAACTCGCGCCTGCTGTCGGTGCTCGACAAGAAGACGTCGATGGTCGACGCCTTCCGCGTCGCCGACGACGTGCTGCGCCAGGGCGTGCAGGGCATCTCCGACCTGATCACGCTGCCTGGCCTGATCAACCTCGACTTCGCCGACGTGCGGACGATCATGAGCGAGGCCGGCCAGGCGCTGCTCGGGATCGGCATGGGTACGGGCGAGACGCGTGCAATGGACGCCGCCACGGCGGCTGTCGCCTCGCCGCTGCTCGAGACCTCCGTCGACGGCGCGAAGTCGATCCTGCTGTCGATCACCGGCGGTCGTGACCTCTCGCTGTGGGAGGTCAACGAGGCCGCCAAGGCGGTCGCCGAGGCCGCCCATCCCGACGCGAACATCATCTTCGGGGCGATGGTCGACGAACGGCTCGACGGCGAGGTCTGGATCACCGTCGTCGCGACCGGTTACGGCGACCGCCGCAGCGTGCGGCGCGAGCGTCCGGCGGTACCCGACGACGTCGACCGCGAGCCGCGCGTCACGCGTCGCGAGCGCGTCAGCAGCTCACTCGGGGATCTCGACGTCCCCGAGTTCATCCCGCGACGCTGATCTGACGGCTGCAAACCGTCGCCTGGCGGCGTCATCGGCCTTTCGTGTGCTGGCGCACACGTCAAGGCCTGCTTCCTAGCCAGGCTTGGTTTTCGCTCGTCAGATCACCGCCGCGCGCGCAGTAGGGTCCGGTCGCGTGCGAGGCGTTGTCGCAGCCGGTCATCCGCGAACCGCTCAGGCCGGGGCCGACGTGCTGCGTGCGGGCGGCAACGCCGTTGACGCTGCCGTGGCCGCCGTGCTGATGTCGTTCGCGGCCGAGTCGCCGCTGACCGGTCCAGGCGCGGGGGGCTTCATGCTGGTGCATACGGCCGAGGGCCAGAGCCACCTGCTCGACTTCTTCGTCGCAGCGCCGGGCAAGGGGCTCGAGGCGCCGCAACCGGCTCCACTCGTACCGATCGAGGTGGCCTTCTCGAGCGACTCGACGCAGGTCTTCCACGTCGGCCCGTCTTCGTGCGGGGTCTATGGGACGGCGCTGGGGCTGGCCGAGGCGCTGTCGCGCTTCGGAACGGTGGAGCTCGACGCGCTGACCGCTCCGGCGGCGGAGGCTGCCCGGCAGGGGGTGGAGGTGGGCCCGATGCACGCCTACCTGCTCGAGATCCTGAGCCCGATCTTCCGCTCGACTCCCGAGGCGGCGGCAATCTACGAGCCCAACGGCAGCCCCGCACAGGTCGGCGAGCGCGTTCGGCTGCCCGAGCTCGGTGACCTGCTCGACCGCCTCGGCGCCGAGGGCCCGGGCTTCCTCCACCATGGCGACGTCGCCGACGCCGTCAGCGATTGGGTGCTCGAGCGCGGCGGTCTGATCACCCGTGAGGACCTCGCCGACTACGCGGTGGTCGAGCGCCGCCCGGTCCGAGCCCGCTTCCGCGGCCGCCAGGTGCTCACCAACCCGCCGCCCTCGTCGGGCGGCATCCTGATCGCCGACGCGCTCGAGCTGCTCGAGCGAATCGACCGGCCCGGCGACGTGCGCGCGCTCGCGGAGGTGATCGCCTCGACCAACCGCGCCCGCGACGGCGACTTCATCGCCGGCCTTGAGCGCGAGGACTACCCCGACAGCTTCCTCGCGCCCGGCACGCTCGACCAGGTCGCGGTCGAGATCGCCTCGCGGCTCGGGTCGACCACCCACCTGTCGGTGATCGACGGCGAGGGCGCCTGCGCGACGGTCACCTGCTCCAACGGAACCTGCTCGGGCGTCGTCGTCCCCGGCACCGGCGTCCACCTCAACAACATGCTCGGCGAGGAGGACCTCAATCCGGCCGGCTTCCACCGCCATGTGCCCGGCACACGGGTCGCCAGCATGATGGCCCCGACCGTCGTGCTCGCCGGCGACGACGTCGAGATCGCGCTCGGCTCCGCCGGCTCGAACCGCATCCGCTCGGCGATCGTCCAGACGATCGCCGCCGTCGTCGACGGGGGCATGGAGGCCCAGGCCGCCGTCGACGCTCCGCGCATCCACGTCGAGGGCGACCTAATCGATGCCGAGCCCGGCGTCGATCCGACAGCGCTCGACTGGCTCGCGGACCACGATTGGCAACTGCGCCGCTGGCAGGACCGCAACCTCTACTTCGGCGGCGTGCAGGCCGTCGTCAGCGACGCGGCCAGCGGAAGCCTCTCCGGCGGTGGCGATCCCCGCCGCGGCGGCGCGGTCGAGTCGGTGGACTGAGAGCGCGCCACGGTGAGACCCAGGTTTCGGACGTAATACGTCCGAAACCTGGGTCTCACCCCACGGCCCACGCCCGACGTACCCTCGAGGGGTGAGCACCGCCCTCCTCTGGTATCGCCGCGACCTACGGGTGCACGATCATCCGGCGCTCGAGGCGGCTCGCGCGGGCGTCGACCGGCTCGTGCCTGTCTTCTGCCTCGACGACCGGCTGCTGCACGGCCGGCACGCATCCGGGCCGCGTACCCAGTTCCTGCTCGAGTGCCTGCGAGCCCTCGACGCCGCGCTGGCCGAGCGCGGCAGCCGGCTGGTCGTCCGGCACGGACCGCCGGAGCGCGAGCTGGCGGCGCTGGTGCGCGAGACGGACGCCGACGCGGTCCACTTCAGCGCCGACGTCACGCCCTACGCCCGTCGCCGGGGACGGCTCGTGCGGGAAGCGCTCGCGTCGGAGGCCGTCGAGCTCCGCGCGCATCCAGGGCTCTACGCGGTCGACGCGCCGGGCGAGATCCGCACCAGGCAGGGGCGGCCCCAGACCGTGTTCTCGCCGTATCACCGCGCCTGGCTGGCGACCGGGCGGCGGGAGCCGCTCGGGGCGCCGCGCCGCCTGCCGCCGCTCCCCGCCAAGCTCGCGAAGGGACGCCTCCCCACGCTCGCCACCCTGGGGCTCGAGCAGGAGGTGGCGGAGCCGGCCGCCGGAGGCGAGGTCGCCGGGCGCGAGCGGATGCGCGCGTTCTTCGGTGGAGGGGTGCGCGAGTACGCCGACGACCACGATGCGCTCGGCCGCGACAACACCTCGCGGCTGTCGCCCTACCTTCGCTTCGGCTGCGTCTCGCCACGCGAACTCGAGCAGCGGCTGCCGCGCGGCAAGGGCGCGGACGCGTTCCGGCGCCAGCTCTGCTGGCGCGACTTCTACGCCCAGCTGCTGCTCCACCACCCCGGTAACGCCCGGCACGAGTTTCGAGCGAAGTACCGCGACGCGATCGACTGGAACGGGTCGGAGGAGGACTTCGACGCCTGGCGCGAGGGCCGCACCGGCTTTCCGCTCGTCGACGCCGGCATGCGCCAGCTCACCCGCGAGGGTTGGATGCACAATCGCGCGCGGCTGGTGGTCGGCTCGTTCCTGACCAAGGACCTCGGCATCGACTGGCGCCGCGGCGAGCGCTGGTTCATGCGGATGCTGCTCGACGGCGACGAGGCCAACAACAACGGCAACTGGCAGTGGATCGGGTCGGTCGGCGTCGATCCGCAGCCGGTCTACCGGCGGATCTACAACCCGGCACGCCAGCAGAAGCGCCACGACCCCGATGGCGCCTACGTGCGCCGCCACGTGCCCGAGCTCGGCCGGGTCCCGGACGAGCACCTCGCCGAGCCCTGGACGATGCCGGACGACGTCCAGCGCGAGGCCGGCTGCGTGATCGGGACCGACTATCCGGCTCCGATCGTCGACCACCGCGAGGCGCGCGAGCGTGCGCTCGCGCGCTACCGCGTCTGAGGCGGCTCAGGCGGGTTTGCGCGCGGAGACGAGCAGGTTGTAGAAGACCGCGGGCGGCAGTCGCGGCTCGAGCACCGCGCGGTCGAGCCGCTGGAGGGCGAGATAGCCGTGGTAGGCGTACTTGCGCCACAGCAGCGGCACGTCCTCGGGCACGGCGGTCGCCTCGAGCGAGCGGTTCGCCCAGCCGAACAGACTCGCCGCGAGCTCCTCGCCGCGGATCCGAACGCCCTCGAAGCCGGCGCCGCGGGCGTGGTGCGCGAGCGTGCCCGGGGTGAACGCGTGGACGTCGACGACGCCCTCGAGCGAGTCCTCCTCGGCCAGCTCGGCGTCCCCGCCACGCACCACGGGTCGCGCCCGCAGGGCGGTGCGCCAGGCCGGCGAGAGCCGGTAGGCGGCGCGCTTGGGAAGCTCGGCGAGTCGGTCCCCGTAGTGCGAGGGCTCGCCGCAGAACGCGACGACGCCACCGGGGCGCAGCACGCGCAGGAACTCGCGGAAGGCGCCGTCGAGGTCGGGCAGGTGGTGCAGGACGGCGTGTCCGAAGACGATGTCGAACGACTCGTCGGCGAACGGCAGCTCGGACGCCTCGGTGCAGGCGGTCTCGGCGTCGATGCCGAGCACGCCCGCGGTCTTCGACAGCACTCCCAGCATCCCCGGCGAGATGTCGCTCGCCGTGTACTCGCCGATCGCTCCCGCGAGCACCATGTTGAGGCCGAAGTAGCCGGTCCCGGCCCCGATCTCGAGCCCCCGCTCGTAGCGTCCGAGACGGCCGCCGAGCGCCTTGGCGACCTTGCCGGTCACCTGGCTCTGGCCGAGCTCGCCGTAGTCGATCCCCCACTTCGAGTCGTAGTGCTCGGCCGCGAGGTCGTGGTAGCGGACGTTGACTTCGCGGATCTTTTCCGTGCTGGCGGGGGCTGCCATAACCGCGGGAAGGCTAGGGGAACGCGGCGAGACGGGCGTGTCTCCCAGTCGCCGCGTGCCCGTCCGTAGACTTCCGCCGCCGTGGAGCAGACGCGCGAGTACGTGCAGCGAGACCAGCCCGAGGGCGTGCCGCCGCTCGCCCTGACCGGCGAGCGCACGCTGCCCGACGTGCCGGAGGAGAACTACTGGTACCGCCGCCACCAGGCCGTCTACGAGTGGGTGGCCGAGCGCTGCCAGGGCCTCGACGTCGTCGACATGGCCTGTGGCGAGGGCTACGGCACCGACCTGCTCGCCCGCCGCGCCGCGCACGTGACCGGCGTCGACGCCAACCCCGAGGCTTTCGAGCACGCCCGGGCGCGCTACTCGCGGCCCGGGGTCGGCTTCGCGCGCGATCTCGTCGACTCCTACGCCGAGCCGTGCGATGCCGTCGTCTTCCTGCAGACGATCGAGCACGTCGAGGACGACGAGGGCGTCCTGCGCCACTTCAAGGCGATGCTGAGAGCCGGCGGGGTCGCTTACGTCTCGACGCCGAACGTGCTCACGCTGGCGCCGGCGGGCGCGGAGAAGTCCGACAACCCCTGGCATCTGCGCGAGTACCGCCCCGAGCAGTTCCGCGCGCTCTGCGAGAAGGTCTTCGACCGCGTCGAGCTGCTCGGCGTCTTCCACGCGCGCAAGCTGCGCGCCCACGAGCTGGCGCTGCGCCTCGGCTGGGACGCGGTCCACCCACGGCTCGGCCTGACGGGGCCGTTCTACGACCGCTTCACGCCGGCGATCGCCGCGACCGACTTCGTCCTGCGCGACGGTCCACTCGACCGCGCGCTGGATCTCGTCGCCGTCCTGCGATGACTCGCGACCGAGGCGCGCTGTGCCTCGTCCTGCACTCGCACATGCCGTATGTCGAGGGCTTCGGGACCTGGCCGTTCGGCGAGGAGTGGCTCTGGGAGGCGGTCGCCGGCGTCTACCTGCCGCTGCTCGAGCTGCTCGAGCGGACTGCCGCGCCGCTGACGCTCGGCCTGACGCCCGTGCTCTGCGATCAGCTCGAGACGCTGCCCGGCCCGGCAGGCGAGCGCCTGGTCGAGTACCTGCGCGGCGTCCGGCTGGGCGTGCACGAGGAGGATGCGGCCGGCCTCGAGCGCGGCGACGAGCCCGAGCTGGCGGCCGAGGTGCGCCGTGCGGCCGGCGACTACGCCCGGGCGGCAGATGCGATCGAGGCGTGCGGGGGCGATCTGCTCGGCCTGCTCGCGGGCGCAGCGGCGGCGACGCCGGTCGAGCTCTGGACCTCGGCAGCGACCCACGCGATCCTGCCGCTGCTGGCGACCGATGCCGGCCTTGGGCTCCAGCTCGACACGGGCATCGCGTCGCACCGGCGCCGCTTTGGGGGCTGGGGCGGCGGCCTGTGGCTGCCGGAGTGCGCCTACGTTCCCGGCCTCGAGCGCCAGCTCGTCGATCACGGCGTCCACGCCGTCTGCATCGACCAGACCACGGCCCACGGACTCGGCGCCCTCGAGCACCTCGAGCCGGTGCTGACGCCGGCGGGAGTCGTCGCGGTGCCGATCGACTGGCAGACCGTCGAGCTGGTCTGGACCGACCGCAGCGGCTATCCGGCCGACCCGCGCTACCGCGACTACCACCGCGGAACCGTCCACCACATGCGTCCGTGGAGTAATGGCGGCGCTCCCTATGCGCCCACGGAGGCGCGTGCGGCGGCCCGCGAGCACGCGCGAGCGTTCGTGGCGCGCGCGATCGAGCGCCTCGACGCCTACGCGTCCGAGCGCGGACGCGCCGGCCTGCTCTGCTGCGCCTTCGACACCGAGCTGCTCGGACACTGGTGGTACGAGGGGACCGAGTGGCTCGCGGGCGTGATCGCCGAGGCCGGCGAGCAGGGGCTCGAGCTCTCGACGGTGAGCGGTGCCCTGGAGCGGATCGAGCCGGTGCGGCGCGAGCTCCACGCCTCCACCTGGGGAACCGACAAGGACCTGTCGACCTGGGACTCGCCGCGCGTCGCCGAGATCGCCTTCGCCGCGCGATCCGCCGAGCTGCGCACGGTAGCGGCCGCGTGCGCGAATGGGCATCCGGGCGAGCGGGTCGAGCGCGCCGCGCGCGAGCTGCTCGCGTTGCAGGCGAGCGACTGGCCGTTCCAGCTCACGCGCAGGCTGGCAGACGAATATCCACTCGAGCGCATCGCCGGGCACAGGGCCGCTCACGACGCGGCACTTGGCGCTCTGGCAGACTCAGCCGCCGTGCCGGAGCCCTCCCTCCGCAACCTGGCGCCGGACCTCGCCGTCCCCGCGCTCGCCACACCCTGAACATGCGCGTCCTGATCCTCTCCTGGGAGTACCCGCCGCTGATCGAGGGGGGCCTCGCGCGGCACGTGCGCAAGCTGGCGGAGAACTTGGTCGCCCAGGACGTCGAGGTCCACGTGCTCGCCCGCGGACTCGACGGCTCCCCCGTGGAGGAGGAGCTCGACGGCGTGATCGTGCACCACGTCCGCGAGCCCGAGCGTCCGCGCGACCTTGGCGAGTTCGTAACCTGGGTCGAGCACATGAACGCCGACATGCTCGCCGCCGGCGTCGAGGTGGGGGATCGCTACGACTTCGACCTCGTCCACTGCCACGACTGGCTGGTGGCCGTCGCGGGCGACCACCTCGCCAACCGCTTCCGCTGCCCGCTCGCGGTGACGATCCACGCGACCGAGTACGGCCGCCACCAGGGCTGGGTCGACAAGCACCCGCAGAGCCACATCCACGGCGTCGAGCGCTGGATCACCAACCGCGCCGAGAGCGTGATCGCGTGCTCCGCCTACATGCGCGAGCACATCGCCGACATCTACGGGCTCGAGGAGGATCGGATCGCGGTGATCCCGAACGGGATCGACCCGTCCGAGCTGGTCCCGGTCGACGACCTCGACACGCTGCGCGCACGCTTCGCCGAGCCGGACGAGCGGCTCGTGCTGCTCGTCGGCCGGCTCGTCTACGAGAAGGGCTTCCAGCTCGCCCTCGAAGCGCTGCCGGGGCTGATCGAGCGGGTCGGCAACGTGCGCTTCATCGTCGCCGGGTCGGGCACCGCCGAGCAGGAGCTACGCGAGCAGGCGAGCCGGCTCGGGCTCGACGAGCACGGCACGTTCGTGGGCTGGATCGGCGACGACGTGCTGCACTCGCTCTACCGGATCGCCGACCTGACGGTCGTGCCCTCGATCTACGAGCCGTTCGGGCTCGTGGCGCTCGAGGCGATGGCGTCGGGCTGCCCGTGCCTGGTCGCCGACACCGGCGGCCTGCGCGAGGTCGTGCCCAACGACGACGTCGGCCTGCGCTTCCGCTCACGCGATCCCGACTCGCTCGGCCAGATGGCCGAGCGGCTGCTGACCGACACCGCGCTGCGCGACCGGCTCGTCGCCGAGGCGACCGAGCACGTGCTGAGCTTCGACTGGGCCGACGTCGCGCGCCAGACCGCCGAGCTGTATCGGGGCATGGTCACGCCCCGTCCGCGCGTCAGCTAGGCCACGCGCCGGCTCGTCAGCGGTCCGCGAGCATCGTTGCCATCGCACGTAGCGGGGCGTCGGCCTCCTGCGGCCAGTCCTCGACGCTCGGCGGCCACCAGGCGTGCGTGTCGTGCTCGGGATCGATCGTGACCTCGGCACCCGCGGGGAGGTGGGCGATCCCGACGAACAGCAGCAGCCCGCTCGGGATGCGCAGCAGCGCCTCTGCGCTGAGTCGCTCGGGGCGCACCGACCACTCCTCCTCGAGCTCGCGTGCGAGCGTGTCGACCGGGTTCTCGCCGACCTCGACGGCGCCACCGGCGCCGAGCGCCCAGCGACCGGCCCAGCTCGCCACCCACTGTGCGCGCCGGCCGGCGAGCCAGCGGCCGTCGGCATCGCGGACGACGCACAGCGACGAGATGCTGTCGACCGCGTCTCCGCACAGCCGCAACGCCCAGCGCACCGGCTCGAGCTCGAGCGCGAGGCCGTTCGGGCGCTGCTCGTAACGCGCGACGCGTGCGCCGAGGCCGTCGTGGGTGGGGGATCCGCGCCTGCCGAGCTCGTCGATCGCCGCGTCGGCGGCGGCGGCCACGTCGGCGTCCGGCTCGTAGGGCCGCTCGCTCCAGCTGACGGTCACGTCGGTGGGCGCCCACGGGCCACGCGCGAGCAGGCCCGCCGGGCGCTCGCTCACTCCCATCGCATCGCTCTCGGCTCCGCACGCATCCGAATGACGCGCGCCGGGACCCCACCCACGACGGCGTTCGCCGGCACGTCGTCGGTGACGACCGCGTTGGTGCCGATCACCGCGTTGTCGCCGATCGTGACCCCCCGCAGGATGCAGGCGCCGTAGCCGATCCAGACGTTGTTGCCCACGCGCACGTCGCGCTTGTAGATCCCCTGCAGCCGGATCGGCCGCTCGACCTCGACCATCCCGTGGTCGAAGTCGATCAGCATCACCCGGTCGGCGATCACGCACTCGCGGCCGATCGAGACGTGCTGGTAGGCCGAGATCGTGCACTCCTGTCCCATCACGGTCTTCGCGCCGATCGACACCTTCCCCTCATGGCAGCGGATCTTCGTCCCGTGGCCGATCCACGACCAGCGTCCGAGCTCCACCCGGCCCGCCGCGCCGATCTGGATCACGACGTCGGAGGCGACGAACGCGAGCCCGTCGGACCGCAGGCGCCTGCCATAGCGCGTGAGCCACCGGCGCCGTGCCAGCCCGGCGATCAGCCGCAGGTACTCGGGCGTCAGCATCCCGTTGCGGCGCATGAAGCGCAGCAGCACCAGCGGCCCGCCCTGCAGCGGGCGCGGAGGCCGGCGCACCTCCGCGGCGGGCATCGCCGGGGCCTCGGTTGCCTGCGGCTCCATCGGGCCTGATCATAGGTGCGGGCGTCGGGATATCCGTACCCCGGCAAGCGTGCTTCCCGTAGAGACGCGGGTGGCTGCCAGCTGCCAAAGTGGCGCCCATGAACGGATCGACGACCGACGGGCGCCCGCTTGCCGAGGGCAGCGGGCCGATCGTGACAGCGACCGACGTGCGCCGCCGCTACGGCGAGGGCGAGGCCGCGGTCGACGCCCTCGCGGGCGTGTCGACCGAGTTCGAGCGCGGCCGCTTCGCGGCGATCATGGGGCCGTCGGGATCCGGCAAGTCGACGCTGATGCACATCCTCGCCGGGCTCGACCAGCCCGACGGCGGCACCGTCACGATCGACGGCATCGACGTCTCAGGCCTGGACGACGGCGACCTGACCAAGCTGCGGCGCGACAAGCTCGGTTTCGTCTTCCAGTTCTTCAACCTGCTGCCAGTGCTGACGGCCGAGGAGAACATCCGGCTGCCGCTCTCGATCGCCGGACGCAAGCCCGACCCGCAGTGGCTCGATCAGCTGATCGACATCGTCGGGCTCGGCGACCGCCGCACCCACCGCCCGGCGGAGCTGTCGGGCGGCCAGCAG
Organism: Thermoleophilaceae bacterium; assembly: GCA_035630335.1. Lineage (GTDB taxonomy): Bacteria > Actinomycetota > Thermoleophilia > Solirubrobacterales > Thermoleophilaceae > JAAYBF01. The sequence goes on along the minus strand of DASQKV010000043.1, from coordinate 9,270 downwards.
CAGCGGGTGGCGGTGGCTCGGGCGCTCGTGTCGAAGCCGGCCGTCGTGTTCGCCGACGAGCCGACCGGCAACCTCGACTCGAAGGCGTCCGACGAGGTGCTCGCACTCCTGCGCCACTCCGCCGACGAGCTCGGGCAGACGGTGATCATGGTCACTCACGAGGCGCACGCCGCGGCCTACGCCGATCGCCTCGTGGTTCTGCGTGACGGCAAGGTCGCCCACGACGGCGCCGCTGGCGGCGAGGACGACGTGCTCGAGCTGATGAAGGGCGTCGTGTAGCGCGATGCTCGCCGTCGCCTTGAAGGGCCTCGCCTCGCGCAAGCTGCGCGCGATCGCCACAACTCTCGCGGTGGTGCTCGGCGTCGCGCTCGTCGCGGGCACGTACGTCCTGACCGACACGATCAACAGGTCGTTCGACGACATCTTCGACACCGCGCTGAAGGGCACCGACGTCGTCGTCACGCCGAAGGAGATCGTCAGCCAGGAGACCAGCGAGCCGCCGCCGTTCGAGGCGTCGCTGGTCGAGCGGGTCGAGCGCGTTCCGGGCGTCGAGAAGGCTCAGGGCGGGATCTTCTCGTTCGGCCGGATCACCGATGCGGAGGGCAAGCCGTTCGGCCAGGGCTTCGCGCCCCAGTTCATCAGCTCCGCGACGGAGAAGCCGTTCGACACGCTGACGTATGTCGAGGGCCGGGCGCCGCGCGACGCGACCGAGGTGGCGGTCGACGCGTCGACCGCCGACCGCGAGGGGGTCGACGTCGGCGATCGGATCGGGGTCGTCGGCGAGCGCCCGTTGCAGCGGTTCACCGTCGTGGGCACCAACAAGCTGGGCGACACGTCTACGGGCGGCTCGGCCTCGGTGACGCTGACGTTGGCAGAGGCCCAGCGGGTCACCGACAAGGTGGGCAAGCTCGACCAGATCTCGATCGCCGCCGCGCCCGGCGTCTCGCCAGGCGAGCTGCAACGCCGGGTCGCGGACGTGGTTCCCGCGACGACGCGGGTCGAGACGGGCCAGCAGAACGCCCAGCGCGAGACCGACGAGATCGGCAGCGACCTCAGCTTCCTCAAGATCGCGCTGCTCGTGTTCGCCGGCATCTCGCTCGTCGTCGGCGGCTTCCAGATCTTCAACACCTTCTCGATCACCGTCGCGCAGCGGATCCGCGAGTTCGGGCTGCTGCGCACGCTCGGCGCCTCGCGCGGGCAGATCCTCGGCTCGGTGCTTTTGGAGGCGAGCGTGATCGGCCTCGTCGGGTCCGTCCTCGGACTGCTGGCCGGGATCGGCATCGCGAGCGGGCTCAACGCGCTGTTCAAGTCGTTCGGGATCGACCTGCCGAACACCGGCCTCGTGCTCGAGTCGCGCACGGTGATCGTCTCGCTCGTGCTCGGGCTCGGCATCACGCTCGCCTCGGCGGTCACCCCGGCGCTGCGGGCCACGCGCGTGACGCCGATGGCGGCGCTGCTCGAGGCGGCGCTGCCCGAGAGCCGCCGCCGCGGCCGGATCACGGCCGCGGTCGCGGGACTGCTGGGCATAGGCGGACTGGCGATGCTGCTGATCGGCCTGTTCGGGGATCTCGAGTCCTCGAGCTCGGCCGCCAGCCTGATGGGTGCGGGCTCGGCGGCCATCCTCTTCTCCGCCTCGCTCTACAGCCCCAAGCTCGTGCGGCCGCTGGCGTCGGTCGCGGGCTGGCCGCTGGAGCGGCTGCGCGGGCTCACCGGGCGGCTCGCACGCGAGAACGCGATGCGCAAGCCGGGACGCACGGCGGTGACCTCGGCGGCGCTGATGATCGGTCTCGCGCTGGTCGTCTTCGTGACCGTCTTCGCGGCCGGCCTCAACCGCTCGATCGCGAGCGCGATCGACACCAACTTCCAGGGCGACATCACGATCCAGAACACCGACGGCTTCTCACCGATCCCGCCGAGCATCGGACGCGAGGTCGCTCGTGTCGAGGGCGTTGGCGAGGTCGGGTCGATCCGCTACAGCTACGCCAAGCTGGCGGGACAGAAGGGCCAGCAGCGGATCGCCGGCGTCGATCCCGCGAACATCGACGACGTCTTTAACTTCGAGTTCACAGAGGGCTCGCCGGCGACGATCGCCCGCATGTCCGGCGGCCAGGCCGTCGTCGACGAGGCGTACGCCAAGTCAAGGGACCTCGCGGTCGGCGACAGGCTGAGCGTGCTCACCCCCACCGGGAAGCGCGCCGCCTTCGAGATCGTCGGGCAGGTCAAGGACCGGACCGACTTCCTCGGCAGCTTCGTCATCACCCAGGCCGCGATGGCGCGCGAGTTCGGCGAGCGGCGCGACAGCTACGTGCTGGTGGCGGTTGCCGGCGGCGCCGACGCGGCCGTCGTCCAGCGCCGCATCGAGCGGCTCGTCGACGCCCGCTATCCCTCCGCCGAGGCGCTCGACCAGGAGCAGCTCAAGCAGTCCCAGGAGGATCAGATCGGCGCGCTCGTCGGGCTGATCTACGCGCTGCTGTCGCTGGCGATCGTCGTCTCGATCTTCGGGATCGTCAACACGCTCGCGCTCTCCATCCACGAGCGCACACGCGAGCTCGGCATGCTGCGAGCCGTCGGGATGACCCGCCGTCAGGTGCGCCGTGTCATCCGCTACGAGGCGGTCATCACGGCGATGATCGGGGCGTTGCTGGGCGCGGCTCTCGGCCTGTTGTTCGCGGCGCTGATCTCGCGACCGCTCGCCGACGAGGGCTTCGAGCTCGCATACCCGGTCGGCCAGCTGCTGCTGATCCTCGTGCTCGCCGCGCTGGCGGGGGTGCTCGCCGCCGTCGGGCCAGCCCGGAGGGCGTCGAAGCTCGACGTGCTCGAGGCGCTCGCATACGAGTAGGCGTGCCGGGCGGCCGGGCTCGGAGCTGCTGGCCGTACTAGCCTGCTCCGGCCATGGCCGCCGCCCGCACAGCCGCCGAGCTGACCGACAAGCTGCTCGCGGGTGACAGGCGCGCGCTGGCGCGCGCGATCTCGCTGGTCGAGAACGACGATCCGGAGGGCTGGGCGCTCGTGCGCGAGGTCTATCCCCGGACCGGCAAGGCGGCCGTCGTCGGCTTCACCGGTCCGCCCGGCGTCGGCAAGTCGACGCTGATCGGGGCTCTCACGACCCGGTACCGGGCGGCCGATCGCCAGGTGGCGGTGCTCTCGATCGACCCGTCGTCGCCGTTCACACAGGGCGCGCTGCTCGGCGACCGCATCCGCCTGACCGAGCACTTCCTCGACTCCGGCGTCTTCATCCGCTCGATGGCGAACCGCGGCGCGCTGGGCGGCCTCTCGGAGGCATGCCTGCAGGCGGCCCTGCTGATGGACGCCTCCGGCAAGGACGTCGTGCTGCTCGAGACGGTCGGGGTTGGGCAGGCCGAGGTCGACATCATCGACCACGCCGACACGATCGTGCTCGCCCTGATGCCCGGCTCCGGCGACTCGATCCAGGCGCTGAAGGCGGGCGTCATGGAGATCCCTGACGTGATCGTCGTCAACAAGTCCGATCACCCGCTGACCGACACGATGATCCGCGAGATCCGTGGCGTGCTGTCGCTCGGCCCGCAGAAGGGCTGGCGCGTGCCGATCGTGAAGACCGAGGCGTCGCGCGGCGAGGGCATCGAGCAGCTGGCCGAGGCGATCGCCGCTCACCGCGAGCACATCGAGCGCGAGGGCACGCTCGCCGAGCGCCGTCGCCGCAATCTGATGAACGAGGTCTTGGCGCTGGCCGCCGGACGCTTGCGACGCCGGCTGGAGGAGTCGATCCACGACGACCCGATCGTCCGCGAGCTGCTCGACGAGGTCGTGGCCCGGCGGCTCGACCCGTCAAGCGCCGCGTCGCGGCTGCTCGAACGCGAGCTGTAAGCGCCGGAGGGTCAGGCCCCGAGCGCGCGGGCGATCACCATCTGCTGCACCTCGTCGGTGCCCTCGCCGATCGTGAGGATCTTCGCGTCGCGGTAGAAGCGGCAGACGGGGTACTCCTCGATGAAGCCGTAGCCGCCGTGGATCTGGACGGCCTCCTCGGTCGCGCGCACGGCCAGCCGCCCGGTCTTTAGCTTCGCTTGGGCGGCGGTGAGGCTGAAGTTGCGACCCAGGTCCTTCTCGACAGCAGCCTTGTAGGTGAGCAGGCGCGCCGCCTCGATCTCCGCGGAGAGGTCGGCGAGCTTGATCTGGATCGCCTGGTACTTGGCGATCGGCTTGCCGAACGCCTGGCGCTCCTTCGCGTAGGAGAGCGCCTCGTCGAGCGCACCCTGCGCAAGGCCGACAGCCATCGCGGAAACCGAGATCCGCCCTCCGTCGAGGGTCTGGAGGAACTGCTTGAAGCCCATGCCCCTCGGGCCGAGCAGGTTCTCCTGCGGGACCCGGCAGTCGTCAAAGGCGAGCGGCCGGGTGTCGGACGCGTTCCAGCCCATCTTGCGGTAGGCGGTCCCGATCTCGTAGCCGGGAGTCCCGCGCGGCACGATGATGTTGGAGACCTCGTCCGCGCCCGTGCGGGCGGTGATCGTCACGAATCCGGATATGTCGGTGCCCGCGTTGGTTATGAACTGCTTCGCGCCGTCGATCTTCCACTCGCCGTCCTCTAGGGCCGCCTTAGTGCGGACGTTGCCGGCGTCCGAGCCCGCCTCGGGCTCGGTCAGCCCGAATGCGCCAAGCGTCTCGCCGGCGGTCAGCCGCGGCATCCACTCGCGCTTCTGCTCCTCGCTCCCGAACGCGTGCACCGGCCACGTGCCGAGCGAGGTATGGGCGGCCACCGTGATCGCCACCGAGGAGTCGATGCGGGCCAGCTCCTCGACTACCAGGGCGTATGTCAGCGTGTCCGCGCCTCCACCGCCGTACTCCTCGGGGTAGGGCACGCCCATCAACCCCAGCTTGCCGAGCTTCGCGACGATCTCGTAGGGGAAGCGCTTCTCCCTATCCAGCGTCTCTGCGACAGGCTTCACCTCCTGCTGGGCGAAGTCGCGCGCCAAGCGCTGGATGGCTGCCTGCTCGTCCGTGAAGTCGAAGACCACGCCCGGATCGTATAGACGCCGCCTCGACGCGGGCCGTCAGCCTCGACGAGCGGCTCGAGCATGGCAAGCTCGCGTCCCCCGGTTACAGGACACAGCAAATATGCTAAGAAGGAGTCGCGACTGTAACAACTCTGACGCGGGGCGGGTGGGGGCTTCTCAATGCGCGCGTCGTCGTCCACCCACGAACGTATGTTCGATTCCCAACGACGACGCAGCACCGAAGGAGGGACTCATGTCCGTAATGACAATCCAGGTTTCAACCGAGCACGCCGAGGCGATCCGAGAGAGCCTGTTGACCGCGCGCCGCGCGCTCGAGGATCAGCTGTCCCTGGGCGACCGTTCATCCCCCGTGGCGGAGCAGACCGTTGTCGACGCAAGCTCTCGTGACCGGCTGGGCGAGCTCGACAGCCTCCTCAGGCAGATCGACGCGAGCGATGGTCCAGATTCCGGGCTCGGCGTGCGCGAGCTGACCGGCACGCGAACGGCTCTGTGGACAGTGGTCTACGACGCAGCGTGCGCGGCCTCCGAGCAGCTTGCGGATGAGCTCAACGAGTACTGGCGTGGAGCGGTGACGGCCGAGGACACTCGGACCCGGATCGCCGATCTCGCGGCACGCTTCGAATTGCTCGAGTCGCTCGGGCCACCCCCGGGCGAATAGGCCTCGGGTCAGCGACCTTCCGATCCGGTACCGATGGCGGCGCCGGCAATCGGAAGGTCGGAGGGGCTGCGACGGCTCGGGGAAGTGGTGATCTCCTCCTCGAGCTCGCGCTCAGCGGCCTCCGGTCCTTCGAGGACGAGTACGAACCACGACATCAGCTCCGGACGGAGCGTCACCAGATCGCCTGGAGATCCGCCTTCGGCGGCCTGGGCGACGACATAGATCAAGCCCCCCAGCATTCCGTCGATCGTGGTGTGCGATAAGGGCCTTGCTCCCTGCAGGATCGCCTGCTCGATCAGTGCGCGCACTGAGTCGAGGGAGTCCCTCTGAAGTCGCTGCGATGCCGGCGTCGCAGCCCCCATCTCAATCAACGTGAGATGGGCGAAGGCGGGCTCTCTGGAAAAGAACTCCAGGCCCCAGTCGAGCAAGACCCGGAGCGCTGCCTTCCAGTTATCCTGCTCGGCGATAGCGGGACCGGCGCCGGTCACGATTCGCTTCACAACAGCCTTGTGTGCCTGGAGGAGCACGTCCTCCTTACCGGAGAAGTGTGCGTACAGTGCTTTTCTCGACACGCCGGACTCAGCCGCGATGTCGTCTACCGTCGTGGCGGCGTAGCCGCTACGTGCGGTGACGCGAGCCATACCCGCGAACAGCCGCTCGCGCTGGGACCTGACCACGAACTCCGGCGGAAGGCCATGGCTTCCGCGCGGGAGCTTTTCCCCGACCCGACTCGTGCGGTGTGGCAGGTTTTCCATTGCTATGAAATTACAGCTAGGTGCACTGTCTTCACAATCCGATTTGTTTTAGACAACAAGAAACATCCATGTGTCGACACCGCTTGGACCAGTGGATCGCGACATAGCTTATATGCTTAGGAACGATATGGTCGAACGGTTGTCGCGACCTTGTCGCTCCGGTGCTACACCCGTCCGTCTCGGTCTCGGACGATCTCCTCATGTCGAGTCAACGAGGGCAGGCGACGGTCGAGTGGATCGGCGTGACCCTGGTCGCGTGCCTCGTGCTCGGCGGGCTCACCGCGACGGCAGCGGCCGTCGACGCTCGATCGTTCGGAGGCTTTCTCGCACACAGGCTCGCCTGTGCGGTCCGCAGCGGATGCGACGACGGCGACGCCGCCCTGGCGCGCGAGTACGGGACGCGCGACGCGGCGCTCGTTCGTCGTCACCTACCCAGCCTCGTCTTCGAGCCCGGCGAGCGCCAGTTGCCGGTGGACTGGCGCCGGTGCCGTAGCGTCGACTGCGCCAGCGCCCCCGACGACCGCGATCTCGACGCCCATCGAACCGACGCCGGCATGCGCGCCACGGTCTTCACCCGCGTGCAGCACCGCGGCGGGCGTCGCTACATCCAATACTGGACGTACTACCCGGACTCGAACACGACGTTCGCCGGCTCGGATCGGGTGTGGAAGCTCGCCGGCGCGCTCGGGCGGCTCAGCGGCAACTTGCCGAATGGGCTGCCGCCCTATCCCGGTTATCACCGAGACGACTGGGAGGCCGTGGCGTTGCGCGTCGATGGATCCGGTCGCGCCGCGATGCGGGTCACGTCGCACGGACACTGGCGTTCGTGCAAGTCGAGCGGTTGCGAGGGCGTGTGGGGCGCTGCGACCGGATGGGCCCGCGTCTCGAAGGGCAGCCACGCCGGACACGTGCCCTCGCGGCGCGCGCGGGAGCGGACCGCCACAGCCGAAGGAATCCGGCTTCTGCCGCTCGAGGGCGTCGATCGGCGCTCCTATCGCCGGCTCGATCGCGACATCTCTCCTCCATGGCAGAAGGACGCCTACCGGAACCCCGAGAGCCCTGCCTCCTGACCGGGTACCTTTATGGGGACGCTGGCGACAGAAAGCGAGGACTGCCCGTCATGGCCAGGACCGTGCGCGAGCAGCAGGACAAGCGGCGCGAGGAGAAGCTGAAGCAGGTACAGCAGCAGGTCGAGGAGGGCTCGCTCGTGATCCGCAAGATGACCGCGGCGGAGCGCAAGGCCAACCCTCCGCGACCACCGAGGGAGAAGAAGCGCTGAGACGGCGCTGACCCGAGCGGGGCCGAGGCTGGGGGGCGGCGGTCGACGGACGTCGCGTCGCGGGCGACACGGGCCTGGCAGACTCAGCGCGCGGGATGGTGGCTGCCACGTCGAAACAGGGCCGGGGGAAAGCCCTACGTGACTCGATCGCTCACCGGGCGGGCGGCGTGAAGATCTTGGCCGATGCGGACATCGTGCGTCCCGTCCGCCCCGACAAGCTGGCCCGCATGGTTGCCACCCTTCTGCGCTGGGGGCGCGGACCGGCGGCCGGCTACATGACGGCCGCCACCGTCTGCCCGAGCGACCCGGCGATCGTCGACGAGCTCGGCACGCTCAGCTTCGCGGAGCTCGACCGCAGGACGAATGCGCTCGCCGACTCGCTGTCGCGTGCCGGGATCCGCGAGGGCGACGGCATCGGAATCATGTGTCGCAACCACCGCGGCTTCGTCGAGGCCACCGTGGCGGCGGCGAAGCTGGGCGCCGACGCCCTCTACCTCAACACGGCCTTCGCCGGCCCTCAGCTGGCCGAGGTGGTCGAGCGCGAGGGTCCGGCCGCGCTGATCTACGACGAGGAGTTCACGGGGCTGCTCGAGCAGGCCGGCGAAGGTCGCATGCGATTCGTCGCGTGGCACGACGCGGATCGTGCTGCCGACCCTACGCTCGATGAGCTGATCGCGGCTGGATCCGCCAGCACGCCGCAGCCGCCTAGCCGGGTGGGCAAGACGGTGATCCTCACGTCCGGGACCACGGGTTCGCCGAAGGGCGCCAACCGGTCGTCGCCGCAGTCGCTCGATCCCGCGATCTCGCTGCTGTCGAAGATCCCGCTGAAGCGGCGTCAAACGACGCACATCGCCGCTCCGCTGTTCCACTCCTGGGGCTTCGCCCACTTCACGATCGGCCTGCTGCTCAACTCCACGCTGGTGCTCCGGCGCCGGTTCGATCCCGAGGACGCGCTCGCCGCGGTCGCTCAGAGCCGGGCGGACTCGCTGGTCGTCGTGCCGGTGATGATGCAGCGGATCCTCGAGCTGCCGGCCGAGACCCGCCGCAGGTACGACACCAGCTCGATTTCGATCGTCGCCGCGAGCGGCTCGGCGCTGCCGGGCGACCTCGCGACCGAGTGGATGGACGAGTTCGGCGACACGCTCTACAACCTCTACGGCTCGACCGAGGTCGCCTGGGCGACGATCGCCACCCCCGCCGAGATGCGCGCGGCGCCCGGCACCGCCGGCACCCCGCCGCGCGGAGTGGTGGTCCGCCTCTACGACGAGCGCGGCGCCGTGGTCCCCCAAGGCCAGACCGGCCGCATCTTCGTCGGCAACGAGCTGCGCTTCGAGGGCTACACCGGCGGTGGAACCAAGGACGAGATCGACGGCCTGATGGCCACCGGCGATGTGGGCCGCATGGACACCGCCGGGCACCTGTTCGTCGAGGGCCGCGACGACGAGATGATCGTCTCCGGTGGCGAGAACGTCTTCCCGAAGGAGGTCGAGGATCTGCTCGCCCGCCACGACGCGATCGCCGAGGCGGCCGCGATCGGGGTGGACGACGCCGAGTTCGGCCAGCGCCTGCGCGCGTTCGTGGTGCTGC
>DASQKV010000042.1:0-34850 GCA_035630335.1 Thermoleophilaceae bacterium | reverse complement strand
AAGCTGATCGGCTGGCTGGACGAGAAGCTGGACTTCCTCAAGCGGCTCTGGGCGGGCGCGAGCTAGACCGCGGCGCTCCGGGCCGCCTACCCGAGGAAGAACCTCACGATCTCGGCCGAGGCGTGAGGGCCCTGCGCGTCGGTGTAGGTGCCCAGCGGGCTGCCGCCCGACCACGCGTGTCCTGCGCCGTGCACGATCCACTGCTCGACCACGGTTCCCTCGGCCCCGCGGTACACGCTCCAGGTGTGCCTACGAGCGCCGGTCTCTCCCCGGCCGGTGGAGGTCGGGCCCTCGTGGGTCCGCGAGGCGACCAGCTTCTCGGCGTTGACCGGTGCGACGGTGCCGTCGCTGTCGCCGTGGAAGACGATCAGCGGCAGCCCGGCCCCCGGCGCCGGCGTGCCGCCGCCCCTCATCGCCGCGAAGGCAGACGGGACGCTGTGCGCCGCTCCGTACGCGAGCCCGCTGTGCACGGCGACGGCGGCGTAGACGTCGGGGTACGTGGCGGCCATGACCTCGGCCATGGCGCCCCCCGCGGAGAAGCCGGCCACGAAGACCCTCGCGGGGTCGACGGCCCAGTCGCTCATCACCTGCCGGGTGAGGCCGGCGATGACCGCCGGCTCGCCGGAGTCGCGCTGCTGGTCTGAGCGCCGGAACCAGTTCCAGTAGCGCCCGAAGTTCGCCGCCCGGGACTGCTCGGGATACGCCACCAGGAACGTGCGCTCCTCGGCGAGCTCGTTCATCCGCGTGCCGGCCGCGAAGTCGGCGGCGTCCTGCGTCCCGCCGTGGAGCATGACCACCAGCGGCACCGCCTGGCCGGCGTATCCGCTGGGGACGTAGAGCTCGTACCTCCGTGACCCCGCCGCCTCCGAATGGGTGAGCTGGCGCGTCTCTCCGACGGGGGCGTGCGTCACCGGGGGAGACGGGGCCGGGCCGGGGCCTCCCTGGATGAGGGCGGTCGCCTCTGCGAGCCGGCCACTGCGGGTGAGGCGGAGCGCCTCGGTCATCGTGTCAACCATTCGGATCCTTCCGTTCGTTTGCCGTGATCACGCCGCGTCACACCGTCCTCGGTGCCAGCGCTGCCTTCACCTTCGGAGGCGCCCGGAAGGCACCGAGCACCTCCACCGACGCGATCGTGGCGAGCGCGAGCTCGGGCGACACGTCGTCGGCGATGGTCGCGAGCCCCAGCACGCGGAGCTCCATCGTGCGACCAGCGCCGCGGAGCTCCTCCAGGTCAGTGCGACTGAGGTGCTGCGCGCCGAGCGCGAGCGTGCGGCGCGCGACGGTCTGGTCCACCGCACCTGATTGCGTCTCCAGCCGGCGGCGGATCGCCGTGCGGATGAAGTCCGTGCGGTTGGCGTAGAAGCCCTCGTCGACCAGCAGGTCGATCTGGCCGAGGTCGACCAGACCGATGTTGATCGTGATCTTCTCGCTCTTCTCGCCCTCGGCCACTACCTTCCCACCGCCATCCCGTGGGATGGTAGCGTTTCCACCCGGCGCCAAGGGGTAGGCCGGGTCGGTGGCCCGAAACAAGCGCTATATCCCCGTCGCCCCCCAGACCGTCTTCGATGTCCTCTCCGACCCGCGCCAGTACGGGTACGTGGTGGTCGGCTCCAAGAACATCCGCGACTGGGAGGAGAGCTGGCCGAAGGAGGGCTCCGAGTTCCACCACACGGTCGGCTACGGCCCGCTGAACGTCAAGGACCGGACCGAGGTCGTCGCCGTCGACGCACCCCGGCGACTGGAGCTCATCGCCCGCGGGCGCCCGCTGGGCAAGGCGCGGGTCACCTTCGAGCTGAAGGGATCCGGGGGCGGCACCCAGGTGACGATGGTGGAGGACCCGCTGATCCCCAAGGCGGTGCACATGATGCTGCCTGCGTTCCACGCCTTCACCCGGCTGCGCAACCGCGAGACGCTGCGGCGACTGTCCGAGCTGGCTCGCAAGCCGCCCGCGGAGCGCCGGCGGGTGGGCGAGAAGCAGGCCGCCGGCGCCGCCGGCTGACCTGCCCCTCTCCGTCCCCTACGGCTGGAAGACCATCTTCACGGCGCCGTCCTGCTTCTTCTGGAACGTCTTGTAGGCATCGGGCGCGTCGGCGAGCGCCACCTTGTGCGTGGCGAAGGAATCCACGCCCAGCGGGTCGTCGTCGGTGAGGAGCGGCTTGATGTCCTCGACCCAGCGCCACACGTTGGCCTGTCCCTGGTTGATCGTGATCTGCTTGTCGAACAGGGTCAGCAACGGCATCGGGCTGGCCATGCCGCCGTAGACGCCGCTGAGTGAGATCGTGCCGCCCCGGCGCACGATGTCGATGGCCATGTTGATGGCGCTCATGCGGTCGGTGCCCGCGGTCTTCATGATCCGCTCGGCCAGCGCGTCGGGCAGCATGCCGGTCATCTTCTGGGCCAGCTCGCCGATCGGCGCCCCGTGCGCCTCCATGCCGACGGCGTCGATCACGGAGTCCGTGCCGCGGCCGTCGGTCATGCTGCGGATCACCTCGGCCAGGTCCTTGTCGTGGTCCTCGAGGTTCAGCACGTCGATCCCCCGCTGCCGCAGCCGCTCCAACCGCTCGGGCACGAGGTCCACGCCGATGACCCGGTAGCCGAGGTGGCTGGCGACCCGCGCGGCCATGTCCCCGATCGGTCCGAGGCCCAGCACGGTCACGCTGCCCCCGTCCGGGATGTCGCCGTACTGGACGGCCTGCCAGGCGGTGGGCAGAACGTCGGAGAGGAAGAGGAATCGATCGTCGGGCGGGCCGTCGGGGACCTTGATCGGCAGCGTGTTGCCGAACGGGACCCGGAGGTACTCGGCCTGGCCGCCCGGGACCTGCCCGTAGAGCTTCGTGTATCCGAACAAGGACGCCCCCATCCCCTGCTCGCGGTTCTGGGTGGTCTCGCACTGCGAGTTCAGCCCGTGGTCGCACATCCAGCACTGCTGGCATGAGACGTTGAACGGGATGACGACTCGGTCGCCGGCGGACAGCTCGGTCACCTCCGAACCCGCCTCCTCGATCACCCCCATCGGCTCGTGGCCGAGGATGTCGCCCTCGGTCATGAACGGCCCGAGGACCTCGTAGAGGTGGAGGTCCGAGCCGCAGATCCCGGACGAGGTGATACGCACGATCACGTCGGTCGGGTCGACGATCGTCGGGTCCGGGACCGTGTCGACGCGGACGTCGCGCTTGCCGTGCCATGTGACTGCCTTCATGCCCGTGCTCTCCTTGTCGCGGTTCTTTTCGAACCGTGTCCAACGAGGCCGATCCAAAACACTTCTCCGTAGGCCTACACCCTGGCTATCGCGCTGTGCATCGGGTAGAACACGGCCTTACTCGGGACGGGCAACGGAGGAGGGGGAATGCGCAAGCTTCTTGGGGTGGCGTCGCTCGTAGGGATGGCGCTCGCAGGCGTCGCAGGTACGCCTGCCGTCGGACAGAAGCCGGGGTACACGTTCGAGGTCAAACTGGACGTGGTGCCTCGGAAGGCTGGCACGGAGAACAGGCCCCGAGGCTCGACGCTCAAGGGTCGATTCGTTGCCGGACAGCCGCTCGGGCAGGAGCCGCCGGTGATCACGGCCGGCCGGGTGCTGCTGCCCCGCGGCATCGCCTACAACGGCGACAAGTACCCGAGGTGCTCGAAGGTGACGCTCCAGAACGACGCGGACGAGTGCCCGAAGCGGTCGATCATGGGAGCCGGCAGCGGCAACGCGTACGCGGACACGGTCATCACCACTCCGAAGCTGGTGTTCTACAACGGCGGCGCGAACTGGATGTACGCCTACACGACGTATTTCAACCCGGCGTTCGTGCAAGAGCCCGTGCCGATCCAGGTCAAGAGGCTGAGCGGTCGGCGATGGAGCTATGAGATCGAATTCGGGGTGCCGTACAACCTGCAGGTGATCGCCGGCGTACCGATTACACCGTCCGACGTCCCGTTCTCGGTCGGAGGCAAGGCTTACGCACGCGACTACCTCGCAACGAACGCCGGCTGTCCGAAGCGCGGCTTCAGGCCCTACGTGGTGAGTCTCGACTATCGCTTCTACCCCGACGGCGCTACCGGAACGAGCGTCGATCGTGGCCGACTGGCCTGCAGGTAGCCGAAGAGGGTAGAAACACCTCCTAGACCTACGAGGAGGAGCAGATGGACGCCGGCACAGCACCAGAGCTCGAGCGGCAGATCGCCGATCTGCTGGACCAGGAGACGTTCGACCCGCCGCGCGAGTTCGTCGAGCGGGCTCTGCTGAGCGACCCGTCCGTCTACGAGGAGGCCGAGCGCGACCCTCAGGGCTGGTGGGCGAGGCAGGCCGAGGAGCTGCTCGACTGGGCGCAGCCGTGGGACACGGTGCTCGATGACTCCGAGGCGCCGTTCTACAAGTGGTTCACGGGCGGCAAGCTCAACGCCTCGCACAACTGCCTCGATCGCCACGTCGAGGCTGGCAACGGCGATCGCGTCGCCTTCCACTGGCGCGGGGAGGAGGGCGAGGAGCGCGACGTCTCCTACGCCGACCTGCTGCGCGACACCCAGCGGCTGGCGAACGCGCTCAAGGACCGTGGCGTAGGCCCCGGCGACGTGGTCGGGATCTACCTGCCGATGATCCCCGAGGTCGTCGTCGCGATGCTCGCCTGCGCGCGGATCGGGGCACCGCACAACGTCGTGTTCGGCGGTTTCGCGCCCGAGTCGGTTCGCGAGCGGATGGAGTTCTCCGACGCGAAGGCGCTGATCACCGCCGACGGCGCGCGGCGCAAGGGCAAGACCGCCCCGGTCAAGCCCGCTGTCGACGAGTTCCTCGACAGCCTGCCGGCGATCCAGACGGTCGTGGTGGTCCGCAACACCGGCAACGACGTCGAGCTCCGCGAGGGCCGCGACGTCTGGTACCACGACGCCCTCGAGCAGGCCGACCCCGACTGCCCCGCCGAGCCGCTCGACGCCGAGCACCCGCTCTACGTCCTCTACACCTCCGGCTCGACCGCGAAGCCGAAGGGGATCCTCCACACGACCGGCGGCTACCTGACCGGCGTCGCCTGGACCCACAAGCACCTCTTCGACCTCAAGCCCGAGGAGGACGTCTTCTGGTGCTCGGCCGACGTCGGCTGGGTGACAGGCCACTCCTACATCGTCTACGGGCCGCTGATCAACGGCGCTACGTCGGTGATGTACGAGGGCGCGCCCGACTATCCCGACAAGGACGTCTGGTGGGAGCTGTGCGAGCGCTACGGCGTGACGATCTTCTACACGGCCCCGACGGCGATCCGCGCCTGCATGAAGTGGGGCGCGGAGTACCCCGGCCGCCATGACCTCTCCAAGCTGCGCCTGCTCGGGACCGTCGGCGAGCCGATCAACCCGAAGGCCTGGGTCTGGTACCACCTCGTGATCGGCGGCGGGCGGTGCCCGATCATCGACACCTGGTGGCAGACGGAGACGGGCCACACGCTGATCAGCCCACTCCCAGGGATCACCTCGACCAAGCCCGGGTCCGCCACCCGGCCGCTCCCCGGCATCGACGCCGCGGTCGTCGACGAGGACGGCAACGAGGTCGAGGACAAGCAGGGCTTCCTGATCCTGCGCCGGCCCTGGCCCGGCATGCTGCGCACGCTCTACAAGGACCCCGAGCGCTTCAAGGAGACCTACTTCTCGAAGTTCGGACCGACGACCTACTTCGTCGGCGACGCCGCCCGCAAGGACCCCGACGGCTACCTCTGGGTCATCGGCCGCGTCGATGACGTGATCAACGTCTCCGGCCACAGGCTCTCGACGGCGGAGGTCGAGTCGGCGCTCGTCTCGCACCCGTACGTCGCCGAGGCCGCCGTCATCGGCCAGGCCGACGAGGACACGGGCCAGTCGATCTGCGCCTTCGTCACGCTCGAGGGCAGCCACGATCGCGACGAGAGCGACGCCCTGATCGCCGAGCTGCGCGAGCACGTCGCCGGGCGGATCGGCAAGCTCGCCCGTCCGAAGCGGATCGTCTGGGCCGACGACCTCCCCAAGACCCGCTCCGGCAAGATCATGCGCCGCCTCCTGCGCGACATCGCCGAGGGCCGCGAGCTCGGTGATGTTACGACTCTGAGGGACCCCGACGTGATGGGCCAGCTCGAGCAGAAGGTCGCCGCCCGCCGCGACGACGCGGACGCCTGAGCGCGGGCGGCGGTGGCGGCCTGACCATCGCTATCCTCCGCCTGCGCGACGGGCCGTTAGCTCAGTTGGGAGAGCGCCGCCTCGACAAGGCGGAGGTCGCTGGTTCGAGCCCAGCACGGCCCATGAGTCGAATCCGCACAACGATGCGGATTTCGACCACTCGACACCTCTCGCCGCAGGCGCCGGCAAGCACCCCGAGGGGGGTTGTCGGCAAAACCTCCGGCAAAACCCTGTGACTGCGACGCGATCGCAGGCAATCGGGCGCGCTGCCGCCGGCGGTCCTTCGATCGGCCCCGTGCTGCGGCGACCCTGAGGCCGGGCACGCTACGTGACGTGGTCCCCCTGACTGCTCAGGGCGAACCCAATGTCACAACGGACACCCCTCAGCGCAAGAAGAAGTAGGCGGCGATGCCTACCAAGGCCGTTTCGTGTCGAGGCGCGGCGCGACGGTCAGGCTCGCCCTGCAGGGTTCGACATGGCGACCGTAAGCCCAAAGGAGCGCTTCGGCGCCAATCTAAAACGTGCTCGTCAAAAGGCGGGTTTGACGCAGGTCGAACTGGCGACCCTCGCTCAGGTTCATCCTTCGGAGGTTTCGCGTCTGGAGCGAGGAGCCCGGGACCCTCGCCTGCTGACGACCGTGCGCTTGGCGCGCGCTCTGCACATCGAGGCGACTGCGCTCGTGCAAGGGATCCGTTAGTCACAGGGATCGAAACCTTTCCTCCTCGCAGGCGATCCATGCTTCGATGAGTGCGGACGCGGCGCGGGCTTTCACACGGAGCCTCTCAGCCGAGTCGCGATCAAGTGGTCTCGGATCGCCGGCGCGTGACGCGACATGCATATCGAGGCAGTCGGTGGCGGTACGAGTCGCCTCCCTGATGACATCGACCATGACCCGCTCCGGGCCAAGAAGATAGGTGGGACCCGTGGTTCGCTGCAGCTCGTGCTGCAGCCGCTTGGTCGCGGCCAGGCGAGCGCGGCGATCGCCGTCCTCCTTGGCGCTGGGGCTCTCAGCGAGCGCCAAGTCGATCACCTCGATCACTGTGCCCGCCGCCTGCAAGATGAACGGACGCGTGATGTCCTCCACCCGCAGGCGGACGCCACCCTCACCCTCGGCTACGACCATTATCGGTTCCTCCCGTAGCGCGGCCATACGACACAGCAGTCCTGTGCCAGAAGCTCACTAATGCGCCCAGAGCGGAACGCGGACGCTAGACTAGCGCGCGAAAGCAGGTTGTGCCAAAACCTCATCGCCAGCAAGCGACTTCGCGGTCCGATCTCGACTGATGCCAGGATATACGCGGCTGCATCTCCTGAGAGTGCGTGCGTCGCGACACCCACATAGTCGCGTAGCCACTACCGGCCAACTCTGGTGGACGCTACGGGTTGTCGCTGCTCGGCAGCTGAAGCAGTGAGAAGGCGCAGCCAAGATCCAGTTGGTCTATCGGATACGCCAACGTTCTCGGTTGCTGAGTTTGCGCTAGCGTTGCGCCGCACCCCGTGGGAGCGCCGAACTCACACCCGGCCGCCGCACTGCCGGCCGATCACGGGCCTGCTGGTCGCCATCATCCTTGAGGAGGGGGGCCGGTCCGTGCTTGGCCGCGGCCGCTTCTGGGGCGACCGAATCCCATGGGAAGAGGCGTAGGTGAAGTCGAGCGCCCCGCAGCTCGCGCGTGCACTTGCCCGATGTCCCGACGGCGAGTTGCTGGCCCTGACATCGGAGGCGCCCGAGGCGTTCGAGGTCTTCTATCGACGCCACGTTCGCGGTGTTCTGTCGTACCTCGCCTACCGCACCGGGAATACAGAGGTAGCCCTCGACCTGACCTCGGAAGTGTTCCTGGCGGCACTGGTCGGTCGTCGTCGTTACCGACCCGAGAAGGGACCCGGACGCGCGTGGCTATTTGGGATCGCTAACAACAAGCTCGCCGGCGAGCGCAGGCGTCGCGCTCGGGATCGTGATTTGCGACCCAAACTCGGAATCCATTGGCTCGAGTTCAGCGACGGAGCGCTCGAGCAGGCCGAGGAGATCATCGATGCTTCGGAGGCCGGGTTCCTGAGCGGCTTGGAGGATCTCCCGGCCGCTGAGCGCGAGGCTGTCACAGCACGGATCCTCGAAGCTCGGGACTACGCCGACATCGCGCAAGCGGAGCAGACGAGCCAGGCCGCAGTCCGGCAGAGGGTTAGTCGAGGTCTGGCTCGGCTGCGATCGCAGGGTGAACGGAGATCGCAGTGAAGCTGCGCAGGCCGTTCCGCCGTCGCAAGCGGGGGAATCCGTTGGATGGCATCGAGACCATCCCGGGCCTACCAGTCGAGAGGGATCCTGTGGACGCGATCGGAGTCGAGTTGCTACTCGCCGCCGAGCGCCTCAGAGACAAGCGGGCTCGCAGGGCCCGTATTCAGAGCCGAGCTTCTGTGGCAGCCCTTGCGTCGATCCTTCTGATCCTGGCTTCGAGTGCCGCCAGTGCCCTCGGCGTCAAGGTGCCGATGGTGGACGAACTGGTGGACACCCTTGCCGGCACAAGCGAAAACATTGGCAAGTTTGCGCCCGATTCGTCGGCGGAGCTCAGGCGCATCCGTCCCGGTCCCGGGAACTCGAGCGAACGGCTGATGGTGCCGCTCGACGGCGGGTCGAAGGAGGTCGTTGGCGCGGCGTACGTCACGGTGCGCGGAGATGTCTGCTTTGCGGTCGCGGATGAAGGCTTAGATCCCACTGGCCGTCGTACTAGCGGTCTCGGCTGCTGGCTACCCAGAAGCATCGAGCGCCATGTCGCACGGGATCGAGCCACTGTATCGGGCGTAAGCTTGGATGCGGCGCCGATCGTTGCGGGCTATGCCGATGACAGGGTCGAGGCTGTGAGCGTTACTGGCCCGACTGGACCGCTGACTGTTGCGCTGACCGAACCGTGGACGCCCCAGGGACTTGATAGCCCTCGATTTCGAGTGTTCCTGGCTGTAGCGCAGAGCGGTCCAGGGACTCGAATGGGACTAACTTCGCGTCAACGGGCTCGCGCCCTCGATCCACGCAGCTACGAGATCGTGGCTCGCTTGCGGAACGGCAGGGTAATCACCGTTCGGCGGTAAGACGTCGCGACGGCTTGACGAGATCGGTCCGACCGCTTAGGGTCGGGCCGCGCCCTACCCTCGTTGGGCGCACCCGTCAGGGGTTTACTGGAGGAGGGGTTTAGATGATGAGAGCGAAAGCGCGGTTTGGGCTGCTCGCACTGCTCATCCTAGGCGCAATAGGAGCTTTTGCTCCAGCTCAGGCCAGCGCCTTTGTGAGCTACTACGACTGTGTTTTGAAGCCGAGCAACCAGTGGTGCGATGGGCGTGCCAATGGGTCTTATGACGGGCTCAACAGCTGGGACTACAACCAAGGTTGGTATCCCGGGGCCTCGGGTGTTGTGACCGCTTGCCAGCGCATTTGGAGACCGTCGACAGGCGGTGTCTTAGGCTCAAGCTGCGGGGCAGATTTCACGTTTGGTTACTACGGCAACGTGACGTGCATCTGCTACGAGGCTGAGGTCAAGCAGATCAGCGGCGGCAATCACTCGATCAACGGCTACGCGGACTCGGCGTACTGATGGACAGACTCAAGAAGAACATCCCAGCGATCTTGACGCTCGGCGCGCTTCTGGCGACGACGTCTGTCGCAGCACTAGCGCAAAGCGGCGATGGGTCGGACCCACGTCCGGACGCGGATTCGCCGCAGGCGACGAGTATCGAGCAGGAGGCTTCGGACGCGATGGCGGTACTGCGAAGGCCGCGCGTCGCGACGGACTCATTGCCCACGGAAATCGTGGAGAGGCTCGACGTTCATGCCGACTATGGCATGAACCCGGAGCTGTCTCGGAGATCGATTGTAGATGCCTCGAACTCGCTCTACGTAGTGCCGGGAAGCGGATATGTGTGCGTCGCTCTGACCGTCGGCGAGGGCGTCAACGGCACGTGCGCTCAGACCGCTGATTTGGTCGCAGGGCGAAGTGGAGCTGCCACCGTCACGCTCCCCGGTGGACCGGTCGGGATCTATGGCTTGGTGCCGGATGAGGTGGACTCGGTGGTAGTGGCGACCGGCGAGTCCAGCACGACGACGATAGAGGCGGTGAACAACGCCTATTTCATCGCCGTACCGGAGGGTACAGTCCTCAGAAGCGTGAGCTACGCAGGCCCAAGTGGGACTGTGGCGTTTCCGATCTACGATCCGGCGCTCGCTATGCACTCCGGCGGCTGACGGCATCGCATCCACCTCCCGGCTGCTGATCCGCCGGGTTCCGAGGGCTCTGCCCTTGGGACCCGGCGAGGTCCAGCCTTCCCCTCACGGTCCGAGAGCCGTCGCGTAAGGCTCTCTTGGCTGGGCGGGCCGTCGAGCTAGCTGCGGCGGCTGCATTGGGACTCAGGGCGTCAAGTGACGCCCATGTCACACGGCGGCCCTAGCTGCGAAGTACTTCGTAGTGGGTGCTCGGAGTGGAAGATGGCGCGGGCTCAGGTGTGGCGTCCACAAGCCGATTTGGGCCAACGGTGCTTAGGAGCGTCCTCCGATGATGCCTCACGACGACCCTCGGGAGCGGTTCGCGGCGAATCTCCGTCGAGCTCGCGAGAAGACGGGAATGTCGCAGGCCCGCCTCGGGCTCGTCGCGGGGTTGGAGTCTTCGGAGATCAGTCGCCTCGAGGCTGGGAAGCGTGAGCCACGCCTGATGACGATGGTCGGTTTGGCCCGAGCGCTACATGTCGAGCTGGCCGACCTCCTGGACGGTGTCCGCTAGGCGCACTCCGCGCCTCATCTAGCGAACGACGAGGTGTCGGAGTACGCTCCGAGACGGGATGAGGTACTGGCCGAGCCGGGAAGTGTCGAACTGGCGGGGGGTCGGGGTTCACTTGGAGGGACGGAACCCACGAGTCGCCCCCGCCAGTCGACGGGCCGGATCGATGTCCTCCGCAGCTGGAGGGGTGCTCTTGGGCGCTGCGGTAGCACATGTAGCCGGCGAGACCACGCGGCACCCCGTGATTCCCTCGTTAGGCGCCGCGCAGCGTCTGACCATCTCATCACACCTCTGCCAATAGGTCAAGTTTTGAACGTAGCGCCCCCATCTCTTGAGCGGTGTTCGGACGCCGAACTGCTGACTCTGACTGGCAAAACTGCTGAGGCGTTTGGAATCTTCTATCACCGGCATGTTCATGCGGTTCTGGCTTACCTCTCTCGTCGAACCGGTCACCGCGAGGACGCCCTCGACCTTACGGCGGAGGTCTTCGCTGCTGCCCTGACGTCGGCCGCGCGCTACCGAGCTGACGCCGGTCCTGCAAGGGCGTGGCTATTCGGCATCGCCAATAACAAGCTTGCAGCGAGCCGTCGGAAGGGTCGGCTCGACCGTGCCGCGCGGCGGAAGCTCGGCATCCCACGCGCCGAGGTCAACGACGCGGCGCTGCAACGGGTTGAGGAGTTGATCGACGCTGCGGCGATCGTCCATCTCCGGCGGATGGAACGACTGCCGCCGGCGGAGCGCGAGGCCGTCAAGGCCCGGGTCATCGACGAACGCGACTACCGGGATATCGCGCGCGCCACGCGATCGAGCGAGGCGGCCGTTAGGCAGCGCGTGAGCCGTGGGCTCACTCGGTTGCGACGGTTGGGATGACGTAGGCGCCGAGATCGCGTGTGCAGCGAACCTCGCACGCCATCCCGGAGCCCCCGGGTGAGGGAAGTAACCCCACGTCCTTGACATTGAGGTATTGGCTCATATAGGTTGGCGCGCGGCTACTAAATCGGTCCAGTGACTCGGGCTCGCTGCGAGGGCATGCGTAGGTCCATCTCTGGGGAATGGGTGACTCGCATGTTCTCTCGTGCTCTTGCGCGCTTGGTTGCGCGCGTTCGTTGTGCTTCTCATGGTGTAGGTCGCCCATTCGCCCGTGGGTTGGTCACCGCAGTGGCCGTAGTAGGTCTGGTGTCGGTGTGCGCGCTGACTGCCGTGGCTGCCGAGCAAGGTGCTCGCGAGGGAGACCTGTCAAGCCCAGACGTTGGCGAGAGTGGACCGCTTGCCATTCACAAGTCTAAGGCGCCTTTGGTAGATGGCCGGGGTGTTGAGGAGCTGTTGGAGAACGCTCGAAAGGACGAGGAGCGGGCCAAGGCGCTCGAGGAGAAGATCGCGTCTCCTGAGTGGCGGGCGGCGCGTGAGGGGTCGGAGACCGAGTTCGTTGGCATCTCCGACGCCGATGCCGGGACGTTGGTAGAGCGGGTGTTCGGCCGGGAGCTGGCTGGTCCGATGGCCGCGTTTGGCTTCGAGGCCGTCGCTGACGGTAGGCCTGTGCGGGAGTTCGTGGATGACCATACGGTTGTGCTGGCGGGAGAGGGCGACCTTCCGCCGGTGTTGTTCGAGTCGCCTTGGCCGCTGCGTGCGGTCGATGACGAGGGTCGTAAGCGGCCGGTTGATCTTTCGTTGGAGCGCATGGACGGCGACTTCGTGCCTGCGAACGCGACGCCGGACGTGCGGCTGCCGGAGACGCTTGCCGAGGGTGTTGGAGTCGGGCCGGTCGAGGTCGTGCCGGCCGGTGAGGCGGAGGGCGTGATCTCCGGCGATGACGGCGGTCGGGTGATCTATCCGAACGCTCAGATCGACACCGATGTGGTGGTGACGCCGATCGAGACCGGGGTCGAGGTCTTCTGGCAGTTGCGCTCGTCTCGTGCCGAGGAGGAGCTGACGCTCGATCTGCGGTTGCCGGAGGGTGCTGTGGTGCGGCAGGGCAAGGACGGGTCTGCCGTGGTCGTGCGCGATGGCGAGCAGCTGACGGCGGTGCGCTCGCCAGTGGCGGTCGATGCGCAGGGCACCGATGTGCCTGTCGAGATGGCGGTGAGCGGCGACCGGCTGGTGTTGTCGATCGCGCACCGCGACCTGGACATCGCGTATCCGGTGCTGGTCGATCCGGTGATCGAGAGCTATTGGGAGCCCAACAACGGGACTTGGTTTCGCCAGAACACCGCGGCTTTGAACCGTCTGTTGCCGGAGTGGGACGTGGAGGGTGAGACGGGTGCCTACTACGTTACGGAGCAGTGCGAGGAGTCGATCTCCTGCGATGCCGCTATTGGCTGGGCACCTTATGACTACTGGAAGGCAGACGGGCTGCACATCTATGTAGAGCCGGCCCCTTACGTCTATCCGGCTGGCCACTACGCCCAGTGGTTGTACTACCCGCCGGGAACCACGACGCGCATCCAGGAGGGTGGCTTCTACTCGTTCTATCACCGCCGTGGCGGCAGCCAGAACCCTTGGATGTACACGGGCATCTACTCGTATGCGCTCGGCAACTGGGCGCAGGTCACAAATCACACCACCGATCATTCCAACGCGACGCTGCAGTACTTTGCTGGCGGCGTGGCTGGTCCGCAGTCGCTGGTGTTCGGGTTCTACACGCCGACTGCGGTGTCGAACGGGAATGTGCGTGATGGCTATATTGGCGCTTCCATCCTCGCGCTGACCGATCCCGAGGCGCCATCGACCACGATCAACGCGTTGATGCGTCGGGAGACGCCGGAGGCGGTCGGCGCGACAGCCTCGTGGGTCACTCGCGACACGGCGCGCTGGGTATCGCCGACCGACTCGCTGGCGCTCCGCTTCACCGTCAACGATCCCGGGCTTGGCCTGAAGAAGGTTGAAATGACGGGCACGGGTGTCGCTGACGGCGTCGAGTGGTCGTGCGTGGGCAACAATCCATCGCCTTGTCCGGACACGCTGGCGGCCCTCGGCGACGATCAGTTCGAGTTCTCGCCCAGCGCGCTGCCAGACGGCAACAACTCGGTGAACATCACGGGCACCGACGTCCTCGGTCAGACGAGCAACACCCCTGTGACCATCAAGGTCGACAGCAAGGCGCCGACGGTCAAGAGCGTGAGCGGGGTCGAGTCGATCTCGGGGAGCCTCTGGAACGGGCGTGAGCTCACGCCGACGCCCACGGGCGGACAGCCCGTCCTGACAGCGGGCAACCACGCGCTGAACGTGACGATGGCGGACCTCGCGCCGCCCGGGTCTCCCGCAGGGCTTGTCCGGTCTGGGGTGGAGAGGATCGAGATCAAGGTCGACGGAGAGAAAGAGGCCGCGACGACGGTCGTGCAGTGTGGGGCCGGTAACTGCGAGCGGTCGATCAGCTGGACCTACAACACGCTCGAGTTCGCCGGTCGCCACCAGATCCAGGTCGTTGGCATCGACGGGGCGGGCAACAAGGGCGTGCGGACGTTCTGGGTCAATGCGCCGAAGCCGGGCGAGTTGATTCTGCCCGAGGACGGCGAGAAGACTTCGAGTCGGATCGCGCTTCAGGCCAAGGCAAACCAGGACGGGTTCACTAGCGTCCAGTTCCAGAGTCGTCGTACGCCGTTTGGGTCGTGGGCGCAGATCGGGCCTAGCTGGCTGACCGAGACGGGCGGTTTGCAGGCGGCGGCGGGGCCCTATCCGCTCGACCAGCCCAACCGTCACACCAAGAAGTTCATCTTCGATGCGAAGTCGGCGTTTGCGGCGGCTGTTCCGGCGATCGACCAGTTTCAGGTTCGGGCGGTCTTCAGCGGCCCTGCGGGAAGCTTCAAGTCCCAGGTCGCGAACATCCGGCTCGATGCCAAGGGGCTGTCTGCGGGCAATGCTCAGGAGAAGATCGGTCCGGGAAGCGTGGACCTGCTCACGGGCAACTTCGCCTATTCGACGACCGACGCGTCGCTAGCCAACTTCGGGGCGCCGATCGCGGTGACCCGGACGTTTAACTCGGCCGATCCCGACGTCAACCCGTACGGCCCGTTTGGGCCGGGATGGGTCACCAGCGCGCCAGTGGACGGTCTGTCTGACTACAGCTCGCTGGTCGAGCTGACCGCGGCCGCGGTCGCTGGCTGGGTCGACGTGTTCGACTCTGCGGGGAGGAAGATCCGCTTCGAGAAGCTGATGGATGGCAGCTACAGGGCCGAGGCCGGCTTCGAGGATCTGAAGCTGACGAAGGTCACTGGCGGCTACACGCTGAGTGATCTCGATGGGACGGTCACGACCTTCACCGCGCTCCAAGGCGCGTCGAAGCTCGTCCCGTCCAAAGTCCAAGAGGCCGATTCCCAGGGGCCGGCGTCCAGCTATGGCTATGAGGTCTATCAGGGCGAGCCGCGCCTCAAGCGCATCATTGCGCCGGCACCGGCGGGCGTCGACTGCGCGCAGGCGAGCATGCCTACCAGCTGCCGCGCGCTCGAGCTTCAGTATGTCCAGATTCCCGGCGTGACGGGGACGCGCGTGCAGTACATCAAACTGCACATTGGCGGGTGGGTTCCGGAGACCGTCGCGGAGTTCTCCTACTTCACGAGCGGTGATTCGATCGGGCGCCTTGCCGAGGCATGGGATCCGAGGCTCGGCAACTTCATGAAGGAGACGTATCAGTACTACTACACGACCTCGCGACGGCTCGCGGCGATCAAGCGTCCAGGTGAGAAGCAGTGGGTCATCAATCACACTCCCAATGCTCTTGGTGATCCCAATAGCGGAAAGCTCAATTGGGTTGAGCAGACTGGGGCTGTCTCAGGGAGCGCGATGTGGAAGATGGCGTGGACCGTGCCGCTGTCGGGTACCGGGGCGCCGCACGACATGTCTACCGCGAGCTCGGACAGATGGGGCCAGACCGATCGCCCGACCGACGCGACCGCGATCATCCCGCCAGACGAGACCGGCACCAGCCTCGCCAAGGCAACCGTCTACTACCTAAACCAAGACGGTCGAGTCGTCAACACGGCCGCTCGCAACGGCGGAATCAGCACAACCGAGTACGACGCCAAGGGCAACGTGGTCCGTGAGCTCTCACCGACCAATCGGGCGAAGGCGTTGGCTCTCGGCGGCGGAAGCCTGACCACAGCGACCGAGGCCGGGTTTCGGTCGACTTACCGGACCTACGCTTCCAACGGGCCCGGTCAGGTCGACGATCTGGTCGACGAGCTCGGGCCACGCCATCAGGTCAAGCTCGACTCCGGCCAAGTCGTCGACGCGCGTGCGCACACCCACACCACCTACGACGAGGGAAGCACCCTGTCGGCAGACAAGGCAGCGCACCTTCCGACGACGGTCGCCACTGGCGCACAAGTCGATCCGTCCCAGCCCGATGTCGATGTTCGAATCACCAAGACGGAGTACGACTGGGCGCTTCGCAAGCCAACGAAGACGCTCGTCGACCCGACGACCGGTGGGCTCAACATAGTCCGACAAACGGCCTACAACGCCGCCGGCCTCGAGATCGAGTCGCGAATGCCGAAGTCGACAGGCACCGACGCCGGCACGACCCAGACCGTCTACTACACCGCAGACGCGTCATCGCCAGATCCGGACTGCGACAACCAGCCACGCTGGTTCAACCTGCCATGCAAGGTGAAGGTACCAGCGCAGTTCCCGAGTGGGACGCTTCCCGGGATTCCGACGACGAAGTTTACCTATGACATCGCGTCCCAACAGGTGCTCACCGCGACAGAGAGCGTTACCAGCGCTTCGCGTGGCACCGTCGAGCGGGTCACTACGAACACTTATGACAATGCGCGCCGTAAGGTCACCAGCAGCGTCGCCACCAATGGAGTCCAGGACGGCCCGAGCGGGCTGGTCGCCGCCTACGGCTTTGAGGAGGGCATTGGATCAGGCGCGACCGTCGTCGACACCTCCGGCGACAACAACCACGGCACCATCTCAGGCGCAACCCGCACGCCGGTGGGCAAGTCCCGCAGCGGGCTGATCTTCGACGGAGTCGACGACTCGGTCGCGGTCCCAGACTCCGCCTCCCTCGACCTGACGACGGGAATGACGTTGTCGGCGTGGGTCAAGCCGGACACGATCTCGGGCAAGTCGCAGGACGTGATCTTCAAAGAGCGCGGCAGCGACGGCTCCTATGCCCTCGGCGCCGATGGGACGGGATCGCAACCCCGCACGGGCTTCTACCGTGCTGGCGGCTGGCAGATGGCGGTTGCGCCGACGGCCCTGACCGCGGGCCAGTGGGCGCATGTCGCCGGGACATGGGACGGACAGAGCCTCAAGCTCTACGTCAACGGCACCCTGGTCCGCACCGAGGCCATGACCGGCCCGATCGTCACATCGGGTGATCCGTTGCGTATTGGCGGGACCGCGGTCTTCGGCACAAACCGCTTCTTCGACGGCGCGATCGACGAGGTCCGCGTCTACAACCACGCCCTTACCGCGCAAGACGTCCAGACCGACCGCGACACGCCCGTCTCAAACCAAACCCAGCTCGGCGCGCCGGTCCCGACGACCACCTACGGCTACAGCGCCGCAAACGGCCGCCCAACCACCGTGAGCACACCCAACGGGACGACGTCGATCAGCTATGACGACCTCGCCCGCCCCACCAGCTACACCGACGCCGACGGGACAACCTCAACCACGACCTACGACAAGCTCAACCGCCCGGTCACGACCACCGACGGCAAGGGCACCCAAACCCACACCTACGACGCCGCGACCGGCTTGCTGACCTCGCTCACCGACTCCCACGCAGGTACCTTCGGCGCCAGCTACGACCAAGACGGCCGGATGGTCTCTAAGACCTATCCCAACGGCATGAAGGCCGACACCGTCTACGACCCCGCCGGCTCCCCGACCAAGCTCACCTACACCAAGACCAGCAACTGCTCCTCGAGCTGCACCTGGATCGACGAGCAAGTCAGCGAGTCGATCCACGGCCAATGGCGAACTCACGACTGGGACCTCTCCTCCCAGGAATACACCTACGACAAAGCCGGGCGCCTCACCAAGGTCCAAGACGACGTCCACGCCCCAGCCGCCGTCGCAGGCTGCACGATCCGCTCCTACTCCTTCGACCGAAACTCCAACCGCACACTGACCAACACCAAGCCGCCCGCCGCGGGCGGCGCCTGCGCACCAGGAGCGACCGGAACCTCGAAGTCATACAGCTATGACGCCGCCGACCGCCTCATCTCAGCCGGAGTGCAATACGACATGCTTAATCGCATCTCCAGCCTCCCAGCCCAATACTCAGGCGGCGGCACACTCACCTACACCTACTACGCAAACGACCAAGTCCGCACCATCGCCCAAGACGGCGTCTCAAAGACCTACACCCTCGACCCCCTCGGCCGCCACCGCAAAACCGTCCCAGGCGGAGGCAACAACCACACCGAGACCCTCCACTACGACGGCTCCTCCGACTCACCCGCCTGGACCCGGATCACCGACGCGAGCAACCAAGAAGTCTCGTGGGAACGCAACATCGCAGGCATCGACGGAAATCTCACCGCCATCCGCACCCACGACGCCCAAGGAGACACCACCGTCCTCCAACTAACCAACCTCCACGGCGACGTCGTCGCCACAGCGTCAACCGACCCCAACGCCACCCAACCGACTGCCCGCTTCGAGACCGACGAGTTCGGCAACCCGCGGCCAGCCAGCACCCGCCGCTACGGTTGGCTCGGCGCCAAGCAACGCAGCACAGAGCTAGCCTCCGGCGTGATCCAGATGGGGGTACGTTCCTACATTCCTGCGCTAGGGCGCTTCTCGAGCATCGATCCAGTCGCCGGCGGATCGGCTAATGACTATGATTACTCCAACGCAGATCCAATCAACCAACTCGATCTTGACGGAAGGAAGGCTAAGCGTCGGCGAGACCCCTGCAGAATGTCTGTTACGAGCCCGGCGGCCGTTAAGCATCTCAGTGATGACGATGGTACAACTTTCAGGATTACGGGCGCAATCACCTGTAGTAGAAGGAAGCACAAGCTAACGGTTAGAGTTCAGGTCCACGGGCGCGGGTTCCGCTCATTACCTCGGAACGGACCCTCGGTAGATTGTCACGACACCCGAGTATGCCAGGTGACTTGGGATGTCTATTTGAATAACCAGTGCGGCGTTAATCAGGTGAGCATCTATAGCATGAGTCACGGCACATATCAGGGGACCACAGGCAACGTTAAATATCCATCGTCGGCTACGAGCGATCCAACGGGCGGGGGCTACACCGAGAGATGTAGGCGGGGTATTTTCTAAGCGTGCCCTGATGAACCCGGCCGCTCGCTATATCCGCCTGTCTGAGGCCCATATTGCGGCGTCGGTGGCAAGTGACCTCGGCCCGTCGCATGATGAAAGCGGTACGATTTCGACACGTATTTGGGGGATAACGACGTATAGAGACGTGTTCGCGTTACACATATCGCTCAGAGCCTCGGATGATGATGAACTGCAGGATATGTGCTTCACACCCGATGTCGCCGATGGTATATCGATGTCAATCGACTATTCGAACGGTGCTTCTGCTCTCGGAGGGCTAGGACGGCGCAGCGTCGGAGAGGGTGTCGTGGTGGCCAAGATGGAGTCCTGCGTCACGGACAGGCGAATTGATGCTCATATGGCAGTGTCTCCTCTGCCCAGTCCGGGCCGGGTACACATCAGTCTTACTATGAGAGACGGCTCTAGCCTTGGCGAATGGCTACTCTGCGGTGAGAGTATCCTGGAGTCGAGTAGAACGGTAATGGGTTATGACTAGGCGTAAGGTCGCGAAGCTGTCGCTCGTAGCTGTGATGACCGTCGTGGGGGTCGCCGTAGCGTTTTTGGCGTGGAAGGCCGACCGGACGTCGATGCCGGACGGCGGCGGGGAACGCCGCGTTTCCCTCGAAGAGGAGATCGTCTCCATGCCGGGCATGCGCCGCCTAGTCGACGGTACTCCACATGTTACGGGATGCAACGACCGTGGTCACGATGGGTACTGTCGCGTCGAGGGACCAACCGGCTTGCGAGCCGAGTGCTTCTTGTGGAAGCGCACCGCAGAGTTCAGTTGTTTCGAGGTCAAGGGGCGTTGAGGCGGCCAAGGCGACGAGGGTTTGCTGCAGATGTGCCCGCGGCGCAGCAGCATTTGCTAGAGGCGCTAGCTAACGACGCCGAGCCCACGTGGCTGCTTGTGAAGGAGGCGTCAGCCCATGCCCATGTCACCTACACAACGAGAGTGGAGCGGGTTCGCTCTGCGGAGTCGGCTTGGAGTGAGCTTCGCACTGGCGGGTGGACGAAGAGATGTTAAGTGACATGGATATGCCGGATCCCAACGGGATGCTCCAAGAACAGAGCAGCAGATACCTTGGCGTTATGGTGCCTACCAAAGGCCTCGTTCACCGTTCTGACGACCTTGCGGTGGCAGTATGGCGCCTTATCGTCTATCCCAGTGTATTCGAGTTCACATTGAGTATGCGTAGCAACTCGACGAGTGATGATACGAAAGACCGTGGTATCACTCGCTCGCTATTGCATAAGACGCAACTAACTATTCAGTATGGCGAAGAGATGTGCACTAAAATTGCGCTCACCGAGCCGACCTGTTCCGGGGAAATGGCAGCCGCTCCCTACGAGCGTACAAAAGGTCGCTATGACGGGCGTTTCACTGTTACGCCTTTCCCTGCGGGTCCGCAGGTCCGCGTTGGCGTCGAGGTTGGAGGGCGATCGTTGGGGCAGTGGACGTTCGACGGGTCGGCGATAGGCGTAGCGTCGCGCTCAGGGGCATCCATTGCGCCGGCGTAGGATCGCCATGCTCCCGTGTGCGATGCTCATTGTGCTCGCCGCGGGCACCGCTGGCCTTGAAACTGGGTCCAGTGCGAACAGCAAGGATGAGCTCGAGACGCCAGCGGCAATCCTTCGTCTGCCTCCGGGGTTAGAGGCCGTTGTCGGTACTGGCGATTACGTGGTGTCGTGTGGCGCACCGGTTAAATCGGTTGTGCAATGCAACGTGAGAGGGAAGTCAGCGCTTGAGGGCGAGTGTGTCGTCGCTATAGTCACAAAGACGTTTTCGTGTGCTCGCATCGATGCTCTGCCTGCCCCAACGTCAGCCGTGACCAGGCCATAGCGATAGTGACTGCTCTCTTCTGCCCAGTCCGGGCGCGGTACACATCGCTCTCGCGATGGGTGGTGCTGGCTGTGGCTCTCGCGTTGGTGCTGCTGGGGTTGGCGACGCCCGTGCAGGCTGCCACGCGCTCGAAGCTCGGCGGGGACGAGATTCGATTCGCGCTGAGCGGCAAAGTGCTGACGGTGACGATTGTCGACCGCAGGAACTTGATTCAGGATCCGAGCCCGCAGGAAAAGCTCTACGGCAAGCGTGTCGATGTGGGCTGCGGAACGAGCTTCGGCCAGCCGCGCGAGGGTCTCGCAATGAAGCGCGTCAAATGGCCGGTCGGGGCGCGCTCGGTCACTGTTCATCTGGCCCGGGGCATCTCGCGTAGCGCCAAGTGGTGCCTCGTTGAGGAAGGTCGCGGAGGAGGCGACATCGGCTTCGTCAGCTTCTTCGACGCGGAGCCCGGCCGGCGCCTCACGAGTGGCCGCTTCGCGGACGGGCGCCGCTGGCGCATAGCTTCGTGGCGGGGCAAGCAGCTCGAGCCCTGCCTGGCCTTCCGGCTGCCCGGCGACGGGTACACCATGTGTTTCGACGACGAGGCCGAGCTTGAGGCCGCGCTCTCGGCCACGCTGCTGCTGCCGACCTGCGCCGCTGAGGGGGTGGTCGTCGGCGCGACCGCGCGCACGGCCAGGAGCGCGACGGTGAGCTTCGGCGACGGCACGCGCATGGAGGCTGCCCTGTATCGGCGCCCGCGCGGCTCGCGCGTCAAGGCGCAGTACCTCGTCGCGATCCTTCCAGCGCCCGTCGAGGTCGTCGCCGTCGAGACGCGCGACGAAGACGGCAAGCTCATCGACCGCGACGGTCGCCTTAGCGCCATGGGGACGGGCGACTGCCACCACGGCCAGGGCTGGCCGGAGATGATGAGCCGTGGCGAAGTTGAATAAACATGAGACATACCTAGCGATGCGCGAAGAGCTGGGAGTCTGGGCTTATGGTGCGCTCGCGGTGGCCTTGCCGTTCATTGCCGATCAGACGTCGCGTGTCGGCATTTTCGTTGCGATATGGCTCGGAGGATCGTTTGCAGCTGGGGTACTGGTGCCGCGACTTGCCATGCTGCTTGCACCGGTCGTCGCACTAGCCCTCCTGGTGGTGATCCTGATGCTTGGCTTGACCGAGTCGGAGTTCCTTTCAGACTCGCTGTCCATAATTGCGATATGGGTCCTTTGTCTGGGCGAGGTGGCTTTGCTGCTGGCCGGGATTGAGCTAGGAAAACGCCGCCGGGGCAGCGTCTCTTGACAAACACGCACTGAGTCGGTCGACGCGTTGTTGGATGATGCGCCGCATGAGCGACGCGGCGGGATCTGCGGTGGGCTCGGCGACCCCCGCGAGCGGGGGACCTGGCCCACGCTCGCCGTCTCCCGTCGGCGACTCGCCCGGCAGCCTGTTCGCGCGCTTCCTGCGCTTCGGCGCGTTGGCCTGGGGCGGGCCGGCGGCGCAGATCGCGATGATCCAGCGCGAGTGCGTGGAGGAGGAGCGGTGGGTCTCGCCTGAGTCGTTCCGCAAGACGCTTGCCGTCTACCAGGTGCTTCCCGGGCCGGAGGCGCATGAGCTGTGCGTCTACTTCGGCCGGGTTCGTGGCGGAAAGCTGGGGGCGCTGGCTGCCGGGCTGGGGTTCATGCTGCCCGGCTTCGTGCTGATGCTGGCGCTGTCGGTCCTCTACGTCGAGGCCGATCTCGCCAGCCACTTCGAGGACATCTTCTACGGCGTGACGGCCGCGGTCGGGGCGCTCGTCGCGCGGGCGCTGGTGCGGCTGTCGCGCAACTTCGTCACCGACGTTCCGCTCGCGGTGCTGGCCGTAGCGGCGTTCGCGCTGACCGTCTTCGCATCGGTGGGATTCGTCGTCGTGCTGCTCGGCGCCGGGCTGGCGTACGAGCTGTGGACCAACGCCGACCGCTGGCGCGGCCGTGCGCACTCCGTCGCGCTCGCGCCCGTCGCCTGGGCGGGCTTCGCCGTCGGCGCGATCGGCCTGTCGCCACACGCGGAGATCTTCGTCGAGGGTCTCAAGGCCGGGCTGCTGACCTTCGGTGGCGCCTACACCGTCATCCCGTTCCTCGAGACCAGCGCGGTCGACACCTACCACTGGCTCACCCCCGAGCAGTTCGTCGACGGGCTCGCGCTGAGCGGCGTCCTGCCGGCGCCGCTGATCATCTTCTCGACCTTCGTCGGCTACATCGCCGGCGGGATGGGCGGCGCGCTGCTGATGACGGTCGGGATCTTCCTGCCGGCCTTCGCGTTCCCGATTTTCCTGCACCGCCAGCTCGTCGCCGTCTCGGAGAACCCGCGCATCCGCCCGTTCCTGCTCGGCGTCACCGCCGCCGTCGTCGGCCTGATCGCCGCGGTGACGGTCGACATCGTCGAGACGACGGTCGTGGACATACCCACGGCCGTGCTGGCGCTCGGCGCGTTCGCCGTGCTCAACCGCTTCCACGGCAAGCTGACGATCCTCTACGTCGTGGTCGGCTGCGGCGCGATCGGTGCCGCGCTCCAAGCCTTGGTCCTCTAGCCGGGTGGCTTCGGCATCGGCCGTGCCTGGAGGGCGCGCGCGACCGCGAGCAGGTTCGAGGCGGCGGCCTCGCCGGTGGTGCGCGACCAGTCGTGGCCGTGGTCGGTGTCGAGATACGACGGCCCCGGGCCAGGGCCCATGTTCCAGTAGGTCCACGACTGGCCCGGGACGGTGAAGCCGATGTCGACCAGCGCGCCGGAGATCTCGTTGATGACGTGGTGGGCGCCGTCCTCGTTGCCCGTGACCACGCACCCCGCGACGCGGTCGTAGGCGACTGGACGGCCGTCGTCGTCGGTCTCCGAGAGCATCGCGTCCATCCGCTCCAGCACCCGCTTCGCGACGCTCGAGGACTGTCCCAGCCAGGTCGGGCTCGCGACGATCAGGATCTCCGAGTCGAGGATCCGCTCGCGTATCCCCGGCCACTGGTCGCCCTCGCCCTCGTCGGAGGAGACGCCGGGCAGGATCTCGTGATCTACCACCCGGATCAGGTCCGTCTCGACTCCCTCACGCTCGAGCGCACCGAGGACGATCTTGACCAGCACGTCGGTGTTCGAGCGCTCGGGGGATCGCTTGAGCGTGCAGTTCAGCGCCAGCGCCCTCATCGCGACCTATGCCTACCCGTCCACTGGGAGATGTACGCAAGCGCGCCTTCGCCTCGTACATCGCAAGGTCCGCGCGCACCTGCAGGTCCGCAGCGGACTCGCGCCCGTCCCAGACCGCCGCGCCCGCCGAGCAGCTGCACGTGTCTGCGACCGCCTGCCGGAGCTCCTCGACGAGCCTCTCGGCTGTCCCCAGCGGGCAGTCGGGCAGCAGCAGCACGAACTCGTCTCCGCCGGTGCGCGCGATCGTGTCGGTGGCGCGCAGCGCGGCCGCCCACGTGGTCGCCACGTGCTCGAGCAGCCGGTCGCCGGCCGCGTGGCCGTAGGTGTCGTTGTGCTCCTTGAGGCCGTCGAGGTCGATCGTCGTCACGCACAGGGGCGCTCCCTCGCGGCGGGCACGGGCCAGCTCGCGGGCGAGGTCCTGCTCCAGTCGCCGGCGGTTGGCGACGCCGGTGAGCGGATCGTGATCGGCGAGGTGCTCCAACTCGCGTTGGAGGCGGGCGCGATCCTCGATCTGGGCGCGCAGGAAAGTCTCGCTCGCCCGGCGCCGGGCGGCGATTCGCCCCATGATCGTCGCCGCCAACGTCAGCAGGATGCCCCCGACCGCCCAGCGGGCGACCGCGGGTGGGCCGGGCGACGGTCCAACCATCGCGAGCGTCGCACCCGAGGCGAGCATGATCGCGCCGATGTGAGCGGCCATCGCACGCCACGAGAACGAGGTGGCCGCGAAGATCGCCAGCCAGATGAGCAGGATGGCGTATAGGCCGGTCGCGGCGCCCGTGAAGTACGTGCCCAGGCAGATCAGTCCCGCTCCGCCCGCGAACAGTGCGTGCGCGGTCCAGATCCGCGCGTGCCGGGCCCACAGGAGGGCGCCGCCACCCACCACGACGGCGATCGACCCGACGGCCTGCATGCCGGCGACGTTCGCGTGCCCGGGCGGGGAGAGAGCGGTGCCGGCGAGCAGGGCCAGGCCCGCACACAGCAGCATGGCGCCAAGGGCGCGCGACATCAGCCGTGGGTCGTCGGTCTCCCTCCCAGGAAGATCGCGGTCCAGGCTCGCCTGCATGACCGGGTCATCGGCGGTCGGTCTGCGGCGCTTGAGGCGTGATGGCCGGCTGTCGCGCCTGCTGCCTCAGCCCGCCAGGGCACGGCGGACCACGCCCGGGCGGCGGCCGACCTTCGGGCCGAGCACGGCCGCGAACACGGTCAGCGCGAGCCACGGGCGCAGATGCGGGCTGATCCGGCGGATGAGCCCGTCGGGCGCGAGCTCGAAGACCATGGCGTCGGTCATCCGGATCGGGCCGATGCGCGTCTCACCGACGAGCACGCGCCGCTCGCCCTCGCCGATCGCGTCCGTCCAGTGCAGATCGCGCAGCGTGCCGTACACCGCGCTCAGCAGGAGGCGGACGTCCTGCTGCCCGCGGAAGGTCATGCGGCCGGAGATCGGCGAGACGACCTCGACGTCGGGCGCGAGCGCCGCCATGACGCCGTCCATGTCCCCGGCCTCGGAGGCGACCCTGTAGCGCTCGACGGCGTCGATCATCGCCGGATCGTAGACCGCCCGGCCCGGCTGGTATGACTCCCTCTCAATGAGACTTCCGAGCGTCGTCGGTCCGCGCGACCGCCAGTTCTTCGACCTCTTCGAGGAGGCCGGCGGCAACATCGTCCGGGCGGCCGACCTGCTCGACCGGATGCTGCGGGCGTTCCCCGACCGCGGCGACGACCTGGCGCGCGACATCCTGATCTGCGAGCAGGACGGGGACCGGATCACCCACGACATCATCCGGCGGCTGAACGAGACGTTCGTGACGCCGATCGATCGTGAGGACATTTATGAGCTCGCGTCGGCGCTCGACGACGTCGTCGACTTCACCGAGGAGGTCGCCGACTACCTGATCCTCTACAAGATCGAGGCGCCGATGGAGCAGGCCCAGCGGCTCGCCCACGTACTGCTCGAGTCCTCGCGCGCGATCTCCGAAGCGATGCCCCGCCTGCGCGGCTTCAAGGACATGTCGCACTACACCGTCGAGATCAACCGGCTCGAGAACGACGGCGACCGGATCGTGCGCGAGGCAATCGCCTCGCTGTTCGACAATGGCATCGACCCGATGGTCGTGATCCGCTGGAAGGACATCTTCGAGCGGCTCGAGTCGGCGATCGACGCGACCGAGCGCGTCGCGAACATCCTCGAGAACATCGTCATCAAGAACTCGTGACGAGCCGGTAGCCGAGGTCGCGGGATGGACAGCGACGTCATCCTCGTCATCGTCGTGGCGACAGCGCTCGCCTTCGACTTCACGAACGGGTTCCACGACACCGCGAACGTCGTCGCGACCTCGATCTCGACGCGCGCGATGCGCCCGCGGGTCGCGGTCGCCTACGCGGCGATCCTGAACTTCTTCGGCGCGTTCCTGTCGCTGGAGGTCGCGGCGACGATCGCCAACGGGATCGTCGACGCCGACCTGATCACGCCACTGATCGTCTTCGGGGGGCTGATCGGGGCGATCGCCTGGAATCTCGCCACGTGGTACTTCGGGCTGCCGTCGAGCTCCTCGCACGCGTTGATCGGGGGCGTAGTCGGTGCGGCGTTCGCAGCCAACGGGCCCGACGCGATCATCGGCGACGGCCTGCTCGGCAAGGTGGTGGTCCCGGCGCTGCTGGCGCCGACGCTCGCGTTCGTCGTCGCGGGCATCGCGATCATCGTCATCTACCGGATGGTCGGCGGTCTCCACCCCGGCCCGGTGACGCGCGGCTTCAAGGCCGGCCAGGTCATCTCCGGCGGGCTGCTCGCGCTCGCGCACGGGACCAACGACGCCCAGAAGACGATGGGAGTCATCACGCTCGCCCTGATCGCCAGCGGAGAGCTCGGCGCTGGCGCCGACCCGCCGTTCTGGGTGATCGCCTCGGCCGCGAGCGCGATCGCGCTCGGCACCTACTTCGGCGGCTGGCGGATCATCAAGACGATGGGCAGCCGGATCATCAAGATGGACACGGCGCAGGGGTTCGCCGCGCAGGGCAGCGGAGCGGCGGTGATCCTCGCTGCCACCCACGTCGGCTTCCCGCTCTCGACGACGCACACGATCTCCGGCGCGGTGATGGGCGCGGGTGCCGCGAAGCGCGTGTCGGCGGTGCGCTGGGGAGTGGCGGGCAACATCGTCGTCGCGTGGATCCTCACTCTGCCCGCGGCCGCGGCGATCGGTGCGCTGACCTACGGTGTGACACGCGTGTTCGGCACCGGGGCGGTCGGTCCGATCGTGGTCTCGGCGCTGCTCCTGGGTCTGATCGGAGTCGTCTTCGCCCGCAGGCTGGCGCAGGGATCCCCGATCACGGCGGCGGAGGGAAGCTAGGCCATGGTCCTGCTCGCAGACGTGGTCGACATGGGGGACCTGCTGAACGTCGTCTGGACCTCGCTCGTAGCGGGCATCGGCGTCTGCGCCGTCTTCTCGCTGGCGATCGTCGGCTTCGCGCGCGCCCTGGACATGCGCCGCGAGGGGCAGGCCGTCGCGGCGAGCGCCTACGCCGTGCTGATGGTGGTTGCGTTCGTCGCCGTAATGGCCGTCGTGATCTTCGGCGTCATCGTGATGACGTCGAAGTAGCGGCGTCACCACACGAGTCCGCCCGAGGGCGCCTGGTCACCGCGGCGAGGCGGCCGCGACGTCGGCGAGCCGCTCGATCTCGTCGTCGCTCGTCCAGCCGCCGACCGACGCGCGCACGTAGGGAGTGCCGGGCAGGTCGCGGACGAGGAAGCCCGCGTCGAGCAGCCTTGCCGAGTCGGCCTGCGGGTCGGTTGCCTCCCACGACACGAGCGTCGACCGTCCACGCTCCGCGACGGTGAGGCCGCGGGTCGTCAGCAGCTCGGCCAGCCGCGTCGCAAGCAGCGCGGCGCGGCCGGTCAGCGCATCCAGTCCAACGCCCTCGAGCACGTCCAGCGCCGCCAGCGCCCACGCCGTCTGGTGCGATGGCGGGAAGCCGCCGTCGAAGCGCGCCGCGCCGGCTACGTAGGGCAGGTCGATCGCGCGCAGCGGGTCCGAGAGGCTGCCGTAGCCGGGCCAGGCGGGGGAGAGGGCGTCGATCAGCTCCTCGCGTACGTAGAGGTAGCCGCTGCCGATCGGCCCGCACAGCCACTTCTGGCCGGAGGCGGCGTAGTAGTCACAGCCGAGCGCGCGCACGTCGACAGGCACCGCGCCGAGCCCCTGGGCGCCGTCGAGCAGGACCGGCGCAGGGCATGCCGCGAGCGCCGCCGTGTCGGCCACGCGCCCGTCGATCCACGACACGTGCGAGCACGCGACCAGGCGGGTGCGTGGCCCGACCGCGCCAGCCACCTCGGCGAAAGGAACGATCCGCACCTCGACGCCGCGACGCGCGCGAGCGAGCCCGAGCGGCGCCAGCAGGCCGGGATGCTCCTCGTCGCTGGTGACGATCTCGTCGCCTGCGCGCAGATCGAGTCCGGCGAGGACCGCGTTCACGCCGTCGGTGGTCGCCCCGGTCAGCGCCACCTCCCAGGGGTCGCACCGGAGCAGCCCCGCCACCCGGGCGCGCAGGCGGTCCGCCAGCGCGAGCGCGTGGTCGAAGTGCGCCTTGCCGCCGCGACCGTGCTCGGCCTGCAGCCGCAGGTCCGCCTCCGCCGCCTCGACTGCCGCGCGCGGGACCGGGCCGACCGAGCCCGCGTTGAGGTACGCGAGCCGCTCGAGCACCGGGAGCTGCGCGCGCAGCGCCGCCACGTCCATGCCGGCGGATGCTACGGCGCGGGTAGGCTCCGGCCATGCCACCGATCGTCGAGCGCTCGATGCACCCCGACTTCCTCTCGAACGCCTACCTCGTCGCCGACGAGCCGGGCGGGACGGCCGTGATCGTCGACTCCGGCGCACCGCCCGAGCCGTTGCTCGAGGCGATCGACCGCCACGGCGTCACGCCGACGCACCTGCTGCTGACGCACCACCACCACGACCACGTGGAGCGCAACGACGTCTACAAGGAGCGCTACGGCGTCGAGATCCTCGCCCACCCGCTCGAGGCGGCGCGGCTGGGGGACGTCGACCGCACGATCGAGCCGGGCGAGCTCGTGCTCGAGACCGGCGGCCTGCGGATCGGCGCGCTGCACACTCCCGGCCACACCGACGGAATGCTCAACTTCGTCGTCAACGGCGATGACGTCTTCACCGGCGACACGCTGTTCAAGGGGTCGGTCGGCGGCGTCAAGGCGCCCGGCTCGACCTCGTTCGCCGACCTGAAGGCGTCGGTGATGGACACGTTGATGGCACTACCGCCCGAGACTCGTCTCCATCCCGGCCACACCGATCCCACGACCGTCGCCGACGAGTGGGCGCAGAACGCATTCGTCCGCGTCTGGCGCGGCCTCGACCTCCAGGGCGACGAGCGCGCCACCGTCTGGGACCGCGACGTCACGCTCGTCCTCTGGGCGCCCGACTACGACGGCGGCCACAAGGCCTGGGTCCGCTGGGACGACACCGGCGAGGACGACATCGTCCCCGGCTCCCAGGTCGTCAGGTCCTAGCGCGTCCGGGCGCCGTTCGAACGTTTGTGGGACCTATAGGCCCCACAAACGTTCATCCGTTCTCGCTAGCTGCCGCAGACCGGCCACTGGCCGGGACCCGAGCGCTCGTAGAGCATGATCGCGCGCCGGTCCTGCTCCGCCTCCGACGCCGCGGCCGGATCGCCGCTTCCGCCGACGCCCTGCCAGGTCGCGACCGAGAACTGGTACTTGCCTCGATAGAGGCCGCCGCCCCCGATCGCTCTGGGGTCGCCACCGGACTCGCACTGGGCGATCGCCTGGAGATGCGCCGGCACCGCGACCGGCTCAGGCTTGGGCGGCTGGGCGCGCCGCACCGCGACGGCAAGCTGACGCTTGGCCTCATGGACGGCAAGCGGGTCGCCGAGGCCGACCGACACGATCGCGCCGCCCGAGAGCCGGCTCACGGCGGTGTCGTCAGTGCCATCGCGCGGTGCGGCGATCGCGATCGCAGGGATCGAAGCTGCAAGGCAGAGAATCGATACGAGAACTAGCTTGCGCATGTGGGTAGTGGCGCCTCCACGGCGTCGGGGTCGGCTGCCGGACGAATCCGGCCTCCCGCGCTCTTGTGCGTCTCGCTTCCGACGTGCGCGGGGATGACAGAGCCGGCGGGGACCGTCAGGTCCGCTCAGGACCGGCTCGACTCGCCAGGGTACGGACGCTCAGGCAGCTATCTGTGACACACGTCACGCTTGTCCCTTCACGGCAGGCACGCGATGGCGGAGCCGGGCTGATGCCTGAGCGGGGGGATCGATCAGGAGACGCTACGGCTCAGGGACGAAGCCCTGAAACAAGAGATCGACCCGCTTGACCAGGAAGTTGACGTACTCGGCGAGCTTGCCGATCGAGCCGAGCCCAAGTATCACGCCATTTCGGGCCGTGAAGGCTATGAAGCCGGGGATTTCGCATTCAACGTGCACTTCCGGGTTCGGGCCGATGACCTCAACGTCCATGTAGCCGAGTACTGCGCCGTCTTCGAGCGGGTCCTCGGCGTAGATGGTCGAAACGGGCTCGCTGACACTCGCGACGCTCTTGTTGTGGCTGATCCGAAACTTGTAGGTGCCCTCGTTGAAGGCGCACATGCCGGGAATAAGGAGCCGGTGTTTGTCGTCGTTCGAGAGCGCGGCGATGACCTGGAGGGGGTGGAAGTTCCCTCCAGGGTGCGGCTGCGCTTCCTTGAGGATTGTCCGGCTGCCGTCGCTCACGTACCGCAGCACCGTCGCCTTCTCGAAAGCCTCGGGCGAGTTGTAGATGGGGAATTGGATTCGGTTGCGATCCCGCTCGCTTTCGGGCGGACCGCCGTGGTCGCGCAAGACCATCTGCCAGACGGCGTGATCGAGCGCTCCACGCAGTCCGTGGATGGCGTCTCCGAAGGTCAGGCCCCACCGGACGGTCGGGACAGGCCCCATCTTGAGGCGCAGCGTGTATCGGGAGTCCGTCTCACGTTCCGCGACGATCTTGTTTTCGTCAGACTCGAGGAACGCCTCGATGTCCGCTGCGAGTCCTTTCAGATGCTCCGTTGCCCACTCGAGCTTGAGCCATGCGTTGTCTAGCGGCCCGTCGAGGGCGGTACCGTGGTTGGGGATGCCTGACTCCAAGCGCAACGAGCCTACGCAACGAACCCGCCCGAAGAAGGGCAAGCCGGTCGAGATTCCGGTTCCCTAAGCGCTCAGACGTGTTGCGAGACCTCGGCAAGGTCTCCAAGGGCCGCAAGGCTCTGAAGGACTAGCGGCGCTGCCGAGATCGGCAGGCGCGCATGAGGCGCCTGCTTTCGCGGCTCCTAGAGATCGCGCGCAAACTTCCTCAGCGTCTTGTCCGTGAGCGGCGCACGGGGTGGCCAGCGGACGGGGTGCTCCGGTTGGGGCCAGATAACGATGGAAGTGGAGTGCTTCCAGCCGGACGGATGCAGGTCAAAGGCCCGTTGGAAGTGGTGGCCGAAGACCTGGAAGACGACGTGGCCGACGCTGACGGTCAGCAGGTACGCGTTTCGCTTGGTCCGTGGACCGTCCCCGACCTTCATCTCGAAGGTGATCTGCCGGGTCCCTGCGGAGAGGGGGAATCGGTTCCCCCCGTAACAGGCCATGAGGATTGCGACTGAATCAGGCGGACGTTTGTGTTCGTAGAGGTGCGCGAAGGTTCGCGGTCCAGCGGCCCTGGCACTCAGAAGGTCGGCTATCAGGCCCGTCTTGTAGGCCCACGTCGCCGCTGCGAGAGTGTCCGAACGCCTCAGCGTCACCGGGTTCCCTTGGATGGGTCCGGTTAGGACGGGCTTGGCGTCGCCCTCTATCTGGCTCATCCAGGTGTTGTTGCAGGGCTCGCAAACCCTTTTGACCTCAAGAGAAGTCAGGCGCGGCACTGTCCTAAGGATCTCATCGTCGGACAGCCAGACAGCTCCGGTGCTGCCCTCGGCGTCGCGCCGGTCAGGCATCAGAACGTCTCGGACCCACTCAGGCCAGAGATGCTCCTTAGACAGTTTCTGGGTTGCGCCGCAGAAGACGCAGTTCCGACCGGTCGGCTTGTCGGGCGTAGCGGATGACAGAGCCGGCAGAGCCTAGAGCCGTTAGCCCTCTAGCGGGACAAGAGCTGCGGGAGCTACTGCAGAAGTCCGACGAGCTGGCGGAGAGGTCCAATTGGCCCTAGCGACAGGTAAGGTTCAGCGTGATGACGAAGGATGAGCGCCTGGCATATGAGCAGCTGTTCAAGCGGACGGAGATCGCGCACAGACGGAATCAGCGCGCGATAAGGGCCACAGAGCTTCGCGGTGCTCGCCTCGAGCGTGCGGCACAGCAGTCAAGCCGTATCGTCGAGAACGCTCTTCGCAAGCTGCGAGCTGCGATTTAGTCGGCACCGGCTTCCGCGCGGGCGGGGGTTCCGCGGTCGGCGATCGTCTTTGACCGCGCGTGTAGGTTCCTCCGTCATGGCGGTCCAGCTCCCAGACGAGTCCAA
The DNA here is from genome assembly GCA_035630335.1 of Thermoleophilaceae bacterium. GTDB lineage: Bacteria > Actinomycetota > Thermoleophilia > Solirubrobacterales > Thermoleophilaceae > JAAYBF01. Next base: position 2,272 of record DASQKV010000042.1, on the reverse strand, counting down.
GCTCGACGTTCCGGACGGCGCGACGGGCCTTGACGTGGCTCGCACGATCGGTGAGGGGCTGGCGCGTGCGGCGCTTGGGATCAAGGTCGATGGGGAGCTGCGTGACCTCTCGGCGCCAGTCGAGGATGGCGCCAAGGTGGAGATCGTCACTGCGAAGAGCGGGGAGGACGCGCTTTGGCTGGTCCGCCACGACGCCGCCCACGTCCTCGCCACGGCCGTGATGGAGCTGTATCCCGGCGTGAAGATCTCGATTGGACCGCCGATCGAGGACGGCTTCTACTACGACTTCGAGTTCCCCGAGGGCGTCAAGCTCTCGGACGCCGACTTCGAGCGCATCGAGGCCAAGATGCGCGAGCACATCAAGGCCGACGAGCCGTTCGAGCGCAGCGAGCTGCCGGTCGCCGAGGCGATCGAGCGCTTCCGCGCCGAGGGTCAGGACTACAAGGTCGAGCTGATCGAGGACCTCGTCCGCGACCAGGGCGTCGCCACCGTCTCGCTCTACCGCAACGGCCCCTTCACCGACCTCTGCCGCGGTCCCCACGCGCCCACGACCAAGCGCATCAAGGCGTTCAAGCTGACCAGTGTCGCCGGCGCCTACTGGCGCGGGGACGCCGAGCGCCAGATGCTCACGCGCGTCTACGGGACCGCGTTCCTGTCGAAGGAGGACCTCGCTGCGCACATGGAGCGCCTCGAGGAGGCACGCAAGCGCGACCACCGCAAGCTCGGCAAGGAGCTCGATCTGTTCATGTTCAGCGAGCTGTCGCCCGGCTCGCCGTTCTGGCAACCCAACGGCGCTCAGATCTGGACCCAGCTCACGGACCTCTGGCGCACCGAGAACGCTAAGCGCGGCTACCGCGAGGTGCGCACGCCGATCCTCTACGACGTCGACCTCTGGAAGCAGTCGGGCCACTGGGACGTCTACCGCGAGAACATGTACTTCACGGAGGTCGAGGACAAGCCCATGGGCCTGAAGCCCATGAACTGCCCGGCCCACATCCAGATCTACAAGTCCGACCGCCGCTCCTACCGCGACCTGCCGATCCGGTACGCCGAGGCCGGCCTGGTGCACCGCCACGAGCCCAGCGGCACCCTGCACGGCCTGCTGCGGGTGCGCCACATCACCCAGGACGACGGCCACATCTTCTGCACCGAGGAGCAGGTCAAGGACGAGGTCAAGGCCTGCCTGGCCTTCGGCTTCTTCATCTACGACGTGTTCGGCTTCGAGCCGCGGCTGGAGCTGTCCACCCGGCCCGAGAAGCGGGTGGGCACGGACGAGATGTGGGACCGCGCCGAGGCGTCGCTGGAGGCCGCGCTGGTTGAGGAGGGGCTGGAGTTCGAGATCAACGAGGGCGACGGCGCCTTCTACGGGCCCAAGATCGACCTGCACATGACCGACTCGATCGGTCGCTCGTGGCAGCTCGGTACGGTCCAGCTGGACTACTCCATGCCCGAGCGCTTCGAGCTGGCCTACACCGGCGCCGACAACGCCGAGCACCGCCCCGTGATGATCCACCGCGCGCTCCTGGGCTCCTTCGAGCGCTTCGTGGGGATCCTCATCGAGCACTACGCCGGCGAGTTCCCGCTCTGGCTGGCGCCCGTCCAGGCGACGGTGCTGCCGATCGCCGATCGCCACGTCGAGTACGCGCGCCGCGTGGCCGCCGAGCTCGGCGGCGAGGGCGTGCGCTGCGAGGTCGACGACCGGTCCGAGTCGGTGGGCCGAAAGATCCGTGACGCGGAGCTGCGTAAAGTGCCCTTCATGCTCGTGACCGGGGACCAAGAGGAGGCCGAGGGCGCGGTGTCGGTTCGCCGCCACGGCCACGGCGACCTCGGCCGCGAGGCGATCGCCGAGCTGGCCTCCCGGGCGCGGCGTGAGATCGACGCGCGACAGGCGGGCCCATCATGAGAACGCCGGGCGGCTCGGAGCCCGACGCCGCCTTCGCCGAGATCAGCCGCGCGCTCCTCCGCGAGCCCGACGTCGCGGAGGGCAAGGCCTTCCACACCTCCGGGCTGACCTCGGACGGGCAGATCTTCGCCCTGCTGGTCGACGACGAGCTGGTGGTGAAGCTGCCCTCGCCGCGATGCATCGCGCTGATCGCCACCGACTCGGCGAGGCATTTCGAGTTCGGCGGGCGGCGCATGCGCGAGTGGGTGGTGATCGAGGGCTTCGATCGGCGCCGGTGGCGGGAGCTGGTGAAAGAGGCGCTGGCCTTCGCCCGCCGTTGAGCACGTTCTTTCGTGCTCTCGCGCACCGCCCGCCCTCGCTATACTCGCC
>DASQKV010000041.1:0-60444 GCA_035630335.1 Thermoleophilaceae bacterium | reverse complement strand
AGCGGATGCGCGACCTTCGCCTGCTCGTCTCCGAGCTCGTCACGAACGCCGTGCGCCACGCGGGTGGCGACGCGGTGCGCCTCGTCGTCGCCCACTCGCGCAAGACGCTCCGCGTCGAGGTCCACGATCCGGGCCAGGGCTTCGAGGTCCGCGACGCGCCCACCGATCCGCTGCGCGCCTCCGGCTGGGGGCTCGTGCTCGTCGCCGAGCTCTCGGATCGGTGGGGTGTCGACCACAACCCGCGTACGCGGGTGTGGTTCGAGATGGATGACTAGGAGTCCGTCAGAGAAGGGCGACCCGACCGGGGCGCCCGAGCCGTGGATGCCGGGCGCCGCACGAGGGAGAAGCCAATAGTGGTGTTATTGGCGATGCCTCGGGTGGCGATCCGGCGCCGCGGATCGGGTGCATCCGGGCGTGTCGGTTTCTTCGACGGGCTCCTTACCCGAAGCGGTAGCCGGCGAGCGCGCGCAGCTTGTCGCGGTCGTGGCGGGAGGAGATGCGGCGGACCGTGCCCGACCGGCTGCGCATCACCAGCGACTCCGTGCTCGCGCCGCGCCCCAGGTAGCGGACGCCCTCGAGCACGTCGCCGTCCGTGACGCCGGTGGCGGAGAAGAACGCGTCGTCGCCCTCGACGAGGTCGTCATGGGTGAGCGTGCGGTCGAGGTCGTAGCCGGCGTCGGTCGCCGCCTTGCGCTCCTCGTCGTCGCGCGGCCACAGCCGGCCGACGAGGCCGCCGCCGTAGCACTTCAGGGCGGCGGCGGAGATCACGCCCTCGGGCGTGCCGCCGATCCCCCACAGCAGGTCCACGGGCCGGTCGGGTGCGGCGGCGAGCAGCGCGCCGGCGACGTCGCCGTCGGTGATCAGGCGCACGCGGGCGCCCGCTTCGCGGATCGCCTTGATGCCCTCCTCGTGGCGGGGGCGGTCGAGCACGACGACCATCACGTCGCGGACGTCCGTGCCCTTGCGCTCGGCGATCAGCTCGACGGTCTTGCCCAGCGGGCGGTCCAGGTCCAGCAGGTCGACGATCTCGTCGCGGCCGGCCATCTTCTCCATGTAGAAGACCGGGCCGGGGTCGAACATCGAGCCGCGCTCGGCGAGCGCGATCACGGAGACGGCGTTCGGGCGGCCCTGCGCCGTGAGGCGCGTGCCGTCGAGCGGGTCGACGGCGATGTCCACGTGCGGCGGCGTGCCGTCGCCGACGACCTCGCCGTTGGCGAGCATCGGCGCCTCGTCCTTCTCGCCCTCGCCGATCACGACCGTGCCGTCCATTCGGACGGTGTCGAGCATCAGCCGCATCGCGTCGACCGCGGCGCCGTCGGCCGACTCCTTCTGGCCGCGGCCGATCCAGCGCGCCGCGGCGATTGCCGCGTACTCGGTCGTGCGCACGAGCTCGAGCGCGAGGTTACGGTCGGGCTTGGGCGCGGCGGAGGGGTCGCTCATCGCGCCGGACCCTACGTGAATCGGCGTTCACAGGCTCGTAATCGGTGACGGGTAGGCTTGCCCTGCCTGCCCCAGGAGGGGATGCGCCGACGTGGCACCTGCAGACGCTCAAACACAGCCCCATGGAGGGGTCGAGCCCGTACCGCGGGAGAAGTACCGCGCGGCGCTCGCGGAGGCACGCGAGCGGACGCTGGCGCTCGTAGAGCCGGTCGCCGACGACGACCTCGACCGCGTCCACTCGCCGCTGATGTCGCCGCTGGTCTGGGACCTCGGCCACATCGCCGCGTTCGAGGATCTCTGGCTCTGCGTCCGTGCCGGCGGGCTGGCGCCGCTGCGGCCCGAGCTGATGGCGGTCTACGACGCCTCCGAGACCCCGCGTGCGGAGCGTGGGGACATCCCCTACCTGCGCCGCGATGCCGCGCTCGAGTACATGGGCGAGGTCCGCGAGCGCGCGCTCGAGGTGCTCGAGCGGGTCGACCTTGCGCCGGAGTCGGACCCCCTCAATGCCCGCGGGATGGTCTGGGACCTGCTGATCCAGCACGAGCACCAGCACAACGAGACGATGCTGCAGACGCTGCAGCTGGCGCAGGCCGGAGTGTTCACACCGGATCGGCCCGCGCGCGGCGGGGAGCTCGACGATCGGCCGGCCGTAGCGGGCGGGCCCGCGCACGACGACGCCGACGCGGTGACCGTCGCTGGCGGCCGGTTCGCGATCGGCGACGCGGGCCACGGCTTCGCCTACGACAACGAGCGCCCGCGACACGAGCTGGACGTGCCAGCGTTCGCGATCGATCGCAAGCCCGTCACCAACGGCGCCTACCTGCGCTTCGTCGGAGACGGCGGCTACGAGCGGCCGGAGCTGTGGACGGAGGACGGCTGGGCGTGGCGGTCCGAGGAGCGGGCGGAGGGCCCGCTCTACTGGACGGGTAACGGTCGCGAGCGCCGCTTCGACCGCGTCGAGCCGCTCGAGCTCGGCCTGCCGGTGATGCACGTCTCCTGGTTCGAGGCGGACGCCTACGCGCGCTGGGCCGACGGGCGGCTGCCGACGGAGGTCGAGTGGGAGAAGGCGGCGACCGTCGTCGGCGGCGACGCGCGTGGACACCTCGACCAGCTCGACTTCGGCCCCGGACCGGCGGGCCCGTTCGTCGGCGACTGCTGGGAGTGGACAGCGAGCGTGTTCGGCGGCTACCCCGGCTTCCGCGCCTTTCCCTATCCCGAGTACTCCGAGGTCTTCTTCGACTCCGGTTACCGCGTGCTGCGCGGGGCGTCCTGGGCGACGCGGCCGAGCGTCGCGCGCACGACCTTCCGCAACTGGGACCTTCCGCAGCGGCGACAGATCTTCTCCGGCTTCCGCTGCGCATACGACGTCGAGGACGCGCGATGACCGCCGGGATCACGATCGAGCGCTGCGAGCCGGACGACGTCACACCGTCGCTCGCCGACGACGTGCGCGCGGGCCTGACGCGCGACCTCAAGGAGCTCTCGCCGAAGTACTTCTACGACGAGCGCGGATCGCAACTGTTCGACGTCATCACCACCCTCCCCGAGTACTACCCGACGCGCTGCGAGCGGGAGATCCTCAACCGCCGGGCGCCGGCGATCGTGGCCGAGACCGGCGCGCGCGAGCTGGTCGAGCTCGGCTCCGGGATGGCCTCGAAGACGCGTGCGCTGCTCTACGCGATGGCGGGCGCCGGGACGCTGCGCCGCTACGTGCCCTTCGACGTCGACCCGTCAGTCGTCGAAGCGTGCGCCGAGGAGCTGACCGAGCTCTACCCGGGACTGGCCGTGCACGGTGTCATCGGCGACTTCGGCCGCGACCTCGACCGCATCCCCCGCGGCGAGCAGCGGCTGTTCGCGTTCCTCGGCGGCACGATCGGCAACCTCTACCCACCCGAGCGGGCCAGGTTCCTCGAGCGCGTGCGCGGGCTGATGACCGAGGACGACCGGCTGCTGATCGGCACCGACCTCGTCAAGGACCGCGCGGTGCTCGAGGCCGCCTACAACGACAGCGCCGGCGTGACCGCCGAGTTCAACCGCAACGTCCTGCGCGTGCTGAACGAGAGCCTGGACGCCGACTTCGCCCCGGAGGCATTCGAGCACGTCGCCTTCTTCGACGAAGCGAACTCGTGGATCGAGATGCGCCTGCGCTCCAACGGCGCACAGACCGTCCGGATCGAGGGCGCCGAGCTCGAGGTCACCTTCGAGGACGGCGAGGAGCTGCGCACCGAGATCAGCGCCAAGTTCACCCGCGACGCCGTCGACAGGGAGCTGCACGCCGCCGGCCTGCGGCTCGACGACTTCCACACCGACGACGGCGGCCTCTTCGGCCTCGCCGTAGCGTCCCTAGCCGGCCCCAGCCGGCCCTAAGCCGGAGCCGTCGGCAGACCAGCGCCGCGCGGGGGCTCCGGGGGACGCGAGTCCCCCGGGTTACTCTCCCGCGCCATGAAGATCAACGGGATTGGCGCATTCGTATCGGGCGGGGCCTCGGGGCTCGGCGAGGCAACTACTCGTGCGCTGGTCGCCGAGGGCGCGCGTGTGGCGATCGCGGACGTCAACGACGACAAGGCGAACGCGCTCGCCGAGGAGCTCGGAGACGCGGCGATCGCGGTCCATTGCGACGTGACCTCCGAGGAGGAGACACAGGCCGCGGTCGGCGCGGCGGTCGAGGCGTTCGGCAGCCTGCGCCTGGCAGTCGGCTGCGCCGGGGTCGGCTGGCCGGAGAAGATCGTCTCGAAGCGCGGGCCGCACCAGCTGCTGCCGTTCGAGACCGTCGTGCGGGTGAACCTGATCGGGATGTTCAACGTGCTGCGGCTGACGGCCGCCGCGATGAACGAGAACGAGCCTGACGCCGAGGGCGAGCGCGGCGCGGTCGTGATGACCGCCTCGGTCGCAGCGTTCGACGGCCAGATCGGCCAGGTCGCCTACTCGGCGTCGAAGGGCGGGATCGTCGGCATGACGCTGCCGGCGGCGCGCGACCTGTCCAACCGCGGCATCCGCGTCTGCACGATCGCGCCAGGCCTGTTCGACACGCCGCTGCTGGCCGCCCTGCCGGAGGAGGCCCGCCAGGCGCTCGGCGCCGGCGTGCCGTTCCCGCAGCGGCTCGGGCGGCCCGCGGAGTACGCCCAGCTCGCGGTGTCGATCGCCGAGAACCCGATGCTCAACGGCGAGACGATCCGCCTCGACGGCGCCCTGCGGATGCCGCCGAAGTGATCGTGGCGGTGCGGTGCTCAGCCGCAACAGCGATGCGGCTGAGCTCCTCCCGCGACCACGCGTAGAGTTCTCGGCCCGCAAGATTTCGTTCCCCCGGACAGGAGAAGCCCCGCTCATGCCTGACGCAGTCATCGTCGACGCCGTTCGGACCCCGATCGGACGCGCATTCAAGGGCTCGATGGCCCAGCTCCGCCCGGACGACACCGGCGCCTTCATCGTCGACCAGCTCCTCGAGCGCAACCCCGATGTCGATCCCGCCCTCGTCGAGGAGGTCATCGCCGGCTGCGGGCTGCCGCAGGGGCGCCAGGCGTTCAACATCGGGCGGCTGATCGCGCTGCTGTCGGAGAAGCTGCCCCAGGAGGTCAACGGCTCGACCGTCTCGCGCTACTGCGCCTCGGGGCTCGACGCGATCCGGATCGCCGCCAACAACGTCAACGCCGGCCAGGGCGACGTCTACGTCGCCGCCGGGGTCGAGTTCGTCTCGCAGTACAACGAGCGCCAGGAGGCGGCCGGGGTCGCCGACCAGAACGACAAGCTCCAGGGCAACGAGCCCGGCCAGCCCGACGTCTACATCCAGATGGGTGAGACGGCGGTCAACGTCGCGAAGAAGTACGGCGTCAGCCGCGAGGACATGGACGAGTACGCCCAGCGCTCGCAGGAGCTGGCCGTCAAGTCGCAGGAGGACGGCTTCTTCGACCGCGAGATCGTCCCGGTCACGCTGCCCGACGGCACCGAAGTCGCGAAGGACGACGGGCCGCGCGCCTCGTCCTCGCTCGAGAAGCTCTCGCAGCTGCCAGAGGCCTTCCCGGGCGGCGGCGGCGTCACCGCCGGCAACTCGTGTCCGCTCAACGACGGCGCCGCCGCGGCGCTGATCATGTCGGCGGACAAGGCGAAGGAGCTCGGCCTGAAGCCGCGCGCCCGGATCGTCACCGCAGCGACTTCGGCGAACGAGCCGGAGCTGATGGGCGTCGCGCCGATCGGCGCGATCCGCAAGGTGCTCGAGCGCGCCGGCATGTCGATCTCAGACGTCGACACGGTCGAGCTCAACGAGGCGTTCGCCGCCCAGGTGATCCCGATCATGGCGGAGTGCGACATCCCGCTCGAGAAGATGAACCCGCACGGCGGCGCGATCGCGCTCGGCCACCCCTTCGGCCAGACGGGCGTGCGGATCATGACCACGCTGCTAAACGGCCTCGAGTCCGACGACAAGACGGTCGGACTCGAGACGATGTGCGTCGCCGGCGGTCAGGGCGAGGCGATGATCGTGGAGCGGCTGAGCTAGGACCAGGCGGCGGCGAGCAGGGCAGCGGCGCTGACCAGCTCGATCGCCAGGTAGGTCCAGACGGGATGCAGGCCCGCCGGCCGCTCGCGCACCAGGCCGAGCAGCCGGCCGGCCGCCATCCCGAGCAGGACGAAGGCGGTCGCGACGAGGATGCCCTCGGCCGTCGAGGGGTCGCCGAGCGCGGCGACGACCAGCAGGGCGGCGACCGCGAGGCCGAAGCCGCCGTAGACGGCGCGGACCTCGTTGCGGCCCTCGACCGTGTCGACGGCGACGCCGAACTGGGCCAACACGGCGCGCGGCCGGGCCAGCGCGAGCAGGCCCATCGCGGCGAACCCGGCCGCGACGAGGATCACGAGCACGTCGTTCATACGGCGTCCCTGACCGGCTCGCGGACGAAGCCCGCGATCAGCTCGGACAACCGCTCGGGGTTGTCCTCCATCGAGAACGTGTAGGCGTCGTCGATCGGGTCGAAGCGCGAGTTGGGCAGGTCGGCGGCCAGCCGCCGGCCGTCCTCGAGCGGGAACGCGCGGTCCTCGGTGGACCACGCGATCAGCGCCGGCTGGCGGACCTTCCTCAGGCGGTCGGCGGCCGCGTTTGTCTGGGCGGTGTCCGCGCCGAGGATGAACGCACGAGCGTCGCGTCGCACACCGGCGTCGTGGATCGCCGGCAGGACGTAGGAGTCCTCGGCGGCGCGATCGATCGGTCGCTTGGTCAGCCAGCCGAACGCGATCGGCGTCCGCCGTGGGAGGTGCAGCCGGAACGGCTGCACCAAGAGCCGCAGCAGTCCGGGGACCCTCGCGGCTGGCTTCAGGTAGCCGAACAGCTTCGGCGGGAAGTTGTCGCGGTAGTCGCACGAGGTGAGCACGAGCCGGCCGACCCGCTCGGGTCGAGTGGTGATCAGCATCTGGCAGAGCGCGCCGCCGCTGTCGTTGCCGACCAGCGTGACGTCGTCCAGGTCGAGCGCCTCGAGTGCGTCGGCGACCATCCCGGCGGCAGCGGGCGGGGTGTTCGCAGCGCCCGCCGGAAGCGGCAGCGTGTGCGCGCCGAACGGCAGGTCGAGCGCGATGCAGCGGAAGTCGGGGGCGAGCCGCTCGACGACCTTGCGCCAGAGGTTGGCGTTGACGAGCAGGCCGTGGACGAACACAATCGGCGGGCCCGAGCCGACGTCGTGGTACGCGAGTCGCCCGCCGGGCAGGTCGAGTACCCGCGCGTCGCCGAGCGCGGGCGACCGCCAGTGGGCGCGGTCGGTAGCGGTGGTCGAGCTCATCTAGGGACTCCGTTCCTTGGCTGACAGTCCGAGCAGTTAACATACAGACTGTCTGTATGTGACGCAAGATAGGCTGACCCGCCGATGAGCACGCCGAACACCAAGGCCGAGCAGGGCGAGGCGTCCCGCGCCGCGCTCGTCCGCGCGGCGCGGGAGCTGTTCACCGAGCGCGGGTACGGGGGCGTCGGGACCGAGGAGATCGTGCGCCGCGCGGAGCTCACACGCGGCGCCCTGTACCACCACTTCGCCGACAAGAAAGACCTCTTCCGCGCCGTCCACGAGCAGATGGAGGGCGAAGTCGTAGGCGCTATCGCCGCGAAGATGGCCGACGTCAGCGACCCGGTCGAGCTGCTGCACGTCGGCACCCGCGCCTACCTCGACGTCTGCACCGACCCCGCGATCACGCGCGTGACGCTGATCGACGCCCCGTCGATCCTCGGCTGGGAGGAGTGGCGCGAGATCGACATGCGCCACGGGCTCGGGCTGATCATGGCCGGCCTGCAGGCCGGCATCGACGCCGGCGAGCTGCGCGAGCAGCCGGTTCGGCCGCTCGCGCATCTGATGCTCGGCGCGATGGGCGAGGCCGGGATGGTGATCGCCAACGCCGTCGACCCGGCGGCTGCGCGCGCGGAGATCGAGCCGGCCCTGCTCGACCTGCTCGAAGGCCTGCGCGTGTCGAAGCAGGCAGGCGTGCGAGGCCCGGCGCGCCGGGGCGCGTAGTTAGACAGTCAGGACGATCTTGCCGAGCTTGCCGCCCGCGACGAAGCGCTCGTAGGCGGCCTCGGCCTCGTCGAGCGGGAAGGTCGCGGCGACGGGCACGTCGAGCGCTCCCGACTCGAACAGCGGCAGCACCTCGGCCTCGACGCGGCGCATCGCGATCGCCTTCTGCTCGAGCGGCCTGGCCCGCAGCGTCGATCCGCGCACCACGGCACGCTTGCCCATGACGGCGAGCAGGTTGACCTCGGCCTTGAAGCCGGCGCCCACGCCGATCACGACGATCCGGCCATCGGTGGCCAGCGCCTTCACGTTGCCCGCCATGTTCGGCGCGCCGATCAGCTCGAGCACGACGTCGAACGGTCCGTGCTGCTCGAAGCCCTCGGAATCGATCGCCTTAGCCCCGAGGCGCTCCACGTCGGGCCGCAGCCGCTCGTTGCGGACCGTGGCCGTTACGCGCGCTCCCGCCGCCCGAGCGAGCTGGACCGCCGCCGTGCCGACTCCGCCGGCCCCGCCGTGCACGAGCAGCCGCTCACCGGGACGCAGGCCGCCCTGGCCGAAGAGCGCGTCGTGGGCAGTGACGAAGACCTCCGCGAGACCGCCGGCGCGGGCCCAATCGAGCCCTGAGGGAACCGGCATCGCCGCGCGCTCGTGCAGCACGGCCAACTCCGCCTGACCGCCGCCGGCGACGATCGCCATGACTCGATCGCCCTCGGCGAAGCGCTCCGCCCCCGCCCCGCGTCCGACGACCTCGCCGGCCAGCTCGAGGCCAGGAATGTCGGATGGCGCCCCCGGCGGCGCGGGATAGGCGCCCTTGCGCTGGAGGATGTCGGCGCCGTTGACGCCGGCCGCGCGGACGGCGATCAGGACCTCGCCCGGCCCGGGGCTCGGGTCGGGGCGCTGCTCGACCGAGAGGGCGCCGTCCGCAATCGTGACCGCTCGCATGGCGCGGGAGCCTAGTCCGGCGGGAGACGACAGGCCGCTGAGCCCCAGGCAAAGGCTCCGTCCACCCTGATCGCGAGGATCCGCGCGATGTCACCCGCACGCCAGAGGCGCGAATCGGAGCCCGCCGCGCGCGCAAGACGTGCGCTCGAGCGCGGTGCGACGACGGTCGGCGCCCAGCTGGCGCGGTCGGTCGAGGGCGGCTGGCGGAGGATGTCCCCCTCCCGGCGTGCGAAGCTCGAGCGGCTCGCCGCGAACGTCAGGGAGCGCGCAGTCGAGCAGCGCGGCGAAGCGGATCGGCACACGGCCGACCTCGACTCGCGCGGGCCGAGCCAGCCGGTCGCCGATCCGGTCGTCGCCCCGGCGAAGGCCGACTCCGACGTCAGCGAGATCGAGGTCCACGACCTGCGCGCCGATCTGGCCCGCGAGCTGGAGCGCCTCGCAGACGCGGACATCAGCGCGGCGCGAGGACCGGGCGGTGTCGCAAGCGATGCCGCCTCCCCAGACGGCCAGACCTGACTTCGGACTCGGGTAGGTTTGGAGGCCCCCGGCGGTCTCGACGTGGCCTCCATCGACATGTCCAATGAGCAGCCAAGCGACGGCCACCGGGCCGCGACGCTCGAGTTCCGCGACGCCACGAAGCGCTATCCGGGCCAGGAGCAGCCGGCGGTCGACGGCCTGTCGCTGGAGGTCCCCGCGGGTGAGATCTGCGTGCTCGTCGGACCGTCGGGCTGCGGCAAGACGACGGCGATGCGGATGGTCAACCGGATGATCGACATCACCGCGGGCGACATCCTGCTCGACGGCAGCAGCGTGCGCGAGCGACGGCCGGCTGAACTACGGCGTGAGATCGGCTATGCGATCCAGCAGATCGGGCTGTTCCCGCACCTCACGATCGCCGACAACATCGCGACGGTGCCGAAGCTGCTCGGGTGGAGCAAGGACCGGATCGCGGCTCGGGTCGACGAGCTGCTCGAGCTCGTGCAGCTCGATCCCCACGACACGCGCTCGCGCTACCCGGCCCAGCTCTCGGGAGGCCAGCGCCAGCGCGTCGGGGTCGCACGCGCGCTGGCCGTCGATCCGCCGCTGATGCTCATGGACGAGCCGTTCGGCGCGATCGACCCGATCAACCGCGAGCGGCTCCAGAACGAGTTCCTGCGGCTCCAGAAGGAGATCCGCAAGACCGTCGTGTTCGTCACCCACGACATCGACGAGGCGATCAAGATGGGCGACCGGATCGCGGTGCTCAAGCAGGGCGGCAAGCTGGCCCAGTACGCGCCGCCTGCCGAGCTGCTGACCTTTCCGGCCGATCCGTTCGTCGAGGACTTCGTCGGCGCGGACCGCGCGCTCAAGCGGCTCGCGCTCCAGCGCGTGCGCGACATCGACCTCTGGCGACCGCCGCTCGTGCGCGTCGGCGAGCCGGTCGCCGAGGCCCGCGCCAAGGTCGCCGACTCCGACCTCCCCTACCCGCTGCTGATCGACGACGAGGGACGGCCGCTCGGCTGGCTGAGCGAGCGCGGGCTCGCCGGCGAGCGGGTCGAGCGCATGCTGCGATCGTCCGCCGAGCCGGTCGTCGAGCTCGACGACGTGCTGCGCGACGCGCTCTCCGACCTGCTGCAGGCTGAGACCCAGTACGGGCCAGTCGTCGACGCACGCGGCAGGGTCGCGGGTGTGCTGTCGGTCGAGGTCATCGGCCACGCGCTCAAGGCCGATCCCGCCGACGTGCCGAGCGGAGCCGACTCGCTGCTGGCCGGGGAGTGACGCGATGATCTCCCAGCTCGCCCAGGTGCAGATCCAAGACCGCTCGGCGGGCGACGCGAGCTGCGTCGCCGACAACGGCTTCTGCCCGAGCTGGATCGCCGACAATTTCGACCGCTACGTCGATCCCCTCCTGCAGCACATATTCCTGACGGTCGTCGCGGTCGCGATCGGGTTCGCGCTCTCGTTCGCGCTCGCGCTGCTCGCCCACCGGCGGCGCTGGCTGATCGGGCCGATCACCCAGGTGACCGGCATCCTCTACACGCTGCCGAGCATCGCCGTCTTCTTCCTGCTGCTGCCGCTGACCGGGCGCGGAAACGTGACGGCGCTGATCGCGCTTGTCGGCTACTCGCTGCTGATCATCTTCCGCAACATCACCGCCGGTCTCGACAACGTGCCGCGGGAGACCAAGGACGCCGGCCGCGGGATGGGGCTCACCGACCGCCAGCTGCTGTGGCGCGTCGAGCTGCCGCTGGCGCTGCCGGAGATCATGGCCGGGCTGCGGATCGCCGCGACGACGACCGTCGGCCTCGCGACGCTCGCCTTCTTCGCCGGCGCCGGCGGACTCGGCGAGCAGATCTTCGCCGACATCAACTTCAAGTCGAACGTCGTCGTGGCCGGTGGGTTGGCGGTCGCGCTGGCGGCGTTGCTCGACGGGCTGATCCTGCTCGTGCAGTGGGCGATCACGCCTTGGACGAGGGCGAGGACCGTATGACCGGTGCGCTCGCCTTCCTCGGCCAGTTCGGCGACGCGATCGAGCTCATCTTCGAGGGCGAGACGACGCGCGAGGGAGCCGACGTCGGCGGCTGGCAGTTCGCCGAGCTGACCTGGGAGCACGTCAAGCTGACGCTCGCCGCGATGGCGATCGCCTGCGCGATCTCGGTGCCGATCGGGCTCTGGCTCGGGCACGTCCGCCGCGGCAGCTTCCTCGCGATCAGCGTCTCGAACGTCGGCCGCGCGGTTCCGAGCCTGGCGCTGATCGCCTTCTTCGTCGCCTATCTCGGCGTCGGCTTCACGAACGTGACGCTGGCGCTGGTGCTGCTGGCGATCCCGCCGATCCTGACCAACTCCTACGTCGGCGTGACGCAGGTCGACGGCGACACGGTCGACGCGGCGCGCGGGATGGGCATGAGCGAGACCGAGATCGTCCGCAAGGTCGAGCTGCCGCTGGCGCTGCCGCTGATCTTCGGCGGGATCAGGACCTCGGCCGTCAACGTGATCGCGACCGCCACGATCGCCCCGCTCGCGGGCATCAACACGCTCGGCGACCCGATCATCAACGCGTCGGGCTACGGCGACACCGGCCGCCTCGCGGCCGCGATCGTCGTGGCCGCGCTCGCCGTCTTCACGGAGCTCCTCCTCGGCACTGCGCAGCGCGCCGTGACGCCCGAGGGGATCAAGCTCGAATCCAAGGCCGCGTCGCGGCACCGAGGCGTACCCACACCGATCAGGAGGACAGCATCAACATGAATCCGAAACGCTGGTTGGGCGGCCTGCTGGCCGTCCTGCTGCTGCTGTCGCTGTCGCTGGCCGCATGCGGCGATGACGACGACGAAGGCGGAGACGGCAGTGGCGGCGGGGACAGCGTGTCGACCGTCGAGCAGCCACAGGCGATCGCGTCGAACCCGGACAACGAGGGCGTGCAGATCACCGTCGGCTCGAAGAACTTCACCGAGCAGAAGGTGCTCGGCGAGATCTTCGCCCAGGGCCTGGCGGCAGCCGGCTACGACGTCGACACCGAGCTCAACCTCGGCGACGAGCAGACGGCGCTGCAGGCGGTCGACGACGGGCAGATCGACGCCTACCCGGAGTACACCGGGACGGCGCTCGGCTCGTTCTTCGACGTCAAGTCGAGCGAGATCCCGAAGGATCCGCAGCAGGCCTACCAGGACGCTAAGGCCGGGTTCGCGAAGCGCAACCTGACGGCGCTGCCGCCGACGCCGTTCACGAGCTCGAACGAGGTCGCGCTGACCAAGGACAAGGCCGACGAGCTCGGCGTCGAGAAGATCTCTGACCTCGACGGCAAGTCGCAGGACCTCACGCTCTACGGCTCGCCCGAGTGCCGTCAGCGCGAGGACTGCCTGCTCGGACTGCAGGAGGTCTACGGGCTCGAGTTCGAGAAGTTCGTGCCGGTCGCGATCGACCTGCGTCACGAGGTGCTCGAGAAGGGTCAGGCCGACCTCTCGATCGTCTTCACCACCGATCCCCAGAACGAGCGCGACGACCTCGTCCTGCTCGAGGACGACGAGGGGATGTTCCCGCCCTACAACTCGACGCTCGTCGTCCGCGACGAGACGGTCGAGCAGGCCGGGCCGGACCTGGCGAAGGTGGTCGAGCAGGTCGAGGAGGGTCTGACGGGCGAGGTGATGTCCGAGCTCAACGCCCGCGTCGACCTCGACAAGAAGACGCCGAAGCAGGTGGCGACCGAGTATCTGCGCGAGAGCGGGCTGGTCGAGTAGGACGCCCCGCGAGTCGGGCGCCGGCCACGGTGGCCGGCGCTCGATCTCGCTCGATGGCGAGTATCTGTGATCCCTGCCACAGTCTGGAGCGCTGAGTTGCGGTATTAAACTTAGTGCCATGCCCGTACAGCACCTCCTGACCGACGGAACCGCGGTCGTGCTGCGGCCGATCGCGCCCGGCGACAAGGACGAGCTGCAGGCGGGCCTGCACCGCCTCTCGCCCGAGGCGGTCCACCGCCGCTTCCTGGCGCCCAAGGTCAGCTTCTCGAAGGCCGAGCTGCGCTACCTGACCGAGGTCGACGGCCACGACCACGCCGCAATCGTCGTCGAGCTCGCGGACCGGCCCGGGACGATCGTCGCCGTCGGGCGCTATGTGCGGCTGCCGGACGAGCCCGACGTCGCCGAGGCGGCGATCGTCGTCGCCGACCCCCTCCAGCGCAATGGGCTCGGCACGATCCTGGCCAAGGCACTGGCGGCCGAGGCGGTGCGCCACGACGTCCGGCGCTTCACCGCCACGATGCAGGGCGACAACCGCGCGGCGCAGCGGCTGATGGCGCGCCTGACCGACCAGCTCGAGCTGCACTACGACGGCGCCGGCGCGGGCGAGGCGCGGACCGAGCTGGCGGCCTGAGGCCTAGGCGCGGGGCCGCGGGAACTGCGTGCCGACGAAACGGTCCCACATGCGGTCTGTGAACAGCGCTCGCTGGCGCAGCACGATGTGGGCCGACGGCGTGACCTTGTAGCGGATCTTCGGGCGGCGGCTGTCGATCGCCTTCTCGATCGCGCGCGCGACCTTGTCGGGGCCGCCGCCGAGCATCGCCGCCGGACCCTCGTAAGCGCCGAGCGTGGCCGCCCCGACGGCCTCGTTGAAGCGTGCGTACGGACCCTCGTCGGTGGTCCCCGCGTCGAGCGCCGTCGTCGCGGCGGTGGCGAACTCGGTCTTGATCAATCCCGGCTCGACGATCACGACGTCGACGCCGAAGCCCTTGACCTCGAAGCGCAGCGCGTCGCTGAACGCCTCGACGGCGTGCTTGGTCGCGTGGTATGCGCCACCGCCGGGAAAGACGAGCTTGCCGCCGATCGAGCTGATGTTCACGATCCGTCCGTAGCGCTGGCGGCGCATGCCCGGCAGCACGAGCTGGCACATCCGCACGAGGCCGAAGACGTTGGTCTCGAACTGCCGCCTGACGGCGTCGAGGTCGAGCGACTCGACCGCGCCGGACTGGCTGTAGCCGGCGTTGTTGATCAGCGCCCCGACGGCTCCCTCGGCCTGCTCGACGGCTGCCACCGCGGCGCGCATCGAGTCCTCGTCGGTCACGTCGAGCGCGAGCAGCTTGCAGCCCTTCGCCTCGAGGTCGGCGATCGACTCGAGCCGGCGCGCGGTCGCGTAGACGCTGTGGCCGCTCGCGACCAGGCGCTCGGCCGTCGCGCGCCCGATCCCGGTCGAGCAGCCCGTGATCAGGACCGCCTTCGAGCTGTCTGCCATCGCCATCTCTCCCCCGTCGTGACCAGAAGCGCGCTGCCGCGCCACTCTGACACCTTTGGCGCCGGGCGGTACGGTTCGCCGTCGATGCGTGCGGTCACCTTCCAGGCGCCAGGCGAGGTCCGGGTCGACGAGCGGCCCGAGCCCGAGCTCGAGGCGGCGACCGACGCGATCGTGCGGGTCGAGGCGACTGGCGTCTGCGGGTCGGACCTGCACATCTACCACGGGCGGGTCGGCGTCGAGCCGGGCTTCACGATCGGCCACGAGTTCGTCGGCGAGCTGATCGCGGCCGGCGACGGGGTCACCGAGGTCACCGTCGGCGACAAGGTTCTCGGCTGCTACTGCACCGCCTGCGGGCGCTGCTTCTTCTGTCGCCGCGGCGACTTCCACAAGTGCGACGCCGGGCGCGTGTTCGGGCACGGCAAGGTGCTCGGCTCGCTCCAGGGCGCGCAGGCGGATCAGGTGCTGGTGCCGAACGCGAACCTGACGCTGCGGCGCGTGCCGGAGGGGATGTCGAGCGACGCGGCGCTGTTCGCGGGCGACGTGATGGGGACCGGCTTCCATGCGATCGACTCGGCGGGGCTCGAGCCCGGCGACACGGCGGTCGTGCTCGGCCTCGGGCCGGTCGGCTTGTGCGCCGTCCAGGCGGCGCGGGCGGCCGGCGCGGCGCAGGTGCTCGCGGTCGACTCCGTGCCCGAGCGGCTCGAGATGGCGCGCAGCTTCGGGGCGCAGGCGGTCCACCTCAGCGAGGACGACCCGCGCGACGCGGTCAAGCGGGCGACCGAGGGGCGTGGCGCCGACGTCGTCGTCGACGCGGTCGGACATCCGGACGCCTTCGACATGGCGTGCCGGATGGCGCGCAAGGCCGGCAGCGTCTCCGCGACCGGCGTCTACGCCGAGCGGATGGAGGTCCACATGGGCGTGATCTGGATCAAGGCGCTCGAGATCCACACCGGTCACGCGAACGTGATCGCCCACGTCGACCGCGTGCTGGCGATGATGAGCAGCGGCGTGCTCGACCCGGCGCTGCTGGTGACGCACCACATGTCGCTCGACGAGGCGCCCGACGCCTACGCTGCGTACGACCGCCGCGAGGCGCTCAAGATCGTCATGACGCCCTAGGAGGAAGCGACGATGACCGCGACACTGCCCGACGCACTCTCGGATCCCGCACGCGCCTTCGCGGCCGGCCCGCACCTGCACCTGATCGGTGGCGAGCGCGTCGAGGCGGCCGACGGCCGCACGTTCGTTACGGTCGATCCCTCGACCGGGCAGCCGATCGCCGACGTCGCGCAGGGCGGTGCCGAGGACGTCGACCGCGCGGTGCGAGCGGCGCGCGCGGCGCTCGACGGCAAGTGGGGCTCGCTGTTGCCGGCCAAGCGCTCGCGGCTGCTGTACCGACTCGCCGACCTCGTCGAGCAGCACGGCGACGAGCTGGCGCAGCTCGAGTCGCTCGACACGGGCAAGCCGGTCGGGCTGGCAAAGATCGTCGACGTCGCGAAGACGGTCGAGCACCTGCGCTACTACGCAGGTTGGCCGACGAAGATCGCCGGCGAGACGATTCCGGTCTCCCAGCCTGGGGTGCACGTCTACACGCGCCGCGAGCCGGTCGGCGTCTGCGGCCAGATCATCCCCTGGAACTTCCCGCTGCTGATGGCCGCCTGGAAGGTCGGCCCGGCGCTCGCGGCCGGCTGCACGACGGTGCTCAAGCCCGCCGAGCAGACGCCGCTGACCGCGCTGCGGCTCGCCGAGCTCGCGCTCGAGGCCGGCTTCCCGGCGGGCGTGCTGAACGTCGTCACCGGCGACGGCGAGACCGGCGCCGCGCTCGTCGCCCATCCCGGGGTGAACAAGGTCGCGTTCACGGGGTCGACCGCGGTCGGGCGCGAGATCGGCGCGAAGGCCGGGCGAGCGCTCAAGCGCGCGACGCTCGAGCTCGGCGGGAAGTCGCCGAACATCATCCTGCCCGATGCCGACCTCGACGCGGCGGTCAAGGGCAGCTACCAGGCGATCTACTACAACACCGGCCAGGCCTGCAACGCCGGCTCGCGCCTGTTCGTGCAGCGCGACCAGTTCGACGACGTGGTCGCCAGGCTCGCCGAGGCGGCCGGCAAGGCGCGCGTCGGTGCCGGCCTCGCCGAGGGCACCCAGCTCGGCCCGGTGATCTCGGCCGAGCAGGAGGCGCGCGTGCGCGACTACATCGCCAAGGGCACCGACGAGGGCGCCGAGCTCGTCACCGGCGGCGGCCGGCCCGAAGGCGACTCAGGCGGCTACTTCGTCGAGCCCACCCTGTTCGCCGCGACCTCCGACGACATGACGATTGCGCGCGAGGAGATCTTCGGGCCGGTGCTCGTGGCGCTGCCCTACGAGGACCTCGAGGAGGTCGCGCGGCGCGCCAACGACAGCGAGTACGGCCTTGCGGCCGGCGTCTGGACACGCGACGTCGGCAACGCCCACAAGCTCGCCGCCCTGCTCCAGGCCGGCAACGTCTACGTCAACATCTGGGGCCCGAGCGACGCCGCCGCCCCGTTCGGCGGCGTCAAGGCATCCGGCATCGGCCGCGAGCACGGCCGCGCGGGCCTCGAGTCCTACCTCGAGGACAAGACGGTCTGGATCGGGCTGTAGCTGGAGCGCGCGTAGGCGCTGGGTGGCGTCGGGGCGGCGTTCCTTCGGAGCGTCCTTGAGGTGCGGGCTCGCGCTGGGGTGGCTGGGAGAGATACGAGAGGCTGAGCTGCGGTGCCGGGCTTGGCTGGGTAGGGGGGATGTGATCGGCAGCGTGCGGCATCCTCGCTCCACGCTGTGATCGATAGGGCGCCTGGGCGGTTCGCGGCCAGATTCCGGCCGAAACAGACCCGCGAGGGCCGGGGAGCAAGAGCGCCGGCGGCTACGGGCGAATTACGGCCGCATTCCGGCCCTAATGCACCCATCGCGGTAGGCATGGGACGGACCCCTCACTTCTTGCACGTTTGACTGACCCAGAGCCGTCGAATCGTGCAAGAACCACGAAAAGACCACCACCCGTGAGCCAGGCGCACCGAGCGAAGCCCGCTCCCGGCCACCCTCCACGCCGCTATCCGCCCTACTAGCCTAAGCCCGGCACCGCAGCTCAGCCACTCGTATCTAGACCAAACACCCCAGCGCGAACCCAGGCCTCAAGGACGCTCCAAAGGAGCGCCACCCGGCGACCCCCGCCCCTCGCCAGAGCGCCGCCTAGCCCCGGCTCAGCAGCAACGCGATGCCCTGGCCGCCGCCGATGCACAACGTCACGAGGCCGAGCTCGTGGTCCTCGCGCTCCATCTCGGCGAGGATCTTCGCCGTGATCACCGAGCCGGTCGCCGCGACCGGGTGGCCGAGGGCGATCGCGCCGCCGTTGGGGTTGACCTTGGCGGGGTCGAGCTCGAGGTCCTGCATGACGGCGAGCGCCTGGGCGGCGAACGCCTCGTTGAGCTCGATCACGCCAACCTCGTCGAGCGAGCGCCCGGCGCGGTCCATCGCCTTCTTGACCGCCGGGACGGGGCCGATGCCCATCGTCTTCGGATCGACGCCGCAGTAGGCGTAGGAGAGGATCTTGGCGCGGACCGGGGCGCCGAGCTGCTGGGCCTTGTCCTCGGACATCAGCACGACGGCAGCGCCGGCGTCGTTCATGCCGGAGGCGTTGCCGGCAGTGACGGTGCCGTCATCCTTGAAGACGGGCTTGAGCTTCGCGAAGCCGTCGATCGAGGCGCCCGGGCGGACGTGCTCGTCCTGGACGAAGTCGACCTTGTCGCGCTTGACCTTGATTTCGACCGGGACGATCTCGTCCTCGAACCTGCCGGCGGCGATCGCGGCCTCGGCACGGTGGTGGGACTCAAGCGCGAACTCGTCCTGGGCCTCGCGCGAGATCGAGTGCGAGTCGGCGAGGTTCTCGGCGGTGATGCCCATGTGGACCTTGTCGAACGGGTCGGTGAGGCCGCCGACGACCGGGTCGACGAGCTTGCTCTCCCCCATCCGCGCGCCGAAGCGCGCCGCCGGCATCCAGTACGGGCCGCGGCTCATGTTCTCCGCGCCGCCGGCGACGACGCAGTCGGCGTCGCCGGTCTGGATCGCCTGCGCGCCCGAGACGATCGCCTGCACGCCGGTGCCGCAGAGGCGGTTGACCGTCACGGCCGGCGCCTCCTTCGGGATCCCGGCCTTCATCCCGACCACGCGCGCCATGTACATGTCCTCGGGCGCCGAGTGGATCACGTTGCCAAAGACGACCTGGTCGACCTCCTCCGGAGCGACTTGGGCGCGCTCCAGCGCAGCGACGACCGCGGTCGAGCCGAGGTCTGTGGTCGGTACGCCGGCGAGGCTCTTTCCATACGAGCCGACGGCTGTGCGCGCGGCGGACGAGATCACGACTCCGGTCACTTGCTTGGTCCTCCTGGGTCGGTACGGGGGTTCCTGAGGCTACTAGCGCCGCGGCGCTAGCCGGAAGACGCCGCCGTCGAGCGAGACGACGTAGACGCGGCCGCGGGCGTCCTCCCCGAACGACACGGTCTGCGGGACGCTGACGCCGAGCGCGCGGTCGCGACGGGCGCCGCCGGCGCGCAGTCGGGCGACGCGCAGGCGCGCGTCGCATAGATCGCCGTAGACGTAGGAGCCGCGCAGCGCGCCGAGCGCGGGGTCGCGGATCACGTAGCCGCCGGTGATCGAGCAGCTGCCCTGGCCGTGGGTGCGCTGGATCACGGGCCGCACGTGGCCGGGCGCCGCTCCAGGGCGGAAGCGGCTCGTCCCCTCGAACAGCGACCAGCCGAGGTTCACGCCTCCGCGCGGGCGCCGCGCGCCGTCCGCGGCCGGCAGGAAGTCGATCTCCTCGACCGCGTCCTGCCCGACGTCGCCGATCGTCAGATCGCCACCGCCGCGGCGGTCGAACGAGAAGCGGTAGGGGTTGCGCAGGCCGTACGCGAAGATCTCGCCGCGCGCGCCCGCCCGGCCGCGGAACGGGTTGTCGCTCGGGATGCGGTAGCCGCCGCCCGGTCGCGGATCGACGCGGATCAGCTTTCCGAGCAGCGTCGAGAGGTCCTGGGCGTTGCGGTCCGGATCGCCGCCGCCACCGCCGTCGCCGAAGCCGGCGTAGAGCATCCCGTCGGGGCCGAACTGGAGCTGACCGCCCTTGTGGTTGAAGCGCGGGTGCGGCTGGCGCAGGACGAGCCGGCGCGAGCCCGGCCGGGTGCGGTTGCCGTCCGCGGTGGCCCGGAACTGGGCGATCACGATCGCCCCGGACCGGTCGACGTAGTAGACGAAGTAGCGGCGGTTGCGGGCGTAGCCGGGGTGGAAGGCGATCGACAGCAGGCCGCTCTCGCCGCCGGTTTGAACACTCGGGCGGATGTCGAGGAAGGTCGTCTGTCGCCCGCCGCGCAGGAGCACGACGCGACCGTCGCGCTCGGTGACGAGACGGCGGCGGGCGTCACCGGGCGGGGCGGCGAGGTAGGTCGGGGAGTCGAACGTGCCGACGCGCTGGAACCGGACGCCGGTGGCAGCGGCGCGCGAATCCGTCCGCGAGCGTGAATCCGGCTTCGCGACCCGCTCTACCTTCGAGCGCTCGGCCGCCGTGGGGCGCTCGGCCTCGTCACCGGACGAGGCGCACGCGCTGACCGCGAAGGTCAGCGAGCAGCAGAGCGTTGTGATCGCGACGGCCCGCTTCACAGCGGCGCAGTATGGCAACGGTCGTAGCGCGTCGGCGCAGGCCCTCTCCGCACGAGCCTAGGCTCCTCCGGCATCGGCCCGGGGCCGCCCGGGTACGGTGCTCGACATGCGCGCACTCGTGACGGGAGCGACTGGATTCGTGGGCGGCCGCCTGGCCCGCTCGCTGACCGAGAAGGGCACCGAGGTGCGCGCGCTGGTGCGCAGCCGCGGGCGCGCCGAGGACCTCGAGCGAGCCGGCGTCGAGCTGCACGAGGGCGACGTGCTCGACGCGGATAGCCTCGCGGGCGCGGGCGCGGGCGTCGACGTCGCCTACTACCTCGTCCATGGGATGGGCCGCGGCTCGGACGGCGACTTCGCCGAGCGCGAGCGCGACGCCGCGCGCAACTTCGCCCGGATGGCGCGCGGCGAGGGCGTCGAGCGGGTCGTCTACCTCGGCGGGCTCGGCGACCGTCCCGGCTCGCAGCACCTGCGCAGCCGCCACGAGACGGCGCTGATGCTGCGCCGTGAGGGGCCGCCGCTGACCTACTTCCGCGCCGGGATGGTCGTCGGCGCGCGCAGCGAGGGCTACCGCACGCTGCGCTACCTCGTCGAGCGCCTGCCGGCGATGATCGCCCCGGCGTGGCTCAAGACGCCGACCCAGCCGATCGGCATCGACGACGCCGTGGCCTACCTCGCGGCGGCGCCGTCGGTGCCCGAGTCGACCGGTCGCGAGGTCCAGATCGGCGGTCCGGACGTGCTCGCCTACGGCGAGATGCTCGACCGCATGGCGCTCGCGCTGAATCGGCGGCCACGGCCGAAGATCCCCGTCCCGCTGCTCACCCCCTGGCTGTCGTCGTTGTGGATCGGCCTGGTAACGCCGGTCGACGCCGGGGTGGCGCGTCCGCTCGTCGAGGGCCTCTCGACCGAGACCGTCGTCACCGACCCCACGGGCGCTGCCCTGTTCGACGTCGACCCGGTCGACTTCGACGAGACCCTGCGGCGCGCGCTCTCGGAGGACGAGCACGCCCCCTCGCGATAGCCTTGGACCTTGCCACGGGCTGTGGCGCAGTCTGGTAGCGCGCTCCGTTCGGGTCGGAGAGGTCCCCAGTTCAAATCTGGGCAGCCCGATCTTCGCAAGCTCGTGCTTAGGTCTCCCGCCTCTGCACGACCTGCCAATAGAGGCGTCGCCCGCCGTATTGCAGGACGCCGAGGCAGGCCGCCGCGGTCAGCAGCAGGGGCAGCGTCGGCGGGGATAGACCGCCCCAGTACGTGCCGATCGCGGCCGCCACCGCGACGGCGTAGGCAGCGGCGGCGACGTGCGTGCGCCATCCCGCCGCGACGGCGCGATCGCCGTAGAGCCCGAGTGCCGCCGTGCAGAGAAGTACCGCGGCGAGGCTCACCGGCAGCGCGATGCGAACGAACGGAGCAATCGCTGCCCACTCGAATGGATAGTGAGAGCTCGCGGCCGCACGCGCTCCATACGCGAGGAAGAGCGCCGTGACGGCAGCAGCGGCGTCGACGAACGGCAGGTCGCGTGCGGGCGCGGTAGGCCCAAGCCACCCGAACAGGCCCAAGACGCGGCTCACCTGGAGACCGCCACGCGCGGCGTCTGCCGCGATCCACGCGTCGTAGTCGACTCTGTCGACGCTGTCGGCCGAGTGTCCTCCGCAACCAGGAAGAGCGGGCGACCCTTGACCTCGTCGTACATCCGACCGAGGTACTGCCCGATGATTCCGAGGCAGACGAGCTGTGCCCCGCCCAGGATCAGCACGACGACTACCACGGAAGTCCAGCCCGGTACGGCGGTCTCCGTGAACAGCCGCACACCGACCACGTAGGCGAGATAGACCCCGCCCAGCGCCGAGGCCACGAAGCCGAGCAGGCTTGCGACGCGTAGCGGCACCGCCGAGAAGCTCACGACGGCGTCCAGCGCGAAGCGCAGCATGTGTCGCAGCGTGTACTTGGACCGGCCCGCGGCTCGGGCCGAGGACTCATACGTGACGACGCCCTGCCGGTAGCCCACCCAGCGCGTCATGCCGCGCAGGAAGCGGTGCCGCTCCGGCATCGCGACCAGGGCATCGACTACCGGGCGCGACATCAGCCGAAAATCGGCGGCGCCTTGGGGTAGATCGAGATTCGCAAGCCGGTTCAGCAAGCGATAGAAAAGAGACGAAGCGCGTGCCTTCACCCAGCCCTCGCCCTCACGTCGTGTGCGAATCGCGTAGACGACGTCGTCGCCCTTCTGTGCCGCGGACAGGAGATCCGGAATCACCTCTGGCGGGTGCTGCAAATCGGAGTCCATCGTTACGACCGCATCGCCGGAAGCGACCGACAGGCCGGCGCTGAGGGCGGCTTGGTGACCGAAATTCCGTGACAGGCGCAATGCGCGTACGCGCGCATCGTGTGCCGCCGCGTCGCGCATGCGAGCCCAAGTCGCATCGCGCGAGCCGTCGTCGACGAAGATGATCTCCGATTCCTGGGGCAGCGTGTCCAAGACGCGACCCAACCGGCTGGCCAGCTCGGGAATCGCGGTCTCCTCGTCGTGTGCCGGAAGCACCACGCTGAGCTCCATCGGTCCAGTATCGCATCCGTGATACCCGGTACCGTCGCACCGCGATGCGGCCAACATTCGCGCCATCTTGCGGGTAGACCGCCCGCGGGCATCGACCCCGGCAATCGCCGCCGGGTTCATAGTCGCGGTGGGTTACGTGATGTGGCTTCAGTCACCTCGGTTTGGCATACCGAGCCCGTCCATGATCGACGACTGGAACGGGGCCAGTCGGGGCGCCAGCTCCCTCGTCGATCTGCTGGCGCCCTTCGTCGAGCGCCCCGTGCTCCGCTTCCGTCCGGGCTTCGATCTCTTCGACCACATCGAGTGGCACACGCTCGGTGCGCCGCTCGACATGACAGGTCCCAATCTCTGGAATGCGGTCCGCTTGGCCCTGTTCGTGGCCGCCGTCGGGGTCGTACCTGCACTGGTCGCGCGTGCCGTAGCACCTGATCTGTCGTCGTTCACGCTAGGCGCCCTGACAGCCGTGCCACCCGCTGTCGTGGTCACGGGGGGCGTGATCTCGGTCGACTTGGCCCGCCTCGCTCCGCAGGAGCCGATGCTCGTCGGAGCGACGGTTTGCGGAGCGGCGCTGGTCTTGTTCGGACTCGACCGTTACATGTCTGGCGCCCGGATGCGGAAGGTGCTTCTACCGACAGTGATCGGTTGGCCGCTCTACGTCCTGGGAGCGACGTCGAAGGAGGCCTCGATGTCGTTCTTGGCGGTCACTCCGTTCCTATACCTCTTCCTCGCTCAACGGTGGCGTGAGCTCGGCTGCGTCCGGGGGCTCTGGGAGCCGTTGCGACGGCCAGGTGCCATCGCCTTTGCCACTGCGCTCCTGGTGCCCTTGCTTTGGGTCGCGTTTCGCGCGGCGACGATCGGTGGAGAGGGTGCCGACCTGTATCAGCGCGGAAAGCCGCATGGGCTCGACGGTTGGATCGACCGGCTGGAGGAGGCGGGGAAGCTTCAGTGGAACAGCATGATCACGACGCTCGGGAGCCCACTTTGGCGTGCGCTCGCCGTGAGCCTCCCCTTTCTCGCCCTGGGCATCTGGGCCGATCGGCGGCGCGTCCCGTGGGTCGCGGTCGGGCTCGTGCTGGGGGCCGGCGTCATGTTGGTTGTGCAGGGCCTGCCCGCGGTGGTCACGTCGCGCTACTTCCTGCCCACGATGGCCCTGCTCACGATGGCGGCGACCCTGTTGCTGGCACAGGGGCGTGCATGGTTGCGCTGGACCGCTCTCGTCGCCGGCTCGATCTTGGTCATCAGCGGAGCTGCCGCGGCTCGGCAGGCCGTGACCGGTTGGGCGACCGACGAGAAGGCGACCTCCGAGCTCATCGAGCGGGTCGCCCTACTCGCGCAAGCCGGTTGCCGCCTCCACCAGTGGGGTCTCGACGTCGAGCGAGCCGAGGCGCTCCCTCGCCTTGTCGGCCTGCAGATGAAAGAGGCCTCCGGGAGCTGTCCGCTTGGAACGGCAACGCTCGTCGTCACGTCATCTGGGGCTGCACCCGACAGCGTCGGCAACGTCGGCCTATGGCGCACCTGCCGCGAGCCGTGGAAGCACGAGCTGGACGTCGGGGCGTGGGCCGTGGTGGGTTGCGCACGAAGCAGGGCGCGAATCGGACGCGAAGCCGTCGAGGAGGTCCTCAACCAGAATCGCCTCGTCCCAGGCGTCGGGCCAGGCGAACGTGCCGCCTGCCTCGAGCACGAGCCGAGGATCGGCGTGTGCAACCGCGCGCGGCTGAAGCGTGGAGATCCCTGGCCCTAGCTCCGCGTGCCCGTACGAAACACCCAGACGCGTGTGGCGGTGAAGGTGAACGCGATCACCGGCGGCCAGCTCAGTACCTGGGCGGCCAACTCGGAGACGCCAAACCGTTCGACCAGCAAGACCGTACAACCAACCGACACCAGCAGCCCGGTCATCTGGACCGCCGTGTACCGGGAGAGCGAGACGATCGAGAAGCCGCCGGCGAGGAACGTCCAACGCCGGTTGAGCGTATAGCCGTTGGCGAGCCCCGCCCCATACGCCACGACGATGGCCGCGACGTACCAGACTCCGACCGCCAAGAGACCGGCGTACACGGCCAACGATATGGCGGTGTTCGACACGCCGACCAGGGCGAACCGGATCCCCTCACGTGGAATCGCGGTGGACCACCGTCTTCCGCTCAAGGCCGAACAGATTAGAGCGCGCCGCCCGCGAACCGCGTATCCGCAGCGAGAACCATCGTTTGCGACCGGATGGCAGCGGGTAGCTCCCTCCGCAACGGACGCACCGCAGCCGTCGCGGTGCATGGAGGCGCACGTGTCGATACCGCTGTTCGCCGGTGAGCCTGATCCGCGCTCTTCCCTGTCCGCCAACGGGTCCGGGCCGGCGCAGCGGGACGGGAAGGAGGCCCGGGCGGTGATCGAAGCCCGGATCGATACGCGCCGGCCGCGCCTGGAGCTGCGTCTCGAGGCCGACAAGGACCGGCTCCCGCTCGTTCGCCAAGCGCTGCGCGCGCTGGCGCAGGCGACCGGTACCGGCGCCGAGGAGCTGCACGACGCCGAGCTGGCCGTCACCGAGGCCTGCGCGAACGCGATCCAGCACGCCTACCGCC
This sequence comes from Thermoleophilaceae bacterium, assembly GCA_035630335.1. Lineage (GTDB taxonomy): Bacteria > Actinomycetota > Thermoleophilia > Solirubrobacterales > Thermoleophilaceae > JAAYBF01. Next base: position 35,101 of record DASQKV010000041.1, on the reverse strand, counting down.
ACGGCAACGGCTTCGTCGACGTGACGATCGAGGCGCGTGCGGCGGAGCTGCTCGTGCACGTGCGCGACGCCGGCAAGGGCATGCGCGACCCGTGGAACGACCGCGGCCGCAAGAGCGGGCTCGGGCTGACCGTGATGGAGAGCGTGGCGCGCGAAGTCGAGATCCGCAGCGAGCGCGGGGTCGGCACCGAGGTCGTGATGGCGCTCCCGGGTCCCGATCCGGAGCGATTCGAGCACGCGGACACGAGCGGTGCCGTCGCTGAGCAGGTCGTGCGGCGGCTCGTCGCGATGGCCGCGGCCCAGGCCGACATGCCGCCCGCGCGGGTGACCGAGGCGCTGCTGGCCGCGGAGCTGATCGTCCGCCACGTGCCCGAGAAGGTCACCGGCGACTGCATCACCGTGGCGCTCACACGGATCGTGGACGGCATCGAGCTGCGCGTCGGGCCGTTGCCCTCCGACGGGGCGACCGAGGTCCTGGCGGAGGCGGACGTGCCGATGGTCGGGTCCGTGATCGAGCGCTTCGCCGACGGGGTGTGGGCGGCGCGGGACGACTTCGGCCCGGACGAGCAGCTGGCGGTCCGCTTCAAGGCCTGAGCGGGCACTGAGACGGTGGCTGTCGACGAATCGCCCGCCCCGAGCACCCGGACGACCGTCGTGATCGCCACGCGCAACCGGCGCGAGCAACTCGAGCGGACGCTCGACCGGCTGGGCGAGCTCCCCGAGCGCCCCGCGATCGTCGTGGTCGACAACGGCTCCACGGACGGCACCGTCGCGGCGGTTCGCAGCCGTCCCGAGCCGGTGCGGGTCGTCGGGCTCGCCGACAACCGCGGCGGCGCGGCGCGCAACGTCGGCGTGGAGCTCGCCCGGACGCCTTACGTGGCGTTCAGCGACGACGACTCGTGGTGGGAGCCGGGGGCCCTCGCGCACGCCGAGCGCCTGCTCGACGCGGACGCGCGGATCGCGCTGCTGGCCGCGCGCGTGCTGGTCGGGGCCGAGCGCCGGCTCGACCCCACCTGCGCCACGATGGCCGCGAGCCCGCTCGCGGCCGACGCCCGCCTTCCCGGTCCGCGCGTGCTCGGCTTCCTCGCCTGCGGAGCGATCGTCCGGCGCGCGGCGTTCCTTGCGGTCGGGGGCTTCCACGCCCGGCTGGGAGTGGGTGGCGAGGAGGAGCTGCTGGCCGTCGACCTCGCCGCCGCCGGCTACGAGCTCGTCTACGCGGACGAGGTCGTCGCACATCACCAGCCGGACGGTCGACGGCGGCCGGGAAGGGCGCGCAACTCGGTGCGCAACGAGCTGCTGGTCGCCTGGCTGCGACGGCCTCCGCGCAGCGCGCTGCGACGCACGGGCACGCTGCTGGCCTCCCGGGGGCGCGACCGCCAGGCGGCGCTGGGCGCGATCGACGCGCTGCGCGCCGTCCCATGGGTGCTGCGCGAGCGCCGGCCGGTCGGCGCCCGGCTCGAGCGCGGGCTGAGGGCGCTCGAGGGCACCTAGCCGGGGCTCGCCGCGCCGACGGCGTCCTGGGCGTCCGCAGCCGGCAGGCCCGCGAGCGCGTCGAGCACGTCGTCGACCCCGATCGACAGCAGCCCCGGATCGACCGCCGCGGCGTGTGGATCGCCGCGCCGGCCGGCCCAGAGCGCCCGGTGCCAAGGACGGTCCGGCGGAGGGCCCCAGCGCTCCGGGGACACCGGTCCGAAGAGGACGACCGAGGGGGTGCGGAACGCGGTCGCCAGGTGAGCCATCCCGGTGTCGCCGCAGACGACGCGCTCGGCGGCGGCGACGAGCGCCGCGAGATCGCGCAGGCCAGTGCGCCCGGCGAGCACCGCCCCGCTCGGAAGGCCGGCCAGCCGTGCCACCTCGGCGGCCAGCTCGCGCTCGCGACGGCCGCCTGTGAGCACCACCCGCCGGCCCTCGGCGACCTGCGCACGGGCCACGGCGGCGAACCGCTCCTGCGGCCAGCGGCGGGCCCCGGCGGCGGCGCCGGGGTGGACGATCGTGAGGCCGCGGAGCGGCTCGGGCACGCGGATCGGCGGCGGGTCGAGGTCGATCCGCGAGCGATCGGCCGGGATGCCGCTCTCGCCCAGCAGGCGGCACCAGCGATGGACCTCGTGCTCGTCCTCGGCCCAGGCCGGTCCTCGCTCGACGCCCGCCGCCGGACAGGCGAAGGCGATCAGCCGCCGTGGCGCGAGCTCGAGCAGGGCGCGGTGGCTCTCGGGGCCGCGGCCGTGGAGGTCGACCGCGACCTCTGGCGCAGCGTCGACGCGCGGACGGACCGGCCCTGATGCGTCGGCCACGGCGTCGACCGCGCCAGTCAGCAGCACAAGCGGAGCCAGCTCCTGCGGGCAGGCGAGCGTGCGCCGGTGATTGGGGAAGCCGTCCGCCAGCGCGCGCAGGGCGGGCACCCCGGTCAGCAGGTCGCCGACGCCGAGGGCACGCAGGACGAGCAGCCGCGGTTGCCGCCCTACGGCGGCCACGACGCCTCGGTCGAGGGCGTCACCACCAGCTCCCGCACCTCGCAGCCGTGCGGCTGACCGAGCGCGAACACGACCGCCGCCGCGACGTCGGCCGGGTCGTTGAGCTTCGCGTCCGGCGGTGGCCTGTACTGCTCCTCGCGCGTGTCGAAGAACGAGGTGGCCATGCCGCCGGGCACGACCATCGTCACCCCGACGCGACCGGCCATCTCCGCGGTCAGCGAGCGCGTGAAGCCGACGACGCCGAACTTGCTCGCGCAGTAGGCGGTGGCGTCGCTGAGCGCCGTCTGGCCGAGCGTCGAGCCGATCGTGACTATGCGTCCCTCGCTGCGCTCGAGGTACGGCAGCGCCGCCCGGACGACGGCCGCCGTGCCGATCAGGTTGACCATGATCACCCGCTCCCAGGCGCGCGGGTCGACGTCGGCGAGCCGGCCGCAGCTGTCGGTGCCAGCGGCCGTGACGACGCCGTCGAGGCGCCCGTGACGCTCGGCCGCGCGCTCGACCGCCTCGGCGGCGGCGCGAGGGTCGGCCAGGTCGACGCGCTGGCCCTCGATGCCCTCCGGCGGGTCGTTGAGGTCGAGCACGTGTGGGATCCCTCCCGCCCGCTCGACCGCGCGGGCGGTGGCCGCCCCGAGGCCCGACGCCCCACCCGTCACGATCACGATCCCGTTCTCAAGCTGCATCGCTCTGCACCGCCTCCTTGATCAGTTGGGTCGTCGAATGTCCGTGCAGGTAGGGCAGGACGACCACCTGCCCGCCGATCGCCGCCACCAGCTCCGCCTCGGGCAGCTCCTCCGCCGAGTAGTCGCCCCCCTTGACCCAGACGTGCGGCCGGATCCGCTCGATCGCCGCCTCGGGACTCGGCTCGTCGAAGACGAGCACCGCGTCGACGCTCTCGAGCGCCTCGAGCACCGCGGCGCGCCCGGCCTGGGAGACGATCGGCCGGCTCGGGCCCTTGAGGCCGGCGACCGAGCTGTTGGAGTTGAGGCAGACGACGAGGCAGTCGCCGAGCGCGCGGGCCGCCTGCAGCATCCGCACGTGGCCGGCATGCAGGAGGTCGAAGCAGCCGCCGGTCGCGACCACGCGCCTGCCGGCGGCACGCTCGCGGGCGGCGATGGCGACCGCGCCCCCGCCGCCGAGCGGTCGCGGCCGCCCTGGCGCGTCCGCCCGCCGATCGGCGCCGTCGAGGCGCACGGACGCCGCGCCCCCGCCGTCGACGAAGCCGGAGGCGGCGGCGACCGCGTGCTCGATCGCCGCCGCCGTCGAGGCGCCGGCCGCGAGCGCTCCGGCGGCGCGCGAGGCGAAGCGGTCGCCCGCGCCGCACGCGTCGCCGCCGTGCGCCGGTGTCGCGGGCACGACGACGGGGTGGCCGGACGGCTGGACCAGCAGGGCACCTTCCGAGCCGAGCGTGACGCAAGCGGCCCGGCAGTGCCAGCGCTCGAGCAGTATCCGGGCGCGAGCGACCGTGGCCGCGGGTCCGGAGCCCTGTGCGCCGGGAGCGAAGCCCTCCGCCTCGGCTGCGTTCGGGGTCGCCAGGGCCGCGCCGGCGACCGGCTCGGGGCCGCCGGGATGCGGATCCCAGACCAGCGGCCGCTCACGCGCGGCATGCTCCAGCGCCCGCCTGATCTCGGGCTGCGCCGCGACGCCGCGCCCGTAGTCGGAGACCAGCAGCGCGTCGGCGGCGGCGATCGCCGAGCACGCCGGTGCCGTCGCGGGCCCGACCGCGGACGGCTCGCGCTCGCCGCGGTCGACGCGGACCAGCGACCGGCCGGCGGCGAGGATCCTCAGCTTCTCGGGCGTCGCCACGGCGAGGCCGAGGTCCACGACCTGGACGCCGCCGCGCTCGAGCAGCACCCGCAGCTCTGTGCCGGCGGCGTCGGCGCCGAGCGCGGTCACGAGCGTGACGTCGTTCCCGTCGGCTGCCGCGAGCGTCGCGGCGAGCCCGGCGCCGCCGGGGCGCGCATGCTCGCCGGTCCGGTCGACCACAGGCACCGGGGCGTCCGGGCTCAGGCGCTCGATCGTGCCCTCGACGTCGCGGTCGAGCAGCGCGTCGCCGACGACGACGATCCGGCTCGCGGTCATCGCAGCGCCGCCCGCTCGAAGTGCGCGAGCGCCGGAACCGCGGAGGCGCTCGCGACGCGCTCGTCGACGCCCGCGCAGAGCAGGTGGATCGCGACGAGGTGCGCCTCCTGCACGGTCGCCGTCGAGGCGGCGTCGATGCGGACGACCTCGCCGCAGGCGGCGCCGAGCGAGCTCGGGCCGGGCCCGGTCAGCGCCCAGGCCGACATGTCGAGCTCGCAGGCGGCCTCGGCGGCCGCGATCACGTTCGCGCTCTCGCCCGACGTGCTGAGCGCGAGCAGGATGTCGCCCTCGCGGCCGTGGGCGCGGACCTGGCGCGCGAAGCACTCGTCGGCGCCGTAGTCGTTGCCGATCGCGGTCAGGCTCGACGTGTCGGCGTGCAGCGAGATCGCGCTCAGCGGGCGGCGCTCGTCGCGGTAGCGACCGACCAGCTCGGCGGTCAGGTGCTGTGCCTCGGCGGCGCTGCCGCCGTTGCCCGCGACGAGCAGCCGGCCGCCGTCGAGCAGGACGTCCGCAAGCCGGTCGCCCCAGCGTTCGAGCCGCGGCAGCTCGTCCTCGAGCGCCCTCAGCGCATGGTGCAGGGCGCGCAGGTGGCTGCGCGACTGCGGCCGCGGCCGCTCGATCGAGCTCACGTCGCCACCCCCTCGACGGCGATCGACCGGCGCTCCGCCAGCACGTGGCGGTAGGACTCCTGGGTCGCGCCCGCGATGCCGTCCCAGCCGTAGCGCTCGCGCGCCCGCGCGGCCCCCGCACGTCCGAGCCGCGCGCGCAGCTCGGGCCGATCGAGCAGGTCGCGCAGCGTCGCGGCGAGCGCGGCGGGGTCGCGCGGCGGCACGTGCGCGCCGGTGACGCCGTCGACGACGGTGTCGATCATCCCGCCGACAGCCGAGGCGACGACCGGGACTCCACACGCCATCGCCTCCAGCGGAACGATCCCGAACGGCTCGTACCACGGCACCGCGGCGACGACGTCGGCCGAGCGGATCAGAGCCGGCACCTCGTCGCGGCCGAGCCGGCCGGCGAAGGCGACGCGATGCTCGACTCCGGCCGCGCGCGCAACCGCGCGCAGGCGCCGTACCTCGCCGTCGTACTCCAGCTCGGCGGCCTCCGGCCCGCCGACGACGACGAGCTCGGCGTCGGGAACCTCCGCGAGCGCCTCGATCACGTTGCCGACGCCCTTGCGCTCGACCAGCCGCCCGAGGGTGACGATCCGGCGCAGTCCCTCCCGCCGCGCGTGCGCCGGCCCGTCGGGCCTGAAGCGGTCGAGATCGACGCCGCAGGGGACGACCGCGATCCGGCGCCGGTCGGCGCCGATCCGCAGCAGCTCGAAGACCTCGTCGGTGCACGTGGCGACGATGCGGTCGGCCGCCGCCACGACGGCGCGCTCGATCGCCAGGCGGTCGGCCGGGCTGGTGTCCGCCGGCCCCTGGTGGCGGCGCTTGACGACCCCGAGCGCATGGAAGGTCTGGACGACCGGCACGCCGAGCCGCCCGGCCGCCTCGAGCGAGGCCATCCCCGACATCCAGAAGTGGGCGTGCACGATCGCCGGCCGCCGGGCCGCCCACTCGTCGGTCAGGCAATCGGCGAACTCGCCCATGTACGGCAGCAGCTCGTCCTTGGGGACCGCGCACGGCGGGCCGGCGTCGACGTGGTGGACGGTGACGCCAGGGGCGAAGCGCACATAGGCAGGCAGCTCGGCGGAGTCGCGGCGGGTGTGGACGACGACCTCGTGGCCGCGTCGCCCGAGGCCGCGCGCCAGCTCGGCGACATGGACGTTTTGCCCACCGGCGTCGACCCCGCCCAGGGTCGCGAGCGGGCTCGCGTGCTCGGACACCAACGCCAACCTCATCGCGCCACCTCCTCGAGCAGGGAGTCCCAGTCGCTCAGGAACCGCTCGAGGCCGAACCGTTCGACGGCGGCGCGGCGCGCCGCCTCGCCGCGGACGCGGGCCTCGCCGGGGTCGTCGATCAGTCGCCGCAGCCCCGCGCGCAGCTCGTCCACGTCGGTGGAGACGATGCCCGCCGCCGGCGGCACCGCCTCCGGCACCTCAGTCGTAGCCAGCGCCACGACCGGCATCCCAAGTGCCATCGCCTCGATCAGCGACAGTCCGAGCGACGTCCAGCGGACCGGATGCAGGTAGGCCCGACGGCGTGCCATCTCCGAGTGCAGCTCGTCCTGGCGCAGGTCCTCGTAGCCGCCCATCGCCCCCGCTCCCATGCCGAACAGGTCGAGCGGCACGCGGCCGTTGAGCTGCGGCAGCAGGTCAGTGCCGGTGACGCGGCCGCGGCGGCGTGGCTCGTTGATCACGACGGCCGCGCGCGCCAGCTCGCCGCTGTAGCGGTGGCCCGGATCGACGATGCCGTGCTCGATCACCCGCGTCGGGGTGCAGCCCGCGTCCCAGAAGAGGTCGTTGAAGTGAGTCACGTGGACGAGCGTGAGGTCGGGGCGGTCCGCCGTCGGATGGCGCATCTCGGCGATCCGGCCCTGCGGGGCGTTGTGCTCGACGTAGATCGCCGGCACGTCGCGTCCCGGCCCACGGCCGCCGAGCCATTGCTCGGCGAGCAGCTCGAGCTCGTGCGGCCGCTGGAGGACGACCAGGTCGACGTCGGTGTCGACCGCCTGCTCGAGCGTCACCTCGACCGCGTTGTCGGGCCAGTCCCAGGTGCGTGCGCGACCGAGGCCGTCGGGGCCGCGGTCGGGCGTCACCGGGATCAGGTACTCGTGATCGCCCTGCACGAAGGCCGTCGTCCACGAGCCGTGCACGTGCCAGATCAGGATCCTCATGCCACGCGCTCCCCGAGCAGCAGGTCGACCGCCGAGGCGAGGTCGGGGGCGACCTCCGGCGCGGCCGCGATCTCCTCGCGGCGGGTGACCGGCGTCGGGACGAGGATCGCCCGCGCGCCGGCGGCACGCGCCGCCTCGACATCCGAGCCGATGTCTCCGATCACCGCGCAGCGGCGCGGATCGGCGCCGAGCAGCTCGGCTGCGCGCAGGACCAACCCCGGCGCCGGCTTGCGGCAGTCGCAGCCGTCGCCCGGCGCATGGGGACAGACGACCCACGGCCCGAGCGGTCCGAGCAGCTCCTCGACGCGCCGGTTGACCGCCTCGACGCGGTCGCGACTCAGCAGCCCGCGGCCGATGCCGCTCTGGTTCGACACGACCGCCGTGTGGACGCCGGCCGCGCGCAGCCGCTCGAGCGCCTCGGCGGCGCCCGGCATCGGCTCCACGGCCGCCGGGTCGCCGTTGTAGGGCACGTCGACCACGAGCGTCCCGTCGCGATCGAGCAGGACGGCGTGCGGGCGACCGTCCGGCGCCGGGGCGGCGCCGAGGCCGTCGGCGGCAACCGCTGAGGACGGCGCGGCGGCCGAGGGTGGCGGCCCGGGTGCCCGCAGCTTGCGCGGCAGCGTGACGAGGCCGGCGAGCGTGTGGAAGGTGGCCGCCGGCGGGATCAGCGCGCTGGTCAGCAGCATCGTCGCCAGCTCGCGGCCCGTGCGTGGACCGGGAGCGATCCGCGCGCCGGCCAGCTCGGCGGTCCCGGCCGCCCAGGCGAGCGAGGCCGTCGCGGCGAGCCGGCGGCGGCCGCTCACTGCGGCGCCGCCCGCGACGACGGCGCCCGCCACCGTCGCCAGGTGGCGCCGGCGGCGCCCGGCCGGGGCGCCGGCGGCCTCGCGCCAACCGCGTCCGTGCAGCGCCCGCATCAGGACATCGTCGGCGTTGCCGGCCTGCAGTCGCACGCTCGTCAGCGGTCCCGTCGGAGCCACGGGGTGGACGACGGTCCGCGCGCCGCGCGCGATCGGATGGCCGGCGCGCGTCACGCGCAGGCCGAGGTCCGCGTCCTCGCGGTAGGCGCGCGGGAAGCGCTCGTCGAAGCCGCCGAACGCGGCGAGCACGGCGCGCCGGTAGGCCATGTCCGCCGTCGCCCAGACGGCTCGCTCGAGGCCGGCGACGCAACGCTCGCGATCGGTCGGACGACGATCGGAGGGAAGCGGGACGCGGATCCTGCCCTGGCTGGCCGCGACGTCCGGCGCGAGCGCACCCAGGTCCTCGGCGAGGCGCTCGGACCAGTCCGGCAGCGGCACAACGTCGTCGTCGAGGAAGACGACCCACGCCGCGCGAGCGTGCCTCCAGCCGACGTTGCGCGCCGCCGCCGGTCCGCGACCCGCGCCGCGCACCAGCTCCAGCCGTTCGCCCAGCTCCTCGGCTGCCGCGCCGAGCTCCAGCGGCGCGCCACCCGCGTCGCCGCGGTCGTCGACGACGATCACGCGCTCCAGCGCAGGGCCGTCCTGCTCGCCGAGCGCGGTCAGCAGTCGCGCCAGCTCCGGACGGCCAGCGCTCGGCACCACGATGTCGTAGCGCGGGCTCATGCCGCCGCCGCCCGGGTCACGGAGCCGGTCGCGACGTTCGCCCGCCGCACCAGGCACGGACCGATCGCGAGCGCGTCGACCGGCGCCGAGCCGAAGCACTCGAGCGCGTCGCGCGGGTGGTCGACCATCGGCCGCCCGGCGGTGTTGAGGCTCGTGTTGACGACGACCGGGACGCCCGTGCGGCGCTCGAACGCCTCCAGCATCCGCGCCACCAGCGGCTCGCGCTCGCGATCGACGGTCTGGACCCGAGCCGTTCCGTCGACGTGCACGACGGCCGGGATGCGCTCGCGCCACGCGTCTCGCACCGCGTGGGTGAAGAGCATGTACGGGCTCGGGATCGCGCCCTCGAAGATCTCTCCCGCCCGCTCGAGCAGCACCATCGGCGCGACCGGCCTGAACTGCTCGCGGCCCTTGATGTCGTTCAGGCGCTCGAGGTTGCCCGCCGCGCGCGGGTCGGCGAGCAGGCTGCGGTGCCCGAGCGCGCGCGGCCCGAACTCGGCCCGGCCCTGGAACCAGGCGACGACGCCACCGCCGGCCAGGATCGCGGCGACCTCGTCGGCCAGGTCGGCGGGCCGCTCGTGCGGCAGCTCCGCCACGCGCAGCAGGTCCTCGACGTGGGCGTCGTCGAAGCCGCGCCCGAGGTCGGCCCCGGTCATCGGCCGTACGTCGTCGCCGAGCTCGGCGGCGACGACCATCGCCGCGCCGAGCGCGGTGCCGGCGTCGCCCGCAGCCGGTTGGACCCAGATGTCGTCGAACGGCCCCTCCGCCAGCAGTCGCGCGTTGGCGACACAGTTCAGCGCCACCCCGCCGGCCATCGTCAGCGCCCGTTCGCCGGTCTGCTCGTGCAGGAAGCGGCTCAGGTCCAGCAGCACCTCCTCGAGCCGGCGCTGGACGCTCGAGGCGAGGTCCGCGTGCGCGGCGTCGAAGTCGCCGCCGGGCGCCAGCGCCGGGGCGAAGCGCGCGAAGTCGATCGGCGCGATCCGGAAGCCGCCGCGGCCGTCGGCCGCGATCAGCCGGCGCAGCTCACCGAGGAAGCGCGGCTCGCCGTAGGAGGCGAGCGCCATCACCTTGTACTCGTCCGAAGAGCGGTGGAAGCCGAGGTGCACGGTCAGCTCCTCGTAGAGCAGCCCGAGCGAGTGCGGCAGCTCCTGGCTGGCGACCGGCACGATCTCGCGCTCGCGGCCGTGGCCGAGCAGCGCCGACGCCCGCTCGCCGCGTCCGTCGGCGACGAGCACGGCCGAGCGCTCGTGCGGCGAGGCGAAGTGCGCGGACGCCGCGTGCGCAAGGTGGTGCGCGACGAAGCAGACCCGCCGCGGCTCGAGGCCCGGCAGCGCCGTGCGCAGGAAGCGCGGGGCGCGCCTGACGTAGAGGGTGCGCAGCGCCTCCCAGTCGTCGGTGCCGGCGGTCCCCGGCGCGAGCGCCAGGTTCGCGTCGTAGGAGTACGCGACGGCGTCGAGGTCCTCCGCGCCGATGCCCGCCTGCTCCAGGCACCAGCGCATCGATTGCTCGGGCAGCTCCCAGGTCGAGAACGCCACCGGCGGCTTGCCGTGCTTGCGGCGACTGAATCGCTCCTCCTCCGCCGCGGCCACGGTCACGCCGTCGACGACCAGGGCGGCTGCCGGGTCGTGGAAGACGGCGTTGACACCGAGGACGTTCATGGCCCCTACAGCTCGTTTCGCTTGGGAGAACCGCCTTCGAACATGTGCCGAGAAGCGCTTCCCGGGCGCCTCTGCTCCAAACCGCTTCTTCGGAAGCGACGCCGGTTCGGATAGCGGCCATCGCGCGACTTGGACGACGGCGTCCGGGAGTTTGGACACACGCGGTCCCGGATAGCTGGCAATGCCGGGATGGAGACGTACGCGGGCGCATGGGGCGAGCACGAGAACGTGCTCTGCGTCCGGCTCGACACGATCGGCGACGTGCTGATGACGACGCCGGCGCTGCGCGCCCTGCGCGATCAGCGCGCGGGCCGGCGGATCACCCTGCTGACGTCACGCAGCGCCACCGTGGCAGCCCGGATGGTGCCCGAGATCGACCGCGTGATGGCCTACGACGCGCCGTGGATGAAGGCCTCCGCGGGCGACTCGCCCTGGCAGGACTGCGCGATGGTCGAGCGGCTGCGCGCGAGCAGCTTCGATGCCGCCGCGATCTTCACGACCTTCTCGCAGAGCCCGCTGCCGGCAGCGCTCATGTGTCAACTCGCCGGCATCCCGGCGCGCCTCGCCCACTGTCGCGAGAACCCCTACCGGCTGCTGACCGACTGGGTGCCGGAGACCGAGCCCGAGCAGGGCATCCGCCACGAGGTCGAGCGCCACCTCGACCTCGTCGCGACTGTCGGGGCGACCGGCGAGCGCGGAGGGCTGTCGCTGCAGGTGCCGCCCGCTGCGGCCACGGCGGCGCTCGGGCGCCTGCGCCAGGCCGGTCACGATCCGGCCGCGCCGTGGCTGCTGGCACACCCCGGATCGACGGCGGAGTCGCGCCGCTACCCGCCGGAGCTCTACGCCGACGCGTTGGCCCAGCTGTCGGCCGAGACCGGATACCGGGTCGTACTGACCGGTGACGCGAGCGAGCGTCAGCTCGTCGACGACCTGGCGGCCCGCCTCGGCGAGATCGCCGTACCGCTCGCCGGCGTCCTCGCCTTCCCCGAGCTCTGCGGACTGATCGCGGCCGCGCCGCTGCTGGTCTGCGGGAACACCGGGCCCGCTCACATCGCCGCGGCGGTCGGCACGCCGGTAGTGGTCCTCTACGCGCTGACCAACCCCCAGCACACGCCGTGGGGCTCTGTGGCACGCGTGCTCACACACGACGTGCCGTGCCGCTGGTGCTTCCGCAGCGTATGCCCGCAGGGACACCACGACTGCATGCGGATGATCCCGCCCGCAGAGGTGGTCGAGGCCGCCCTGGAGCTGCTACGCGGCGTGCGGTCGCCCGCGCGCCCCGAGCCGGCGCGGGTCGGACGCGAGCCCGGCGAGGATGCCGGTGACCGCGATCGCGATGTGCAGCACGTTGTCGGCGCCGTTGACCGGCAGCAGCCCGAAGACGTCGTTGCCGTCGACGATGCCCCAGATCGTGACGAGCAGATAGACGACTCCGAAGCCCAGCGCGTATAGGCGCGCAGTCGACGGACGCGCGGCGAGCGCGAGCCCGGCCAGGCCGGAGGCGATGTGCACGAGGTTGTGCCAGCCGTTGACCTCGAAGACGATCAGCTCGTCGCCTTGGACATCGGAGCCGAGGTCGCCGAACGACGAGTCGGCGAAGAACCCGGCGATTCCGGCGATCAACAGCACGGCGCCGAAGATCAGCGAGTACCACTGCGCGGGGGTGCGCTCGTCGCGGTCACGGTCGACTGTTCGATCTCTGGCAGCCATTCTCGTTCTCCTCTCAGCGATGCGGTTGCGAGTGGTTATCCGATCCGGCTGCGCCGAAACGCCCTAGTCGTCGCCCGCAATGCGATTCGCCTCCGCCGCCATCAGCGTCAGGCCGCCGTCGACGACGAGCGACTCACCGGTCACGTAGCGAGCGCCGTCCGAAACCAGGTACACGATCGCCGCCGCGATCTCGTGGGCGTCTCCCGGCCGCCGGGCCGGGATCAGCGGTCGCTCGACCTGATGGGGATCGACGTCCTCGTTGCCGGTCATCGCCGTCGCGATCTCGCCCGGCGCGACGGCGTTGACGGTGATGCCGTGCTCGGCGAGCTCGAGCGCCATCACCTGCGTCAGCAGGCCGAGCCCGCCCTTCGCGGCGCAGTACCCCGCCGAGTCGCGCAGCGGCACGTGCTCGTGCACCGAGGTGACGTTCACGATCGCGCCGCCGCCGGCGGCGACCATCGCGCGGGCGGCGCGCTGGGCGCAGACGAACGCCCCGGTCAGGTTGACGTCGAGGGCCGCCTGCCAGTCCTCGAGCGGGTACTCGAGGAACGGGTGGGTCGCCGCTCCGCCGGCGTTGTTGACGAACGCGTCGACGCCGCCGAGCGCCTCGATCAGGGCATCGACGCTGGCGACGGCGGCCGGCGCGTCGGCGACGTCGAGCCGCTCGACCACCGCCCGCGCGCCAAGGGCCTCGACCTCCGCCGCGGTGTCCTCGGCGCCCGCGCGGTCCTCGTGCCAGGTGACGCCGACGTCGAAGCCCGCCCCCGCGAGCGCGACCGCGGTCGCCTTGCCGATTCCGGAGTCGGAGCCGGTGACGATCGCGCGCCGGCTCGGCTCGCCCCTGTCGCCCTCCGCTGCCACCTCGCGGCCGGTCAGTCCCGGTGGTAGAGCGTCTCGTGGTCGCGGTCCGTGAAGTGCACCTCGGACTCGGACTTCGGCCCCGCGTGACGGCTCTGCCCCCTGAAGTCGCGCAGCTCGCGCGACGCTCCCTTGCGGCGGACGAACTGAGCGACGCCGAAGCCGACGACGAACAGCAGAGCCAGCGGGACGGCGTAGATCGGGGCGCCCCAGGCGAAGCCGAACAGCAGCAGCGCCAGGAAGAACGCGACGACGGCCAGGGTGAGCGGCGTCACCGCCGGTCTCCCTCGGCGCCGTCGGGGGAAGTCGACGTCGAGTGGCTGCGCGGCGAAGGGGTCAGCTCGCTCTGCTGGTCGTCGGCGGACGCCGCCTCGTCGCTGTCGTCCGAGGCGGCAGACACGGCCTCGTTGAGCGCCGCGTCGGGATTCGACACCCCGCGCGCCTCGAGCGCCGCCGCCGTCCGCGGGTCCGGGCTCTCGACCTGCGAGACGAGGCTGAAGGTCGTTGCGACGACCACGATCGTGCCGATCGCGTGCAGCACCAGCGCCACCAGCAGGAACCACCAGCTGCCGGTGATCAGCGCGATCACGGCGCCGACGATCAGGGCGGTGAAGAAGGTGATCGCGACCAGCCCGCGTGCCTCCTTCAGCGCGCCGAGGACCGTCCGCGGCCTGCCCGCCTCCAGCGCCGAATCGAGCGCCCCGCGCCGCTCGGCGCGCTCGGCGGCGTCCTCGCCGACGACCTCTTGGAGCTCCTGGCGCAGTGCGCCGCGAGCCTCCTCGCGACGTCGCCCGTTGTCCTGTCCGGCCTCCATGACCACTCGCTACCCGCTGGCCGACCCGCGAAACGCGCCGTCGAGGCGCTCTGCCACCACTCCCAGGTCGGCGGCCATCATCGCCCGCATCGCGCCGCGCTCCTCGTCGTCGCGTGCCCGCAGGATCGCCGAGGGATGGATCGTCGCCGTGACCACCGGCGCCAGCGGCGACTCGACGAGCTGTCCGTGCTGACGCGTCACCCGGAAGTCCCGTCCGAGCAGGCCCTGCGCCGCCGTCGCCCCGAGCGCGACGACCGCCTCGGGCTCGAGCACCGCCAGCTCGCGCTCCAGCCACGGCCCGCAGGCGCGCACCTCGGTGTAGGTGGGCTTGTCGTGGATGCGGCGCTTGCCGCGCTCCTTGAACTTGAAGTGCTTGACCGCGTTCGTGACGTAGGCCGCGTCGCGGTCGATCCCCGCCTGCTCGAGCACGCGGTCGAGCTCGCGTCCGGCCGGCCCGACGAACGGGCGCCCCTCGAGGTCCTCCTTGTCGCCCGGCTGCTCGCCGACGAGCACGACCCGCGCGTCGAGCGGCCCCTCCCCGAAGACCGCCTGCGTCGATCCGCGCCAGAGCGGACAGCCGCGGCAATCTTGCACGGCGGCCGCGAGCCGCTTCCAGCCCGCGTCGGCACGCGGCAGGAATGGCGTCGCGTCCATCGGCTCCTCGGCCATCGGGCGCTTACCGCCGAGCGGAGTCGATCCCCGTCATACGCGCTTTCCTACCCCCGTCAGCAGCTCTTTTACGCGCATCGGCCCGCCGGCACGTCGCTCGAGCGGAGGCGTGGGGTAGTCGGCGCCCTCGCGCATCCCGTCCAGGAGCTCGAGCAGCGCCTCGTCGGCGCCGTAGCGCGGCGTCCAGCCGAGCTCCGTCCGCGCGCGCGTGGTGTCCATGACCGGCACACCGAGCCCCATGTCGACCCACGAGGGGTCGGTCGGTTGCAGGCGCAGCCGCCAGCTGAGGTCGGCGGCCGAGCGCAGCACGCCCGCACGAACGGAGAGCGGCTTCGCTTCCAGCAACTCGCCGAGCACGTCCGGGTCCAGCACCGGCTCCGCGGCGACGTTGAACGCTCCGCGCGCGTCGCCTAGAACCGCTAGCCGGTAGGCCTCGGCGACGTCGAGCGAATGCACCGCCTGGAATACGAGCCGTTCGTTGCGCGGCACGACCGGTATCAGAGCCCGGCGCACGGCCGGGTTCGGCAGCAGGGGCCCGGCGAACAGGCGCCGGATCCCGGACGCCGCCTCGCGCTTGAAGATCAGCCCGGGCCGCAGGCGCACCACGCGCACGGACGGCGCCTCGAGCTCGAAGCGGTCGAGCAGACGCTCTGTCGCCGCCTTGTGGCGCGCGTAGTAAGCGCTCCGAACGCCCTCTGTCGGCCAGCTCTCGTCGACGCGGCGGTCCTTTGGACCGGCCGAGTAGGCCCCGACCGACGATGCGTAGACGAGCGCCGGCACGCCAGCGCTGCCGACCGCATGAAACACGCGCGCACTTCCCTCGACGTTGACCGCCTCGAGCAGCTGCTTGTCTCGCGACGGCTGAATCAGCCAGGCCAGGTGGACGACACAGTCGGCGCCGCGGAAGACTGGCACCAGGTCGGCGTCGACGACGTCGGCTGCGACCCAGGTGGTCTTCGGCAGCGCCAGGGCGGGCCGGCGGCGGGCGAGGCCGACGATCTCGTCGACGGCCGGGTCCTTCGCGAACGCCGCGAGCAGGCTGGTCCCGACGTTCCCGGTGGCGCCTGTGACGACGACTCGCATGCGCCGCCTGGCCTACCCGACCGGCTGCCGGGCAAACGGCTCGGCGGGCGGCTCGGCCACCGGCTGGTCGCGGCGCGCAGTCTTGCGGTAGCCGGCCTGGAGGAAGTCGGAGACCGTCGCGGTGCCGAGCGTGGCGGCGACCAGCCGGGTCTCGCGCGGGGCCACCACGAGGCCGCCGGTGAGGCCGGCCGCGATCCACATCGAGAGGCAGTGCGGACAGGTCAGCAGCTGGCCGACCGCTCCCTGCAGCCCATCGCCCTTCGCGCGGTCCTCGACCTCTCCCGGTACCGCCCCCGGAGCGCGCGGCTCGGCGAACGGCGCGCGCACGAACGCGGCGATCTTGTCCTTGGCGATCAGCCGCGCGAGCTTGTGCGTGGCGATGCCGAGCAACACGATGTCGGTCGGTGGGATCCGCTCGGGCAGGCCGCCGTTGGCGCGCCGGCTGGCCACGAACGCGCCGAAGCTCCCGGCGAACGTCGTCGCCAGTACGGCGTAGGCGCCCAGCGGTCGCGGTTGTCGTGGTGGCTGCGCCATCTCGACTCCCTATCCGCCCGGGCGCTCGCCGAAACGCGGGTTGATCCGGTCGCCGCCGGGGTAACGGGCGTTCGACAGCGGCGAGAGGAGCGCGATGAGCGAGCACCAAGACGAGCACGAGCCGATCGACGTGGACGAGGAGGCGGAGGCGGCCGCCGCCGAGGCCGCGCGAATCGGCGGCCCAGACCCACTACCCGACGTCGATCCCGCCCAGCGCCCACTGATCGAGGGCGGCGAGGGGGTCGCCGAGGGCTTCGAGCTCGCCGAGGAGCAGCTCCAGCGCAACGCCTCCCACGAGGACCGCGGCGCGGATCCGATGCGCGACGCGGGCGAGCCCGAGCCCGACAGCGAGGCGGCGGGCGCCGAGTACGGCGAGCCCGACCACGTCGGCGCCCAGGGCGAGGACCAGCCCGGCGGCGAGTGATCGTCCTTCGGACGGGCCGCGATCGCCGCCCGCGCGGCGGTGATTAGTCGCGCGCGGTCGTGGGTACGATCAAGGCAGGCTCGCAGCGGAGGGTCGGGGACGTCGTTCCGCTGGGGGCCGTGGTGAACATCGCATAGGGACCCAAAGCGATCCGTGAGACGGGTCGTCCGGGGGATCTCGCGTCACCGTAACTCGACAGCGAGGAGTCCCGATGTCTACTGCCGCCCTAGCAGGCTCGATACCGCAACCCGATCGTCCTGCCCGCTCGAATGGCCGATCCGCGCGTCCTACGCGCGAGGAGCGCCTGCTCGCCCGCTACCGCAAGACCGGCGACCTCGCGGCGCGCGAGGAGCTGATCGCGCGCATGCTGCCGCTCGCCAAGCGGCTCGCCGGCCGTTACCGCCACTCCGGCGAGAGCCAGGAGGACCTCGAGCAGGTCGCCTGCGTTGGCCTGATCAAGGCCGTCGACCGCTACGAGCCCGACGTCGGCCCGTTCGTCCGCTACGCCGTGCCGAACATCCTCGGCGAGCTGCGGCGCCACTTCCGCGACAAGGGCTGGGGCATGCACGTTCCGCGCACGGTGCAGGAGAACTTCCTGCGCGTCAACGAGGCGATGGAGCAGCTTTCGGGCCAGCTGCGCCGGACTCCGACGAGCCGCGACGTCGCCGAGGCGACCGGGATGTCGCTCGAGGAGGTCATCGAGGCGCTCGACGCCGGACGCTCGTACAGCCCGGCGGCGCTTGACGCACCGCACCCCGGTGAGGACTCCGAGAGCCGCCTGCTCGGTGACACGCTCGGCACGATCGACCGCGGCTACGACTACGTCGAGCTCGGTCAGGCGATCGCGCCGACCTTCCGCGTCCTGCCGGAGCGCGAGCAGGTGATCGTCCACCTGCGCTTCTTCGAGGACCTCACGCAGTCCGAGATCGCGGAGCGGATCGGCATCTCGCAGATGCACGTGTCGCGGCTGCTGCGGCGGGCGCTCGATCGCCTCCAGGCCGCGGTCGAGTCGACCGACGCCAAGGCCTAGGTCGCGGGCACCGAGGCGAGCGGCGTGTCGTCGATCTGCGCGTGCAGGTCGGCGGCCGACTCGTAGACGGCGCTCGCGCCGGCCTCGCGCAGCTCGGCCTCGGAGAAGCCGCCGGTGAGCACGCCGATCGACCGGATCCCCGCGCGCTCGGCCGCGCGGCAGTCCCAGACGGAGTCCCCGATCAGGATCGCCTCCGCGTCCCCGCCGGCCTTCTCGAGCGCCGCGAGGACGAGGTCGGGCTCCGGCTTGGTCGCCTCGACGTCCGCGGAGGTCGTCCAGTCGTCGACGACGTCGCGGGCGTCGAGGCGGTCGAGGTAGACGTCGACCTCGTCGGCCTTCGCCGAGCTCGCGAGCACGACCGCGTGTCCCCGCTCCTTCAGCGCCAGCATCAGCTCACGCGCGCCGGGCAGCAGCTCGATCTCTCCGATCAGCTCGGCGTAGCGCTCGCCCTCCGTCTCGCGCACCGCGTCGCCGATCCGCCGCTCGACCTCGTCGCCCGCCACGGCGGGCAGCAGCTGATCGCCGCCCATGCCGATGTGGCGGTGGATCCGCCACGCCGGCACGATCACGTCGTGGGCGCGCAGCGCGCGCTGCCAGGCGAGCGCGTGGTGATAGTTGGTGTCGACGAGGGTTCCGTCGATGTCGAGCAGCACGGATAGCGTCATCGCCGACGTCTACCCCGATGTCGCCAGGCGACACCCATTCACGCCGCCCGCTCGATCGCGTCCGAGGACTCGTCGCCGGCGATCAGGTCGAGCACCGCCTCCTCGACCGTCCGCTGGACGGCGGGCCAGCCCTCCGCGTCGGCCGCCAGCTCCGGCAGGACGCCGCCGATCGTCAGCCCGCCGTCGAAGCGGTCGAACACGCGCGGGTCGATGTAGGACGCGCGGCAGACGGCGGGGGTGTTGCCGAGGTGGTGGGCGACCTCCTCGACCGCCCGCCGCATCGCGCGCTTGCGGCTCGTCTTCGACCGCCCCGCGACGGGCCCCGAGACCGCGAGCGCGATCGCCGCGAGCACGGTCGCGTTCCAAGTGCGGAAGTCCTTCGCGGAGAAGTCGTCGCCGCTCGCGTGCTTGAGGTAGGCGTTGATGTCCTGCGAGCGGATATCCCGCCAGTGGCGGCCTTCCTTATAGGCGAGCAGCTCCTGCCCGCCGCCGCGCCGGCGCAGCAGCTGCTCGACGACCACCGCGGCCTGCGCGTCGATCACCCGCTGCCGGCGGCGCTGGGAGCCCTTCGCCTCGTAGTCGAACGCGACGACGTCGTCGCTGACGCTCACGTGCTGCTTGCGCATCGTCGCCAGCCCGTAGGTCGAGTTCTCCTCGGCGTAGCCCTCCGAGCCGATCCGGAACGAGCCGCGATCGAGCAGCCGCACCGCGCAGGCGAGCGCGCGCTCGCGCGGCATGCCGTCGAGCGTCAGGTCCTCCTCGACCTGCGCGCGCAGGCTCGGCAGCGCGCCGGCGAAGCGGACCATCGAGTCGAACTTGTCGGCATCGCGCCGGGTGCGCCACTGGTCGTGGTAGCGGTACTGCTTGCGCCCGGCGGCGTCGTGACCCGTCGCCTGGATGTGGCCCTGCGGATAGGGGCAGATCCAGACGTCGGTCCACGCCGGCGGGATCGCGAGCTGGCGGATCCGGTCGAGCGTCTCCGGATCGTCGATCCGCTCGCCGTCATGGTCGAGGTAGACGAAGCCCCGGCCATGGCGGCGGCGATGGATCCCGTGCTCCGCGCAGTCCACTCGCCGGAGCCTGGGCATGCCGGATCGGTTACCCGCCGGCCTCGCCGACAAACCGTCGGCGCGCTCCGACGCGAGCCGGGCGCTAAGCCGCGACGGCGTTGTAGTAGCGCACCGCGAGCCCGGTCAGCAGCGTCTCGAAGCACGCCTCGGGAGTCATCTCGTGGTCGGTCGCGTAGGCGCGGATCCCGGCGCGCTCGATCGCCTCGCTCTGGACCAGGACCTCGTCGACGAGGTCGGGATGCTCGTCGCAGAAGAACGCCCCCATCGAGTAGAGGCCGGTGTCCATCAGCGACTCGAGGAACGCGTCGTCGCCGACGGCGGGCTGGTCGCTGTGCGTCGAGCGGTCCGCCATGCGCGACCAGGGTACCCGCGCGCGTGGCGGCGGTACGTCCAGGCACACGACCGCGTCGCCCGCGGGCGGCAACGGTACGGTTTCGCGCGTGGCGAACCGCGACGAGATCGTCTCCTTCCTCGACGAGCTGCTCGACGCCCGCGGGTTTCCCGACTACGGCCCGAACGGGCTGCAGGTTCCCGGCGCGGCCGAGGTCGAGCTGGTGGTCACGGGCGTGTCGGCCCACCTCGAGCTGTTCGAGCGCGCCGCGGAGGCCGGAGCCCAGATGGCGCTCTGCCACCACGGGATCGTCTGGGGCTCGCGCCCGCAGGCGATCACCGTGCCGATGCGCCGCCGGCTCGAGACCCTGTTCGCCGCAGACATGTCGCTGGCCGCCTACCACCTGCCGCTCGACGCCCACCCCAAGGTGGGCAACAACGCGCTGATCTGCGCCGCGCTCGGGCTCGAGCCGGCCGAGCGGATCGGCCACCACGAGGGCCGCGCGATCGGCTTCGTCGGCCGCTCGCGGGCCGGCATCCCGATCGCCGAGCTGCGCGACCGCTGCCGCGAGGCCTTCGGCGGGCGCGAGCCGCTGCTCCAGGGCGCCGGGCCCGAGGTCGTCCACAGCGTCGGCGTCCTCTCCGGCGGCGGCGCCTCCTACCTCGCCGAGGCGGCGGCGCTCGGGCTCGACGCCTTCCTCACCGGCGAGCCGGCCGAGCACTCGATGGCCGACGCGCGCGAGGCGGGGCTGCACTTCCTCGCGGCGGGCCACTACGCGACCGAGACGTTCGGCATTCGCCGCCTCGGCGAGCTGCTCGCCGAGCGCTTCGGGATCGAGCAGCGGTTCGTCGAGGTGCCGAACCCGGTCTGAGCGCAGATCGGTCCGGGCGCGCGGGTTGCCACGTCCGCGGCGGTGGGTAAGACTGCAACGAGCGCAGTCGAAGAACGGGAGGCTGGATGGCCATTCACCTGACCCCTACGGAGCTGGGCCGCGAGGCGGGGATGCACCGCAGGGACGTGATCGGCAAGTGCATGGAGCTGGGCGTGCCGATCTTCCAGGGCCGCATCGACAAGACCCTCTTCATGACGACGCTGAAGGAGGCGCCCAAGCAGCGCAAGTTCGTCCAGGCGTAGGACAGCCGAGAGCCGCTCTCCAAGCCACCTGGCTGGGTGGCCAGCGCTTCCTGTGCCAACTACACTCCCTCCCGCAACCGAGTTCTCACGAGGAGGAGCGATGGAGGCAGTAACGGCCGCGTCCGGCACCGGCTCGAAGACGATGGCGGACCTGCTGCCACTCGCCGCCGAGCGCTACGCCGGCGACACGGCGCTCAAGCACAAGGTCGGCGACGAGTGGGTCGAGACGAGCTTCGCGGAGCTCGGCCGCGCCGTCCGCGAGATCGCACTCGGCCTGATCGACCTCGGCCTCGAGCACGGCGACAAGGTCTCGATCCTCAGCCACACCCGTCCCGAGTGGACCTCCGCGAACTTCGCGATCCTCACCGCCGGCACCGTCTCGGTCTCGATCTACCAGACCAACTCGGCCGAGGAGTGCCACTACGTCCTCGACCACTCCGAGTCGCGCGCGGTGTTCGTCGAGGACGCCGAGCAGCTCGCCAAGGTCCGCGCGGTCGAGGGCGACCTCCCCCACCTCGAGCACATCGTCATCTTCGACCCGTCCGGCGACCTCGGCGACGCCGTGCCGCTCGCCGAGCTGCGCGAGCGCGGCGCCGCACGCGACGCCGCCGAGCTCGAGGCGCGCACGAGCGCGATCACCAAGGACGACCTGGCGATCACGATCTACACGTCGGGCACCACCGGCCCGCCGAAGGGCTGCCTGCTGACCCACGGCAACTACCGCGACGTCACGTCGATGACCGAGTCGATGGGCGTGCTCCAGAACGGCGAGTCGGTCTACCTCTTCCTGCCGCTCGCGCACGCGTTCGCGAAGCTGATCCAGTACGTCGTGCTCGACCTCGGCGGCACGCTCGCCTACTGGGAGAAGGACGCGACCAAGATCGTGCCCAACCTGATGGAGGTCAAGCCGACCTACTTCCCGTCCGTCCCGCGGATGTTCGAGAAGATCTACACGCTCGCGACCAACGCGGCCGAGGACCCCGACCAGCTCCAGGCCGCGGTCGACCTCGGCCTGAAGGTGCGGCTGATGCGGCTGAACGGCGAGGAGGTGCCGGCCGAGCTCGAGCAGGCGTTCGACGCCGCCCACGAGAAGCTCTACAAGAACGTCCAGGCGCTGTTCGGCGGCAACATCCGCGAGTGCGTCACCGGCGCGGCGCCGATCGCGCAGGACATCCTGAAGTTCTTCTACGCCTGCGGCGTGCCGGTGATGGAGGGCTGGGGCATGACCGAGACCTCGACCGTCGCCAGCGCGAACACGCCGACCGACTTCCGCTTCGGCTCGGTCGGCAAGCCGCTGCCCGGCGTCGAGGTGAAGGTCGCCGAGGACGGCGAGCTGCTGCTGCGGGGCCCGAACATATTCCAGGGCTACTACAAAAACGAGCAGGCGACGGCCGAGACGCTCGTCGACGGCTGGCTCCACACGGGCGACCTCGGCACGGTCGACGAGGACGGCTTCATCTTCATCGTCGGCCGCAAGAAGGACATCATCATCACCGCCGGCGGCAAGAACATCACCCCCGCCAACCTCGAGAACGGCCTCAAGCAGAACCGCTGGATCTCACAGGCGGTCGTGATCGGCGACCGCCGGCCCTACCTCGTCGCGCTGATCACGCTCGACCAGGAGGAGCTGCCGGCGTTCGCGGCCGAGCACGGCCTCGAGCCGGAGGCCGTCCCGGGCTCCGAGCAGATGCGCGCGGAGGTCCAGAAGGTCGTCGACACCGTCAACAAGACGGTCGGTCCCGTCGAGCAGATCAAGCGCTTCGAGATCCTGCCGGCCGACCTGTCGCAGGAGACCGGGGAGCTGACGCCCACGCTGAAGGTCAAGCGCAACATCGTCAACGAGAAGTTCGCCGACGTCGTCGACAGGATCTACGCGGGCTGACGTTCGAAGCCGGGCCCGTGGCGCTTGCGGCCGCGGGTCCTGTCTCCGGTGGCGGGTTCCGTGCTCGGCGGGCTCGGTCTCCGCCCCGTGCCTGGCGCCGTTTGCCGTGTAGGACTCTTACGGGGTCAGACGGCAGGGGCTTCGCCGAGCGCCCGCCTGCGCGCGGATACCCGACCACCGTCGCCACCCGCGGATCAGCGTTGGCGGCTCGTCAGCTGCGTCCCCGCCGGAGTAGACGTCGTCCTGGAACCCTGCATCAGGCCATGGAAGGTCGCCATCGCGGCGCTAGCGACTTAGGAAGCCAGCGCCTTCTCGAGCGCCGAGAGCAGACGGTTGGTGGCGCCCGCGTCGCGGATCGCGGCGCGGACGTGGTCGTCGGCGCCGAGCGGGCCGCCGGGGGCGACGGTGACGCTCTCGCGCTTGAGCCGGTTGGCGAGCGCGGCGCCGGAAATTCCGTTAGCGGACATCCAGAGGAAGTTCGCCTGGGTGTCGGTGACGTCCAGGGGCATGGAGCGCAGGGCGGCGAGTAGGCGGTGGCGCTCCTCGATGACGGTCGAGCGGCGGCGTTCGACCTCTGGGTCGCTGATCTTCAGCGCCTGGATGACGGCGGATTGGCTGAGCGCGTTGACGCCGAGCACGGGGGCGATCGAGTCGAGCAGCTGGGCGGCGGCGGAGGAGCCGACGGCGTAGCCGGTGCGCAGGCCCGAGAGGCCGTAGATCTTCGAGAAGGTGCGCACGACGAGCAGGCGTGGGAAGGCGTCGGTGAGGCGCAGGACGGCGTCCGCGGGCTCGGCGTCCTGGAAGTGGATCAGCGCCTCGTCGACGATCAGGTGGGTGCGCTCGGGCAGGCCGGAGGCGAGCGCCGCGATCCGCTCAGCGGGAACGTAGGTGCCGGTCGGATCGTTGGGATTGCAGAGGACGATCAACCGGGTCCGCTCGGTGACGCGCCGGCGCAGCTCGTCGAGTCCGTAGTCGTCGCCACCGGTGTCGACGGCGACCGGGCGCCCGCCGGCGCGGGCCGCCATCAGCGGGTAGAGCGGGTAGCTCGGCCAGGGCGTCAGCAGCTCATCGCCGGCCGACATCAGCGCGAGCGCGGCGGCCTGGAGCAGCTCGGCGGCGCCGTTGCCGACCACGATCCGCTCCGGCTCGACGCCATGGCGCTCCGAGAGCCGGCGGCGAACGCCGGAGGCGAGGCGGTCGGGGTAGCCGTTGACGCGCCCGCGCGCGGTATAGATCGATGCGTTGACGACCTCGGAGTTCGGCAGCTCGGGCCACTCGGTGCCCGAGAGGTCCAGCTCGGGCGCGACCTGAAGCGCGAGCCGCTTCTCCTGCGCACGGCGCTCGCGGCGGGCCTTGTTCAGCTCCTCCTCGTCGACGTCCTCGAACTGCTTGTAGTAGTCGAGCAGGCCCATGTCAGTTCGTCGGCGCGATCGACGGCGCGGGGCCCTCGATGATCAGGAACCAGAACGTGAAGGCGATCACGGAGATCCCGACGCTGATCGCGAAGATCACCTCGAGCGCCCCGCGCTCCTGCTTGCGGCCTCCGGCGCGGCGGACGAGCTTCCACCACTCGTCGATCCGCTTGCCGAGCGCGACGGTCAGCAGCAGCGACGCCAGCGTGCCGACCATGATCGTCGCGATCCCCGCCGAGACCGAGTCGGTCCAGTACTGGACTTGCGAGCCGAACCAGAACCAGAACAGCGGCTGGGGCCCGAACAGCGTCAGACACAACAACGTCTCCAAGGCGAGGATCGCCCACGCGATCAGGCGATCGGCGCGCTGGCGGCCTTCTCCGCCTGTGACGGGCGCTCCCCGGTAGCGCACCGGCCGCTGCTCGCTCGGCCGGCGGACGAACAGCCCACCACTCTCTGTCGGATCGTTGCGCGCCACCGCCGAAAGCCTAGGGCACGTGCGATCCCGGTCGACCGCGTGGGCGCGGTCAGCCGTCCTCGGACTGGCGCAGCAGCGCGCCGGTCGTCTGCTCGAGGATCCGCCGCCAGGCCGCCGTCTTCTCACGCTCGGCAGCGAACTTGCGCACCACCTTGCGCACCCGCGCGGCCGAGATCTCGATCCCGTGCTTCGCGCAGACCGCCTTGAGGTCGTCGTAGTCCTCGGCGAGCTTGATCGTCACCGACTCGAATCCGTGGCGGGCGATCTCGACTCGGCGCGTGAAGTTCATGATGTTCGTCTCGAACATCAGTTCGTCGTTCGGCTCCGGCTCGATCAGGACGATGTCGACGCCGGGGTAGCGCTCCTTCCAGTGCCTGACGGCCTCGTGCAGGCGCTGGTGGGCGAGCAGCTTGAACGTCTGGTAGCCGATCTGCGGGAAGCCCATGTCGGTCACGCGGCGCACCCGGCTGCCGAGCGCGGTCGGCACCCGCTTCTGGAAGTCGTTGACGTAGGGGACGAGCGGGTTGACGACGACGATGAACTTGGCGCCGCGCTCGACCGCGATGTCGACGTTGGTCGTCGAGCGGATGCCGCCGTCGATCAGCTGGCGGCCGGCGATCTCGACCGGCTTGTAGACCATCGGGAGCGCGGTCGAGGCGCTGACGGCCTTGGCGATCGGGACGTCCTCCCAGCCGTCGCTGCCGAACACGATCCGCTCGCAGGTGTCGAGGTCGGTCGCGGTCAGGTACAGCTCGCGCTCGAGCTTGCGGAAGTCGTTGATACGGCCGTCCTCGCTCAGCACGTCCTCGAGGTAGAGCTCGACGCCGCGGGTGCTGTAGGCGCCGGACGGCAGCCCCTGCGCCAGCTCGACCGCCATGTCGACGAGCGAGAGGTCGCCGCGCAGGCTCGTGGCCGCGTTGCGCAGCGCGCCGAGGATCCGCAGCGGCATGAGCGCCGCCGACGTTATGAACTCGCCGTAGTTGAGCCGCATCAGCTGGCCGCGGTCGACGTCCCTGAAGGGACTCGGCTGCTGCTGGTTGACGACCCGCATCATCTCCTCGGGGGTCACCCCATTCGCCGCGAGGCTGCTGACGAACGAGCCGGCGCTCGTGCCGACGAAGATGTCGAAGTCGTTGACCGTGCGGTTGACCGCGAGCAGGTCGAGCGCCCGCAGCGCACCGATCTCGTAGACGCCGCCGGTGAACCCGCCCCCGCCGAGCACCAGCGCCGTCTTCTCCCGTCGCGGCCGTCGCCGGCGGGGCTTCGCGGCCGGCTTGCGCGCCTTCGCGGGCGGCTTCTCCAGCTTGACGACATCTCCCATGACCAAGTCATTATCCCCTAGGCCCCGACATCGAACCGCTTGCATGCCGATCTGCCGTCCGCGCGGCACCGCTCCGAGCGCCGATGTACCGTGTTCTGCCGTTGCGAGTGCCTTTGCTCCAAGCACCCATCCGCGCCCGCCTGGACGGGCTCGCCAGAGCGTGCAGATGCCTGACGGCGCTCGCCGCGACAGCGGCGATCGCCGCCGGGACAGGCGCCCCGGCCGCCGCCAGCGAGGCCGGGCTGGCGTCAGCGCTCGGAAGCGCGATGGCTCCGGCCGGCGCTTGGAGCGGCGCCTACGTCGTCAACGCCGACACGGGCCGGCCGGTCCTCCGCTGGCGCCACGGCACGGCGCGAATCCTGGCGTCGAACACCAAGCTCTACACGACCGCCGCGGCGCTGGCGCGGTTCGGCACCGAGGGGACGCTGGCGACGGAGGTCCGTGGCGCCGGCGAGCTCACCGACACGGGAGTCTGGCGCGGCGATCTCTACCTCGTCGGCGGCGGCGATCCCACGTTCGGCAGCCGCGGCTTCGCACAGCACGCCTACGGTGCCCCGGGAGCGTCCGTCGAGGCCCTCGCCGAGCAGCTCGAGCAAGCCGGCATCGAGCGCGTGGCGGGTCGGGTATACGGCGACGAGTCGCGCTTCGATGGCCTCCGCGGCGGTCCCGAGTCCGGCTATGCGACCTCGATCTGGGTCGGTCCGCTGAGCGCGCTCGCCTTCAACCGCGGCCTCGCCAACGAGAGCGGATCCAGCTTCCAGGCGACGCCCGCCGCGTTCGCCGCGGCGCGGCTCAGCGATGCGCTGCGCCGTCGCGGAACGCCCGTGCGCGACCGCCCGATCGCCGGGGCGACTCCGCGCGGGGCGGAGACGCTCGCCGCCGTCGAGTCGCCACCGATGAGCCGCCTGATCGCACTGACGAACAAGCCATCGGACAACTACTTCGCCGAGATGCTGCTCAAGGACCTTGCGCTCCAGGCCGGCGGCCGCGGCACAACCGCCGCCGGTGCCCGGATCGCGGCCGGCTTCGCCAAGCGGATCGGCGGCCGTCCCGCCCGCCTCGCCGACGGCTCGGGGCTGTCACGCGCCAACCGCGCGTCGCCGTACCGGATCGTCCGACTGCTGCTCGCCCTGCGCGAGCGCGAGGACTTCCCCGCCTTCCTGCGCTCGCTCTCGATCGCCGGCCGCGATGGGACGCTCGGCCCACGGATGCGCGGCGGCCCCGCGCGCGGCCACTGCCGCGGCAAGACCGGCACGCTCTCGAACGTCTCGGCCGTGTCGGGCTACTGCCGCGCCCGCTCAGGCGACACCTACGTCTTCTCGATCGTCATGAACGGCGTCGACCCCTACGGCGCCCGCGGCCTCCAGGACCGCATGCTGCAGACGCTCGCCGGCGTTCGCTAGCCCTTCAGCAGCGCGAGCAGGCCGTCCTCGTCGAGGATCTCGGTGCCGACCTTCTCCGCCTTGGCGAGCTTCGAGCCCGGATCGGCGCCGGCGACGACGTAGTCGGTCTTCTTCGAGACCGAGTTGGTCACCTTGCCGCCGGCCGCCTCGATCCGCTCGGTGGCGTCCTCGCGCGTGAGGTCCGGCAGCGTGCCTGTGAGCACGAAGGTCTTGCCCTTCAGCGGCCCCTCGACCTCGCTCGGCGCCGGTCCCTCCTCCTCGAGCTGCAGGCCGCTGGCGCGCAGGCGCTCGATCAGGTCTCGCGTCGTGGGCTCGCTCAGCGTCTCGGCGATCTGTTGGGCGAGGATCGGGCCGATGCCCGGCACCTCCTCGATCCGCTCGGGTGTCGCGTCGAGCAGCGCGTCGATCGTCCGGAAGTGGCCGGTCAGTACGCGCGCGTTGACGCCGCCGATCCCGGAGATGCCGAGCCCGAACAGCAGGCGGTGGAACGGCTGCTGCTTGGAGCGCTCGATCGCCTCGATCAGGTTGCGCGCCGACAGCTCGCCGAACCCCTCCATTCCGGCGAGATCCTCCTGCGTCAGGTCGTAGATGCCGGCGACGCCGTCGATCTTCCCGGCCCGCAGCAACTGCAGCACGCGCTCCTCGCCGAGCCCCTCGATGTCCATCGCGCCGCGGCTGACGAACTGCTTGACGGTCTGGAACAGCTGCCCGGGGCAGCCGGCGCGGTTGGGGCAGATCGTCCAGACGCCGCCCTCGGGCTTGACGGTCTCCGTGCCGCAGGCCGGGCAACGCTCGGGCGGCGTCGGCACCGGCCCGCGCTTGCGCCGGCGTTGGGCCTTCGGCGTCGGCGACACCACGCGCGGGATGACGTCGCCGGCGCGCGTGACGATCACCTCGTCGCCCTCGCGCACGTCCTTGCGCGCGATGTCCTCCTCGTTGTGGAGCGTCGCCAGCTTCACCGTCACGCCGGTCACCTGGACCGGCTCGAGCTCGGCGAACGGCACCATGTGTCCCGTCCGCCCGACGTTCCAGGCGACCCGACGCAGCGTCGTCGTCGCGGTCATCGGCGGGAACTTCCAGGCGATCGCCCCGCGCGGCTCACGCCCGACCACGCCGAGCCGGCGCTGGAGGGCGAGGTCGTCGACCTTGACGACCACCCCGTCGATCTCGAAGTCGAGCTGCTCGCGCCGCTCCTCCCACGCCCGGCAGGCACGGACGACCTCGTCGAGCGTGTCGTAGCGCTCGACGTCGGGACTGACCGGGAAGCCGCGCGCACGCAGCCACTCGAGCGAGTCGAGGTGGCTTTCGAACTCGAGCCCATCGAGCGCACCGATCGAGTAGGCCCACATCGACAGCGGGCGCGAGGCTGAGACCGCCGGATCGAGCTGGCGGATCGAGCCGGCCGCCGAGTTGCGCGGGTTGGCGAACGTCGGCTCGCCGGCAGCCGCGCGCTGCTCGTTGAGCCGCGCGAACGCCGCTCGCGGCAGGTAGATCTCGCCGCGCACCTCGAGCACCGCGGGCGCGTCCTCGACCCGCTGCGGGATCGCCTTGACCGTGCGCAGGTTCTGGGTGACGTCCTCTCCGATCGTGCCGTCGCCACGAGTCGCGCCGCGGGCCAGCACGCCGTTCTCGTAGACGAGCGAGATCGCCAGCCCGTCGATCTTCGGCTCGGTGACGAAGAGGATCTCGGCCGCCTCGAAGCCCTCGCGCTCGAGGAACCGCTCCGAGCGCTCGAGCCACGCGCGCAGCTCCTCCTCGGAGCGCGCGTTGGCGAGCGACAGCATCGGCTGCAGGTGCTCGACGGGCGCAAACCGCCCAAGCGGCGTCCCGCCGACCCGCTGCGTAGGCGAATCCGGCGCCCGCAGCTCGGGATGCTGCGTCTCGATCGCCCGCAGCTCGTCGATCAGGGCGTCGTACTCGTCGTCCCCGATCTCGGGCGCGTCGTTTACGTAGTAGAGCCGGTTGTGGTGCTCTATCAGCTTGCGCAGCTCACCTGCGCGGGCTTCCGGAGCGGAAGAGCTCAAACCTCGCGGGCGGCCGGCGCCAGTAGCCGATCGAGGTCGAAGCCGGACAGCGTCTCGATCGCGGCCCGGTCGGTGAGGTCGAAGTGCAGCGGCGTGACGGCGATGCAGCCGTCGGCGATCGCGGCGAAGTCGGTGCCATCCTCCGGGTGGTAGCCCGGCATCTCGCCGTAGATCCGGTAGCGCCGGCGCCCGTTCTCCTCCTCTGCGAGCTCGAGCGTGTCGCGATAGATCCGCTTCCCGAGCCGGCAGGCACGCACCCCGGCGACCTCACCGGCAGGGCAGTTCACGTTCAGCAGCGTCCCCTCCGGCATCGGCACGTCGTCGAGCTCTTCGACGATCCGCGCCACGAACGCCGCCGCCGGCTCGAAGTCCTCCGCCTCCCAGGCCCGCCCCATCCGGAAGTCCATCGCACCGTGGTCGGCCTGCTGCGACACCGCGATCGCGGGGATGCCGAGCACGATCCCCTCGAGCGCCGCCGCGACGGTCCCCGAGTAGGTGATGTCGTCGCCGAGGTTCGAGCCGTGGTTGATCCCCGACACGATCAGCTCCGGTTCGAACTCGATCAACCCGAGCGCCGCAAAGCGCACGCAGTCGACCGGCGTCCCATCCGTCGCATGCCCGACCGTCCCATCGTCGAGATCGATCCGGTCGACCCAAAGCGGCGTCCGCGTCGTGATGCTGCGCGCGGTCGCCGACCGGTTCGAGTCCGGCGCGATCACCGCCAACTCGACATCCGGGACGCCGAGCAGCGCCCGCCGCATCGCGTGCAGCCCGGTCGCCTGGATCCCGTCGTCGTTGGTCAGCAGCACCTTCATGGCAGCCACCGAGGATAGTCCCCGGCTCGGAGGCGGATGTCACCCGGCGGTTGTCCGGTCGAGGCCCGGCGACGGCCCGCCGGCTCGTAGCGCACCGCCTCGAGGTAGAGGCCGTGCGGATGCGCCGTGTCCCCCGCCTCGGCCCGCGGACGCCCCTCGAGCAGCGCCCCGAAATGGTCGACCGACAGCCTCCCGGCGCCCACCGCCAGCATCGTCCCGACCAGCGTCCGCACCATGTGGCGCATGAACGTGTCCGCCTCGATCCAGAACGCCAGCACCCCGTCGGCCTCCTCGAGCCACTCCGCTCGCAGCACGTCACGCTCGAAGCGCTGGTGATAGCCCTGCGTCGGCGTGAACGCGGTGAAGTCGTGCCTGCCGGGGAGCAGAGCCGCGCACGTGGGAAGCAGCGCCGGATCGAGCGCATAGCGCCAGTGCAGCGCCCGCCCGCGCTCGAACACCCGCTCGATGCCACCGGGAAGGACGCGGTAGCGATAGACCCGCGACGTCGCATCGCGCCGCGCGTCGAACCCGTCCCGCGCCGGCCCGCTCGCCAGCACGCGCACGTCGGGCGGCAGCACCGCGTTCAGGCGATCGCTGGACAGCGGCTCGCCCGGATGCGAGACGACCTGCCCACGCGCATGCACGCCCGCATCGGTCCGCCCCGCCACCGTCAGCGCGAGTGGCTCGCTCCCCAACCGCAAGATCGCCTGACCGAGCACCTCCTCCACCGTCCGGTGCCCCGCCTGCCGCGCCCATCCCGAGAAGCCACCGCCGTCGTACTCGAGCAGCAGCCGCGCAGTCACAGCCGACTTCCCGCGACGCGCCCGTCGTGACGTCCCGCAGGCATCCGTCAGGGTCCGGCTCGGGCTAGCCGCGCTTACGCGCGACGATCACCAGGTACTCCGCATTGACCGAGAACGCCCCGTCGCCGCCCGCCCAGCCGCGCACCAGCTCCAGCATCTCACCGCGCATCTGCGCGTACGTCTCGGCCGGCATCTGCTCCTTGGCCGCGGCCTGCATCGGCGCATGGCGCTCCATGTAGGCGATGAAGCCCTCCGGCGAGTCCCCGGCCCAGGGCAGCGCCAGTCGCTCGATCTCGATCGAGTTGGCCAGCTCCCCCAGGCGCTCGCGCGCCACGTCCTCGTCGCCCCAAAGCTCGTGGCCCGGGCCGCCGCCTCTGGGGGCATAACGCCGCCCGACCTCGAACATCTGCTGCGCGACCCCGTCGGGCACCCACGCCACCAAGCCAACCGTGTTCCCCGGCCGCACGACCCGGAACAGCTCCTGCGCAACGACCTCGGGCCGCGGCGCCATCACCGCCCCGAACACCGACCCGACGCACTCGAACCGCCCGTCCTCGAAGGGCAGCTCCTCAGCATCCGCCTCGACCCACTCTACGTCGTAACCCTCCGCCTCCGAGCGCGCCTTCCCCCGCTCCACCATCCCAGGCGAGATGTCGGACGCGACCACGCTCGCCCCCTCGTAGGCGCACGCGATCGCAAAGTTCCCGTCCCCCGCCGCCACGTCGAGGACCTCCTGACCCGCACCCACCGCACACGCGTCGCACAACGCCACCGCAGCCGGCCGCAACATCTCCGAAAGCCCCGAGTAGTCGCCCTTCCCCCAGCCCTCCCGGGCCCCCTGCTTGATCCGCTCCAAGTCCATGCCGCGACGCTATCAGCCACCCAACGCCCCGAGCCCCACCGCCTCAGAGCTCCAACACGAACCCATCCGGACCCAAGTTCCGCACCAGCGTCCCCCCAATCCGCGACTCATTCGTCCACTCCTCGTGGATATGCCCACACAGCACCGCCCGCGCCCGAGACCGCTCAGCCGCCGCCAACACCGCCGTGCTCCCCAGCCCCTTGTCCACATGCCCCTTCGGCGGCGAATGGCTCAACAGCACAGCCCCCTCCGGCACCCGGGCCAGCATCCCCTCCGCCTCATCCTCGGTCAGATCGAAGCTCCAATCCCAAGGCGTCGTCGGCACCCCAGCCCCGATCCCGAAGAAGCTCACGCCATCCACCTCAGCCCCCTCCCCATGCAACACCGTCGTCCCGTCCCAACCCGCCGTCGCAGCCCGCAGCGCATCAACCGTCTCGTTGTTCCCAGGCACCAGCAACACCGGAACCCCGACCTCGCGGAGTGGCCGCACCGTCTCCTC
Source organism: Thermoleophilaceae bacterium (assembly GCA_035630335.1). Taxonomy (GTDB): domain Bacteria; phylum Actinomycetota; class Thermoleophilia; order Solirubrobacterales; family Thermoleophilaceae; genus JAAYBF01. The sequence goes on along the minus strand of DASQKV010000041.1, from coordinate 2,712 downwards.
CAGCCCCTCGTGCACGCTCGCGAAATCGCCAACCCCCGCCACGACATCGACGCCGCGCGCCTGCTCGACCAGCGACTGGACCGCGCCGAGATCACAGTGAACGTCGGAGAACGCCAACAGCTTCATCCGCCGCAGCCTACCTCGCCGTCAAGGTCCAGAACGCGAGCCACCGACGCGGCTTCCGCGGGTGGCGACGGTGGTCGGGTATCCGCGCGCAGGCGGGCGCTCCGGCGCAGCCCCTGCCGTCTAACCCCGCAAGAGCCCTACGCCGCAAGCCGCGCCAGGCACGGGGCGGAGACCGGAGCCCGCCGAGCACGGAACCCGCCACCGGAGACAGGACCCGCGGCCACCAACGCCCGGGCCCAGCCCCAAAGCTATACCAGCTCGAGAAAGACCATCTCGGTCGCATCCGACTTCCGCGGACCGAGCTTCAGGATCCGGGTGTAGCCCCCCGGACGCTCCACATACCTCGGAGCGATCTCCTCGAACAGCTTGTAGACCACTGCCTTGTCCTGCCCCAGCCGCGCCATCGCCAGCCGACGCGAGTGCCCGTCGCCCTTCTTCGCCAGCGTGATCAACCGCTCCAGCTCCGGCTTGACCGCCTTCGCCTTCGCCTGCGACGTCTTGATCCGCTCGTGGTCGATGACCTCGCGCGACAGGTTCATCAGCAGCGCCTTGCGGTGCGCCGAATCCCGGCTGAGCTTCCCTTTTTGCTTCTGATGGCGCATGACGAACCCAAGCAGTGTACGGCCAGCAGGCTCCCTACGCCGCCCGCAGCGCCAGGCCGCGTGCCTCGAGGGTCTCCTTGACCTCCTCGATCGACTTGCGACCGAAGTTGGGGATCGCGTTCAGCTCGGACTCCGACTTCTGAACGAGGTCGCCGACGGTCTGCACGCCCGCCCGCTTCAGGCAGTTGTACGAGCGCACGCCGAGCTCCAGCTCCTCGATCAGGATGTCGTCCATCCCGTCGCCGCCGGAGACAGAGCCGCCGCCACCGCCGAGGTCGGCGTTGCCGAGTGCGGCCGCGCCGACGAGCTGCGCACCGGCCTCGCGCAGCGCCTCGACGCGCTCCGGCTCGCTGAAGATCGCCAGGTACTTGATCAGCGTCTCGGCGGCCTCGCGCAGCGCGGCGTGTGGGTCGATCGAGCCGTCGGTCTCGATGTCGAGCGTGAGCTTGTCGTAGTCGGTCCGCTGTCCGACGCGGGCCGACTCGACGGAGTAGGCGACGCGCTTGACGGGCGAGAAGATCGAGTCGATCGGGATCACGCCGATCGGCTGCTCAGGCGACTTGTTGTCCTCCGCGGGCGAGTAGCCGCGCCCGTGGCCGACGGTCAGGTACACCTCGAGCTTGGTCTTCTTCTCGAGCGTCGCGATGTGCGTCTCGGGGTTGAGGATCTCGACGCCCGAGGGCAGGTCGATGTCGCCGGCGGTGATGTCGCCCGGGCCGGTGACGACCAGCGGGGCCTCGATCTCGTTCGCCTCGGAGTGCATTCGGCAGACGATCTCCTTGAGGTTCAGGACGATGTCGGTGACGTCCTCCTTGACGCCCGGGATCGTCGAGAACTCGTGCGCCACGCCCTCGATGCGGACGCTGGTCACCGCGGCGCCGGCGAGCGACGACAGCAGGACCCGCCGCAGCGAGTTGCCGAAGGTGTAGCCGAAGCCGCGGTCGAGCGGCTCGATCGTGAACGTACCGCGCGTGTCGGTAACGGTCTCGGCGGAGATCTGGGGGGTCTGGAACTCGATCATGGGCGGTGTCCTTCGCGTTGGTGCGCACACGACTGCCGGCGGGCGTCGCGCGCGGCTTGGACTTCTACTTCGAGTAAAGCTCGACGATGAGCTGCTCCTGGACCGGCACGGCGATCTCGTCGCGCTCGGGCCGGCGGAGCACCTTCGCGGTCAGGCCGTCGTGGTCTGCCTGGAGCCAGGCGGGGACCACGGAGACCAGCTCGGTCGCGTCTCGGATCATCTGGTCGGCCGCGAAGCCGGGGGCCAGCGTGATCACGTCGTCGGGACGCACCTGGTAAGAGGGAATGTCGACTCGCCGGCCGTTGACCATCCAGTGGCCGTGGCGGACGAGCTGGCGCGCCTGGCGGCGCGACGCGGCGAATCCGAGCCGGACGAGGACGTTGTCGAGCCTCGACTCGAGGATCCGCAGCAGGTTCTCGCCGGTCACGCCCTCTTGGCGCGAGGCACGGTCGTAGTAGCCGCGGAACTGCTTCTCGAGCACGCCGTAGTAGCGACGGGCCTTCTGCTTCTCGCGTAGCTGGACGCGGTACTCCGACTGGCGCGGACGGCCGCGGCCGTGGTCGCCGGGCGGGTAGTTGCGCCGCTCGATTCCGCACTTGTCGGTCAGGCAGCGCTCGCCCTTGAGGAAGAGCTTGGTGCCCTCGCGCCGGCACTGCTTGCACTGGGCTCCGCTGTCGCGCGCCATGCCTAGACCCTCCGCCGCTTGCGCGGGCGGCAGCCGTTGTGCGCCTGTGGGGTTACGTCGCGGATGCCCGTGACCTCGAGCCCGGCGGCCTGCAGCGAGCGGATCGCGGTGTCGCGACCGGAGCCGGGGCCCTTGACGAAGACCTCGACCTTCTCGAGGCCCTGCTCGATGCCCTTCTTGGCCGCGGCGTCCGCGGTGACCTGGGCGGCGAACGGCGTCGACTTGCGCGAGCCCTTGAAGCCGGCGCCGCCGGCGGACTCCCACGCGATCACGTTGCC
>DASQKV010000040.1:0-12112 GCA_035630335.1 Thermoleophilaceae bacterium | reverse complement strand
TGGAGCTCCACCGTCTCGTCGAAGCCGGCGGCGTCGGCCTGCTTCAGAAGGTGGACGGCCTCGGCCGGCGGATACGCGCGGGTCCGGTCGATCCTCTCGTAGGCGGCGCGGTAGCGCTTGCCGCGAGCCATCAGCCTGCGTCTCCTGACGTGACCGACTCGAGGCCTTCCACGGTGACGCCCATCGACCGGGCGGTGCCGGCGATGATCTTGGTGGCGGCGTCGAGGTCGTTGGCGTTGAGGTCTGGCATCTTGCGCTCGGCTATCTGGCGGGCCTGGTCGACGGTGATCGAGCCGACCTTGTCGGCATGGGGCTCACCGGAGCCCTTGTCGATTCCGGCGGCCTCCTTGATCAGGACCGCGGCCGGCGGAGTCTTGGTGATGAAGTCGAAGGAGCGGTCCTCGTAGACCGTGATCTCGACCGGGATGATCGTCCCGTTGTCGCCCTGGGTCTGCGCGTTGAACGCCTTGCAGAACTCCATGATGTTGACGCCGTGCTGGCCCAGCGCGGGGCCGACCGGCGGCGCCGGATTGGCGTTGCCGCCGGGGACCTGCAGCTTGATGAGTGTCAGAACCTTCTTGGCCATCTAGATCTTCTTCACCTGGTCGAAGCCCACCTCGACGGGGGTCTCCCTACCGAAGATGGATACCAGCACCTTGAGCTTGGCGGCGTCCTCGTTGATCTCGGAGATCTCGCCGGAGAAGTCCGACAGCGGGCCCGAGACGACCTTGACCGACTCGCCGACGGTGAACTGGGCGCGCGTCCGCGGGCGCTCGGCGGTCTCGCGGTTGAGCAGCCGGTCGACCTCGGGCTGGCTCAGCGGCACCGGCTTCTGCGACGGCCCGACGAAGCCCGTGACACCGGGGGTGTTCTTGACCAGCCCCCAGGAGTCGTCGGTCAGGTTCATGTTCACGAGCAGATAGCCGGGCATCGTCCGCTGCTCCTTCTGGACCTTCTGGCCGTCCTTCATCTCCTGGATCTGCTCGGTGGGGATGACGACCTGGCGCACGGAAGTCTGCTGGCCAAGCGACTGAACCCGGTGTTCGAGGTTCTGCTTGACCTTCTTCTCGTGGCCCGAGTAGGTGTTGACGGCGTACCAGCGGAACATTGGCTTTGCTCAGGCTGCTTTCTGGAGGAACCCGTTGGGGCTCAGAGGATTGCTTGGATGAGTCTCGAGGCGATCGCGTCCAACAAGCCGAGATAGCCGCCGGCGATCAGCACGAAGCCTAGAACGACGCCCGTCAGCGTGATCAGCGCCTGACGGTCGGGCCACTGCACACGCTGCAGCTCGGCCCATACGGCGATCAGGAACTGTACGAGACGCGACCGGTGCTTGTTGTCCTGGGCGACCCGGCGGCGCTTGGCTCCGTCGGCCGCGCGGTCCTCCTCGGCGATGTCCTGGGTCGGATCGAAGTGCTCTGGGTCGTCGTCGCCGTCGAGGTCCTGCTCGTACTCGAGCACCTCGGCGGTGCTGCCGACGTCCTCGGGGGGCGCGCCGGCGCGCAGGCGCTCGGACTCGCTCAGCGGCGGGGGCGTGACCGGGTCGGCGCTGCTCGCGACGACCGACTCGCGCTCGAGCTCGTCGAGGACGTCGTCGGCGATCGGATCGCCGCCGCGGCGGCGCTTGGGAGCGTCCTCGCGAGGCGGGGCGCCGTCGCCCGGACGGGCGCTGCGGGGCGCGCCGCCGTCGCCCTCGCGCGCCTTGCGACGCGCCTGGCGCTCCTTGGCCCGCTGACGGTTCCGAGCCATGCGGTCTTCCCAGTCAGGCGCGCGAGCGCGGGGCGCTCAGCGCGTCTCCTTGTGCGGTGTGTGCTTGCCGCACCAACGACAGTACTTGCGCAGCTCGATCCGGTCCGGATTGTTGCGCTTGGACTTCTGTGACTGGTAGTTGCGCCGCTTGCACTCCTGGCACTCCAGGGTTACGGCGATTCGAACGTCTCCGCGAGCCATGGCTCCTGCACGATCTCTAGTTGGTCAGAGCGACCGACGTCCGTCCCGAGCTACTCCAAGGCGGTGAAGCCCCCCTCCCGGGTCCCATCGCAGGGCGACGAGCCGCCATACGAAGGCGACCGACGGTCGCAACATTTCGCGCCTCAGGATAGCGCGGGCTGGGTCCGGCCGCCGGGCGGGTACAGTCGGATGGCATGGAACTCGACGTTCGGACGTTGCACGGCAGGCGGGTGGCGTTCCGGCGGGCCGGCGAGGGCCCGACGATCTTCCTGATCCACGGGATCACCAACTCCTGCCAGAGCTGGGAGCCCGCGATGCGGCTGCTTGCGCGCGATTACGAGGTGATCGCGCCCGATCTGCCGGGGCACGGCGACTCGGACCGCCAGCGCGGCGACCACTCGCTCGGCGCCCACGCGTGCATGATGCGCGACCTGCTCTCGGTGCTCGAGGTCGAGCGTGCGACCGTCGTCGGGCATTCGCTCGGAGGCGGGATCGCTATGCAGTTCTCGTACCAGTTCCCGGAGTTGGTCGAACGGCTGGTGCTGGTGTCGAGCGGCGGCCTCGGGCGTGACGTCAGCCCGCTGATCCGCAGCGCGGCGCTGCCGTTCGCGGAGCAGGTGCTGCCGCTGCTGACGGCCAAGCCGTTGATGGACGCCGGGTCGGCGATGGCCTCGCTGCTGGGACGGGTCGGGCTGCAGCCGGGCGCCGACCTCGCGGAGGTCTCGCGCGGGATCGCCTCGCTCGGCGACACCGAGCGGCGGGCGGCGTTCGTCCGGACCGTGCGGTCGGTGGTGAGCCCGCGCGGCCAGCGCGTGACGGCGAACGACCGGTTGTACCTGGCCGAGAAGACGCCGACGCTGATCGTCTGGGGCGACCGCGACCCGATCATCCCCGCGGCGCATGGGCTCGATGCGCACGAGCGGCTGCCGCTGAGCCGGCTCGAAATCTTCGAGGGCTCTGGGCACTTCCCGCAGCTCGACGACCCGCTGAGGTTCGCGGAGCTGCTGGCGGAGTTCATCGCGTCGACAGAGCCGGTGACGCACGACGCCAAGACGGTGCGGGCGCGGCTGGTGGAGCACGCGGCGGCGGCTGCGACCGGCTGAGCGCGGGTGCGGCTGTAGAGTCGGCCGGCCGATGTCACGCGCCGCACGCAGCTTCGGGCCGTTCTTCGTCTTCGCCGGGTTGATGCACTTCGTCATCCCGCGGACGTACGAGGCGATCGTGCCGGACCGGCTGCCGGCGAAGCGGGCGCTGGTCTACGTCAGCGGCGTCGCGGAGATCGCCGGCGGGTTGGGCGTCATGCACGGGCCGACACGCCGGGCCGCGAGCCTGTGGAGCGTCGCGACGCTGCTCGCAGTCTTCCCGGCGAACGTCCACATGGCGCTCAATCCCGACCGCTATGGGATCCCGGGCGGGCGGGCGACGCTGCTGGCGCGGCTGCCGCTGCAGGCGCTGGCGATCGCCTGGGCGCGCGCCGCGAGGCGGTGAGCGTGGCGCCCGAGTGGCGCAACTGGGCGGGCGATCAGGTCTGCTCCCCCGCGGCGGTCGAGCATCCGGCGAGCGCGGCGGAGGTCGTCGAGGCGGTCGGGCGGGCGCGGGATGCGGGCCGGGGGTTGAGGGTCGCGGGCGCCGGCCACTCGTTCACCGACGCGGCGCTGACGGACGGCACGCTGCTGACGCTCGACCGCATGCGGCGAGTGCTCGAGATCGACCGGGAGAGCGGCCTTGCCAGAGTCGAGGCGGGAATCTCGCTGAACGCGCTGAGCGAGGCGCTGTGGGGCCACGGGCTCGCGCTCGAGAACCTCGGCGACGTCGACGTGCAGTCGATCGCCGGAGCGACGGCGACTGCCACGCACGGGACCGGATCGCGGCTGTGCAACCTGTCCGCGGCGTTGGCGGAGGTCGAGCTGGCGACCGCCGATGGGTCGCTGCTGCGGGTGTCCGAGAGCGACGATCCGGACGCGTGGCGTGCGGCGCGCGTGAGCGTTGGGGCGCTGGGAGTGGTCACGGAGGTGACGCTGCAGACGGTGCCGGCCTTCACGCTCGAGGGCGTCGACTCGACCGCGCCGCTCGAGGAGGTGCTCGGACGGATCGACGAGCTGGCCGACGGCGCCGAGCACTTCGAGTTCTACGTCTTCCCGCACAGCCAGCTGGCGCTGACGCGGACCAACCGCAAGGTCGACCGGGCGCCCGAGCCGCCGTCGCGAGCGCGGGCGTGGGTCGACGATGTGCTGCTGCGCAACCACGTCTTCGGCCTCGCCTGCGCCGCCGGCCGGCGGGCGCCGCGACTGATCCCGCAGATCAACCGGCTGCTCGCACGGGCGTCGGGGACGTCGCGACGGGTCGACCGCTCCTACCGCGTCTTCGCCTCGCCGCGGCTGGTGCGGTTCACGGAGATGGAGTATGCGCTGCCGCGCGAGCGGGCGGCGGAGGCGGTGCGGGCGGTGCTCGAGGTCGCGCAGCGGCCAAGCTTCGCGGTGCCGTTCCCGATCGAGGTGCGGTTCGTGGCGCCCGACGACGCGCTGCTGAGCCCGGCCGGGGGGCGCGACACGTGCTACATCGCGGTCCACATGTACCGCGGGATGGAGTGGGAGCCGTACTTCCGCGCGGTCGAGCAGGTCATGGACGGCTTCGACGGGCGGCCGCACTGGGGCAAGCGTCACTTCCAGACCGCGGCGACGCTGGCGCCGCGCTATCCGGGCTGGGACGACTTCCACGCCGTGCGACGGCGGCTCGATCCCGACGGCGTGTTCGCGAACGACTACGTACGGAGAGTGCTCGGGCCCCCGCCGGCTGGATAAGGTCGGTCCACCACTACGACGGAGGCTTGAGATGGGTGTCTTGGCGGGTTCGGCCAGCGCGGAGATCGACGCGCCGCTGGAGCGCGTATGGGAGGTCGTCGCCGACGTCGAGTCGGCGCCCGACTGGCAGGGCGGCATGAAGGACCTCGAGGCGCTCGATCGTGACGCCGAGGGGCGCCCGTCGCTCGTCGAGACCGAGGCCGACGCCAAGGTGACGACGGTGAAGTCGCAGGTGCGCTTCGTCTACGCGCCGCCGACGCGGCTGTCGTGGACGCAGGAGAAGGGCGACCTGAAGTCGCTGGTGGGATCTTGGGAGCTCGAGGACCTCGGGGATGGGCGGACGCGCGCCACCTACTCGCTCGAGGGCGATACGGGTCGCATGCTCGGGATGCTTATCCGGGGGCCGGTGGAGGACAAGCTGCGCGACATGCTCGTCAATGCGCGACCGGGTGAGCTGAAGGCGCACGTCGAGGGCGGCTGAGCGCGGGCCGTGGGGTGAGGTCGACTTTTCCGACGCATTCCGTCGGAAAAGTCGACCTCACCCGAACCAACTGGCCGGAGCGAGGCGAACAGGCTCGGCCGACCTGGCGAATCACGAAAGGCGTAGCCGGTGGATCCGGACAACCCCGCGGAGGCGGGTCTCCATCGTCCAGCCGCAGCGTCCGGCCTGCTCGAAGAACGCTTCGGCCGCTGGCCGGCCAGGATCGGCGAGCCAGGCCTGCGGCGCGAGGCGTGGAAGGAGCGCGAGCAGCGGCGCGATGGCCGCGTCCTCGTAGAGGACGTCAGCGGCGAGCACTACGTCGAACGGCGCTCGCCTAACGATCTCGTCGGGCTCCGTCCAGTCGACGGTGGCGGTCTCGACGCGCACGCCGTTCGCCTCGGCGTTGCGGGTGACGAGCCTGAGCGCCTCCGGACATTCATCGGTCGCGAGGACGGCGGCGCCTGCGCGCGCGGCGGTGAGGCTCGGTAGCGCGAGTCCGCATCCCAGCTCGATGACGCGTAGGCCGCGGAGGGCCGTGCCGTCGAGCTCGCGCGCGAGCGCCACGCCGCTGCGCCAGAGCACGGACCGGTACGGGGCGATCGGCGCCCATTCGACCGGCCCGTCGTCCGGCAGCTCGGCCGACTCCGCCGGCTGCAGCACGTGCAGCTCTCCGCTCGGCAGCTCGACCGACTGGCTGACGAGGTCCTCGAACACGCGCTGACTCTAGGAGCATCGTCCATCCATAGAGTTCCGCGGCGATGTCCGAGTCCACGTTGCGAGAGGTCGTCGAGACGCTTGCCCCGCTCGAGCGCGGGGCGGGCTCGGCGGGCGAGGCGCAGGCCGCGGAGTGGATCGCCGACCGCCTCCGCGCCGCCGGCGCGCCGGCGCGGGTCGAGTCGGTGGAGTATCGCGACGGCTATGCGCGGCTGCTGGGGCCGTTGGGTACCGCCGCCATGATCGCCGGCGTCGTAGCCCTGACGGGCCGGGCGCGCAAGCTCGCCGCGCTGATCGCCGGTCTCGCCGGGCTGGCGATCGCGGACGACGCCGACAACCGCTGGCGTGTCTGGCGCCGGATCTCGAGGCGCCCGCGCCGGACGACGAACGTCGTCGCGGAGGTCGGGGACCTCGCCACCGACCGCACGCTGGTCGTCCTCGCCCACCACGACGCCGCGCCGACGGGCTGGATCTTCGACCAGTCGCTCCAGCGTGCCATCGCCCGGCGGTTTCCGAGCGTGATCGCGCGAGCGAACGCGTCGCTGCCGCTCTGGTGGCCGATCATCGGCGCGCCGCTGCTCGTCTCGATCGGCGCGATCACGAACCGTCGTGGGCTGCTGGCCGCCGGCACCGCCACCGGCGCGATGACCAATGCGGTCGGTATCGACCTCGCTCGCCATCGGATCGTTCCCGGCGCCAACGACAACCTGTCGGCCGTTGCCGCGCTGGTCGATCTCGCCGAGCGGCTTCGCGACCGGCCGATCGCCGGGCTGCGCGTGGTCCTCGCCTCGTGCGGTGCCGAGGAGGTCCTCCAGGGCGGGATCTACGACTTCGTCGACCGCCACCTGCGCCAGCTCGATCCGGCGCGCACCTCGGTCCTCAACCTCGACACGATCGGCTCGCCGCGGCTCGTGATGCTCGAGGGCGAGGGCGTGCTGAGGATCGAGGAGTACCCCGACCCGTCGTTCCGCAATCTGATCGCGGACACCGCCGCGGAGGCAGGCATCGAGCTGGTCCGCGGCCAGCGAGCTCGGTCGAGCACCGACAGCGTGATCCCGAGCCGCGCTGGCTATCCGACCGCCACCGTGACGTCGTTCGAGCCCGACACGAAGCTGCTGTCGAACTACCACCTGCCGACGGACACGCCCGAGAACCTGGACTTCGGGACCGTGCGCGAGGCGGTCGATCTCACCGAGGCGCTCGCGCGCCGGCTGGCCACCGCCTGACGGTCGGCGCGCAGTTTCCCCGGGCGCCGCGGCGGGCAAGCCGCTAGCGATGGATCGGCACGAGGCCAGGCCCGAGGATCTCCCGCCGCTGGAGCTGCTCGAGCTGCGGACGCTCGATCTCGACGCTCCCTCGCACCCCGACCGACCGGCTCACGTGTCGGCCGCCAGCGGCGTCGTCCAACGCGGCGATTTCGCGTACGTGATCGGCGACGACGAGCTGTCGCTGGCGGTCTTCCGAGTCTCGGACCCCGCCCCCGGCCGGCTTCGCCGTGTGCTCAGCGGCGACCTGCCGACGGGCGCCGACGAGCGCAAGGCGGCCAAGCCCGACCTGGAGGTGCTGACCGCGCTGCCGCCGTTCGAGCAGCACCCTCAGGGAGCGCTGCTCGGCCTCGGCTCGGGCTCGAAGCCGAACCGCGACCGTGGCTTCGTATGGGCGCTGGCGCCGGACGGCTCGCTGGACGGAGAGCCGGAGGAGATCGACCTGCAACCGCTCTACGGGCTGCTGCGCGAGAGCCTCGACGAGCTCAACATCGAGGGCGCCACCGTGATGGGCGACGGGTTCTGGCTGCTCCAGCGCGGGAACAGCGACCTGGGGGCCAACGTCGTCACAGAGCTGGCGCTCGACGAGGTGCTCGACGCGCTCGTCGGCGACCGTACGCTCGCGGCGGGCGAGCTACGCGGCATGCGGTCCTACGACCTAGGCCAGCTCGGCGAGGCGAGGCTGACGTTCAGCGACGCCAGCCCGCTCGGCGAGGAGCTGCTCGTCTTCACCGCGTCGGCGGAGGCCTCGTCGGACACCTACTCGGACGGCGAGATCGTCGGGTCCGTCGTCGGCACGATCGACCGCGACGGCGAGGTTCGCCGGCTGCGCAGGATCGAGAGCGCCTACAAGGTCGAGGGCGTCCACGGCGCGCTCGACACCGGCGTGATGACCCTCACCTTCGTCTGCGACCAGGACGATCCCGACGTCGCCTCGCCGTTGCTTTCGGCGACGTTGCCACTCGACCAAGAGGAGAAGAGATGACCAAGAAGGCCGACTTCAACGCCGAGGAGTGGTCGACGCTCGTCGAGGCTCCGGTGCTCGCCGGCATGCGCGTGGTGACCGCGGGCCGTGGCGGCACGATCCGCGAGACGATGGCGATGGGCAAGATCTACGCCGCGGCGCGCCAGCAGCAGGGCGAGAGCGAGCTGCTCGACGACCTGATTTCGTCGCCGCCGGCGATGGACCCCAAGCGAGTCGGCTCGACCGGGGACGTCAAGGGCGCCGCGGAGGAGCGGCTGCGCGAGGCGGTCGGCATCCTCGAGGCGAAGGCGACCGTCGAGGAGCGCGAGGCCTACAAGAGCTTCGTCGTGACGCTCGCCGAGGCCGTCGCCAACGCCCACAAGGAGGGTGGCTTCATGGGCGTCGGCGGCACGCAGGTCAGCGAGGACGAGCAGAAGGCGCTCGACGAGATCGCCGCGACGCTCGGCTGAGATCGGGCTTCCGATGGCCTCCACATCCGCCGTCCCCTCAGTCGAGCTGAACAACGGCGTCGCCATGCCGCAGCTCGGCTTCGGCACCTGGAACGTCGGCGGGCACGAGGTCGAGCTAGCGCTGGAGGTCGGCTACCGCAGCTTCGACACGGCGACGATCTACGGCAATGAGGACGAGGTCGGCCGGGCGATCGCCGCGAGCGGGATTCCGCGCGACGAGCTCTTCGTCGCAACCAAAGTCTGGGAGGAGGACCAGGGCTACGACTCGACGCTGCGTGCCTTCGAGGCGAGCCGCACGCGACTCGGCCTCGACATCATCGACCTCTACCTGATCCACTGGCCGGCGCCGAAGCTCGACCGCTACATCGAGACCTGGCAAGCGCTGGAGAGCCTGCTCGCCGACGGAGCGGTCCGCGCGATCGGCGTCTCGAACTTCCAGATCGAGCACCTCGAGCGTCTCGCCCGCGAGACGGACACCGTTCCCGCGCTGAACCAGATCGAGCTGAACCCCTACCTCCCTCAGACCGAGCGCCGCGAGTACCACGCCGCGCACGGGATCGCGACAGAGGCGTGGGCGCCGCTGGACCGTGCCGGCAGGCTGCTGCGCGAGCCAGTCATCACCGAGCTGGCCGAGCGCCACGGTCGCACGCCCGCCCAGATCGTCCTCCGCTGGAGCATCCAACTCGGCAACATCGTCATCCCCCGCTCCTCCAGCCGCGAGCGGATCGAGGAGAACTTCGACGTGTTCGGCTTCGAGCTCGCGGCCGACGACGTCGGCCGCATCATGGCGCTCGGCGGGGACTCGGTTTAACGTGGACCGCCGCCGCCTAGCTGGGATCGCTCGGCGAAGGCGTTTCCCCGAGGCGCTCCCTCGCCCACAGGATCGTCTGGGCTGCCCAGTCGAGGCATGACCCAAGGTCGACGTCCGGTACGGGAGCGGTGCCGTAGCGGACACGCGCAGCGAATGGAGTGAGCTGATCCACATCGGCGAGGTCGTCAGGCAAGGGCGCGCCCGCATCTGCGCAGAGCTGCACGAGCAACTCGATGTCGTGCGTGAAGGGGAACTGGAGAGCGCCATCCGCAAGAACGGCCTTCAGCGCCTTCTCGACAGCCTGCTGGCAATGGAAGCCGACGACCGACTCCACCGAATCGGCTTCTAAGAGCGTCCTCGCCGCCGCCTCGTCGTCACGCGCGAGCTCGAGCAGCTGGTTTGCAAGGTCGCGTTGGGCGGCCATCAGCCGGCAAGCACGCGGCCCTCGTTCAGCGCGGAATGAACGATCCCGCCTCGAACGTCTCGCCACTCGTCGGCATAGGCGCGACTCACGACCACCACATCGACCGGGACACGCAAGTCACTCAACTCGCGACGCAGTCGCACCGCCTCGTCGGCCTCATTTCCAACATGTGGCTCAACGACTAGGAAGTCGATGTCGCTGCGAGCGTCAGCCTCGCCACGGGCGTGCGAGCCGAACAGGATCACCTGCGCCGAATCGCCGGCTGCTGTAGCGAGGCGACGTGCTGCCTCCTCGATCAAGACCTGATCGACCATGCGCAAACAGTAGTCCGTCGGTCGGCGCGGTATGGAACGACGTCCCTACACCAGTGTGCGATGGAGCCGAACCCACCCGGTTCCGCCCTACCGCGCCAAGCCCTCGTCCGGACTCGAACCGGAGACCCCTTCCTTACCATGGAAGTGCTCTACCAACTGAGCTACGAGGGCGCGAGGACGGAGCCTAGCGCGAGATCGGGCTACCCGGTAGGGGGCCGTTCGCCGTCGTAGTAGTCGACGGCGTCGTCGAGGCGGAAGGTCTTCCTCAGACCGGAGCCGTCGGGCAGGCGCTGAGCGGCGCCGACCTTGCCGGAGTCCGGGTAGAGCACGATGTCTGGCTCCCCGTTGGTGCTGATGGCGAGGAATCGCACCGTGGAGTCGGTGCGGTTGACGAGCTGGTGGGCGCCCTCCTCCCCGCGCTTGAACGAGACGATCTCGCCCTCGTCGAGGTCGCGCCAGCCGGAGGGCGTGCGGAGCGCGGGCCGGCCGTCGAGCACGATCAGGAGCTCCTCCTCGCCGAGATGGGCGTGGTACGGGTACGCCGCCTCGCCTGGCGGGAGCTCCCAGAGGCTGACCCCGAGGCGCTCGGTTCCGAGCTGGTGACCGATCCGGGCTCGCTGGGCGCGAAAGCCGTCGCGATCGCGCGCCTCGTCGAACTGCGGGTCGTTGAGGTTGGGCATCGGACTAGTGGGGGGAGCAGGATTCGAACCTGCGTAGGCATAGCCAACGGGTTTACAGCCCGTCTCCTTTAACCACTCGGACATCCCCCCGAGGGCCGCCGATTCTAGCCGCCAACCGCGTAGCGAACGCGGACGGGCGCCGGATGGCACCCGTCGCGCTCCTACGTCAGAGCTAAGAAGCCTCGCGGAGGCGCTGGGCCTCGGGGAGGCACTCGAGCTTCTTGAGGGTGTTGTTCTCGATCTGGCGGATGCGCTCGCGGGTGACGCCGAAGGCGCGGCCGACCTCCTCGAGCGTGCGGGCTTGGTGGCCCTTGAGGCCGTAGCGCATCTCGATGACCTCGCGCTCGCGTGGCGGGAGGGCGTCGAGGACGCGGCGGACGTTCTCGCGGCGCATGTTCTCGGAGGCGGTCTCGAACGGGGAGAGCGCGGTCTCGTCCTCGACGAAGTCGCCGAGCTCGGAGTCGTCCTCCTCGCCGATCGGCTTCTCGAGCGAGACGGGGAGCTGGGCGAAGCGCTGGATGTCCTTGACCTCGCGGGCGGTCCACTGCAGCTCGTGGGCGATCTCGTCGGGGGTCGGCTCGCGGCCGAGCGACTGGACCATCTGGCGCTCGACGTGGACGACCTTGTTGAGCTTCTCGACCATGTGGACGGGGATCCGGATCGTGCGCGCCTTGTCGGCGATCGCCCGCGTCACCGCCTGGCGGATCCACCAGGTCGCGTACGTGGAGAACTTGTATCCCCGCCGGTAGTCGAACTTCTCGACGGCGCGGATGAGGCCGAGCGATCCCTCCTGGATCAAGTCCAGGAACGAGAGGCCGCGGCCCAGGTAGCCCTTGGCGATGGAGACGACGAGGCGCAGGTTCGCCTCCACCATCTCCTGCTTGGCCTCGAGGTCACCGCGCTCGATCCGCTTGGCGAGCGCGACCTCGCGCTCGGCGGTGAGCAGCTGCACGCGGCCGATCGATCGCAGGTAGAGGCGCAGCGAGTCCAGGCTGGGCTCGACGGTGAGATCGAGCTGCGGCTTGCGCGGCACGTCGCGGGTCTTCTCACCCTGCTGGTCCGTCCGCTCGAAGCGCCCGGCCTCGCTGATCGCGGGCCGGCCGTCCTCGCCGACCACGTCGATGCCTTGGTCCTCCAGGTACGCGTGCAGCTCGGAGACCTGCTCCTTGGTGACCTCGATCTCCTCCAGCGAAGAGGCGATCTGAGCGAAGCTGAGGACCCCCTTCTCCTGGCCTTCA
>DASQKV010000039.1:0-126750 GCA_035630335.1 Thermoleophilaceae bacterium | reverse complement strand
AGCTGGACGCGATGCCGGGAACCGCCTCCCGCATCATCTGCTGCTCCTGCGACTCCACAACGGGGAGGGCAACGGGGGAGGCGGGTGTGTCGACGCTCAACTCATGCTCCTTGCTCGGGTGTGGGCGGTGAAGGCTCGGCGGACGGCTCCGGCGACGGCGGCGGCGGCTGGGTGATCTGACCGGGCCCCAGTCCGTCCTTGCGCAGGCGCAGGTCCAGGTAGATCGAGGCCAGCACCGTCCCGAGCAGCGGCATCGCGACGATGGAGGCCAGGAGGCCCAGGATGACCATGAGGGCAATCGTGATCGCCAGGTCCCAGCCTAGGAACAAGCCGGCGACGATGGGCGCGTAGAGGATCACGATCAGGATGAACTGGATGAGCCAGAGCAGCGCCAGGCTGCCGAATGTGGCCCACCAGCGGTAGCGGACGAGCCTGAACGAGCGTGACAACGCCTCGAAGTTCTTGAGCCCCTCGTACATGAACACCGGGATCGGAACCGCCCAGGCCACGGTCAGCCACAGCGCCGGGAGGGAGAGGACCAGGAACGTGACTCCCGCAAGGACCCCCAGCAGCACACCCCAGATGACCGTGATGAACAGCACCGAGCGCAGCCGGTCCACCGCGTGCTCGAGCGCGGTGCGCCACTCGATCCGATTCCCTTGGACTTCCCCGATGGCAATTTCTATCGACATCGAGAGCAGCAGCGAAATCCCCACCGCGCTGATCACGATGGACAGGCAGGCGCCCAACAGGAGCAGCCCGGAATCCGCGCTGCCGGGCATCGTCACGAGACCCTCCGGCAGGGTTGGCGGCGGCACGTTGGGGTTGTTGGCTGACTTCTCCGCCCACTCGAAGAACTTGGGGTACCACTCGAACAGCTCGGGATAGCTCCTCAGCGTCTCGAGGTAGTTGGGCTGGGTGACGAAGAGGATCAGCCAGCTCAGGACCTGAAGCGGAACGAGCACGGCGATTGTGCCCAGGGCCATCCGGCCCAGCGTTCGCCACCACAAGCCGAAGCCACGCGAGAAGACCTCGGCGGGGGACAGCGGCTGCGCGGCTTCGACGCTCATCCTGGCGCGAGGCTATCCGAGACCCGTGTCCGGCTAGAGCCCGTAGGACTTGCCGATGACCTCGAGCATGACCTCGTCGGTTCCTGCACCGATCCGGTTCAGGCGCATGTCGCGCCAGACCCGCTCGATCCCGTACTCCTTCATGTAGCCGGCGCCGCCATGGATCTGGATGCACTCGTCGGCGACCTCGACCGCGATCCGTGACGCGTTGAGCTTCGCCATCGAGATCTCGCGCACGGGGTACTCGCCGTTGTTGAACCGCCAGGCGGTCGTGTAGGTCATCTGGCGGCCGGCCTCGATCTTCGTCGCCATGTCGGCGAACTTGTGCCGGATCGCCTGGAACTTGCCGATCTGGCGCCCGAAGGCGGTCCGCTCGAGCGCGTACTCGAGCGTCTTGTCGAAGCAGCGCTGGGCGCCGGCGACGCAGCCCGCCGCTCCGATCAGGCGCTCGCCCTGGAGCTCCCACATGATGTGGTAGAAGCCCTTGCCCTCCTGGCCGAGCATCGCCGACGCCGGCACGCGGACGTCCTGGAACGCGAGCAGCGCGGTGTCGGAGGCGTGCATGCCGAGCTTCTCGAGCTTCTGCTCGCGGATCACGCCGGGGGCGTCCATCGGCACGAGGAAGAGCGTGAAGTCGTCGTAGGTGCCGGCGTCGCCGGTCTTCGTCACGAGCACGATCACGTCGGCGCGGTGGCCGTTGGTGATGTAGGTCTTCGAGCCGTTGATGACGTAGTCGTCGCCGTCGCGCACGGCGCGGGTCTTGATGCCAGCGACGTCGGAGCCCGCGTCGGGCTCGGTGATGCCGAGGCAGAGGATCTTCTCGCCCTTGATCGCCGGGACGAGCCACTCCTGCTTCTGCTCCTCGGAGCCGAACAGGTGGATCGGCGGCATCGCCATGTCGGTGTGGACGGCGACGCCCATCGTCAGGCCGCCGGAGTTCGACTTGCCCATCTCCTCGGCGAGCACGAGGTTGCAGAAGTAGTCGCCGCCCTGGCCGCCGTACTGCTCCGGCATCGACAGCCCGAGGAAGCCGAGCTCGCCCATCCGCTGGATCACCGAGTCGGGGAACGTCGTCTCCTCCCACTCCTCGGCGTGCGGGGCGAGCTCCTTCTCGACGAACGCGCCGATCGACTCGCGCAGGCGGTCGTGGTGGTCCTCGAAGATGAAGTGCTTGCGCTTCGACCCGAAGTCGGGCTTCAGGACGTTCTCGGCGGTGGCCATCTCGGTGTCTCTCCCTCTGCTCGCTCGTGCGCGTGACGCTGCGAGGCAGACCGTACCAAAGTAGGGAGTGGCACTTCCTACTTTCTACGTCGCGGCCGTGACCGTGAGATCGCAGGCGGCCGCCGGGGCGATCTCCGCACGCATGTTGCGCTCCATCATCTTCAGCGCGGCGTCGGCGAGCGAGCGGTCGATGTGGGCGACGGCGTCGCTCGCCACGCCGACGCTGAAGCGCCGCACGTAGGCGTCGAGCGCGCTGTAGAGGATGCACTGCTCCGTCACCTGCCCGCAGAGGACGAGGTGGTCGAGCTCGCGCTCGTGGAGCAGGTGCTCGAGCGGCGTGCCGTAGAAGATGCTGTGGCGGGCCTTGATCACGAACGAGGCGTCCTCCGGCGGCAGGATCGGCTCGACGAGGTCGCCGCGGCGCCCGTCGAGCGCGCGCCGCGCGAGCTCCTCCTCGGAGGAGTTCCAGTCGTTGTAGTTGTCGTTGACGTAGATCACGTCGACGTCCTCGCCGGCGGCGCGGTCGAGTAGGCGCCGGATCGGGTCGATCGTCTGCTCGACGCTCTCGATCAGCTTGTCGGCATCCTCGTGGTCGTAGGGGTTGAGCATGTCGACGACGATCAGCGCGGTGCCTGCCATGACGGCCCCCTACCCCGCCGCGGACCCGCCGGAAACGCGCGTACGTGACAATCCTCGCTCTGGCGAACGACAAGGAGTGAACGTGGGAGTACTCGACGGCAAGTCCGCGATCGTGACCGGATCGGCGCGCGGCATCGGGCGCGCGACGGCGGAGCTGCTCGCCTCGCAGGGCGCGAAGGTGCTGATCAACGACCTCGACGGCGACGTCGCCGAGCAGGCGTCGGGGGAGATCGCGGGCGAGACGGTCTCGTTCGCGGGCGACCTGACCAAGGACAGCGTGCCGGACAAGCTCGTCGAGACGGCGGTCGAGGCCTTCGGCGGGCTCGACATCGTCGTCAACAACGCCGGCTACACGTGGGACGGTCCGATCCACAAGATGTCCGACGAGCAGTTCCAGGCGATGATCGACATCCACAACGTGGTGCCGTTCCGCGTCCTGCGCGCCGCCGCGCCGCACATGCGCGAGCCGGCCAAGAAGGAGCGCGAGGAGGGCCGCGAGGTCTTCCGCAAGGTCGTCAACGTCTCGTCGGTCTCGGGGACGATGGGCAACGCCGGCCAGGCGAACTACTCGTCGGGCAAGTCGGGCGTCGTCGGGCTGACCAAGACCCTGGCCAAGGAGTGGGGTCAGTTCAAGATCAACGTCAACGCGGTCGCGTTCGGCTTCATCGAGACGCGCCTGACGGCGGCGAAGGAGAACGCGGAGACGATCCACACGGAGGGCAAGGACATCCAGCTCGGCATCCCCGAGCAGCTCCGCCAGATGGCGACGATGCTGATCCCGATGGGCCGTCCCGGCACGCCCGAGGAGGCCGCCGGCGGCGTCTTCTTCCTCTGCTCGCCGTGGTCGAACTACGTCCACGGCCAGGTGCTCAACGTGACCGGCGGTCAGTTCACCGGCATGACGAGCTGAACCGGGGGCGACGGGCCGGTTCCGGCCATATTGCGGCCGCTATCGGCCCGTCGTCCGCTGGGCTTGGCGACGGGTCGCTTTCGGCCTCAATACGGCCGCGATAGACCCGTCGCCATCCCCGGAACGCGGAATCGCCGCTAGGCGATGAACGGACCGGCCTTCTTCAGGACGGCGTTCATGTTGGCGGCCCTGTCGAACGCGCGCGGCGCAAAGCTCTGACCGGCGAGCTCGCGTACGAATGCGGCGTGGCGTGCCTCGACCGAGTGGATCGAGAGGGCGGCCTTGACGACCGGGACCTGCTTGATCCGCGTCGCCTGGCCGGCGTACGCGCTGACGCCGGTGTCCTCGAGCACGACCGCCGTGGCGAGGAACTTCGCCTGGTTGGAGGTCGCATCGCCGAACGCGAACTTCGGCTTCTTGATCGCGGCCTTGCCGAGCGCCTTGCGCAGGAACTCGACGTGCGCCTGCTCGTGCTTCTGGATCACCTGCGCGGCACGCTGGGCGTCGCCCGTCAGGCCGGCCTTGGCGAGCGCCTCGACGTAGAACGCGTTCTCGAGGTACTCGAGCGTGAGTGCGTAGTTGAGGATCTTGACGTCCTGCTTGATCGACGGCTTCGCGTCGGCGAGCATCGGGAAGCCACTCAGCAGGACGCTGCCGCCCAGCAGCGCGCCGCCGCCGAGCGCGGCCTTGCGGAAGAAGTCGGCGCGGGTGTCGCCGGCTACCGCGTCCTCCGCGTCGCGGATCGCCCCGTCGCTGTCGACGAGGTCGAGGGTGATGAGGTCGGACATGGAACTACCTCCTGGATCGGTTGAGAGGCGTCAGCCGACGGGCCGACCTGTGGTCGGCTCGGAGGGACCGGCCCCGTCGATCTTCCTGCGCAGGGGTGGGTTCGCTGGATCATTCGACGGCCGGCGCGACCGGCGAGCTAACGCGCCGGTCGCCTGCGGGCGTGGGCGATGCCCCCGTACTCGCAGATCCGTCCGCGTTGGGAGCCGTCGGCGCGCCTGACGTAGGCACGGTTTAGCTCCGCCGGACCGGCGTGGGAGACCAGCTCGAGGCCCTGGCGCTCGAGCAGCCCCTCCAGCTCGGGCGGATCGATGCAGAACTGGTACGGCTCGCGGGCGCGCTCGACGTTGCGGAGCATCCGCTGCGCGCCGTAGTGGCTCTCGGGATCGGCGATCGCCGCGGCGTAGAGGAAGTCGAAGACGATCGAGCTGCCCTCTCCGGATGCGGCCACGAACGCGAGCAGCCGTTCGACGGCGGTCGGGTCGAGGTACATCAGGACGCCCGAGCAGATGAACAGCGTGCGCGCGCCGCCGTCGTAGCCATGGCGCCGGAGCGCTTCCAGCGGAGTGTGGAGGTTGAGGTCGAGCGGAACCTGCGTCGCCCCGCCGTCGAAGCCGCGCTTGACCGCCCGCCGCCGCTTCTGCTCGAGCATCACCTCCCTGTCGACCTCGAACGCGCGCACGCCCGCGAGCTCCTCCGCAAAGCGGTAGACGCGGCTGTCGAAGCCGCTGCCCACCAGCACGAGCTGATCGATCCCCGCCGCGAGCTCGTCGCGGAGCACGGCGTCGATGTGCTTGGTGCGTGCGAGCTCGTACTCGTAGTAGCCGGGCGCGAACGCCTCCAGGCCCCGGCGTGCGATTCGCCAGCCGCCGGGAACGCGGCCGAGCGCCCGCATTCGAGGGCCGAGTAGCTCGTGCGCCAGGTGGTCCGGGTTGCGCAACACCGCATCGGGCTCCCGCGCCCCGACGGCCCGCAGCCAGGCGGTCGTCTCGGCGGTGACGCTCTTCTCCTTCTTGGTGGGGCGCTTGAGGATCATCTGATGTGCCTTCAGGTCGATGGACAAGTGCTGGACAGCCACTGCTCGACCGCGGCGGCGGTCGTCTCGACGTGTTGCTCGATCATGCTGAAGTGGTCGCCCGCCACCTCGACGTCGGCGCCGCCGAGCTCGGCCAGCCGGGCCGCGAGCTCGGGCGCCTGAGCCTCCGGGGGCGTCAGCCGCTCCGAGGCCCACACGACGAGCACGGGCGCGTCGATCGTGGGCGGAGTCCACTCGCCGAGCATCCTCATGTACCCGCCCATCGCCGTCAGGCGGGTGTCGCCGATCCAGCTGCCGGGGGCGTCCGCCGCGACCGGCCCGGCGCCGTTGGCGTTGGCGTTGGCGTCGGCGCCAACGGCGGCTGCGCCGGCCCGAGCGCCGTCCTCGTCGGTCAGCTGCCCGACGAGCTCGGCCTGGAAGTCGCCCTCGGCCTCGCGGTCGCCGGCGATCGGGTCGAGCAGGACGAGCCCGGCGACGGGCTCCCCCTCGCGCTGCAGCAGCATCGCGACCTCCCCGGCTAGGACGGAGCCCGACGAGTAGCCGACGAGCACCGCGGGCATGCCCGCGCTCGCGCGGCGGACGGCATCGGCGGCCGCCTCGATCGCATCGCTCGCGGTCGCCGGGAGTCGCTCGCCCTCCTGGTAGCCGGGGAACGCGAGCGCGGAGACGCTCCGGAGGTCCCGGAACGGCTTCGCGAAGCGCGCGAACTGGTGCGGCCCGGACATCGCGACGAGCGTCGAGAAGCAGACCAACGGCGGCGCGCCCGGGCCGTCGGCGAGCCGCACGATGCCCGCGGGCGTCGGATCGTCCGCCCAGGTGAAGCTCGGGCGGTAGCGCGACGCGTCCATCATCAGCTGGATGAACTGCCCGACGTCGTCGCCGGCCACGGCCTCGCGCAGCATCGCGCTCAGCAACCCGCTGTGGGCGGGCGCCGACGCGGAGCCTGGCTCGGCGAGACGCTGCGATAGCTGCGTGGCGAGCGCAGCGGGCGTGGGGTGGTCGAAGGCGGCGCTCGGGGACAGGCGCAGACCCGTCGCGGCGGCGAGGCGGCCGATCAGCTTGGCGCTGGCGAGCGAGTCGAATCCGAGCTCGAGCAGGTTCCGGTCGGGGGCGACCGCCTCGAGCCGCGAATGGCCGAGCACGATCGCGGCCTCCGCTCGAACGACGTCGACGAGCGCCTGCTCGCGCGCGCCGGGGTCGAGCCCGGCCAACCGCCGCTTGAGCGATCCGTCGTCGCGAGCGCGGGCGGGCATGCGCACGAGTCCACGCAGCAGCGGCGACATGGCGCCGGTGCGCGCCAACGACCGCAGCTGGGCCGAATCGAAGGCGTCCGGGACCACGATCGGCTCCCCGGCGCCGCCACCCTCGTCGAGGAGCTCGAGCCCGCGGGCGTCGGAGATCGCCTGCATCCCGATCCCCGCCATTCGATCGCGGTGGGTGGTGCCTGTGCCGTCGGTCGTCGAGCCCGCCCGCTCCCACGCTCCCCACGCGAGCGAGACGGCGGGCTGCCCCTGCGAGCGGCGGTGGCATGCAAGCGCATCGAGGCAGGCGCTCGCCGCCGCGTAGCTGCCCTGCTCGGGCACGCCGAGGATGCCCGCGAGCGAGGAGAACAGCACGAACGCCGACAGCTCGGATTCGGCGGTGAGCTCGTGGAGGTTGAACGCGGCGTCGACCGTCGAGCGCATGACGGCCGCCAGCCGGTCGGCGTCGAGCGCCGCGACGGGGGCCTCGTCCAGGACGCCAGCCGCATGCACGACCGCTGTCAGCGGGCGGTCCTCGGGCAGTCCCGCGAGTAGAGCGTCCAGCGCTCCGCGGTCGGCGGCGTCGCAAGCGACGACCTCGACCTCGGCGCCTAGGCCGGCCAGCTCCGCCTCCAGCTCGTCGGCTCCGTCCGCGGCCGGCCCGCGGTCGCTGACGAGCAGCAGTCGCCGCACGTCGTGAGCGCTGACCAGGTGCCTCGCCACGAGGCTCCCGAGCGCGCCGGTGCCGCCCGTGACGAGCACGGTCCCGTCGCCGAACGAGCCCGGCGGGCCAAGCCGGTCCGGGGCGATGCGCGCCAGCCGGGGGGCGAGCGCGTCGCCCAGCCTGAGCGCCAGCTGCGGCTCGCCCGTCGCGAGCGCGCGGGGGAGCGCCGCCCAGGAGGCCGCGTCACCATCGGCGTCGACCAGCACGAAGCGATCGGGGCTCTCGGACTGCGCGGAGCGGGCGAGGCCCCATGCCGCGGCCGCCGCGGCGTTCGCGACCGCGTCGTCCGAGCCGGTCGCCACTGCGCCCTCCGTGAGGACCGCCAGACGCGTCGCCGCGAAGCGCTCGTCGGCGAGCCACGCCCGCAGGAGAGCGAGCGTCCAGCGCGCGGCGTGGTGGGCGCCGGCCGCGGCGGAACCCGGGTCGCCGGCCGCCGGCACGGCCGCCAGCACGAAGCCTGGGGGTGGCGCGCCGGCCTCGAGCGCGGCGGCGAGCGCGCCGGGGTCGTCGTAGCGAGTGCAGCCGCCGAGCGAGCCGGGAGCGTCGCCGAGGACGGCCAAGCCACCACCCGGAGGCGGATGCTCGGACAGCTCCAACGGCTGCCACTCGACCGTGAGCAGCGGGCTCCGCCGCGCTTCGACGTGCTCCGCCGCCAGCGACTCGAGCCGTACGGACTCGATCGAGCCGACCGGGCGTCCCGATTCGTCGGCGACCGCCACCGCGACCTCGCTCGCCCCGGCGGGCCGCAGCCACACGCGCAGGGAGGTGGCATCCGACGAGAGCAGTCTCACGCCACGCCAGGCCGCCGGTACGCGCAGCTCCGTCGCGTCGCCGTCGAGGCTCGCGATCGCCGGCTGCAACGCTGCGTCGAGCAGCACCGGGTCGATGCCGAAGACGTCGTCGCCCGGGCGGTCCTCGCCGGTCCGCTGGACCTCGGCGAACAGGTCGTCGTCGAGGCGCCAGGCGCCTCGAATCGCCTGGAAGGCGGGGCCGTGGTCGAGCCCGCGACCGGCGAGCGCGTCGTAGAGCTCCTCGACCTCGAGCGGCTGCGCACCCGCGGGCGGCCAGCTCCCGGGCGCCCACTCCGCGACCGCCTCGGCCGCGGTGAGCGTTCCGGCCGCATGCCGTACCCATTCGCCCCGCGGATCCTCGCGATCCTCCGCCCGCGCGTGCACGCAGACCCGCCGGCGGCCCGACTCGTCGACCGCGTCGACCACGACCTGGAGCTGGATGCCGCCCTCCTCCGGCAGCGCGAGCGGCACCTCGACGGTGAGCTCCTCCACCCGCGGGCAATCGGTCTCCGCACCGGCGTGCAACGCCAGCTCGACGAACAGCGAGGCGGGGACGAAGGAGCGACCGAGCAGCACGTGCTCGGAGAGCCATGGCTGCAGGCGCGCGGAGAGGAGCCCGGTGAAGACCCAGCCGCCGCCACCAGCGACGGCGATCGCCGCGCCGAGCAGCGGGTGGCGCGACGACGCCTGGCCGGTGGGCGTCGTGTCGCCGCCGCCGTCCAGGCTCGTCTCCAGCCAGTAGCGCTCGCGCTCGAAGGGGTAGGTGGGCAGTCCGACGCGCTTGGCGGCGGTGCCTCCGAACAGGCTCGGCCAGTCGACCTCGATGCCGTTGACGTGGGCCTCGGCGAGCGCCGTGAGGAAGCGGTCGAGGCCGCCGTCGTCGCGGCGCAGCGTGCCGAGCACCCGAACCGCCGCGGGGTCGGCGACCGCCGCCTCGACGGTGTCCTGGATGGCGACCGTCATCACCGGGTGCGAGCTGACCTCCACCAGCGCGTCGAAGCCGTCTCGGAGCAACGTGCGAGTCGCGCCCTCGAAGCGCACCGGCTCGCGCATGTTGCGATACCAGTAGCCCGCGTCGAGCCGCGCGGTGTCCAGCAGCTCGCCGGTGACCGTCGACACGAACCCGATGTCGCTCGAGCGCGGCTCGACCGGAGCGAGTTCCTCTAGCACACGCTCGCGCAGGCTCTCCACCTGTGCGGAGTGCGACGCGGCCACCCCGAGCGGAACCCGCCGCACCCAGACGCCGTCGGCCTCGCACTCGGCGATCAGCTCGTCGAGGCACTCGAGGTCGGCGGAGATCACCACCGACCGCGGCCCGGTGATCGCCGCTATCGACGCCCGCTCGCCCCAGCGCGCGATCCGTTCGCGCGCCTCGTCCTCGGACGCCTTCAGCGAGGCCATCCCGCCCTTGCCGACGATCGCCAACAACGCCCTGCTGCGTAGCGTCATGATCCGCGCCCCGTCCTCCAGCGACAACCCGCCGGCCACGCACGCCGCGGCGACCTCGCCCTGGGAATGACCGATGACCGCCGCGGGCTCGACCCCGAACGAGCGCCACAGCTCAGCCAGCGCGACAGACACCGCGAATAACGTCGGCTGGAGGACGTCCAGGCGGTCTAACGACGGCGCGTCGGCACCGCCGCCCAACGCGTCCTCGACCGACCAGTCCACGAACAGCTCGATGGCCTGCGCCACCTCCCGGAACCGCCGCGCGAACACGGGCGAGGACTCGAGCAACGCCACCCCCATCCCGACCCACTGCGAGCCCTGGCCCGGGAACACGAACGCGACCTTTCGCCCACCTGACCCCGCCCCGGCCCGGCCGACGACCAGGCCCTCCACCGGCAGACCCGCGGCAAGCCCTTCGAGACCTGCCAGCAACGTGTCGCGGTCGGACGCCACGACGGCCGCGCGCCGCTCGAACGCGGCTCTCCCGAGCGCCAGCGAGGCCGCGACGTCGGACGGCTCGAGCTCCGGCCTCGCGTGCATGAAGGCGGCGAGCCGCCCGGCCTGAGCCGCCAGCGCCGCCTCGCTCCTCGCGGACACCAGCACCGGCACCGCGTCCAGCCTCCCGGCGCCCGCGGGCGAGTCTCCGCCGTCGACGATCCCGTCGGCCGGCGCCTCCGGGGCCGGCGGCTCCTCGACGATCACGTGCGCGTTGGTGCCGCTGATGCCGAACGACGACACGCCGGCGCGACGGGGACGGTCGCCGCTCGGCCACTCCGCCGCGTCGGTCAGCAGCTCGACGGCGCCGGCGGACCAGTCGACGTGGGGGTTCGGCTCGGTGACGTGCAGCGTGCGCGGCAGTACGCCGTGACGCATCGCCTGAACCATCTTGATCACCCCGGCGACGCCCGCGGCCGCCTGCGTGTGACCCATGTTCGACTTGATCGACCCGAGCCGCAACGGACCGTTCGAGCGCTCCTGGCCGTAGGTCGCCAGCAGCGCCTGCGCCTCGATCGGATCGCCCAACGTCGTTCCGGTCCCGTGCGCCTCGACGACGTCGACGTCGGCGGGTGACAGCCCGGCGTTGGCGAGCGCCTGACCGATCACGCGCTCCTGCGAGGGACCGTTGGGCGCCGTCAGGCCGTTGCTCGCGCCGTCCTGGTTGACCGCGCTGCCGCGCACGACCGCCAGCACCTCGCGACCGTTGCGGCGGGCGTCCGAGAGGCGCTCGACGAGGACCAGGCCGGCACCCTCGCCCCAGCCGACCCCGTCGGCCGACTCTCCGAACGACTTGCAGCGCCCGTCCAGGGCCAGACCCCGCTGACGGCTCATCTCGACGAACGTCGTCGGCGTCCCGAACACGGAGACGCCGCCCGCCAGCGCTAGGTCGCACTCGCCCTTGCGCAACGCCTGACACGCCAGGTGGATCGTGACCAGCGACGACGAGCAGGCCGTGTCGAGCGTCACCGCCGGCCCCTCGAGCCCGAGCACGTAGGAGACCCGGCCAGACGCCACGCTGCCCGACGCACCGGTGGCGATGTAGCCCTCGAGCTCGTGCAGCTGCCTGCGCGATCCGGTGAGCAGGTAGTCGTGGTGCATCAGTCCGGCGAAGACCCCCGTCCGGCTTCCGCGCAGGGAGCCGGGGTCGATCGCGGCGTCCTCGAAGGCCTCCCAGGCGCACTCGAGCAACAGGCGCTGCTGGGGGTCCATCGCGAGCGCCTCGCGCGGGCCGATGCCGAAGAAGGCGGCGTCGAAGTCGCCGGCGTCGTACAGGAAGCTGCCCTCGCGCACGTAGCTGGTGCCCCGAGTGTCCGGGTCTGGGTCGTAGAGGCTCTCGAGGTCCCAGCCGCGGTCGTCCGGGAAGCCCGAGATCGTGTCGGCGCCCGACGCGAGCAGCTCCCACAGCTCGTCCGGGGACTCCACGCCGCCCGGGTAGCGGCAGCTCATGCCGACGATGGCGATCGGCTCCCGATCCCGCTGCTCGAGGTCCTGGAGCTGCTCTCGCGTCTGGTGTAGCTCGACCGTGACACGCTTCAGGTACTCGAGCAGCTTGGCGTCGTCGGTCATCCGGGGGTCTCCTTGTCACTGGCTAGGTCGTGTCGGCCGGCCTGACCGTCGGCGATCCCGAGCTCCGAGTCGATGAGGTCGAGGATCTCGTCGGCGCTCGCGGACTGGATCCGCTCAACGGTGCGCTCGCCGCCGTCGTCCTCGCGCCCGGCCTGCTGCTTCATGGTCAGCGTGCGAAGGCGCGCCTCCACGTCGGCGCGCTCCTCGGTCGCGACCGCGGCGAGCATCGCCTCGAGCTTGTCGAGCTGATCGTGGATCGGAGACCGCGCCGCCACGCCGCCGAGCCGCTCGCGCAGATAGGCCGCGACCGCCACCGGCGTCGGGTAGTCGAACACGAGCGTCGCCGGCAGCCGCAGCCCGGTTGCGTGGCCGAGCTGGTTGCGCAACTCGACCGAGGCGAGCGAGTCGAAGCCGAGGTCCCTGAACGCGCGCTCCGGGTCCACGGCCTCGGCCGAGCCGTGGCCGAGGACGGCGGCCACGTAGCCGCAGACCAGCTCGAGCGCGACCGCGTCGCGCTTCTCCTCGGGGGTCTCGGCGAGTCGCTGCGCGAGGGCGCCGCCGCCGACGCTTGCAGCCCGCCGCGCGGGCATGCGGACGAGCTTGCGCAGGATTGGGGGCAGCACACCTGCCTTGGCGAGTGGGCGCAGCGCCGCGACGTCGAGCGCGACGGGGATCGCCAGCGCGTCGTCGAGCGCGCAGGCGTCGTCGAAGAGCTCGAGCCCCTCGGCGTCGGACAGCGCGCCGAGGCCCATGCGCCGCATCCGCGAGCTGGCGGCCTCGTCGAGGTCGCCGGCCATCCCACCGCTCTCCCAGGCGCCCCACGCGATCGACGTAGCCGCGAGGCCCTGCGCCCGGCGGTGGGCGGCGAGGCCGTCGAGGAACGCGTTCGCCGCCGCGTAGTTGCCCTGCCCCGGACCGCCGAGGACGCCCGCGACCGACGAGAACAGCACGAACGCCGACAACCCGAGCTCGGCGGTCAACTCGTGCAGATGCCAGGCCGCGGCGGCCTTCGGAGCCATCACCCGCTCCAGCCGCTCGGCGGTCAACTGCTCGACCACGCCGTCGTCGAGCACGCCCGCCGCGTGCACCACGCCCGACAGCGCCGCCGACGGCGCCGAGCCGACCAACGCCTCGAGCTCACCGCGATCCGACACGTCGCATGCCTCCACGCGCACCGTGGCGCCCAGCCCCTCCAACTCGTCGACGAGCTCGGCGACGCCCTCCGCACCGGCCCCGCTGCGGCTGACCAACAACAGGCTCGACACCCCGTGCGCGACGACCAGATGACGCGCCACCAGCGCACCGAGACCGCCCGTCCCACCGGTCACGAGCACCGTGCCGTCGGCGCCGAACGACTCCGGGGAGTCGTCGGAATCGGTCGCGCCCTCCACCTCGACGGCCGCTCGCACCAACCGCGGAGCAGACGCCGCGCCTCCGCGCAAGGCCAGCTGAGGCTCGTCGGCCACCAGGCCGGCGACCGAGCCCAGCGCCTGGCGAGACGCCTCCTCGCCGTCGACGTCGACCAGCCCGAGGCGGTCCGGATGCTCGGACTGTGCCGAGCGCACCAGCCCCCAGACGGGCGCGCTCGCGACCGCGGGGGCCTCGCCGTCGGCGACTGCGACTGCCCGCTCGGTCACCAGCACCAGCCGCGAGTCGCCGAGACGCTCCTCGGCGATCCACGACTGCAGGAGCTCGAGCGCGCGCGCGGTGACGGCGTGCGCGGCCGTCGCCGCATTCGCGTCCTCGCCGTCGACCGGGCCGACCGCCGCGAGCACCGTCGCCGGCACCGCGGCACCGTCGCCGATCGCCTCCAACAGGGCCCCCAGGTCGGGATGGCGATCCCCCTCCGCGCAGGGCGCATCCAGATCGCCGAGCACCGCGAGCGCCCCGGGCGTCGCTCCATCGTCCGCCGGCGGGACCTCCACCCACTCCTGCACGAACAGCGGCAACTGCGTGCCCGCTCCAGCCACCGCCCGCAGCTGAGCCAGGTCGACCGGACGCGCGGACAGCCGCTCGGCCCACAGCACAGGCTCCCCGGCTTCGTCGACCGCGGCAATGCTCAACGCGTCCTCAGCCGCCGCGGCGACGCGCACCCGCAGCCGCGTCGCCCCCGCCGAGCGCAGGCTCACCCCGCTCCAGGCGAACGGCATGCGCAGCTCCCCGCCGGCCACGACGTCGATCAAGGCGGTGTGCAGCACCGAGTCCAGCAGCGCCGGATGGATCCCATAGCGGCCGGCCTCGCCGACCTGCTCGTCGCCCAGCTCGACCTCGGCGAACATCTCGCGATCGCCCCTCCACGCCGCTCGCAAGCCCTGGAAAGCCGGGCCGAAGGTCAAGCCGATCTCGGCCAGATGGTCGTAGAGGTCACCGACCGCGACCGGCTCGGTGCCCTCGGGTGGCCAGGCGGCCGTGCCGGCCAGCGCCGCGAGCTGGGCGTCCGCGTCGGGCTCGTCGGCCGCCAGCACGCCGATCGCGTGACGGACCCACGCCTGGTCGCCGTCGCCGTCCGCTGCCTGCTCCGGATGGGAGTGGACGGCGATCTCGCGACCGCCCTCCTCGTCGGGCTCGCCGACCCACACCTGGACCCGGATCGCGCCGTGGTCGGGCACGACCAGCGGCGCCTCCAGGGTCAGGTCGTCGACGCGGCCGGCGCCCACCGCCTGGGCCGCGCTCAGCGCAAGCTCGAGGATCGCCGTCCCGGGTACGACCGCTGTGTC
This sequence comes from Thermoleophilaceae bacterium, assembly GCA_035630335.1. GTDB lineage: Bacteria > Actinomycetota > Thermoleophilia > Solirubrobacterales > Thermoleophilaceae > JAAYBF01. The sequence continues at coordinate 112,102 of DASQKV010000039.1, read as the reverse complement.
GAAGAGCACGTGGTCGGCGAGCCAGGGGTGGGTCTGCAGCGAGAGCCGGCCGGTCAGCAGCCGCCCACGCTCGCCGGCGAGGGTGGTCGTGGCACCGAGCAGCGGATGCTCGGCCGGCGACAGCCCGATCGAAGTCGCGTCGCCCGTGGACCCGCTCGCCGTCACCCAGAAGCGCTCGCGCTGGAACGCGTAGGTCGGCAGCGCGACCTTCCTCGCGCCCGCCCCCTCGAACAGCTTCTCCCACTCGATCTCCGCGCCCGCCACGAACAGCTGCGCCAGCGCGGCCACGAGCGTCTCCGGCTCGGGCCGGTCCTTGCGCAGCAACGGCGCGAACACCGCGGCGTCACCATCGTCGACGGACGTCTGGGCCATCGCCGACAGCACGCCGTCGGGGCCGAGCTCCACATAGCGGGTGACGCCGTGGGCCTGGAGAGTCGACACGCAGTCGGCGAAGCGGACCGGCTCGCGCACGTGGCGGGCCCAGTAGGCGGGTGAGGTCGCCTGCTGGTCGGTCAACAGCTCGCCCGTGACGTTCGAGACGACCGGGATCCGCGGCGGCGTCAGCTCCAGTCCGTCGGCGACAGCCTCGAACTCGGCCAGCATCGGGTCCATCAGCGAGGAGTGGAAGGCGTGGCTGACCTTCAGCCGCGAGGTCTTGCGCCCGCGCTCCTCCCACGACCGCTTCAGCTCCAGCACCGCCTCCTCCTCGCCGGAGATCACCGTCGAGCCGGGGGCGTTGACACCGGCGATCGAGACCCGGTCGCCGAGGCCCTCGAGCGATGCCACGACCTCCTCCTCCGACGCCTCGACCGCGACCATCGCGCCGCCCTCGGGCAGAGCCCCCATCAACCGCCCGCGCGCGACGACGAGCTCGGCGGCGTCGCCGAGCGACAGCACCCCCGCGACGTGCGCGGCGGCGATCTCGCCGACCGAGTGGCCCGCCAGCACGTCGGGCCGCAGGCCAAGCCACTCGGCGAGGGCGAACAGCGCCACCTCGACGGCGAACAGCGAGATTTGGGTGTACTCGGTGCGGTCGAGCAGTCCCTCCTCGTCCGGCTGCTCGAAGACCAGCTCCTTCAGCGAGCGCCCCAGCAACGGGCCGGCCGCCGCACAGACGGCGTCGAACGCAGCGGCGAAGGGCGGGAACGCGTCGTACAGCTCACGGCCCATCCCGGCCCGCTGCGCCCCCTGACCGGTGAACAGCAGCGCGACCTTTCCGCTCCTGGCGCGACCGATCGCGAGACCGGCCGCCGGGCCACCGCTTACGAGCGCGTCCAAGCCGGCCAGCAGCTCGTCGCGGGACTCGCCCAGCACCGCGGCGCGGTGCTCGAGCCGGGTCCGCGTAGACACCAGCGACAGGCCGACGTCGGCGATCGCGAGATCGCCGGCCTCGACGCGAGCGGCCAGCCTGCCCGCCTGCTCACGCAGGGCCGGCTCGGTCTTGGCCGACAGCAGCCACGGCACGACGCCAGGCGCCGGCGAGCCATCGCTGTCCTCCACGGGCGCCTCGGGCTTGTCGCCGACAGGCGGCGCCTCGGACGGGGCCTCCTCCAGCACGATGTGAGCGTTGGTGCCGCTGATCCCGAACGACGAGACCCCGGCGCGGCGCGGTCGGTCCCCGCCGGGCCACTCCGTCGCCTCGGTGAGGAGCGCGATGTCGCCGGCGGTCCAGTCGACGTGCGGCGTGGGCTCGTCGACGTGCAGCGTGCGCGGCAGCGCGCCGTGGCGCATCGCGAGGACCATCTTGATCACGCCGGCGACGCCGGCCGCGGCCTGGGTGTGGCCCATGTTCGACTTGATCGAGCCGACCCGCAGCGGGCCGTTCGAGCGCTCCTGGCCGTAGGTCGCGAGCAGCGCCTGGGCCTCGATCGGATCGCCGAGCATCGTTCCGGTCCCGTGCGCCTCGACGGCGTCGACATCGGCGGGAGATAGGCCGGCGTTGGCGAGCGCCTGGCCGATCACGCGCTCCTGCGACGGTCCGTTCGGCGCCGTCAGGCCGTTGCTCGCGCCGTCCTGGTTGACCGCGCTGCCGCGCACGACCGCGAGCACCTCGTGACCGTTGCGACGCGCATCCGAGAGCCGCTCGACGACGACCAGGCCGCAGCCCTCGGACAGGCCGACGCCGTCGGCCGCGCCCGCGAACGCCTTGCTGCGCCCGTCGGGCGACAGCCCGCGCTGGCGGCTGAACTCGATGAACGCGTTCGGGGTCGAGAGCACCGTCACGCCGCCCGCCAGCGCCATGTCGCACTCTCCGCTTCGAATCGCCTGGCAGGCCTGGTGCAACGCGACCAGCGACGACGAGCAGGCCGTGTCGATCGTCACCGCGGGGCCCTCGAGGCCGAACACGTAGGAGAGCCGGCCCGACGCGACGCTGCCCGACGCGCCGGTGACGAGATAGCCCTGCATCTCGCGCAGCGCCGAGTTCGAGGCGCCGGTCGCATAGTCGTGGTACATCAGGCCGACGAACGCCCCGGTGTTGGTCCCCGCCAGCGAGGCCGGGTCGATCCCGGCGTCCTCGAACGCCTCCCAGGCGCCCTCGAGCAGCAGCCGCTGCTGAGGGTCCATCGCCATCGCCTCGCGCGGGCCGATGCCGAAGAACGCCGCGTCGAAGCCGCCGGGATCGTCGAGGAAGCCGCCCTCGCGGACATAGCTCGACCCCGGCCGCTCGCCGTCGACGTCGAAGACCGCATCGACGTCCCAGCCACGATCGGCCGGGAACTCGGATATCGCATCGACGCCCGCGTCGAGCAGCCGCCAGAGCTCGTCGGGCGAGGCAACCCCGCCCGGAAGGCGACAGCTCATCCCGACGATCGCGATCGGCTCGTCGGCCCGCCCGGACGACCGCCGCACGGTCGCGGCGGCCGGAACGGTGCCCTCGACGCGCTCGCGCAGCAAGCCGGCGACCGCGATCGGCGTCGGATAGTCGAACACGAGCGTCGAGGGCAGCCGCAAGCCGCTCACGCGGCTGAGGTGGTTGCGCAGCTCGACCGACGCCAGCGAGTCGAAGCCGAGGTCCCTGAACGCGCGTCGCGGGTCGACTTCGCTCGGGGCACCGTGACCGAGCACGCCCGCGACCTGCTCGCGCACCAGGTCGAGCAGCGCGGCGTCCCACTCGTCCTCGGGCACCCCCGCGAGCCGCCGCGCCAGCGAGCCCCCGCCGTCCCTGCCCCTGCGCACCGGAACGCGCACGAGCCCGTGCAGCATTGAAGGCAGCACGCCCATCCGCGCGAGCGGACGCAGGGCAGGCAGGTCGAGCGCGACCGGGACGAGCACCGCCTCGCCGAGGGCGCAGGCGACGTCGAACAGCTCGAGCCCCTGGGCGTCGGTGAGCGGGGGACCGATCGTCCGCGCCCGGTCGTTCTCGCCGACGTCGCCGGACATCTCCGAGGACTGCTCCCACAGCCCCCAGGCCAGCGACGTCGCGGGCAGCCCACGCGCATGCCTGAACGTGGCGAGCGAGTCAAGGAACGCGTTTGCGGCCGCGTAGTTCGCCTGTCCAGGGGCGCCAAGGACGCCGGCAAGCGACGAGAAGATCTCGAAGCGCTCGAGCTCCAGGTCAGCGGTCAGCTCGTGCAGGTTCCAGGCCGCGTCGACCTTCGGCGCCAGCGCCACGTCGAGCCGCTCCGCGGTCAGCTGCTCGACGACGCCGTCGTCGAGCACCCCCGCCGCGTGAACCACGCCACGCAGCGGACGGTCCGGGGCGACCGAGTCGATCAGCCGCTCGAGCTGTCCCCGATCCGACACGTCGCAAGCCTCGACCCGCACCGCGCAGCCAAGGCCCTCCAACTCCGAGACGAGCTCCGCAACGCGCTCCGCCTCCGCCCCGCGCCGGCTGACCAGCAGCAGGCTCGACACCCCACGCCCGCTCGCCAGGTGGCGTGCCAGGAGCGCGCCCAGGCCCCCGGTTCCCCCGGTGACGAGCACGGTGCCGCCAGGGGAGACGAACGGCTCGTCCCTGGGCTCGTCCTCGCGGTCGACCGCGGCCAGGCGCGGAACGACGGCGGCGCCGTCGCGCAGCGCGACCTGGGCCTCGCCGGTCGCAAGCGCGGCGCCGAGCGCTTCCCACGACGCGTCCGATCCGTCGACGTCGACCAGCGCGAGTCGCCCGGGATGCTCGGACTGAGCCGAGCGGATCAGTCCCCAGCTCGCCGCGGCCGGGAGGTCGACCGCCTCGGCGCCCGCGACGGCGATCGCCCGCTCGGTCACGAGCACGAGCTGCGCGTCGACCGCGCGCTCGGCCGCGACCCAACCCTGCACCAGTTCCAGCGTCCGGTGGGCGGCCGCATGGGTGGCCGCCGCAACGTCGACGCCCGCGTCAGTTCGGTGACGACCGTCGGCGAGCACGATCGCGGGAACGTCGGCGCCGTCAGCCAGCGCGTCGAGGAGCGCCGCGAGGTCCGAATAGCGGTCGGCCTCCAACCCGGGGACCTCCAGGTCGCCCAGCACCGCGAGCCGGCCAGCGCCGGTTGCGCCGGCTGCCGCCTGCACCCACTCGACGGCGAACAGCGAGTCCTGCTTGGCGCCGCCGCCGGCCGCGCGCAGCTGGGCGGCATCGACCGGGCGCGTCACCAGCCCCTCCACCGCCACCACGAGCGCGCCCGAGCCGTCGACGCCGACGATCCCCAAGCGCTCGCCGTCGGGCATCAGCCGCACCCGCAAGGTCGACGCGCCGCGCGCGCCGAGCCGCACGCCAGTCCAGGCGAACGGCAGTCGCAGCCCGTCGTCGCTCGCGCGTCCGTCGTCGCCCTGGAGCAAGAAGCTGCCGTGCAGCGCGCCATCCAGCAACGCGGGGTGGACGCCGTAGTCGCCGGCCTCGCGCGCCTGCTCGTCCGCCAGCTCGACGTCGGCGAAGATCTCGCTGCCGCGGCGCCAGGCCGCGCGCAGCCCCTGGAACGCGGGGCCGTACTCGATGCCGATCGCCTCGACACCGTCGTAGAGCGACTCGACGTCGACCGGCTCGGCATCGAGCGGCGGCCACTCACCCGCCAGCTCCTCCACGACCGCCGGATCGACCGACAGCTCCCCGCCCGTCACCGTGCCGCTCGCGTGCCGGATCCAGCCGTCGTCGCGGTCGCCGCCCTCGTCGGGGTCGCCGCCTTCGGATCGCGCGAACAGCTCGACCTCGCGCCGCCCGGCGTCGTCGGGCTCGCCGACCGCAACCTGGACCTGAGCCGCACCGTCCTCGGCCAGGACGAGCGGGGCCTCGAGCGACAGCTCCTCGACGACCTCGCAGCCGACCTCGCGGCCCGCGAACGCGACCAGCTCGACCAGCGCCGTGCCCGGCAACAGAACCGACCCCGACACCACGTGATCCTCCAGCCACGACTGCGCGCTCAGCGATACGCGACCCGTGAACAACGCCCGATCGCCGTCTCCGCGCCCGACCATCGCACCCAGCATCGGATGATCGGCCGCGACCAGGCCCACGGACGCCAGATCGCCGACGCCCGCGCCCGACGCCAGCCAGTAGCGGTCGCGCTGGAAGGGGTAAGTCGGTAGCGGTACGCGTCTGGCGGAGGTGCCGGCATAGAGAGCCGACCAGTCGACGTCGACGCCCGCGACGTGGGCCTCGGCCAGTGACGTGAGGAAGCGCTGCATGTCGCCCTCGTCGCGGCGCAGGGTGCCCAGCACCCCGATCGCGGCGGGATCCGGGACCGCGTCCTCGACCGTGTCCCCGACGGCGACGGTCATGACCGGGTGCGCGCTGATCTCCACGAACGCGTCGAAGCCGCTGTCGAGCAGCGCGCGGGTCGCATCCTCGAAACGGACCTGCTCGCGCAGGTTGCGATACCAGTAGTCCGCGTCGAGCTCGGCGGTGTCGAGCAGCTCGCCGGTGACCGCCGACATGAACCCGACATCGCCCGATCGCGGCCGGATCGGGCCGAGGTCCTCCAACACCCGCTCACGCAACCTCTCGACGCGCGCGGAGTGCGACGCGACGGTCGCCGGAACGCGCCGCGCCCACACACCATCCGCCTCGCACTCGGCGACCAGCTCGTCGAGGCACTCGAAGTCAGCCGCGACGACGACCGACCGCGGCCCGTTGACCCCAGCGATCGACGCCCGCCCGTCCCAGCGCGCGATCCGCCCCTCGGCCTCCTCCACCGACGCCTTCAACGACACCAGCCCGCCCTCACCGACGATCGCCGTCAACGCCTGGCTGCGCAAGGTCGCGACCCGCGCGGCGTCCTCCAGCGACAACCCACCCGCCACGCACGCGGCCGCGACCTCGCCCTGCGAGTGGCCGACGACAGCCTCCGGCTCGACGCCGAACGACCGCCACAACCGCGCCAGCGCCACCGTCACCACGAACAACGCCGGCTGAACGACCTCCAACCGATCCAGCGACGGGGCCCCGTCCCCGCCCCGCAGCGCGTCCTCGACCGACCAATCGACGAACCGCTCCACCGCCTCCGCCGCCAGGCCGAACTCGCGCGCGAACACCGGCGAGGACTCCAGCAGCTCCAATCCCATTCCGACCCACTGCGAGCCCTGGCCCGGGAACACGAACGCCACCCGACCCGACCCGACCGCCCGCCCCGAGACGACACCCTCGACAATCGACCCGGACGCGACGCCCTCGAGGCCCGCCAGCAACCGCTCGCGATCGCCGGCGACGACCACCGCACGCGACTCGAACGAGGCCCTCCCAACAGCCGACGACAAGCCCACGTCCACCAAGCCCAGCTCCGGCCGCGTCCGCAAGCGATCGGCAAGCCGCCCAGCCCCAGCCGCCAGCGCACTCTCGCTCCGGCCCGACACCAGCACCGCCACCACGTCCGGCCCCCCGACCGGCGCGAACGGGAGATCGCCGTCGACGGGCTTCGCGGCCGATCCGGCCGTGGCCGGCTCCGGCTCCCGTCCGCCCGCCGGGGCCGCGGCGCTCGGCGCCTCCTCCAAGACGACGTGAGCGTTGGTGCCGCTGATGCCGAACGACGACACCCCCGCCCGCCGCGGCCGGTCGCCGCCCGCGGGCCATTCGGCGGCCTCGGCGAGCAGCTCGACGTCGCCCGCCGTCCAGTCGACGTGCGGCGTGGGCTCGTCGACGTGCAGCGTCGGCGGCAGCACGCCGTGACGCATCGCCTGAACCATCTTGATCACCCCGGCGACGCCGGCGGCGGCCTGGGTGTGGCCGAAGTTCGACTTGATCGACCCGAGCCGCAACGGACCGTTCGAGCGCTCCTGGCCGTAGGTCGCCAACAGCGCCTGCGCCTCGATCGGATCGCCCAGCGTCGTGCCCGTCCCGTGCGCCTCGACGGCGTCGACCTCGGCGGACGACAGCCCCGCGTTGGCGAGCGCCTGGCCGATCACCCGCTCCTGCGACGGGCCGTTGGGCGCGGTCAGGCCGTTGCTCGCGCCGTCCTGGTTGACCGCGCTGCCCGCAACCACCGCCAGCACCTCATGGCCGTTGCGACGCGCGTCGGAGAGCCGCTCGACCAGCACGAGCCCGGCGCCCTCGCCCCAACCGACACCGTCGGCCGACTCCCCGAACGCCTTGCAGCGCCCATCCGGCGACAACACGCGCTGGCGACTGAACTCGACGAAGATCGTCGGAGTCGCGACCACCGAGACGCCACCGGCCAGCGCCATGTCGCACTCGCCGCTGCGAAGCGCCTGGCTGGCCTGATGGAGCGCCACCAGCGACGACGAGCAGGCCGTGTCGATCGTCACGGCCGGCCCCTCGAGCCCGAACACGTACGAGAGCCGGCCCGACGCCACGCTGCCCGACCCGCCGGTGGCGAAGTAGCCCTCCAGCTCCCGTACCGCCGACCCGGAGATGCCAGACGCGTAGTCGTGGAACATCAGGCCGACGAACGCGCCGGTCGAGCTCCCGCGCAGGGACCTCGGATCGATGCCCGCGTCCTCGAACGCCTCCCAAGCGCACTCGAGCAGCAGCCGCTGCTGCGGGTCCATCGCCATCGCCTCGCGCGGGCCGATGCCGAAAAACGCGGCGTCGAAGTCGCCGGCGTCGTGGAGGAAGCCGCCCTCGCGCACGTAGCTGGTGCCCGAAGCCTCGGGATCCGGGTCGTAGAGCCGCTCGATGTCCCAGCCGCGGTCGGTCGGGAGCTCTGAGATCACGTCGGTGCCGGACATGACGAGCTCCCACAGCTCGTCCGGCGAGCCGACCCCGCCGGGATAGCGACAGCTCATCCCGACGATCGCGATCGGCTCGTCGGTCAGCGCCGACGAGCGCCGCGCCACCGCCGCCGCTCGGCCCGTGCCCTCGACCCGCTCGCGCAGCAGGCCGGCGACGGCCAGCGACGTCGGGTAGTCGAACACCAGGGTCGCGGGCAACGGCACGCCGCTCTCCCGGCTCAACCGGTTGCGCAGCTCGACCGAGGCCAGCGAGTCGAAGCCGAGGTCCTTGAACGACCGCTCGGGATCGACGTCGGCCGCCGACCCGTGGCCGAGCACCGCCGCGACGTCGCCGCGGACCAGGTCGAGCACCACGGCGTCCCACTCGTCCTCGGGCACGGCGGCCAACCGCCGCGCCAGCGACCCGGCGGCGTCGCCGCCGCCGCGCCGGGCGGGGACGCGGACGAGCTTGCTCAGGATCGGCGGCAGCACGCCGACCTTGGCGAGCGGGCGCAGCGCGGCGACGTCGAGCGCGACGGGGACGAGCAGCGCCGCGTCGGTCGATCGGGCGAGGTCGAAGAGCTCGAGGCCCTCCGCGCTGGAGAGCGGGCGCAGGCCCATACGCCGCATCTGCGCGACGGCGCCGTCGTCGAGCTCGCCGGCCATCCCGGTCTGCTCCCACGCGCCCCATGCGAGCGAGGTCGCGGCCAACCCCTGCGCACGGCGGTGAGCGGCGAGCGCGTCGAGGAACGCGTTCGCCGCCGCGTAGTTGCCCTGGCCCGGAGCGCCGAGGACGCCCGCGACCGACGAGAACAGCACGAACGCCGACAGGCCGAGGTCGGCGGTCAGCTCGTGCAGGTGCCACGCCGCGTCGACCTTCGGAGCCATCACCGCGTCCAGGCGCTCGCCGGTCAACTGCTCGATCACGCCGTCGTCGAGCACGCCCGCCGCGTGCACCACGCCCGACAGCTCGGAGGACACCGAGCGGATCAGCGCCTCTAGCTCACCGCGATCCGAGACGTCACACGCCTCCACGCGCACCGCAGCGCCGAGGCCCTCCAAGTCGGCGACGAGCTCCGCCACGCCTTCCGCCCCAGCCCCGCTGCGACTGACCAGCAGCAGACTCGACACACCGTGCTCGACGACCAGATGACGCGCCACCAAGCCACCGAGACCGCCCGTGCCGCCGGTCACCAGCACCGTTCCCTCGGGACCGAACGACCCGGCGGCCGCGACGGAATCGGTCGCGAGCTCCAGCTCCCCCGCCGCGCGCACCAAGCGCGGAGCAAGCGCCACGCCGTCGCGCAGCGCCACCTGGGGCTCGTCGTCCGTCAACGCGCCCGCCGTCGCCAACGCCGCGGACGACTCGGCCGTGCCGTCGACGTCGACCAAGCCGAAGCGCCCGGGATGCTCGGACTGCGCAGAGCGCACCAGACCCCATACCGCCGAGCCGGCGAGATCCGACGCCGCGGCGCTGGCGCCGCCCGGCGCCGCGACGGCGCCGCGCGTCACCAGCACGAGTCGTGCCTCGCCGAGGCGCTCGTCGGCGATCCAGCCCTGCAAGAGCGTCAGCGCTCGCCTTGCCACCGCTCGTCCCGCCGCCGGCGGAGGCTCCGCCGCATCGGCCGCTGACTCATCGGCGTCCGGTCCACAGCCCGCGAGCACCGTCGCCGGCGCAGCGGCGCCAGCGTCGATCGCCTCCACTAGCGCCGCGAGATCGGAGTAGCGCTGCGCGGCCAGGCCTGGGACGTCGAGATCGCCGAGGACGGCCACCGTGCCGGGGCCGGCCTCCGCCGGCGCGGCCTCGATCCACTCGAGCGCGAACAGCGACTCGCTGCCGGCACGAGCGGCGGCTCGCAGCTGGGACAAGTCGACCGGACGCGTCGCGAGGCTCTCGACCGACAGCACGGGCGCGCCGCCCTGGTCGGTCGCGACGAGGCTCAGCGCGCCCTCGCCGACCGCGGCGACACGGACCCGCAACCGGCTCGCCCCCGGCGAGCACAGCTCGACGCCACCCCAGGCGAACGGCATCGACAGCTCGCCGCCCTCGGAACCGACCAGCGCGGCGTGCAGCGCCGAGTCCAGCAGCGCCGGATGGATCCCGAAGCGCTCCGCCTCGCCCGCCTGGGCCTCGTCGAGCTCGACCTCGCCGAAGAAGTCGCCGCCACGCCGCCACGCCGCCCGCAGGCCCTGGAACGCCGGGCCGTAGGCGACGCCGACCGCCTCCAGGTCGTCATACAGCGACTCCACGTCAACCGGCTCGGCGCCCTCCGGCGGCCAAGCCCCTGCCAGCTCGGCGACGACCGCCGGGTCCGCCGAGCGCCGCTGCTCGGAGACGACGCCGCTCGCGTGGCGGACCCACTCACGGACGCCGCCGTCGTCGCCCTCGCCCTCCGCGCGCGCATAGACGGCAACCTCGCGCCGTCCCGACCCGTCGGGCTCGTCGAGCGACACCTGGACCTGGACGCCACCCTCGCCGAGGACCAACGGCGCCTCCAAGGTCAGCTCCTCGACCGAGCCGGCGCCGGCCTGAGCGCCGGCGTGCAACACCAGCTCGGCGAACACCGACCCCGGCAGCAGAGCCGATCCGGCGACGACGTGCTCCGAGAGCCACGGCTGCCCGCTGACGGAGATCCGGCCGGTGACGACCATCCGCTCGCCGCCGGCGAGCGCGACCGTCGCTCCCAGCAACGGGTGATCCGCCGACAGCAGGCCGATCGAGGCGGCATCGCCGGCCGTGCCGGCAGACGTCAGCCAGAAGCGCTCGCGTTGGAAGGCGTAGGTGGGCAGCGCCACCCTGGCGGCGCCGGTGCCCTCGAACAGCCGCGACCAGTCGACGTCGGCGCCGTGGACGTAGAGCTCGGCGAGAGCCGCGGTCAGGGTCTCCGGCTCGGAGCGGTCCTTGCGCAACGCCGCCGCGAACGCCGGACGCGAGTTGCCTGCGGCGTCGTCGCCGCCGTCGTCGAGGACCGCCTGGGCCATCGCGGACAGCACGCCGTCGGGGCCGAGCTCGAGGTATCCCGTGACGCCCTCGCGCTGAAGCGTCGCGACGCAGTCCGCGAACCTGACCGCCTCACGCGCGTGGCGTGTCCAGTAGGCCGGCGAGGTCGCCTGCTCGTCTGTCAGCAGCTCGCCGGTCACGTTCGAGACGACCGGGATCCGCGGCGCGCTCAGCTCGAGCCCCTCCGCGACCGCCTCGAGCTCGGCGAGCATCGGGTCCATCCGCTGCGAGTGGAACGCGTGACTGACGTTCAACCGCGACGTCTTGCGCCCCTGGCCCTTCCACGACTCCTCGATCTCGAGCACCGCATCCTCGTCACCGGAGACCACCACCGACCGCGGCCCGTTGACCCCGGCGATCGAGACCCTCGCCTCGAATCCCGCCAGCGACGCCGCGACCTCGTCCTCCGACGCCTCGACGGCGACCATCGCACCGCCCTCGGGCAGGTCGCCCATCAACCGGCCACGGGCGACGACCAACGCCACCGCATCGGCGAGCGACAGCACCCCCGCGACGTGTGCGGCGGCGATCTCGCCGACCGAATGACCGGCCAGGACGTCCGGCCGCAGCCCAAGCGAATCCACCAACCGGAACAGCGACACCTCGATCGCGAGCAACGCGATCTGGGTGTACTCCGTGCGATCCAGCGCCTCAGCCTCCGCAGACCCCTCAGCGGCGAACATCAGATCCCTCAACGACCGCCCCAACAACGGATCCGCCTCGGCACAAACCGCGTCGAGCGCATCCCGGAAGACCGGGAACGCCTCATACAGCCCACGACCCATCCCCACCCGCTGCGCACCCTGACCCGTGAACAGCAACGCAACCCGGCCAGCCGACGCCACCCCCTCGACCACGCCCGGCGCGGGCTGCTCGCGAACCAGCGCATCGAGACCAGCGAGCAGCGCCTCGCGATCCCCGCCCACCACGACGGCGCGGTGCTCGAGCCGAGCGCGCGAAGTCGCGAGCGAGAGACCGACGTCGGCCGCCGCCAGCTCGGAGCTCGCCTCGACATGGGCCGCGAGGCGACCCGCCTGACCGACCAGCGCCCGCCGGTCGCGCGCCGACAGCACCCACGGCACGGCGACGAGCTCCCGGGGATCGGGTAGCGGGCCGTCGGTGACCGGCGCGGCGGCGGGCGGCTCCTCGAGCAGGAGGTGGGCGTTCGTGCCGCTGATCCCGAACGAGGACACCCCGGCGCGTCGCGGTCGGTCGCCCGCCGGCCACTGCGTCGCCTCGGTCAGCAGCGCGACGTCGCCGGCCGCCCAGTCGACGTGCGGGGAGGGCTCGTCGACGTGCAGGGTGCGCGGCAGCGCGCCGTGGCGCATCGCGAGGACCATCTTGATCACGCCGGCGACGCCGGCCGCGGCCTGGGTGTGGCCCATGTTCGACTTGATCGAGCCGACCCGCAGCGGATCGCCGGCGCGATCGCGGCCATAGGTCGCGAGCAGCGCCTGGGCCTCGATCGGATCGCCGAGCATCGTCCCGGTCCCGTGCGCCTCGACCGCGTCGACGTCGGCCGCCGACAGGCCGGCGTTGGCGAGCGCCTGGCCGATCACGCGCTCCTGCGACGGTCCGTTCGGCGCCGTCAGGCCGTTGCTCGCGCCGTCCTGGTTGACCGCGCTGCCGCGCACGACCGCGAGCACCTCGTGACCGTTGCGCCGCGCATCGGAGAGACGCTCGACGACGACCAGGCCGCAGCCCTCCGACAGCCCGACGCCGTCGGCCGCGCCCGCGAACGCCTTGCTGCGCCCGTCGGGCGACAGCCCGCGCTGGCGGCTGAACTCGATGAACGCTCCGGGCGTCGCGAGCACCGTCGCGCCACCCGCCAGCGCCATGTCGCACTCGCCGTTACGGATCGCCTGGCAGGCCTGGTGCAACGCGACCAGCGACGACGAGCAGGCCGTGTCGATCGTCACCGCCGGTCCCTCGAGCCCGAAGCTGTACGCGAGGCGACCGGAGGCGACGCTCGCCGACGCCCCCGTGCCGAGATAGCCCTGGAGCTCGTGCAGCGCCGAGCCCGAGACCCCGGTGCCGTAGTCGTGGTACATCAGGCCGACGAAGGCCCCGGTGCGGCTGCCCGCGAGCGAGGCCGGGTCGATCCCGGCGTCCTCGAAGGCCTCCCAGGCGCCCTCGAGCAGCAGCCGCTGCTGGGGATCCGTGGCCAGCGCCTCGCGCGGGCCGATCCCGAAGAAGGCCGCGTCGAAGCCGCCCGGATCGTCGATGAAGCCGCCCTCGCGGGCATAGCTCGACCCCGGTCGCTCGCCATCGGGATCGAAGAGGCCGTCTACGTCCCAGCCACGGTCGTGCGGGAACTCGGAGATCGCGTCGACGCCGGCGTCGAGCAGCCGCCACAGCTCCTCGGGCGAGCGAACCCCACCCGGGAGCCGACAGCTCATCCCGACGATCGCGATCGGCTCGTCGGTTTGGGCAGACGACCGCCTCACGGCCGCGGCGGCCGGAACCGTGCCCTCGACCCGCTCGCGCAGCAGGCCTGCGACCGCGGTCGGGGTCGGGTAGTCGAAGACGAGCGTCGACGGAAGCCGCAGCCCGCTAACGCGGCTGAGCTGGTTGCGCAGCTCGACCGAGGCGAGTGAGTCGAAGCCGAGGTCCTTGAACGCGAGGCCCGGATCGACGTCGCTCGCCGACCCGTGGCCGAGGACCCCGGCGACCTGCTGGCGCACCAGCTCGACCAGCGCGGCGTCCCACTCGTCCTCGGGCACCCCGGCGAGCCGCCGCGCCAGCGAGCCGCCCGCGCCGCCGCCCCTGCGCGCCGGGACGCGCACGAGCCCGTGCAGCATCGACGGCAGCACGCCCACCCGCGCGAGCGGTCGCAGCGCCGCCAGGTCGAGTGCGACCGGGACGAGCACCGCCTCGTCGAGCGCGCAGGCGACGTCAAACAGCTCTAGCCCCTGGGCGTCGGACAGCGGCGGACCGATCTGCCTCGCCCGGTCGGTCTCGCCGACGTCACGGGACATCTCCGACGACTGCTCCCACAGCCCCCAGGCCAGCGACGTCGCGACCAACCCGCGCGCGCGCCGCAACGACGCGAGCGCGTCCAGGAACGCGTTCGCCGCCGCGTAGTTCGCCTGCCCCGGGGCGCCGAGGACGCCCGTCAGCGAGGAGAACAGCTCGAAGCGCTCCAGCTCGAGGTCGGCGGTCACCTCGTGGAGGTTCCAGGCCGCGTCGACCTTCGGCGCCATCACCGCGTCGAGTCGCTCCGCGGTCAGCTGCTCGACGACGCCGTCGTCGAGCACCCCCGCCGCATGGACCACGCCACGCAGCGGACGGTCCGGGGCGACCGATCCGATCAGCGCCTCGAGCTGACCGCGGTCCGCGACGTCGCACGCCTCGACGCGCACCTCGCAGCCAAGCCCCTCGAGCTCGGAGACCAGCTCCGCCACGCCCTCGGCCCCCGCGCCGCGACGGCTGACCAGCAGCAGGCTCGACACGCCGCGCTCGCCCGCCAGGTGGCGCGCCAGCAGGGCGCCGAGGCCACCGGTCCCACCCGTGACGAGCACCGTCCCCTCGGAGACGAACGACTCCTCGCCGGGCTCCTGGTCGCGGTCGACAGCGACCAGGCGCGGCAAGAGCGCGACCCCCTCGCGCAGCGCGACCTGCGGCTCACCGGTCGCCGACGTGGCGACGAGCGCCTCCCAGGAGGCCTCCGACCCGTCGACGTCGACCAGCGCGAGCCGGCCGGGGTGCTCGAGCTGGGCCGAGCGGACCAGACCCCATCCGGTCGCAGCGGGAAGGTCGACGGCCTCGGCGTCGGCGACGGCGATCGCCCGCTCGGTCACCAGCACGAGCTGCGCGTCGACCACCCGCTCGGCGGCGACCCAGCCCTGGACGAGCTCGAGCGTCCGGTGCGCACAGGAGTGGGCGGCGGCTGCGACGCCGAGCTCCGAGCCCTCGCCGCGCCGATCGCCGCCGTCGGCGAGCACCAGCGCTGGGGCCTGGGCACCCTCGGCTAGTGCGTCGAGCAGCGCCTGGAGGTCGCGATAGCGGTCCGCCTCCAGTCCCGGCAGCTCCAGATCGCCCAGCACGGCCACCGAGCCGACCCGCCCCTCGGCGGCCGCAGCCTCGACCCACTCGACCGCGAACAGCGAATCCCACTTCGCGCCGCCGCCGGCCGCGCGCAGCTGAGCGGCGTCGAAGGTACGCGTCGCGAGTCCCTCCACGGCCACGACCAGCTCGCCCGAGCCGTCGACGCCGACGATCCCCAGACGCTCGCCGTCGGGCAGCAGCCGCACCCGCAGGGCCGACGCGCCGCGCGCGCCGAACCGCACGCCCGACCAGGCGAACGGCAGGCGCAGGCCGTCGCCGCCCTCGAGCAGGAACGCGCCGTGCAGCGCCCCGTCCAGCAACGCCGGATGGATGCCGTAGCCGCCGACGTCGCCGGCCTCGCCCGCCTGCTCGTCGGCGAGCTCGACCTCGGCGAAGATCTCGTCGCCGCGCCGCCAGGCCGCGCGCAGCCCCTGGAACGCAGGCCCGTACTCGAGCCCGATCGCCGCCACGTCGTCGTAGAGCGACTCGACGTCGACCGGCTCGGCATCCAGCGGCGGCCACTCCCCGCCGAGCTCCTCCACGACCGCCAGGTCGACCGCCGGCTCCTCGTCCGACACGGTCCCGCTGGCGTGGCGAGCCCATTCGCCGTCGCGGTCGCCCTCGGCCCGCGCGAACAGCTCGACCTCGCGCCGCCCGGTCTCGTCGGGCTCGCCGACCGCGACCTGGACCTGGGCGGCGCCGTCCTCTGGCAGGACCAGCGGGGCCTCGATCGACAGCTCCTCGATCGCCTCGCAACCGACCTCTCGCCCGGCGAACGCGACGAGCTCGACCAGTGCCGCGCCGGGCAGGAGGACCGAGCCCGACAGCGCGTGATCCTCCAGCCATCTCTGAGCGCTCGCCGATACGCGGCCCGTGAACAACGTGCGGTCGCCCTCTCCGCGCCCGACCATCGCGCCGAGCATCGGGTGCTCCGCCGAGGACAAGCCGACGGACGCCAAGTCGCCCGGCCCGCCGCCTGAGACCAGCCAGTACCGCTGGCGCTGGAAGGGATAGGTCGGCAGTCCGATGCGACGGGCGCCGCTGCCTTCGAAGAGCTGCGCCCAGTCGACGTCGATGCCGTGCGCGTGAGCCTCGGCGAGCGAGGTGAGGAAGCGGTCCTGGCCGCCGTCGTCGCGCCGCAGCGTGCCGGTTACGAGCGTGTCGCCGGGATCGGCGTCGCTGGCCTCGACCGTCTCCTCGACCGCCATCGTCAGCACGGGGTGAGGGCTCACCTCGACGAACGCCCGCACTCCGTCGGCCAGCAACGCGCGGGTCGCGTCCTCGAAGCGGACCGTCTCGCGCAGGTTGCGATACCAGTACTCCGCGTCCAGCTTCGCGGTGTCGACCAGCTCGCCCTCGAGCCCCGACATGAACGCCACACCGCTCGACCGGGGCTCGATCGGGGCGAGCTCGTCGAGCAGCCGGTCGCGGATCGCCTCCACGTGGAGCGAGTGCGAGGCGTAGTCGACCGGGATCCGCCGCGCCCACACCCCATCGGCCTCGCACCCGGCCAACAGCTCGTCCAACGCCTCGACGCCACCCGAGACGACGACCGACCGCGGACCGTTGACCGCCGCGACCGACAGATCGTCCGAGGCGTCGATGCGGCCTGCGACCTCCGCCGCCGACCCCGACACGGACACCATCCCGCCCTTGCCAGCGATCTCCATCAACGCCTGGCTGCGCAGCACCGCGACCCGCGCCGCGTCGTCCATCGACAACCCCCCGGCCACGCAGGCCGCGGCGATCTCACCCTGCGAATGGCCGACCACGACCGACGGCTCGACCCCATGCGAGCGCCACAACCCGGCCAACGCGACCGACACCACGAACGACACCGGCTGCACCACGTCGAGACGCTCCAGCGACGGCGCCCCCTCGACGCCGCCCAACACGTCCACGACCCGCCAGTCGACCAGCCGCTCGACCGCCGCCGCGGCCTCCGCGAGCCGCTGCGCGAAGACCGGCGAGGCCTCGGACAGCCCCAACGCCATCCCAGCCCACTGCGCCCCCTGACCCGGGAACACGAACGCAACCCCGCCACCGGCCCCCGCACTCGACACCGTCCCCTCGACGACACCCTCGGCGGGCTCCGCGCGCGCCAACGCGTCCAATCCGGCCAACAGCTCCCCGCGCCCGTCGCCGACCACCACGCCGCGATGCTCGAACCGCGACCGCCCGACCGCCAACGACAAGCCGACGTCGGCGGGCTCCAGCTCCGGCCGAGCCTCCACGAACGCGGCAAGCCGTCCAGCCTGGTCGCGCATCGCGGCGGCGGTGCGCCCGGAGAGCGTCCACGCCACCGTGGCGATCCCGCCCTCGGACGTCGCCGGCGGAGCGGCGGTGCGTGGCGCCTCCTCGAGCAGGACGTGCGCGTTGGTCCCGCTGATCCCGAACGACGAAACCCCGGCGCGGCGCGGGCGGTCCCCGCCGGGCCACTCGACCTCCTCGGTCAGCAGCTCGACCGCGCCGGCCGTCCAGTCGACGTGCGGCGTGGCCTCGCCGGCGTGCAACGTCGGCGGCAGCACGCCGTGACGCATCGCCTGCACCATCTTGATCACGCCGGCGACCCCCGCCGCCGCCTGCGTGTGGCCGAGGTTCGACTTGATCGAGCCGAGCCGCAACGGGCCGTCCGAGCGCTGCTGCCCGTAGGTCGCCAACAAGGCCTGCGCCTCGATCGGATCGCCGAGCGAAGTGCCGGTTCCGTGTGCCTCGACCGCGTCGACGTCGGCCGCCGACAGCCCGGCGTTGGCGAGCGCCTGGGCGATCACGCGCTCCTGCGACGGTCCGTTGGGCGCGGTGAGGCCGTTGCTCGCGCCGTCCTGGTTGACCGCGCTGCCGGCGACCACCGCCAGCACGTCGTGCCCGTTGCGGCGCGCGTCGGAGAGGCGCTCGACGACCACCAGGCCGGCGCCCTCGGCCCAGCCGACGCCGTCGGCCGACTCTCCGAACGACTTGCAGCGGCCGTCCGGCGACAGGCCGCGCTGGCGACTGAACTCCTTGAACGCCATCGGAGTCGCGAGCACCGACGCCCCGCCCGCGAGCGCCATGTCGCACTCGCCGCCGCGCAGCGCCTGGCAGGCCTGGTGCAACGCCACCAGCGACGACGAGCAGGCGGTGTCGATCGTCACCGCCGGCCCCTCGAGCCCGAGCACGTAGGCGAGCCGGCCGGACGCCACGCTGCCCGACCCGCCGGTGGCGAGGTAGCCCTCGATCTCGCGCAGCGCCGCGCCCGCCACGCCAGACCCGTAGTCGTGGTACATCAGGCCGACGAACGCGCCGGTCGAGCTCCCGCGCAGGGACCCGGGGTCGATCCCCGCGGCCTCGAAGGCCTCCCAGGCGCACTCGAGCAGCAGCCGCTGCTGGGGGTCCATCGCCAGCGCCTCGCGCGGGCCGATGCCGAAGAACGCGGCATCGAAGTCGCCCGCTTCGTGGACGAAGCCGCCCTCGCGCACGTAGCTCGCGTCCGAGGCATCCGGATCGGGGTCGTAGAGGCGCTCGAGGTCCCAGCCGCGATCGGTCGGGAATCCCGAGATCGCGTCGATGCCGGAGACCACGAGCTCCCACAAGTCGTCCGGCGAGCTCACCCCGCCGGGATAGCGACAGCTCATCCCGACGATCGCGATCGGCTCGTCGGTCTGAGCCGACGAGCGCCGCGCCACCGCCGTCGACCGGCCGCTGCCCTGCATCCGCTCGCGCAGCAGGCCGGCGACCGCGAGCGGTGTCGGGTAGTCGAAGACCAGCGTCGACGGCAACCGCAGCCCACTCGCCCGGCTCAGCCGGTTGCGCAGCTCGACCGACGCCAGCGAGTCGAAGCCGAGGTCCTTGAACGACCGCTCCAGGTCGAGGCCGGCGCCCGACTCGTGCCCGAGCACCACGGCGACCTGCTCGCGCACCAGCTCGGCGAGCACGTCGTCCCAGGCGTCCTCGGGCACGCCGGCCAAGCGCCGGGGAAGCGAGCCCGCCGCCCCCGCGCCGCGGGCGGCAGGCACGAGGCCCGCGAGGATCGGCGGCAGCTCGCCGGCGCGTCCCCGCGCGGCGAGCGCGGCGCGGTCGAGCGGCGTCGCGACGAGGAACGCGTCGGAGCGGTCCCAGGCGGCGTCGAACAGCTCGAGCCCGAGCGCCGCGGGGATCGGCGCGAGGCCGGCCCGCCGGGCGCGCGCGACGTCGGCCGCGGCGAGCTCCCCGGCCATCCCCGAGGTCTCCCAGAGCCCCCAGCCGATCGACGTCGCGGCGAGGCCCGCTTGGCGCCGGTGCCGCGCGAGCGCGTCGAGGAACGCGTTCGCCGCCGCGTAGCTCGCCTGCCCGGCCGCGCCGAAGACGCCCGCGACCGACGAGAACAGCACGAACCGAGCGAGGCCCAGGTCCGCCGTCAGCTCGTGCAGGTGCCAGGCCGCGTCGGCCTTCGGCGCCATCACCTGGCGCACCCGCTCTGGGGTCAGCGACTCCAGCAGCCCGTCGTCGAGCACGCCCGCCGCGTGGATCACGGCGGTCAGCGGCCGCTCCGCCGGGATCGAGCCGATCAGCCGCTCGAGCTGCGCTCGATCGGATACGTCGCAGGCCTCCAGCCGCACCTCGCAGCCGAGCTGCTCGAGCTCGGCGGCCAGCTCGACCGCGCCCTCGGCCTCGCCGCCGCGACGGCCGGCCAGCATCAGCGCGCGGGCGCCGTGCTCGACGACGAGCCGCCGGGCGACCAGGGCGCCGAGGCCCCCCGTACCGCCGGTGATCAGCACCGTCCCCTCGGGATCGAAGGACGGGACGTCAGCCTCCGCGCCGGCGCGCCGCAGCCGCGGAGCCAGGACGGAGCCCGCGCGCAACGCCAGCTCGGGCTCGAGGGGCAGGGACAGCGCCCGCGCGAACGCCCCGCCCGCGGCGTCGGCGCCGTCCACGTCCAGGAGCGCGAACCGCCCGGGATGCTCGGCCTCGGCCGCGCGGACCAGCCCTGAGACCGCCGCGGCCGCAGGATCGATCGCTTCCTCGTCGCCGGTCCCGGCCAGGGCAGCGCCACGCGTGACCACGACCAGTCGCGAGTCGGCGAGCCGGGGTTCCGACAGCCAGCCCTGCAGGAGGGCGAGAGCGGCCTCGACCGCAGCGCTGGCCACCTCGTCCAGGTGATCGCTGGCGTCGTCCGCCAGCACCTGCGGCGATCCGTCCGCCACGACCGTCTCCGGCGCCTGAGCCCCAGCCTCGATCGCAGCGACCAGCGCCGCGAGGTCGACGTAGCGCTCGCCGTCCACGCCCGGCGCCTCGACGTCGCCCAGAACGGCGACACGCCCGATCGCCGTCGCGTCCGCGTCCGCGGCGGGCAGCTCCTCCCAACCGAGGTCGAACAGCGAGCGCCCCGCGCCCCCGACCGTCCGCAGCGCGCCCGCGTCGACCGGCCGCACGAGCAGCCGCCCGGCCGTGAAGGCCACGGTGCCGTGCTCGTCCGTGCCCGTGACGGTCAAGCCGCCGTCCACGGGAGCGACCCGCACCCGCAGCGCCGACAGCCCACCCCGGTCGTGCAGGCGCACGTCGCTCCAGGCGAAGGGCAGCGCCAACTCCGCGGAGCCGTCGAAGTCGACCAGCGCCGTGTGCAGCGCGGCGTCGAGCAACGCGGGATGCAGGGCGAAGCGCTCGCCGGCCGCGTCCTCGCCGATCGCCACCTCGGCGAACAGCTCGTCTCCGCGTCGCCAGGCCGCGCGCAGTCCCTGGAACGCTGGCCCGTAGCCGAGCCCCGCCGCGGCGAGGCGGTCGTAGAGGTCGGTGACGGGGACCGGCTCGGCGCCCTCCGGGGGCCAGGACCTGAGGTCCGCAGCCGGATCCGAGGTCGCCTCGGCGGCGAGCAGGCCGCTCGCGTTCGCCGTCCACTCGTGCTCGTCCGGCAGCTCGTCCTCGACCGAGCGCGCGGGCCGCGAGTGGACGGCCAGCGGCCGGCGGCCGTGTCCGTCGAGCTCGCCGACCCTGATCTGGACCTGAACGTCGCCCTGCTCGGGAAGCACGAGCGGCGCCTCGAGCGTCAGCTCCTCGAGCGCCTCGCAGCCGGCCTGCCGTCCGGCGTGCAGGGCCAGCTCGACGACCGCCGCAGCGGGCAGCAGGGCCGTGCCGAGCACCGTGTGTTCGGCGAGCCAGGGCCGGCTCTGGAGCGAGAGCCGCCCGGTCAGCAGCAGCTGGTCCTCCCCGGCCATCGACGCGGTCGCGCCCAGCAGCGGGTGGTCCGCCGGCGAGAGGCCGATCGATGTGGCGTCGCCGGAGGTCCCCGCCGCTGCCAGCCAGAAGCGCTGGCGCTGGAACGCGTAGGTCGGCAGCTCGACGCGGGTGGCCCGGGTGCCGAGGAAGAGCCTCGGCCAGTCGACGTGGGCTCCGTCGACGTGCAGCTCGGCGAGCGCGGCCGTGAAGGTCTCCGGCTCGGGGCGGTCGTCGCGCAGGGCGGATGCGAGCACGACGCCCGTCCCGTCGCGGGCGTCGGCGTCTTCGAGGACCGCCTGGGCGATCGCCACAAGCACCCCGTCGGGACCGACCTCGAGATAGCGCGTCGCTCCGTGCTCGCGGAGGGTGGCGACACAGTCGGCGAAGCGGACCGCCTCGCGGGCGTGACGGGCCCAGTAGCGCGGCGAGGTGGCCTGCTCGTCGGTCAGCAGCTCGCCGGTCAGGTTCGACACGACCGGGATCCGCGGAGCGCTGAGCTCGAGCGCTCCGGCGACCGACTCGAGCTCGTCGAGCATCGGGTCCATGCGCTGCGAGTGGAACGCGTGACTGACGTTCAACCGCGACGTCTTGCGTCCCTGGCCCTGCCACGCCGCCTCGACCTCGAGCACCGCGTCCTCGTCGCCGGAGATCACCGTCGACCGCGGCCCGTTGACGCCGGCGATCGAGACCCGGTCCGCGAGCTCGTGCAGCGAAGTCGCGACCTCCTCCTCGGACGCCTCCAGCGCGACCATCGCGCCGCCCTCGGGCAGCTCGCCCATCGCCCGGCCGCGCGCGACCACGAGCGTGACGGCGTCGGCGAGCGACATGACGCCCGCCACGTGCGCGGCGGCGATCTCCCCGACCGAGTGACCGAGCAGGACGTCCCCGCGCACGCCGAGCTCGCCGAGGAGCGCGAGCACGGCGACCTCGACGGCCAGCAGCGCCGGTTGCGTGAACTGCGTGCGGTCGAGCAGCTCCGCCTCGTCCGAGCCCTGCTCGGCGAACACCAGCTCCGCGAGCGAGCGCCCGAGCAGCGGATCGGCCTCGCGACAGACCGCGTCGAAGGCATCTCTGAAGGCCGGGAAGGCCTCGTACAGCTCGCGGCCCATCCCGGCCCGCTGGGCGCCCTGACCGGTGAACAGCAACGCCAGCCGGCCACCGGAGGCGACTCTTTCGACGACGCCGGCCGTCGCCTCGCCACGCGCCAGGCGGCCCAGCCCGGCCAGCAGCGCCTCGCGGTCGCGACCCGACACGACGGCGCGATGCCGGAGTCGCGCCCGCCCGGAGGCGAGCGAGAGCCCGACGTCTGCCGGGGCCAGCTCCGGCCGTGCCTCGACGTGCGCCGCCAGCCGCTCGGCCTGCGCCGCGAGCGCGAGCGGATCGCGTGCCGAGAGCAGCCAGGGGATGACCGCCGGGCCCTCCGGGCCGTCGGCGACCTGCTCGTCCGGCGCGTCTGGGGACGCCGGCGCCTCCTCCAGCACGACGTGGGCGTTGGTCCCGCTGATCCCGAACGACGACACTGCCGCGCGGCGCGGGCGCTCCCCGGCCGGCCACTGCGCCTCCTCCGTCAGCAGCTCCACCGCGCCGGCCGACCAGTCGACGTGCGACGAGGGCTCGTCGACGTGCAACGTCGCAGGCAGCGCGCCGTGGCGCATCGCCTGCACCATCTTGATCACCCCCGCCACGCCGGCCGCCGCCTGGGTGTGGCCGATGTTCGACTTGATAGACCCCAGCCGCAGCGGACCGCTCGAGCGCTCCTGGCCGTAGGTCGCCAGCAGCGCCTGAGCCTCGATCGGATCCCCGAGCGAGGTACCGGTGCCGTGGCCCTCGACGACGTCCACGTCGCCCGCCGACAGCCCGGCGCGCTCGAGCGCGCGCCGGATGACGCGCTCCTGCGACGGGCCGTTGGGAGCCGTCAGGCCGTGGCTCGCGCCGTCCTGGTTGGTGGCGCTGCCGCGCACGACCGCAAGCACGTCGTGGCCGAGCCGGCGCGCGTCGGAGAGCCGCTCGACGAGCAGCAGGCCGGCGCCCTCGGCCCAGCCGACCCCGTCGGCGGACGCCGCGTACGCCTTGCAGCGCCCGTCCGGCGAGAGGCCGCGCTGGCGGCTGAACTCGACGAACGCCTCCGGCGAGGACATGACCGAGACGCCGCCGGCGAGCGCCATGTCGCACTCGCCCTGCTGGAGCGCCTGGCAGGCGAGGTGCAGCGTCACCAGCGACGAGGAGCACGCCGTGTCGACCGTTACGGCCGACCCCTCGAGGCCGAGCGCGTACGCCACGCGCCCCGAGACGACGCTCGACGCCACCCCCGTGACCATGTAGCCCTCCAGCTCGGGCGGGGCCGACCCCACGCCGTGACCGGCGTAGTCCTGGTACATCACGCCGGCGTAGACGGCCGTTCGGCTGCCGTGCACCGACTCGGGGTCGATCCCCGCGTGCTCGAAGGCCTCCCAGGCGACCTCCAGCATCAGCCGCTGCTGCGGATCCATGCCCAGCGCCTCGCGCGGGGGGATCCCGAAGAAGCCGGCGTCGAAGTCGGCCGCGTCGTGGAGGAACCCTCCCTCACGCGCATAGCTCGTGCGGGGGTTGTCGGGGTCCGGGTCGTAGAGGCGCTCGAGGTCCCAGCCGCGGTCGGTCGGGAAGCCCGAGATCGCGTCGGTGCGCGCCATGACGAGCTCCCAGAGATCGTCGGGCGAGCGCACGCCGCCGGGATAGCGGCAGCCGATGCCGACGATCGCGATCGACTCGCGCGCCGCCGCGCGCAGGCGGCGGTTCTGCCCGCGCAGCTTCTCGGCCTCCTTGAGCGACGCGCGCAGCGCCTCGACGACCTGCTCCTGGGACGTCTCGCTCATGCGTGCTCCTCGTCGTCGTCGTCGAGATCGGCCGCGCGGCCCTCGAGCGAGCGCTCGACCAGGCTCGCCACGTCCATCGAGTCGATGCTCTCGCTCTCGTCGCCGGCGCGGACCCCGGCCAGCGCCGGCTCGCGGTCGCCCTCGCCCAGCTCGAGCAGCGCGTCGATCAGCCCCGCCTCGCGCAGGCGCGCCAGCGGGATCTCGAGCAGAGCCCGCCGGACCTCCGCGTCGCCGGGCTCCGGCTCCGCACCGGCCCCGCCAGCCGGGACGAGCTCGGCGGTCAGGTAGTCGGCGAGCGCCACCGGCCTGGGGTAGTCGAAGACCAGCGTCGCCGGCAGCCGGCGCCCGGTCGCCGCGCCGAGCCGGTTGCGCAGCTCGACCGCCGCCAGCGAGTCGAAGCCGAGCTCCTTGAAGCCCTGGTCGGGCGCCACGCCGTTGGCGTCCCGCCCGAGCACGGCTGCCACCTCGGAGCCGACCAGCTCGAGCACGGCCTGGCGCCGCTCCGGCTCGGCCAGTCCGGCGAGCCGCCGGGCAAGCGCCGCCCCGTCGCTCGCCGTGCGCCGCCGGGGCACCCTGACGAGGCCGTGCAGCAGCGGCGAGAGCGCCCCGGCCCGCGCCCGTGCACGCAGCGCGGCGGCGTCGAGCCGCACCGCGGCGACCACCTCGGCGTCGCCCGCCAGCGAGGCGTCGAGCAGATCCAGCGCCTCGGCGTCGGCCAGCGCCAGCACACCGGCCTGCTCGAGCCGTGCCGCGTCCGAGGCCGAGATCTCGGCCGCCATCCCACCGCGCTCCCAGGCGCCCCACGCGATCGAAAGCCCCGGCAGCCCGTTCGCGCGGCGGTGGCAGGCGAGGCCGTCGAGGAACGCATTCGCCGCCGCGTAGTTCGCCTGGCCGGGACTGCCGAGCAGGCCCGCAGCCGAGGAGAACAGCACGAACGCCGACAGCTCGAGCCCGCGCGTGAGCTCGTGCAGGTTGATCGCGGCCGTGACCTTCGGCTCGAGTACGCGCTCGAGCCGCTCCGGTGTCAGCGCCTCGACGACGCCGTCGTCCAGCACCCCGGCCGCATGTACCACCGCGCGCAGGGGACGATCGGACGGGATCGCGGCGAGCACGTCGGCGAGCGCGTCGCGGTCGGCGACGTCGCAGGCGGCCAGCTCGACGTCGGCCCCCAGCTCGGTCAGCTCCCGCGCGAGCTCGCGCGCACCCTCGGCCTCGGCCCCGCGGCGGCTCAGCAGCAGCAGCGAGCCGACGCCGTGCGCGGCGACCAGATGGCGTGCCACGACGGCGCCGAGCGCCCCGGTGCCGCCGGTCATCACCACGGTGCCTGCGGGATCGATCGTCGGCGCGGCGGCAGCCGCGGAAGCCTCGGTCCGCACGAGCCGGGGCTCGACGACGCGCCCGTCGCGGACGGCGAGCTGGTCGTCCCCGGTCGCGAGCGCGCGAGCCAGCGCTCCCCAGTCGGGCTCGGTCGCGTCGAGGTCGACGAGCGCGAACCGCTCGGGGTGCTCGGTCTGCGCCGAGCGCACCATCCCCCAGACGGCCGCGCCCGCGAGATCGGCGACATCCTCGCCCCCGGTCGCCGAGACCGCGCCCCTGGTGACGAACGCCAGGCGCGCGTCGCCTGAGAGGCGCTCGCTGCTCAGCCATTCCTGGATCAGGCCGAGCACCCGGCCGGTCAGCGCGCGGACCGCGTCGGCCAGCTCGACGTCCGCCGGCGGCGGGCCCGAGCACTCGACCGCCACCACGCCGGGATGTGGCGCGCCGGTCTCGATCGCCGCTTCGATCGCCGCCAGGTCGGCGTACGCGTCGGGCTCGACTCCCGCCGCCCGCAGCGCGACGACGGCCTCGCCCTCCGGGTCGCTGAGCACGGCCAGGGCCGGCACGCCCACCGCACCGCGGTCGGCGGCGGGCACCCAGTCGACCCGGTGCAGCGAGCGGCTTCCCCGCCGCGGATCGACGAGCGAGTCGACGGCGAGCTCGCCGGGCGCCACCGACCCGCTGATGACCGGCGCACCGTCCGGGTCGGTGATCGAGAGCGCGAAGCCGTCGCCGCCGTCAGGCGTGACGTGAACGTGGAGGCGCGACGCGCCAGGAGCGTGGAGGGCGACGTCAGCCCACTCGAACGGCAGTCGCACGCGGCCTTCGGAGGCCCCGTCGAGCACGTCCGGCGCGATGACGTGGAGGGCGGCGTCGAAGAGCGCGGGGTGGATGCCGTAGCGACCGGCCTGCGTGCGCTCGTCGCCCGGCAGCTCGACCTCGGCGAACAGCTCGTCGCCGCGGCGCCAGGCGCGGACCAGTCCCTGGAAGACCGGTCCGTGATCGATGTCATGCGTCGCGATCCCCGCGTAGACCTCGTCGACGTCGAGCGCGGTGGCGCCGTCGGGCGGCCACGCGGCGCCGAGCGACTCGGGCAGCTCCGGCCCGTCGTCGACGAGCGTGCCGCTGGCGTGTCGGATCCACTCGGCCGACGCGTCGTCGCCAGCGTCCGGCCGCGAGTAGATCTCCAGCCGCCGCCGGCCGGAGTCGTCCGGCGCGGCGACCGAGGCCTGCAGCGACGTGCCGCCGTCCTCGGACAGGACCAGCGGCGCCTCGAGCGTCAGCTCGAGCACCCGCTCGCAGCCGACCTGCCCGCCGACGTGGAGCGCGAGCTCGACGAATGCCGTGCCCGGCAGCAGCACGTTGCCGTGGACGACGTGCTCGGCGAGCCATGGCTGGGTCCGCAGCGAGAGGTGGCCGACGAAGCGCCAGTCCTCGCCGCCGGCGAGCGGCACCGCGGCGCCCACGAACGGGTGG
Source organism: Thermoleophilaceae bacterium (assembly GCA_035630335.1). Lineage (GTDB taxonomy): Bacteria > Actinomycetota > Thermoleophilia > Solirubrobacterales > Thermoleophilaceae > JAAYBF01. The sequence goes on along the minus strand of DASQKV010000039.1, from coordinate 85,165 downwards.
CTCGACGCCGTCAAGCCGGTCGCCGCGCCGCTCCCGCCGCGGGCGGGAGCGTCGATCCAGTAGCGCTCGCGCTGGAACGGGTAGGTCGGCAGATCGACCCGCCGCGCGCCCGAGCCCGCGAAGAACGCCGCCCAGTCGACGCGGTCGGGGGCCAGCGCCGCCACCGCCGCGACGACCGTCTCGGCCTCCGGCCGGCCGCCGCGCATGGCCGGCGCGAGCGCCGTGCCCTCGAGTTCCGCGTCGGTCAGGCTCTCCTGCGCCATCGCGGTCAGGACGCCGTCCGGGCCAAGCTCGAGGAAGCCGCTGACGCCGGCCGCGCGCAGGCCGCGGATGCAGTCGGCGAAGCGCACGGGCTCACGCACGTGGCGCACCCAGTGGTCGGCGCTGCGAAGCCGCTCGTCGGCGAGGAGCTCCCCGGTCAGGGCGGACACGACCGGGATCCGCGCAGCGCGCAGGTCGAGCCCCTCGGCCACGCGCCCGTAGTCGGCCAGCATCGGCTCCATCAGCGGCGAGTGGAACGCGTGGCTGACCGCGAGCCGCTTGACCTTGCGCCCGCGCTCCCGCCACGACTCGGCCAGCTCGTCGACAACTCCCTCCTCGCCCGACAGCACGGCGGCGGACGGGCCGTTGACGGCGGCGATCGCGACCTCCGCCTCGCGGCCGGCGATCGACTCGAGCAGCTCCTGCTCGGAGGCCTGCACCGAGACCATCGCTCCGCCCGCCGGCAGATCCTGCATCAGCCGTGCGCGCGCCGCGACGAGCGTGCAGGCGTCCTCGAGCGACAGGACGCCGGCGACGTGCGCGGCGGTCAGCTCCCCGATCGAGTGTCCCGCGACGTAGTCGGGCCGCACCCCCCACCGCTCGAGCAGCCGGTAGAGCGCCACCTCGACCGCGAACAGCGCCGGCTGCGTGAAGGCGGTCCTGTCGAGCGGCTCGGGGTCGTCGCCGAGGACGACCTCGCGCAGCGGCCGCTCGAGGTGGCGATCGAACTGCTCGCAGGCCGCGTCGAAGGCGTCGGCGTACGCCGGGAAGGCGGTCAGCAGCTCGGCGCCCATGCCGACGCGCTGGGCTCCCTGGCCGGTGAACAGGAACGCGAGCCGCGTTGCTCCTTGCGGCGCCGTGCCCTGCCACAGGCCTGGCGCCGAGCGGTCCTCGGCCATCGCCGCGAGCCCTCCGAGCAGCGCGTCGCGGTCGGCTCCAGCGATCACAGCGCGCTGCTCGAGCGCCGCGCGTCCGGTGGCGAGCGAGAGGCCGACGTCCGCGGGGGTCGCCTCGGGCCGTGCCGCCACGTGGGCGGCGAGCCGCGCCGCCTGCTCGCGCAGCGCCGGCCGAGTCCTGGCCGAGAGCATCCACGGCACCGCCGGCAGCTCGCGCGGGTCGGGCGCCGAGACGTCGGTCGGCGTCGGCGGCTCCTCGAGCACGACGTGGGCGTTGGTGCCGCTGATCCCGAACGACGAGACCGCCGCCCGCCGCGGGCGCCCGCCGCGAGGCCACTCGGCTGCGTCGGTCAGCAGCTCGACCGCGCCGGACGACCAGTCGACGTGCGGGGACGGCTCGTCGACGTGCAGCGTCGCCGGCAGCGCGCCGTGGCGCATCGCGAGCGTCATCTTGATGATGCCGGCGACGCCGGCCGCGGCCTGCGTGTGGCCGATGTTCGACTTGATCGACCCGACCCGCAACGGCCCGCCGGGACGCTCCTGCCCGTAGGTCGCCAGCAGCGCCTGCGCCTCGATCGGGTCGCCGAGCGTCGTGCCGGTGCCGTGCGCCTCGACCGCGTCCACCTCGCCCGGGGCGACGCCCGCGTTGGCGAGCGCCTGGCGGATCACGCGCTCCTGCGAGGGGCCGTTGGGAGCCGTCAGGCCGTTGCTCGCACCGTCCTGGTTGACCGCGCTGCCCGCCACGACCGCCAACACCTCGTGCCCGTGACGGCGTGCGTCGGCGAGCCGCTCGACGAGCACGAGCCCGGCGCCCTCGGCCCAGCCGACCCCGTCGGCGGCGGCGGCGAAGGACTTGCAGCGCCCGTCGGGCGAGAGCCCGCGCTGGCGGCTGAACTCCACGAACGCCCGCGGCGTCGACATCAGCGTGACCCCGCCCGCGAGCGCGAGCGAGCACTCCCCTCCGCGCAGCGCCTGGCACGCCAGGTGCAGCGCGACCAGCGACGACGAGCAAGCCGTGTCGACCGTGACCGCCGGCCCCTCGAGGCCGAGCTGGTAGGCGACTCGGCCCGAGACGACGCTGCCGGCGCTGCCGGTCGAGGCGTAGGCCTCGAGCCCGCCCTCGTCGCCGGCGGCCCAGAGGTCGGACCCGTACTCCTGGTACATGACGCCGGCGAAGACGCCGGCGTCGCTGCCGCGTAGCGACTGCGGATCGATTCCCGCCCGCTCGAGCGTCTCCCAGGCGACCTCGAGCAGCAGCCGCTGCTGAGGGTCCATCGCGATCGCCTCGCGCGGGGTGACGCCGAAGAAGCCGGCGTCGAACAGCGCGCCGTCGTGGAGGAAGCCGCCCTCGCGCGTGTAGGTCCTGCCCGGCTCGTCGGGATCGGGGTCGTAGAGGCGGTCGACGTCCCAGCCGCGATCGCTGGGGAACTCCGAGATCGCGTCGCCGCGCGCGCCGAGCAGGTCCCACAGGTCCTCGGGCGACTCCACACCGCCCGGGTAGCGACACGCCATCCCGACGATCGCGATCGGCTCGTCGAGCTGCCGGCTCGCACGAGCCGCGCCCCTGCCGCCCGCCGCCGACCCCTCGACCTCCGCGCGCAGCAGGCGCACGACCGCGGCCGGGGTCGGGTGGTCGTAGACAAGCGTCGGCGCCAGCCGCACGCCCGTCGCGCCGGCGAGCCGGTTGCGCAGCTCGACGGCCGCGAGCGAGTCGAAGCCGAGCTCCTTGAACGCACGCTCGGGATCGACCGCCGCCGGCGACGTCCCGAGCACGGCCGCCGCCTCGGCTTGGACGAACTCCAACAGGACGGTGTCGCGCTCGGCCTCCGGCAGTCCGGCCAGCCGGCGCGCGAGCGAGCCGCCGGCCGCCGCTGCGCGCCGCCCGGCCGGTGCTCGCACCAGGCCCCGCAGCGGCGGCGCGAGCAGCCCGTCGCGCGCCTGTGCTCGCAACGCGCCCCAGTCGAGGCGGACGGGCAGCACGACCGCGTCGGACGCGTCCCAGGCCGCGTCGAGCAGCTCCAGCCCCTCGCTCTCGGACAACCCGATCAGCCCGGCGAGCCGGGCGAGCTCGGCGCGGTCGGTGGCGCCGCCCATCCCGCCTTGCTGGCTCCACAGCCCCCACGCGATCGACGTAGCCGCCAGGCCCCGGGCGCGGCGATGCGCGGCAAGGGCGTCGACGAACCCGTTGGCCGCCGCGTAGTTCGCCTGGGCCGGCGTGCCGAACGTCGCTGCGACCGACGAGAACAGCACGAACGCGGACAGCTCCGAGGACTGCGTCAGCTCGTGCAGGTGCCACGCCGCGTCCGCCTTGGGGGCCATCACCCGCTCGAGCCGCTCCGCGTCCAGCGACTCGACCACGCCGTCGTCGAGCACCCCCGCCGCGTGAACGACCGCCGACAGCGGGCGGTCGGCCGGGATCGACTCCAGCAACGCCGCCAGCTGCGAGCGATTCGACACGTCGCAGGCGGCGACCGACACCTCCGCGCCGAGCGCCGAGAGCTCGGCCACCAGCTCCGGCGCCCCATCCGCGTCGCCGCCGCGACGACTCGTCAGCAGCAGCTGCCGCGCACCGTGGGCCACGACTAGATGCCGTGCGACGAGCGCCCCCAAGCCGCCCATCGCGCCCGTCACCAGCACCGTCCCGTCGCCGACCGCGACGCCACCGGTGCGGTCCGCCGCCGCGACCGGCGCCATCCGCGGGACGAGCGCCTCGCCCGCTCGCAGCGCCAGCTGCGACTCGCCAGTCGCCAGCGCACTGGCCAGCGCGCCCCAGGACGCCTCGTCGCCATCGACGTCGACCAGCACGAACCGGCCCGGATGCTCCGACTGAGCCGAGCGCACCAACCCCCAGACCGCCGAGCCCACCAGGCCCTCCACGCCGTCGCCGTCGGCGCCGACCGCCCCGCCGTCGTCCTCGACCGCGACCGCGACCGCGCCACGCGTGACGATCACGAATCGCGACCGGTCCAGCCGCTCGTCCGCAAGCCACTCCTGCACCGCGCTCAACACGTCTGCCACCGCCGCACGAGCAGCCTCCGGGCCCGACGCGGCGCCATTGCCCGCATCCACGCCCATCAGCACGTATCCGGGTAGTGCTCCGCCCGCCTCGACCGCCGTCCGCACGCCGGCCAGCTCCGGATGCTCGGCCGCATCCAGCTCGACCGTGCGCAGCGCCGCCCAGCTGTCGCCCGGCCCGTCCCCGACGACCGCCCACGGCTCGTCGCGCTCGGCCTCGCCGACGTCGATCGGAGCCCAGCCGACGCGGAAGAGGAGCTCCGGAGCGCCGGCGGCAGCGCCGATCTGCTCCTCCGACAGCTCGCGCAACGTCAGCGCGCCGATCGACAGGACCGCCGTCCCGCCCGCGTCGGTCGCGTCGAGCACGAGCGCGCCGTCCTCGGCGACGGTCGCGCGAACCCTCAGCGACTCCGCTCCCGGCGAGTGCAGCGACACGTCGCTCCAGGCGAACGGGATCCGCGTCGCGCCGGCGGGCGCGTCGACCAGGCCGACGCGCAGCGCCGCGTCCAGCAACGCGGGATGGACACCGAACCGCTCCGCCTCGCCAGCCTCGCCCTCGTCCAGCTCGACCTCGGCGAACAGCTCGCCGCCGCGCCGCCAAGCCGCCTTCAAGCCCTGGAAGGCGGGCCCGTAGTCGAGCCCCATCGTGCCGGTGCGCTCGTGGAGGCCTTCGACGTCGAGCGCCTCGGCGCCCTCCGGCGGCCATGCCTGCTCCGACACGGACGGCCCGCGGTCGTGCCGCGGGACGAGCTTGCCGGTCGCGTGTCGGACCCATCCGTCGTCGTCGGCCGGCTCGCCCTCGGCGTGGGTGGGCTCGGGCCGCGAGTGGATCGCGATCTCACGTGCCCCGTCGTCGTCGGGCTCGCCGACGACGACCTGGAGCTGGACGCCGCCTTGCGCGGGGAGTGCGAGCGGGGCCTCCAACGTGAGCTCCTCGAGCCGCTCGCAGCCGGTCTCGAGGCCGGCGTGCAGCGCCAGCTCGGCGAACGCCGCGCCCGGCAACAGGGCCGAGCCGAGCACGACGTGGTCGGCGAGCCAGGGGCTCGTCGCCAGCGACAGCCGGCCGGTGAGCAGCCGGCCACCGTCGGCGAGCGCGACGACCGCGCCGAGCAGCGGATGCTCGGCCGACGCCTGACCGGCGCCGGCGAGATCCCCGGCCGTGGCCGTGGACTCGAGCCAGAAGCGCTCGCGTTGGAAGGCGTAGGTCGGCAGCCCGACGCGCTTCGCGCCCGTGTCGTCGAAGAGGCGCGGCCAGTCGATCTCGGCGTCGTCGACGTGCAGCTGGGCGAGAGCGGCGATCAGGGCCTCGGCGTCGGGACGGCCCTCGCGCAACGCGGGCGCGAGCACCGCGCCGGCGTCACCGTCGCCGGCTTGCAGGCATGCGCCGGCCATCGCCAGCAGCACGCCGTCGGGGCCGAGCTCGAGGTAGCGGGCGGCGCCGAGGCCGTCGAGCGTCGCGACGCAGTCGGCGAACCTGACCGCCTCGCGAACGTGTCCTGCCCAGTAGGCGGGCGAGGTCGCCTGCTCGTCGGAGAGCGCCTCGCCCGTCACGTTCGACACGACCGGGATCTGCGGCGGCGAGAGCTCGAGTCCCTCGAGCACCGCGCGGAACTCGTCGAGCATCGGCTCCATCCGGTGGGAGTGGAAGGCGTGACTGACCCGCAGCCGCGACGTCTTGCGACCCCGCTCGCGCCACAGCTCCCTCACCGCCAGCACCGCGTCCTCGTCGCCGGAAACCACCACCGACCGCGGCCCGTTGACCGCTGCGATCGACACCCGCCCCGCCGAACCATCCAGCGCGCCGACGACCTCCTCCTCCGAGGCCTCGACCGCGACCATCGCGCCGCCGTCCGGCAGCTCGCCCATCAACCGCCCGCGGGCCACAACCAGCGCCACCGCATCGGCCAGCGACAGCACGCCCGCGACGTGAGCCGCGACGATCTCGCCGACCGAATGCCCGGCGAGCAGGTCAGGTCGAACGCCGAGCGACTCGACGAGCCGGAACAGCGCGACCTCGAGCGCGAGCAGGGCGATCTGGGTCAGCTCGGTGCGGTCCAGCGCATCGGCCTCTGCCGACTCGTCCTCTGCGAAGACCAGCTCGGCCAGCGAGCGCCCCAGCAGCGGGTCCGCCTCCGCGCAGACCGCGTCGAACGCATCCCTGAACACCGGAAACGCCTCGTAGAGCCCAAGCCCCATCCCCGCCCGCTGCGCACCCTGACCCGTGAACAGCAGCGCCAGGCGGCCCTGGCCGGGCGTCCGGCCCGGCGGCGGTCCGTCGACGACGCTTGCCGTCGGGCGGCCGGTGACCAGCGCGTCCAGGCCCGCCAGCAGCTCGTCGCGATCGCCACCGATCGCGACGGCGCGGTGCTCGAGCGTCGCACGCCCGGTCGCCAGCGAGAGGCCGACGTCGGCCGGACTCAGCTCGGGGCGCGCTTCGACGTCGGCGGCGAGCCGTCCCGCCTGCTCGAGCAGCGCCGGCCGGCTCCGTGCCGACAGCACCCAAGCGACCGCGGGCAGCTCGCGCGGCCCGAGCGCCGGGGCGTCGGCCTGGACCGGGGCCATCGAGGGCGGCTCCTCGAGGACGACGTGCGCGTTGGTCCCGCTGATCCCGAACGACGAGACGCCGGCGCGGCGCGGGCGGCCCCCGCTCGGCCACTCGGCCTGCTCGGTCAGCAGCTCGACGGCGCCGGACGACCAGTCGATGTGGGGCGAGGGCGCGTCGACGTGCAACGTCGCGGGCAGCGCCTCGTGACGCATCGCCTGGACGATCTTGATCACGCCCGCGACGCCGGCCGCCGCCTGGGTGTGGCCGATGTTCGACTTGATCGAGCCGAGCCGCAGCGGGCCGTTCGAGCGGTCGCGGCCGTAGGTCGCCAGCAGCGCCTGCGCCTCGATCGGGTCGCCGAGGTTGGTCCCCGTGCCGTGGCCCTCGACGACGTCGACGTCGCTCGGGGCGAGACCGGCGTTGGCGAGCGCCTGGCGGATCACGCGCTCCTGCGACGGCCCGTTCGGAGCGGTCAGGCCGTTGCTCGCGCCGTCCTGGTTGACCGCGCTGCCGGCGACTACGGCGAGCACCTCGTGCCCGTTGCGACGCGCGTCGGAGAGCCGCTCGACCAGCAGCAGCCCGAGCCCGTCCGAGAACCCCGTCCCGTCGGCCGCCGCTGCGAACGCCTTGCAGCGACCGTCCGGCGAGAGCCCCCGCTGACGGCTGAACTCGACGTAGACCCCCGGCGTCGCCTGGACGGTCACCCCGCCGGCGAGCGCGAGCGAGCACTCGCCCTGGCGCAGCGACTGGCAGGCGAGGTGCAGCGCGACCAGCGACGACGAGCACGCCGTGTCGACCGTGACTGCCGGACCCTCGAGGCCGAGCTGGTAGGCGATCCGCCCCGAGACGACGCTCGTCGCGCTGCCCGTCATCCTCAGGCCCTCGATGTCGCCGGCTCCCGACCGCTGCATCGACGCGTAGTCCTGGAAGGCGATCCCGGCGAAGACGCCGGTGTCGCTGCCGCGCACCGACGCCGGGTCGATCCCGGCATGCTCGAGCGCCTCCCACGCGGCCTCGAGCATCAACCGCTGCTGGGGATCCATCGCCAACGCCTCACGCGGACCGATCCCGAAGAACGCCGCGTCGAACTCGCCCGCGTCGTGGACGAAGCCGCCCTCGCGCGTGTATACGGTGCCGGGCCGGTCGGGGTCCGGGTCGTAGAGGCGCTCGAGGTCCCAGCCACGGTCGGACGGGAACTCGGAGACCGCGTCGCCGCGGGCGCTGACGAGTCGCCACAGGTCGTCGGGCGAGCTCACGCCGCCGGGATAGCGGCACGCCATCCCGACGATCGCGATCGGCTCGTCGACCGACGCGGCCGCCGCCCGCGCGGGGCCCCCGCGCTGGGCGCCCTCGACCTCGTCGCGGAGCAGACGCGCGACCGCGGCTGGGGTCGGGTGGTCGAAGACCAGCGTCGCGCTCAGCCGCAGCCCGGTCGCCTGCTTGAGCCTGTTGCGCAGCTCGCTCGCGCCGAGCGAGTCGAGGCCGAGGTCCTTGAACGGGCGGTCGGCGTCGATCGCCCCAGCCGACCCGCGCCCGAGCACGGTCGCCGTCTCGGCGCGCACGAGCTCGAGCACGACGGCGTCCCACTCGGCCTCGGCGACTCCCGCGAGTCGCGCCGCCAGCGATCCGGCTGCCTGCCCACGCCGCCGCGTGCGCGACCGCACGAGCCCGCGCATGACCGACGGGGTCATCCCGACCGCGTCGAGCTTGGCCAGCGCGGCGCGGTCGAGTTCGATCGCCGTCAGCGCCGCATCCGCGGAACCGCGTGCCCGATCGAGCAGCTCGAGCCCACGCGCGGGCGAGAGCGGCGCGATCCCCGAGCGCGCGAGTCGCGCGCGGTCGCGCTCGCTCAAGGCGCCGGTCATCCCGCTCGCCTGGTCCCACAGGCCCCAAGCGATCGAAGTCGCCGCGAGCCCGCGGGCGCGGCGGTGCTCGGCGAGCGCGTCGAGGAACGCGTTCGCCGCCGCGTAGTTGGCCTGGCCCGCCGTCCCGATCGTCGAAGCCGCCGACGAGAACAGCACGAACTGCGACAGCTCCAGATGCTCGGTCAGCTCATGGAGGTGCACCGCGGCGTCGACCTTCGGCCGCATCACTCGATCGAGGCGATCGCCGTCGAGCGCGGCGAGCACACCGTCGTCAAGGACGCCCGCCGCGTGCACCACCGCCGTTAGCGGACGGTCCTCGGCAATCGCCGCGAGCAGCTGCTCGAGCTGACCGCGATCGCCGACGTCGCACGCCGCGACTGTCGCCTCGCAACCGAGCTCGGCGAGCTCCGCCACCAGCTCCGCCGCGCCCTCCGCCTCGTCTCCACGTCTGCTGGCCAACAACAGACGACGCGCCCCGTGACGCTCGGCGAGCTCGCGCGCGACCAGCGCCCCCAACCCGCCGGTCCCGCCGGTGATCAACACCGTCCCCTCGGGATCGACCGGCGCGGCAGCGTCGAGCGTGTCGCCCCGGCCAGCCGCGACCAGTCGCGCGGCGCGCAACCGGCCCTCGCGGATCGCGAGCTGGGGCTCTTCGTCCGCAACGGCCAGCGCGGCCGCCACCGCCGCCGTCGACGCGTCCGAGCCGTCGCTGTCGATCGCCACGATCCGGCCTGGATGCTCTGCCTGCGCCGAGCGCACGAGTCCCCAGACCGGCGCCGTGGCCAGGTCCGGCAGGTCTCCGTCGCACGCGACGACCGCGCCGCGGGTGACCAGCGCCAGCCGCGCGTCCGCGAGCCGCTCGTCGGCCGTGAAGCGCTGCAGGAGCGCCAGCGCGTCGCCGACGGCTAGCCGTGCCGCATCCGCGATCGCGCCCGAGCCGCCACCGCTTCCTTCGAGGCCGACCGCCGCGCAAGGCGCGAGCACGACCGCCGGCGCCGCCGCCCCGGCGCCGATCGCCTCGACCAGCGCCTCGAGATCGGCGTGACGCTCGGCCTCGAGCCCCGCGACGGACAGCTCGCCCAGGACCGCGACGCCACCGGCCACGGCGTCGCCGCCCTCGGCCAGCTCCACCCAGTCCGTCCGGAACAGCCCGTCCTCGCGCCCGGCCCCGGTCGCGGCGGCGGCGGCGATCTGGTCCTCCGAGACCTCACGCAGGGCGAGCGAGCCCACCGACAGCACCGCCGTCCCGTGCTCGTCGGTCGCGTCGAGCTCGAGCGCGCCGTCCTCGGAGACGGTCGCGCGGACGCGCAGCGACTCGGCGCCCGGCGCGTACAGCGAGACGTCGCTCCACGCGAACGGCAACCGCACGCGCCCGCCAGCGGGCGCGTCGACGAGCGCGACGTGCAGCGCAGCGTCCAGCAGCGCCGGGTGGATCCCGAACCGGCCGGCGTCGCCGGGCCGCCGCTCGCCGAGATCGACCTCCGCGAACAGCTCGCCGCCACGCCGCCAGACCGCGTTGCACCCCTGGAACGCGGGCCCGTACTCGAGCCCGATCGCCTCGAAGTCCTCGTAGAGCGACGCGACGTCGACCGCCACGGCGTTCGCGGGCGGCCACGCGCCGAGGTCCACGGCCGGCCGGGCGGTCTCCGGGACGACCGTGCCCAGCGCGTGACGGACCCAGCCGCCGTCGTCGTCATCGCCGCGGTCGAGCTCGGGCCGCGAGTGGATCGCGACCTCACGCGCCCCGCGCTCGCCGGGCTCGCCCACCGACACCTGGACCTGCACCCGGCCTCGCTCGCCCAGCACCAGCGGCGCCTCCAAGGTCAGCTCCTCGACCGTTTCGCAACCGACGACCGACCCCGCGTGCAGTGCGAGCTCCACCTGCGCGGCGCCCGGCAGCAGCACCGAGCCCAGCACCATGTGGTCCCCGAGCCATGGATGGGAGTCGACCGAGAGCCGCCCCGTGAACAGCCGGCCGCCGTCGGGTAGCTCGACGGCCGCACCGAGCAGCGGGTGGTCGGGCGTCGACAGACCCGCCGCGGCGAGATCGCCCGCCGACCCCGCGGCATCGAGCCAGTAGCGCCGGCGCTGGAAGGGATAGGTCGGCAGCCCGACGCGGCCGGCGCCGGTGCCTTCGAAGACGCGTGCCCAGTCGATCCGGATGCCGTGGACATGCGCTTCGGCGAGCGCCTTGAGCAAGCGGTCGTGACCGCCGTCGTCACGGCGCAGCGTGCCGATCACCAGCGTGGCGTCGAGGTCGGTGTCCGTGGCCTCGACGGTCTCCTGGACCGCGACGGTCAGTACCGGGTGGGGACTTACCTCCACGAACGCGTCGAAGCCGGTCGCGAGCAGAGCCCGCGTCGCGTCCTCGAAGCGCACCGTCTCGCGCAGGTTGCGATACCAGTACTCGCCGTCCAGGCGGGCGGTGTCGACCAGCTCGCCCTCGAGCGCCGACATGAACGCGACCTCGCCCGACCGCGGCTCGATCGAGGCGAGCTCGTCCAGCAGCCGGTCGCGAATCGCCTCGACGTGCACCGAGTGCGACGCGTAGTCGACCGGGATCCGCCGCGCCCAGACGCCGTCGGCCTCGCAGCCCGCCAAGAGCTCGTCCAGCGCGTCGACGCCACCGGACACGACGATCGACCGCGGCCCGTTGATCGCTGCGATCGACAGCTCGCCGCCCACGCCCTCGGCCCGCTCCGCGACCTCCGCGACCGACCCCGACACGGACACCATCCCGCCGCGCCCGGCGATCTCCATCAGCGCCCGGCTGCGCAGCACGGCCACCCGTGCCGCATCCTCGAGCGACAGGCCCCCGGCCACGCACGCGGCGGCGATCTCGCCCTGCGAGTGACCGACCACCACCGACGGCTCGACGCCGAGCGAGCGCCACAGCCCCGCCAGCGCCACCGAGACGACGAACAGCAGCGGCTGCACCACGTCGAGACGCTCCAGCGGCGGCGCCCCCTCCACACCGCCCAGCACGTCCACGACACGCCAGTCGACCAGCCGCTCGACCGCCCCGGCACAGGCGCCGAACTCCTTCGCGAACGCGGGCGAAGACTCCAGCAGCTCCAGCGCCATCCCGGCCCACTGCGCGCCCTGGCCCGGAAACACGAACGCCACCCGGCCCCCCGGCGAGCCAGCGCCCGACACCACGCCCTCGACCGAGGCGCCGCGCGCCAGCGCGTCCAGCCCGGCCAGCAGCTGCTCGCGGTCTGCTCCGACGACGGCGGCGCGGTGCTCGAGCGTCGCTCGCCCGGTCGCCAGCGACAGGCCGACGTCGGCGGGAGTCAGCTCGGGGTGCATCTCGACGTGTGCCGCGAGGCGGCCGGCCTGCGCCGTGAGGGCGGCGGGGTCGCCGGCCGACAGCACCCACGGCACCGCCGGCAGGTCGCGCGGCTGGGAAGCCGGGTCGCCGGCCTGGACCGGGACCACGGAGGGCGGCTCCTCGAGGATCACGTGCGCGTTGGTCCCGCTGATGCCGAACGAGGAGACGCTCCCGCGTCGTGGGCGGTCGCCCGGGCTCCAGTCGACGCTGTCGGTGAGGAGCTCGATGTTGCCGCTGGCCCAGTCGACGTGCGGGGACGGCGCGTCGACGTGGAGGGTGCGCGGGAGGGTGTCGTGGCGCATCGCCTGAACGGTCTTGATCACGCCGGCGACACCGGCCGCGGCCTGGCTGTGGCCGATGTTCGACTTGATCGACCCGAGTCGCAGCGGGCGGCCGGGGCGGTCCTGGCCGTAGGTCGCCAGCAGCGCCTGCGCCTCGATCGGGTCGCCGAGGTTGGTCCCGGTGCCGTGGCCCTCGACGACGTCGACGTCGCTCGGGGCGAGGCCGGCGTTGGCGAGCGCCTGGCGGATCACGCGCTCCTGCGAGGGGCCGTTGGGAGCCGTCAGGCCGTTGCTCGCGCCGTCCTGGTTGATCGCGCTGCCGCGCACTACCGCGAGCACCTCGTGTCCGTTGCGACGCGCGTCCGAGAGCCGCTCGACCAGCAGCAGGCCGAGCCCGTCGGAGAAGCCGGTCCCGTCGGCGGCGGCGGCGAAGGCTCGGCAGCGCCCGTCGCGGGAGAGCCCGCGCTGGCGGCTGAACTCGACGTAGATGCCTGGCGTCGCCTGGATCGTCGCGCCGCCGGCGAGCGCGAGCGAGCACTCGCCCTGGCGCAGCGACTGGCAGGCGAGGTGCAGTGCGACCAGCGACGACGAGCAGGCCGTGTCGACGGTGACAGCCGGCCCCTCGAGGCCGAGCTGGTAGGCGATCCGCCCCGAGACGACGCTCGTCGTGCTGCCGGTCAGCCTCAGCCCCTCGACGTCGCCGGCTCCCGATCGGTGCATCGACGCGTACTCCTGGGCAGCGACACCGGCGAAGACCCCGGTGTCGCTGCCGCGTACCGAGGCCGGGTCGATCCCGGCATGCTCGAGCGCCTCCCAGGCGGCCTCGAGCATCAGCCGCTGCTGGGGGTCCATCGCCAGCGCCTCGCGCGGGCCGATCCCGAAGAACGCCGCGTCGAACTCGCCGGCGCCGTGGACGAAGCCTCCCTCGCGCGTGTAGCTGGTGCCCGGCTCGTCGGCATCCGGGTCGTAGAGGCGCTCGAGATCCCAGCCACGATCGGACGGGAACTCCGAGATCGCGTCGCGGCCCTCGGCGACGAGCTCCCACAGCTCGTCGGGCGAGCTCACGCCACCGGGATAGCGGCACGCCATCCCGACGATCGCGATCGGCTCGTCGACCGACGCCGACGCGGCCGATGCCCGCCCGGCGCCACCGCGCTCGACGCCCTCGACCTCTCCGCGCAGCAGAACCGCGACCGCGGCCGGAGTCGGATGGTCGAAGACCAGCGTCGACGGCAGCCGCACGCCCGTCGCCTGCTTGAGCCTGTTGCGCAGCTCGACGGCGCCAAGCGAATCGAGGCCGAGGGCCTTGAACGGACGATCGACATCGACGGTGTCGGGCGAGCGGCCGAGCACCGTCGCCGTCTCGGCGCGCACCAGCTCAAGCACGACCGCGTCCCACTCGACCTCGGCGACACCCGCCAACCGCGCAGCCAGCGATCCGGCTGCCTGCCCGCGCCGCCGCGTGCGCGTCCGCACGAGCCCGCGCATCAGCGGCGGGGTCATCCCGATCGACTCGAGCTTGGCCAGGGCGGCGCGATCGAGCTCGACCGCCGTCAGCGCAGGCTCCGCCGAATCGCGCGCCCGGTCGAAGAGCTCGAGGCCGCGGCGCGGCGCCAGCGGCGCGATCCCCGAGCGCGCGAGCCGTGCGTGGTCGCTCTCGTCGAGCGCGCTTGTCATCCCGCCGCTTGCCTGGTCCCACGGGCCCCAGGCGATCGACGTCGCCGCCAACCCACGCACGCGGCGGTGCTCGGCGAGCGCATCGAGGAACGCGTTCGCAGCCGCGTAGTTGGCCTGGCCGGCCGTCCCGATCGTCGCAGCCGCCGAGGAGAACAGCACGAACTGCGACAGCTCGAGGCGCTCGGTCAGCTCGTGAAGGTGCAGCGCGGCGTCGACCTTCGGCCGCATCACGGCGTCGAGGCGGTCGCCGTCGAGCGCGGCGAGCACGCCGTCGTCAAGAACGCCCGCGGCGTGCACCACAGCCGTCAGCGGACGGTCCTCGGGGACCGCCGTGAGCAGCTCGACGACCTGGTCGCGATCGGCGACGTCGCACGCCGCGACGGTCGCCTCGCAACCGAGCTCGGCGAGCTCCGCGACCAGCTCGCCCGCCCCATCCGCACCGATCCCGCGCCTGCTGGTCAACAGCAGGCGACGCGCCCCGTGACGCTCGGCCAGCTCGCGCGCGACCAAAGCCCCCAACCCTCCGGTGCCGCCCGTGATCAAAACCGTCCCCTCGGGATCGACCGGCTGAGGCACTGTCAAGACGACCTTGCCGACGTTGCGCCCCTGACTGAGGAAGCGAAACGCCTTCGGCGAGCGGCGAACGTCCCAGCACGAAATCGGCGCGAAGCTCAAGGCGCCGTCCTCGAAGAGACCGACGATCTCCGCCAGCATCTCCTGGATCCGCTCCGGGCCCGCCTCGAACAGATCGAACGCCTGGTAGGAGACCCCTGGGTGATCGGCCGCGACACGCTCAGGATCGCGAACGTCGGCCTTGCCCATCTCCACGAACCGACCGCCGCGAGGCAACAGCTCCAGCGACGCATCGACGAGCTCGCCCGCCAGGGCGTCCAGGACCACGTCGACGCCCTCACCGCCCGTGCCCTCCAGGAACGCGTCCCGGAAGCCGGTGTCGCGCGACGACGCGATCCGATCCTCAGCCACGCCAAGCGCACGAACGTGCCCCCACTTGTGCGGGCTCGCGGTCGCGCAGACCTCCGCGCCGAGGCGATGGGCGATCTGCACCGCCGCCATCCCCACGCCGCCCGCGGCCGCGTGGACCAACACCCGCTCGCCAGCCGCCAGCCCGGCGAGATCGACCAAGCCGTAGTACGCGGTCAGGAAGGTCACCGGAACCGACGCCGCCTCGGCGAACGACCACGCCTCTGGCAACCGCGCCAGCAACCGCCGGTCGGCGACCGCCATCACCCCGCCGCCACCGCCGATCAGCCCCATCACCCGATCACCGGCTTCGAGGTCCTCAACTCCCGGCCCAACCTCGACCACCACCCCCGCGCCCTCACTGATGATCGGCGCCGCGCCCGGATACGTCCCGAGGGCGATCAACACGTCGCGGAAATTGAGCCCCGCCGCACGAACGCCGATCCGAACCTGCCCCGCCTCCAGCGGCGCGAGCGCCTCGGGACTGGGGACGAGCTCCAACGCGCCCAAGGCACCCCGCCGCCTGGAATCCAACCTCCAAGGCCCGTCGGGAGCGGCCAACGACTCGCCGTCCGCGGCGGTCACCAGCCGCGCCGCCAACAGCACGCCGTCGCGAATCGCCAGCTGCGGCTCGTCGCCCGCGACCGCGAGCGCCGCCGACAGCGCCTCCCACGACGCATCCGCGCCATCCCCGTCGACCAACGCCACCCGACCCGGATGCTCCGCCTGCGCCGAGCGCACCAACCCCCAGACCGACCCCGGCGCGAGATCCGGCGACTCCCCGTCCAGCGCCGCGATCCCACCCCGGGTCACGATCACCAACCGCGCGTCCCCGAGCCGCTCCTGACCCAAGAAGCGCTGCAACAGGCCGAGCGCCCCACCGACGGCATCCCGCACCGCCCCGGCCACCCCCGAGCCGTCAGCGCCGGCGTCCACGTCCCCACACGACGCGATTACGACCTCCGGCGCCACCCCGCCCGCATCGATCGCCTCGACCAGCGTGTCCAGGTCGCCATGACGCTCGGCCTCCAACCCCGGCACCGGCAGATCGCCCAGAACCGCCACCCCGCCTATGAAGGCGTCCCGATCGCCCGCCACCTCCACCCACTCCGTCCGCAGCAACCCATCCTCGCCCGCGACCCCAGCCGCGCCCGCGGCCGCGACCTGCTCCCGCGACACCTCGCGCAACGCGAGCGACCTCACCGACAAGACCGCCGCTCCACCCGCGTCGGCCGCATCGAGCGCGAGCGTGCCGTCCTCGGACACGGTCGCGCGAACCCGCAGCGACCCCGCACCCGCCGAGTACAGCGACACGTCATTCCACGCGAACGGCAACCGCACCGCGCCGGCGGGGGGGTCGATCAGCGCGACGTGCAACGCCGCGTCCAACAGGGCGGGATGGATCGCGTACCCGCCGCCCGACGATCCCTCGCCCAGCTCGACTTCGGCGAACAGCTCGCCGCCGCGCCGCCAGGCCGCCTTCAAGCCTTGGAAGGCGGGCCCGTAGTCGAGCCCGAGCGCTCCCGCGACCGCGTAGACGCCGTCGACGTCGACCGCCTCGGCGTCCGCGGGCGGCCAGGTGGGCTCCCAGTCAGCCGCCGCGCCGCCCTGTTCGGCGACGAGCTTGCCGGCCGCATGGCGAACCCATCCATCGCCGTCGGCCAGTTCGCCGTCGGAGCGGTCGCGCTGGGGTCGCGAGTGGATCGCGATCTCACGCGCACCGTCGTCGTCGGGCTCACCGACCGCGATCTGGAGTTGGACGCCGCCTTGCGCGGGCAGTGCGAGCGGGGCCTCGAGCGTGAGCTCCTCGAGCCGCTCGCAACCGATCTCCAGGCCGGCGTGCAGCGCCAGCTCGGCGAACGCGGCGCCCGGCAGCAGAGCCGAGCCGAGCACCGAGTGATCGGCGAGCCAAGGAGTCGCTTCGAGCGACAGCCGGCCGGTGAGCAGCCGCCCACCGCCGTCGGCGAGCGCGACGACCGCCCCGAGCAGCGGATGCTCGGCCGACGCCTGACCGGCGCCGACGAGATCCCCGGCCGTGGCCGTGGACGCCAGCCAGAAGCGCTCGCGCTGGAAGGCGTAGGTCGGCAGCCCCACCCGCTCTGCCGCCACGCCGTCGAACAGGCGCGGCCAGTCGACCTCGGTGTCACGGACGTGCAGCTGGGCGAGAGCGGCGATCAGGGCCTCGACATCCGGACGGCCGTCGCGCAACGCGGGGGCGAGCACCGTCTCGCTCTCGGCATCGCCGTCGTCCTGCAGGCACGTGTCCGTCATCGCCAGGAGGACCCCCTCGGGCCCGAGCTCGAGGTAGCGCGCAGCGCCGAGGCCGTCGAGCGTCGCGACACAGTCTGCGAACCTGACCGCCTCGCGAACGTGATCGGTCCAGTAGGCCGGCGAGGTCGCCTGCTCGTCGGAGAGCAGCTTCCCCGTCACGTTCGAGACGACCGGGATCCGCGGCGCCGAGAGCTCCAGACCCTCGACGACAGCCCTGAACTCGTCGAGCATCGGCTCCATCCGGTGCGAGTGAAAGGCGTGGCTGACCCGCAGCCGCGACGTCTTGCGGCCTCGCTCGCGCCACAGCTCCCTCAGCTCGAGCACCACGTCCTCGTCGCCGGAGACGACCACCGAGCGCGGACCGTTGACCGCCGCGATCGACACGCTTCCGGCGAAGTCATGGAGCGCAGCGGCGACCTCCTCCTCGGAGGCCTCGACCGCGACCATCGCCCCGCCCCCGGGCAGACCGCCCATCAACCGCCCACGTGCCACCACCAGCGCCACCGCATCGGCTAGCGACAGCACCCCGGCCACGTGCGCCGCGACGATCTCCCCGACCGAGTGGCCGACCACGAAGTCCGAACGCACGCCGAGCGACTCCACCAGCCGGAACAGCGCGACCTCGAGCGCGAGCAGGGAGATCTGGGTGAGCTCGGTGCGATCCAGCAGCTCGGCCTCGGCCGATCCCTCGGCGGCGAAGACGAGCTCGGCCAGCGAGCGCCCCAGCAGCGGGTCCGCCTCCGCGCAGACCGCGTCGAAGGTGCCCGTGAAGACCGGGAACGCCTCGTAGAGCCCGCGACCCATCCCGGCCCGCTGAGCGCCCTGGCCTGTGAACAGGAACGCCAACCCGCCATCACCAGGCGTCCGACCGGACACGGATCCCTCGACCACGCTCGCCGTCGGCCGACCCGTCACCAATCCGTCGAGGCCCGTCAGCAGGGCGTCGCGGTCGCCGCCGACGACGACGGCGCGGTGCTCGAGCGTCGCGCGCCCGGTCGCCAGCGACAGACCGACGTCGGCCGGGCTCAGCTCGGGGCGCGCTTCGACGTGCGCGGCGAGGCGTCCCGCCTGCTCGAGTAGTGCGGGCCGGGTCCTCGCCGAGAGCACCCAGCCCACCGCGGGCAGCGCGCGCGGCTCGGGAGCCCGCTCGTCGGCGGTGGGCGGCGCGGTCGCGGGTGGCTCCTCGAGGACCACGTGCGCGTTCGTCCCGCTGATCCCAAACGAGGAGACGCCGGCGCGGCGCGGACGGTCCCCACCCTGCCAGTCGACCTCACTCTCGAGCAGCTCGACGGCGCCTGCCGACCAGTCGACGTGCGGGGACGGCGCGTCGACGTGCAACGTCGCCGGCAGCGCTTGGTGGCGCATCGCCTGCACCATCTTGATCACGCCCGCGACGCCGGCCGCGGCCTGGGTGTGGCCGATGTTCGACTTGATCGAGCCGAGTTGCAGCGGGCCGTTCGAGCGCTCCCGGCCGTAGGTCGCCAATAGCGCCTGCGCCTCGATCGGGTCGCCGAGGTTGGTCCCGGTGCCGTGGCCCTCGACGACGTCGACGTCGCTCGGTGCGAGGCCGGCGTTGGCGAGCGCCTGACGGATCACACGCTCCTGCGACGGACCGTTCGGCGCGGTCAGGCCGTTGCTAGCCCCGTCCTGGTTGACCGCGCTGCCGCGCACGACCGCGAGCACCTCGTGCCCGTTGCGACGCGCGTCGGAGAGCCGCTCGACCAACAACAGCCCAAGCCCCTCCGAGAAGCCGGTCCCGTCGGCCGCCGCGGCGAACGCCCGGCAGCGACCATCCGGCGAGAGCCCGCGTTGACGGCTGAACTCGACGTAGATGCCGGGCGTCGCCTGGACGGTCACCCCGCCGGCGAGCGCGAGCGAGCACTCGCCCTGGCGCAGCGACTGGCAGGCGAGGTGCAGCGCGACCAGCGACGACGAGCACGCCGTGTCGACCGTGACCGCCGGCCCCTCGAGGCCGAGCTGGTAGGCGATCCGCCCTGAGACGACGCTCGTCGCGCCGCCGGTCAGCCGCAGCCCTTCGACCTCGGCGGCCGGACGCATCGACGCATAGTCCTGCGAGGCGATCCCAGCGAAGACGCCGGTGTCGCTGCCGCGCACCGACGCCGGGTCGATTCCCGCATGCTCGAGCGCCTCCCACGCCCCCTCCAGCATCAGCCGCTGCTGGGGATCCATCGCCAAAGCCTCACGCGGGCCGATCCCGAAGAACGCCGCGTCGAACTCGTCGGCGTCGTGGACGAAGCCTCCCTCGCGCGTGTAAGTAGTGCCCAGCTCGTCGGCATCGGGGTCGTAGAGGCGCTCGAGGTCCCAGCCGCGATCGGAGGGGAACTCTGAGATCGCGTCCCTGCGCGCGCTGACGAGCTCCCATAGGTCGTCGGGCGAGCTCACCCCGCCGGGATAGCGGCAGGCCATCCCGACGATCGCGATTGGCTCGTCGACCGGCGCCGACGCGGCCGATGTGCGCGAGGCGCCACCGCGTTCGACGCCCTCTACCTCTCCACGCAGCAGAACCGCGACCGCCGACGGAGTCGGATGGTCGAAGACCAGCGTCGACGGCAGCCGTACGCCCGTCGCCTGCTTGAGCCTGTTGCGCAGCTCGACGGCGCCGAGCGAGTCGAGGCTGAGGTCCTTGAACGGGCGATCGACGTCGACGGTGTCGGGCGAGCGGCCGAGCACGGTCGCGGTCTCGGCGCGCACCAGCTCGAGCACGATCGCGTCCCACTCGGCCTCGGCGACACCCGCCAACCGCGCCGCCAGCGACCCTCCTGCGCGCGGCCGGCGGCGTGCCGGCGACCGCACGAGCCCACGCATGACCGACGGCGTCATCCCGACCGCCTCGATCTTGGTCAACGCGGCTCGGTCGAGCTCGATCGCCGTCAGCGCAGGGGACGCCGACTCGCGCGCCCGGTCGAGCAGCTCGAGTCCGCGGCGCGGCGCCAGCGGCGCGATCCCCAAGCGCGCGAGCCGAGCGCGGTCGCCCTCGCCAAGCGTGCCGGTCATCCCGCCGCTTGCCTGGTCCCACATGCCCCAGGCGATCGAAGTCGCCGCGAGCCCGTGGGCGCGGCGGTACTCGGCCAGGGCGTCGAGGAACGCGTTCGCCGCCGCGTAGTTTGCCTGGCCGGCGGTCCCGATCGTCGAAGCCGCCGAGGAGAACAACACGAACTGCGACAGCTCGAGATCCTCCGTCAGCTCATGGAGGTGCAGCGCGGCGTCGACCTTCGGCCGCATCACCGCGTCGAGGCGGTCCGCGTCGAGCGCGGCGAGCACACCATCGTCGAGAACGCCCGCCGCGTGGACCACCGCCGTCAGCGGACGGTCCTCGGGGACCGCCGCCAGCAGCTTCTCGAGCTGACCGCGATCGGCGACGTCGCAAGCTGTGACGTTCGTTTCGCAACCGAGCCCGGCGAGCTCTGCCACCAGCTCCGCCGCGCCCTCGGCCTGGTCTCCGCGCCTGCTGGTCAACAGCAGACGACGCGCCCCGTGACGCTCGGCCAGCTCACGCGCGACCAACGCCCCCAACCCGCCAGTGCCGCCGGTGATCAACACCGTCCCCTCGGGATCGACCGGTTGAGGCACCGTCAAGACGACCTTGCCGACGTTGCGCCCCTGACTCAGATATCGAAACGCGCGCCGCGCCTCGCGGACATCCCAGCTCACGATCGGCGCGTGCTCTAGCACCCCCCGCTCGAACAGCCCGACGATCTCGACCAGCATCTCCTGGATCCGCTCCGGGCCCGCCTCGAACAGATCGAACGCCTGGTAGACGACGCCCGGGTGGTCGGCCGCGACACGCTCAGGATCGCGGACATCAGCCTTGCCCATCTCCACGAACCGCCCACCGCGCGGCAACAGCTCCAGCGACGCATCGACGAACTCGCCCGCCAACGCGTCGAGGACCACGTCCATCCCCTCACCGCCGGTCCGCTCCAAAAACTCGTCACGGAACCCGGTGTCGCGCGACGACGCAATCCGATCCTCAGCCACACCGAGCGCACGAACGTGCCCCCACTTACGCGGGCTAGCTGTCGCGAAGACATCCGCACCGAGGTGATGGGCGACCTGGACCGCCGCCATCCCGACCCCGCCCGCGGCCGCATGGACGAGCAGCCGCTCGCCACCGGTCAAGCCGGCTAGGTCCGCCAGCGCGTAGTAGGCGGTGAGATAGGTCACCGGCACCGAAGCCGCCTCGGCGAACGACCACGACTCGGGGACCGGAGCCACCAACCGCCGATCGGCCACGACCATCGGCCCGCCACCACCCGTCAACAGCCCCATCACCCGATCGCCGACGCCGAGGTCCTCGACCCCCGGCCCGACCTCGACCACCACCCCCGCACCCTCACTGATGATCGGCGCCTCACCGGGATACACACCGAGCGCGATCAACACGTCGCGGAAGTTCAAGCCCACCGCACGAACGCCGATCCGAACCTGCCCCTCCTCCAGCGGTGCGAGCGCCTCGGGACTGGAGACCAGCTCCAACGCGTCCAAGGCCCCCCGCCGTTGAGAGTCGAGCCTCCACTCGCCCTCCGGAGCAACCAGCGACCCGCCTTGGCCGACGGCCACCAACCGCGCCCTGTACGACACACCGCCGCGAACCGCTAGCTGCGCCTCCTCACCCACCGTCACGGCCGCGAGCACCGCCTCGGAGATGTCCGAGCCATCGCGGTCGATCAACACCACCCGACCCGGTTGCTCGACCTGCGCCGAACGACCCAGCCCCCAAATCGGCGCCAACGCCAAGTCGGGCGACTCTCCAGCCAGCACGCCAACCGCGCCCGAGGTCACCAACCCGAACCGCGAATCGGCAAATCGATCGTCACCCAAGAACCGCTGCAACACGTCGAGCGCCCCACCGACCGCCACACGCACCGCCGCGGCGACCCCCGCGTCACCACCCCCGGCGGCGCACGACGCCAACACGACCGCCGGCACCGGCGCGCCCCCCTCGATCGCCGCCACCAACGCATCGAAATCGACATGACGCTCGGCCTCGAGACCCGACACCACCACGTCGCCGACGACCGCGACGATCCCCTGAGCAGCTCCCGGCTCGGGCGTCTCGATCTCGATCCACTCGGTGCGGTAGAGCCCGTCGCCGGTCCGCCCACCGGCCGCGGCCGCAATCTGGCTCTCTGAGGCTTCGCGCAGGCTGAGCGAGGCGATCGACGCGACTGGGAGGCCGTTCTCGTCGGTCGCGGTCAGTGAGACCGCGCCCTCGCCTGTCGAGGCGATCCGCACTCGCAGCTTCGACGCGCCGGCGGTATGCAGCGAGACGTCGCTCCACGCGAATGGGAGCGCGACCGCGTCGCCGGTGTCGAGCAGCGGCAGCGTGTGCAGCGCCGCGTCCAAGAGCGCAGGATGCAGGCCGAACCGTCCGGCGCTCGCGTGTGCGTCTTCGGGCAGGGCGAGCTCGGCGAACGCCTCGCCGTCCTTTCGCCACGCCGCGTGCAGGCACCGGAAGGCGGGGCCGTAGTCGAGGCCGCGGTCGGCGAGCTGGGCGTAGAGATCGCCGGCGTCGACAGCCTCGGCGCCCACCGGCGGCCATGCCCCGACCGACTCGAGCGCACCGGGATCGCCGCGGCGACCGAGCAGGCCGCTCGCGTGACGCGTCCAACCCTCGCCCGCATCCAGGACGCCGCCCCCGCCCTGCTCGGGACGCGAGTGGACGCTCACCGCCAGAGCGCCCGCGTCGTCCTCCTCGCCGACCCAGACCTGGAGCTGAAGCGAACCTCGGTCGGGCAACGCCAGCGGCGCCTCGAGCGTCAGCTCCTGCACGCTCGCGCAGCCCACCGCGCTCGCGGCCGCGAGCGCGAGCTCGAGGAACGCGGTCCCGGGCAACAGCACCGAGCCGAGCACCACGTGGTCGGCGAGCCACGGTGCGGCGTCCAGCGACAGCCGGCCGGTGAGCAGCAGGCCCTGATCGCCGGCGATCGCGACGGTGGCCTCGAGCAGCGGATGGTCCGACGGCGTCTGGCCGATCG
The DNA here is from genome assembly GCA_035630335.1 of Thermoleophilaceae bacterium. Classification (GTDB taxonomy): domain Bacteria; phylum Actinomycetota; class Thermoleophilia; order Solirubrobacterales; family Thermoleophilaceae; genus JAAYBF01. The sequence goes on along the minus strand of DASQKV010000039.1, from coordinate 62,043 downwards.
CCGCGGCATCGCCCCGGGCCCCGCCCGCGACCCAGTAGCGCCGGCGCTGGAAGGGGTAGGTCGGCAGCTCGACCCGGCGCCCGCCTGCCAGCAGCGGCCCCCAATCGACGTCGACGCCGCCGGCATGCAGCGCCGCAAGCGCCGCGACCAGCGACTCGTCCTCGGGACGGTCACGACGCAATGCCGGCGCGACGACGGCATCCGCGCCTTCGGGGCCGTCTCGGCCCGCCTCGTCTTCGAAGCACGTTCGCGCGAGCGCCGACAGCACCCCGTCCGGCCCGAGCTCGAGATAGCGCGTGACGCCCTCCGCCTCGAGTCGCCGAACGCCGTCCATGAACCTCACCGGCTGGCGAACGTGATCGACCCAGTAGCCGGGGTCGGCAAGCCGGTCACCGGCCGGCTCCCCGGTCACGTTCGACACGATCGGAATCCGGGGCGGCTCGAACGACAAGCTCTCCGCCAGCGCGCGGAACCGGTCGAGCATCGGGTCCATCAGGGGCGAATGGAACGCATGACTGACCCGCAACCGCGACGTCTTGCGACCTCGCTGCTCCCACGTCGTCCCCAACTCCACGACCGCGGCTTCGTCACCCGACACCACGACCGAGCGCGGACCGTTGACGCCGGCGATCGACACCCGCCCGTCCAAGCCGTCGAGCGAACCGACCATTTCGTCCTCGGACGCCTCGACCGCGATCATCGCGCCACCGTCGGGGAGCTCGCCCATCAGCCGGCCACGCGCGGCCACCAGCGCGCAGGCGTCCTCGAGCGACATCACCCCAGCCACGTGCGCCGCCGCGATCTCCCCGACCGAGTGGCCGATCAGGTAGTCCGGCCGCACGCCGAGAGACTCCACCAAGCGGAACAGCGCGACCTCGAGCGCGAACAGGCTCGGCTGGGCGAGCTCGGTGCGATCGATCAGCGCGGCCCCGGGAGAATCGGCCTCGGCGAGCACTAGCTCGCCCAGCGAACGCCCGAGCAGCGGATCCAGTTGCGCGCAGGCGGCGTCGAAGGCGTCCGCGAAGACCGGGAACCGCTCGTGCAGCTCGCGGCCCATCCCGGCTCGCTGGGCGCCCTGGCCGGTGAAGAGGAAGGCCAACCGCCCATCCGTCGCCTCCCCCTCGATCAAGCTCGCGTCCGACTCGCCGTGGGCCAGCGCCCACAGCCCCGCCAGCGACGCCTCGCGATCCGCGGCGACCACGACGGCCCGCCGCCCGAGCCGCGCTCGCCCGAACGCCAGCGACCAGCCGACGTCGAGGGGCTCGACGTCGGCCCGCGACTCGACGTGCGCCACCAAGCGACCCGCGAGCTCGCGCAACGCCGGCTCGCCATCGGCGGACAACGCGAGCGGGACAACCTTGGACGGTGAGGCCCCCGCGCCCGCCGCGCGATCCGGCGCCTCGACCGCCGGGCCCTCCTCCAACACGACGTGCGCGTTCGTCCCGCTGATCCCGAACGACGACACGCCCGCGCGCCGCGGCCGATCGCCTCGCGGCCACTCGACCGCCTCCTCGAGCAGCTCGACCGCGCCGGCCGACCAGTCCGCCTTGGTCGTCGGCGCGTCGACGTGCAGCGTCCGCGGCAGCACCCCGTGGCGCATCGCCATCACCATCTTGATCACGCCCGCCACACCGGCCGCCGCCTGCGTGTGGCCGATGTTCGACTTGACCGAGCCCACCCGCAACGCCCCGTTCGACCGCTCGCGACCGTAGGTCGCCAGCAGCGCGTCGAGCTCGATCGGATCCCCGAGCGTGGTCCCGGTGCCATGCGCCTCGACCGCGTCGACGTCGGTGGCCGACAGTCCCGCCACGCCGAGCGCGTGGCGAATCACCTGTTGCTGCGCACGGCCGTTCGGCGCCGTCAGGCCGTTGCTCGCTCCGTCCTGGTTGACCGCGCTGCCGCGCACCACCGCAAGCACCTCGTGACCCAGCCGCCGCGCGTCGGACAGTCGCTCGACCGCGACGACGCCGACGCCCTCGGCCCAGCCCGTGCCGTCGGCCGCCTCGGCGAAGGGCTTGCAGCGACCGTCCGCGGACAGGCCGCGCTGACGGCTGAACTCGAGGAAGAGATCCGGCGTCGCCAGCACCGTCACGCCACCGGCGAGCGCCAGCGAGCACTCGCCGTGACGCAGCGACTGGCAGGCGAGGTGCAGCGCCGACAGCGAAGACGAGCACGCCGTGTCGACCGTGACGGCCGGGCCCTCGAGGCCGAGCTGGTAGGCGATCCGACCCGAGACGACGCTGATCGCGCCGCCGGTCAGGCGGTAGCCCTCGAGATCGTCCCGTCCCCGCACGGCCGCGGCGTACTCCTGGCCGCTGACGCCGGCGAACACGCCGGTCGCGCTGCCCGCGAGCGATTGCGGATCGATCGCCGCGTGCTCGAGCGCCTCCCACGACACCTCCAGCAGCAGCCGCTGCTGAGGGTCCATCGCGAGTGCCTCGCGCGGGCCGATTCCGAAGAAGGCGGCGTCGAAGTCGCCGGCGTCGTGGAGAAAGCCTCCCTCGCGCGTGTAGCTCGTACCCGGCTGATCGGGGTCGGGATCGTAGATCCGCTCGAGGTCCCAGCCGCGGTCGGACGGGAACTCCGAGATCGCGTCGCGACCGTCGGCGACCAGCTCCCACAGCTCCTGGGGCGAGTTGGCGCCACCCGGATAGCGGCAGGCCATCCCGACGATCGCGATCGGCTCGTCGACCGCTGTCGCGATGGCGCTGCGCCCGCCCTCTCCGGCCCCGGTCGCCTCCGCGAGCAAGTACTCCGCGAGCGCGGCGCTGGTCGACCGGTTGAAGACCACCGTGGTCGGGAGCCGCAGGCCCGTCACGCTGCGCAGCCGATTGCGTAGCTCGACGGCCGCCGGCGAGTCGAACCCGAGCTCCTTGAACGCCGTTTGCGGTGGAACGGCCTCGGCGGCGTGATGGCCGAGCACAGCCGCGACCTCCGCCCTGACTAGGTCGAGCACCACGTGCTCGCGCTCGGGCTCGGGCAAGCGCGCGAGACGATCCGCGAGGGCGCCGCCCGGAGCTCCGGGATCTTCGGGCGCGTCGTCGTCCTCCACGGGCGCCGCGCGCTCGACGAGCGCCCGATCGCGCTCGGCCTCGGGAGCAGAGTCCTCCAGCCAGTGCCGATCGCGCTGGAACGGATAGGTCGGGAGCGCCACCCGGCGCGCTCCCATGCCTTCGAATGCGACGTCCCAGTCGACGTGTGCACCGTGGACGTGAACCCGCGCCAGCGAAGCGAGGAACCGCGCGAGCCCCCCCTCGCCTCGCCGCAACGTAGAGAGCACCGCGATCTCCTCGGGATCGGCGACGGCCGCCTCGACCGTCTCCTCCAAGGCGACGGCGAGCACCGGATGCGAGCCGACCTCCAGCAGCGTGCGGTGGCCGTCCTCGAGCAGCGTGCGCGTGACCGGCTCGAGCCGCACCGCCTCGCGGGTGTTGCGGAACCAGTAGGCGGCGTCGAGCTCGGCCGTGTCGAGCAGGTCCCCGGTAACGGTCGAGTAGAACGGGATCTGTCCGCTCGCCGGCGCGATCGGAGCGAGCGCCTCGAGCAGCTCGTCGTGCAGGGCGTCGACGTGCGGCGAGTGGCCGGCGCAGTAGGCCGGCACCTCGCGCGCCGTGACGCCATCCGCCGCGCAGCGCGCGAGGAACTCCGCCAGCGCATCGAGGTCGCCCGACACCGTGACTGACGACGGGCCGTTGAGACCGGCGATGCAGAGCTCGCCGTCGAGCGCGGCGAGCCTGTCCGCGACCTCGTCCGCGGGCAGTGCGACCGAGGCCATCCCGCCCTGGCCCGCGATCTTCGCGAGCGCTTGGCTACGTAGCGCCACCACTCGCGCCGCATCTCCCAAGGACAGGCCACCGGCGACGTAGGCCGCCGCGATCTCGCCCTGGGAGTGCCCGACGACCGCCGACGGCTCGACGCCATACCGCTGCCACAGCTTGGCGAGCGACACCATGACCGCGAACAGCACCGGCTGCACGACCTCGAGCCGCTCGAGCGGCGGCGCGTCTGAGGCGGCCCGCAAGACGCCCTCGAGCGACCAGTCGACGAACGGCGACAGCGCCGCCTGGCAGGCGCGCATCTGCTCCGCGAAGACCGGCGCCTCGTCGAGCAGCTCGAGCGCCATCCCCTGCCATTGGGTCCCCTGGCCCGGGAAGACGAAGACCGGCCCGCCCCCCGCCACCCGGGCCCGGCCGGCGATCGCCGCCGAGGGCTCCCCGCGGCTCAAGGCATCGAGCCCGGCGAGCAGCTCGTCACGACCACCGACGACGACGGCGCGGTGCTCGAACGCCGAGCGGGTCGTCGCGAGCGTCAGGCCGACGTCGACGGCGTCGAGTGCCGGCGACGACTCGAGGTGCGCGCGTAGCTGCTCGGCCTGGGCCCGCAGCGCGGCGTCGCCGCGCGCCGACAAGATCCACGGGACCGTTGCCGCGTCGGCGCCGTCGCCTTCGTCGGCCGGTTCCCGCGGCTCCCGTGCATGCGGACCCTCCTCCAGCACGATGTGGCAGTTGGTCCCACCGACCCCGAACGAGCTCACGCCCGCGATCAGCGGGCGATCCTCGTGCGGCCAGTCCCCGAGCTCGGCGTGGACGCTCAGGCCGAGCTCGCCGAGCGGGATCTCTGGGTTGGGCGTCTCGAAGTTGAGGCTCGGCGGCAGCTCGCGGTGGTGGATCGCGAGCGCGGCCTTGATCAGCCCGACGATGCCGGCGGCGCCCTCGAGGTGGCCGACGTTCGTCTTCGCCGAGCCGACCAGAAGCGGATCGCCGGCCGACCGCGCCACCCCGAGCGCGGCCCCGAGCGCCGCGGCCTCGATCGGATCGCCGCGGCGCGTCCCGGTGCCGTGGAGCTCGACGTACTGCACGTCCCCGCGCGCGATCCGCGCCCGCCGACAGGCGAGCCTGACCACCTCGGCCTGCGCCACCTCGCTCGGCACCGTGAGTCCCTCGCTCGGCCCGTCGTTGTTGACGGCTCCACCGCGGATCGTGCAGTAGACGTGGTCGCCGTCGGCGATCGCGTCGGCCAGCGGCTTGAGCGCGACGACGGCGCCGCCCTCTCCCTTGACGAAGCCGTTGGCGCGGGCGTCGAAGGTGTAGCAGCGCCCGTCGGGGGACAGGCCGCCGAAGCGCGAGGCCGCGAGGGCGCCCTCGCGCAGCAGGTTGAGGTGGACGCCGGCGGCCAGCGCAAGCCTCGACTCCCCCCGGCGCAGGCTCTCGCACGCGAGCTGGACCGCGACGAGCCCGGAGGCCTGGCCGGCGTCGACGACGAGGCTCGGGCCGCGCAGCCCGAGCAGGTACGAGACTCGGTTGGCGATGATGCCCCGCTGCGTCCCGGTGAGCGTGTGCCGGGTGATCGCTGCGCGGCCCCGCTGCTGAAGCTGCTGATAGTCGCCGGCGATCGCACCGACGAACACCCCGGCCGGCTCGCCCTCGAGCGACCGCGGCAGGATGCCCGCGTCCTCCAGCGCCTCCCAGCTCAGCTCGAGCATCAGCCGTTGCTGGGGGTCCATCGCCGCCGCCTCGCGCGGCGAGATCTCGAAGAACCCCGCGTCGAAGCGGTCGACGGCGTCGAGGAAGCCGCCGTAGCGGACTCCGGGGTCGGGATCGCCCTCTGCCGGGCCGCCGGCCGCCCAGCGGTCCGGCGGCGTCTCGGCGATCGCGCTCCGACCGTCGCGGAGGAGCTGCCAGAAGGCCTCTGGATCAGGGGCTCGGGGAAGCCGGCAGGCGATGCCGACGACCGCGACCGCCGAGCCGTCAGCCATGGCCTTCACCCACCCTCGAAGGGTCAGAGTAAGGCTGTGTATGCGCTATGGAATTCTGCTCGCCCGCGAGAGTCAGAGCAGTTCCTTCGAGGTGCGCGCCGTTTGCCACGCCAGCGCCGATGTCACGATGAGTTCCTTTGAGTCGATAGTGGCGCGGAGACGGCATTCGTACAGCCAGAGCCGTTTCCGTTTTCATCTGCCGGACCGGCACTTTCTCAGGCGTCAGCCGCATTGTCAAGCCCCTCCCGGCCTTCGAACGACGGCCAGAGCCGTTGCTGTTTGCGGTCGCCACGACTCTCTGCGATGATCGCCCGAAGTGGCCCTAGAGGCGTACCGAGAAACACGGTGGCGCCTCATGACTCGCACGGCCGACGGTGATTTCGTTAGACCGTCGACCGACCTACCCGTGTCGCGGAGCGAATGCATATGAGCATCGAAGTTGCGGTGGAGTCCGAGCGAGCCCGTGACCCGCGCTCGCGGCTCGAATCGCTCTGTGACAGCGGCTCGTTCGAGGCGATCCGCTCGCAGGTCAGATCGTTCCGGCTGGGCGAGCGGGCACGCGACGGCGACGGGGTGGTCGGCGGTCTCGGCGCGGTCGACGGCCGGCCGATCGCCTGCTACGCGCAGGACGCGGGCTACCTTGGCGGCTCGCTCGGCGCCGCCCACGCCGACACGATCGACCGCGTGCTGCAGATCGCCGAGCGGTCGCGGATCCCGGTCGTCGCCGTCGTCGACTCGGGCGGCGCCCGGCTGCAGGAGGGCATCGCGGCGCTGGGCGGCTACAGCCGCATCTTCCGCCGCAACGTCGCGCTCTCGGGGGTCGTGCCGCAGATATCGATCGTCGGAGGGCTCGCCGCCGGCGGCGGCTGCTACTCGCCCGCCCTGACCGACTTCGTCGTGATGACGCGCGCGGGGGCGATGTTCCTCACCGGCCCGGCGATCGTCCGCGAGGTCACGGGCGAGGAGATCGACGTGGCGGGGCTCGGCGGCCCCCGCATCCACGAGCGCAACGGGGTCTGCGACGCCGTCGCGCCCGACGCCCACGCCGCGATCTCCTTCGCGCGGTCCCTGTTGCGCTACCTGCCCCTGCACGCCGGGGACGAGCCGCCGCGGACGATCGGCGTCGAGCCCGAGCTCTCCGATCCGGGCGTGGTGGTGCCGGACGACCCGCGCAAGGTCTACGACGTCCGCGAGGCGATCGCCGGCATCGTCGACGGCGGATCGGTGCTCGAGCTGGCGCCGCGCTGGGCGCGCAATCTCGTGACGGCGCTCGCCCGCCTCGACGGGCAGCCCGTCGGGGTGATCGCGAACCAGCCGCGCTACTCCGGCGGCGTCCTCGACACGGCCTCGGCCCAGAAGGGCGCGCGCTTCGTCCAGACATGCGACCGCTACGGCATACCGCTCCTCGTCCTCGTCGACACGCCGGGGTTCATGCCCGGCGCGCATCAGGAGCGCGAGGGCGTGATCCGCTTCGGCGCGACCCTCGTCCGGGCCTTCGCCTCCGCCACCGTGGCGCGCGTGACGGTCGTCCTGCGCAAGGCGTACGGCGGCGCGTACATCACGATGAACTCGAAGGACCTCGGCGCCGACATGGTCTTCGCGTGGCCCGGCTCGGAGCTCGGCGTGATGGGCGCGCGCCCCGCCGTCGGAATCGTCAACCGGCGTGACCTGGCGGCGGCCGAGGACCCGATCGCCGCCCGGGACGAGCTCGAGGCCGACTACGCCGCTCGCCATCTCTCGAGCGCGACGGCCGCCGCGGGAGGGTTCGTCGACGAGGTGATCGCCCCCGCCGAGACGCGCGCACGGCTGATCTGGGCGCTGTCCACGATCGGGCGGCGGCGGTCACCGCGGTGACCGCCGCCGGGAGCGGCCACGACGGAACGCTGTTCGCGATCAGCGACCTCCACGTCGACCACGCGGACAACCGCAGCGCCGTCGAGCGCCTGACGCCCCGATCCGACCGCGACTGGCTGATCGTCTGCGGAGACGTCGGCGACCGCCCGGAGGACGTCGAGTGGGCGGTCGGCCTGTTGCGCGACCGCTTCGCGAGAGTCATCTGGGTGCCCGGCAACCACGAGCTGCTCGCCCAGCGCGACGATCCTCCCGAGCTGCGTGGCGAGCGCCGCTACCGGCGCCTCGTCGAGATCTGTCAAGCGCTCGACGTGCTCACGCCCGAGGATCCCTACCCGCTCTGGACCGGCGCCGGCGGCCCGATCGCGATCGCGCCGCTGTTCCTTCTCTACGACTACAGCTTCGGGCGCAACGTGGCCGCCACGAAGGCCGGGGCCCTGCGGCGCGCCTACGACGCCGGCGTCGTCTGCGTCGACGAGTTCCTGCTCGCCTCAGATCCCTTCCGGTCACGCGAGGACTGGTGCCACGCGCGCGTGGTCGAGACGGAGCGGCGCCTCGCGGCACGCCCGGCAGGCGTCCCGACCGTTCTCGTCAACCACTTCCCGCTGCTCGAGGCGCCGACGCGCGCACTGCGCCACCCCGAGTTCGCGCAGTGGTGCGGCACCCTGCAGACCGCGGACTGGCACGTCCGCTTCCGGGCGAAGGCCGTCGTCTACGGGCACCTGCACATCCCGCGGACCACCTGGCACGACGGCGTGCGCTTCGAGGAGGTCTCGCTCGGCTACCCCCGCGAGCGCGCGCGCCGATTCACGGAGCGCGAGCCGTTGCGCAGAGTGCTCGAGCAGGAGGCCGCGTGATCGAGCGGATCCTGCCGGCCGGCGTCGTCGCCGTCACGTCGAGCGCGGACGTCGACGACGTCGACCTGTTCCCCGCCGAGGCCGCGACGCTCGGCCGAGCGGTCGAGAAGCGGCGCCGGGAGTTCAAGACCGTCCGCGCATGCACGCGGGTCGCCTACGAGCGGCTCGGGCTTCCGGCCGCGCCGGTCGTCCCTGGCGCGCACGGCGAGCCGAGCTGGTCCACGGGGATCGTCGGAAGCATCACCCACTGCGACGGCTACCGCGCATGCGCGCTGGCCCGCGCGACGGACTTCCTCTCGATCGGCATCGACGCCGAGCCGAACGCCCCCCTGCCCGACGGACTGCTCGAGGACATAGCGCTGCCCGAGGAGCGCCCCGCGCTGCGCGAGCTGGCGCGCCAGGCGCCGGGGATCCACTGGGATCGCCTGCTCTTCAGCGCCAAGGAGTCGGTGTACAAGGCGTGGTTTCCGCTCGCGAAGCGGTGGCTCGGATTCGAGGACGCGATCGTGACGTTCGACCGCGAGGCCGGCGCCTTCGCCGCGCGCCTGCTCGTCGACGGGCCGATCGTGTCGGGCCGCCCGCTGAGCGCGCTGTCGGGACGCTGGCTGACCGGGAACGGCCTGGTGGTCAGCGCGATCGCGCTCGCACCCTCTCCGACGCAGCCCTGGGCGCCATGCTCCTGAAGACCCGCACCTGGGGCGGCTCGAAAGCCGACGCGGTGATCTGCCTGCACGGCATCACCCAACATGGCGGCATCTTCGAGCCGCTCGCGCGGCGGCTCGCGCAGGCCGGGCGCTACGTCGCGTCGGTCGACCTGCGCGGTCACGGCGACTCGGGCAGAGAGCCGCCCTGGAACGTCGCCACGCACGTCGGCGACCTGCTCGAGACCGTCGACGGCCTCGGGATCGAGCGCGCCACATGGATCGGCCACAGCTACGGCGGGCGGATCGCGGCGACGCTCGCCGACCGCGTGCCCGAGCGGGTCAGCCGGCTCGCACTGCTCGACGCGGGCCTGCAGGTCGAGCCGGACCACGCGCTGGGCCATGCCGAGCTCGACCGTCTGGACTGGAGCTTCGCGACCGTCGCGGGCGCCACCAACGCCATGATGGCGTCAGAGTCGATCGTCGCCGCGCCCGAGGAGACCGTCGCCGCCTACGTCGAGGACGACGTCCGGCGCGGTCCCGACGGGCGCTTTCGCTTTCGCTTCTGCCCGAGCGCGGTCGTCGTGGCGTGGAGCGAGATGACCCTGCCGCCGCCTCCGATCGCGAAGCTTCCGACGCTGATTGTCGCCGCGACGGCGGCACCCTTCACCGGTCGCGACCACATCCGGCGCTACCGCGAGGCGCTCGGGCCGCTGCTCACGGTCGCGAGCGTCCCCAACGGCCACAACGTGCTCTGGGAGTCTCCGCTCGAGACGACCGGCGCGCTGGAGTCGTTCCTCGCCAAGCCGGCCTGACGCGCCGCGCCGACCGGCCGCGCCCGCCGGGCACGCATCGGCCGGGCCTACCGCTTCGGCCTGCGCTCCTCGGATAGCGGCCTGCCACCCGCGTCCGCGATCGCGACGGGCGGCCAGGGGCCGAACCAGTTGTCGCGCGCCCCGTCCATGGTGAGGATCGCGCCGGAGTAGAAGTCGCCAGCGGGCGACGCGAGGTAGGCGATCGACCAAGCGAACTCCTGCTCCGTGCCGAGGCGGCCGAGCGGGATCGTCTGCTCGAGGTGCTCGACCACCGCCTGCGGGTACTTCGTGCGCAGCGTCTCGGTGCCGAACTGCCCGGCGGCGAGCGCCGTCAGCTTGATGTCGTAGCGCGACCACTCGATCGAGAGGACGCGCGTGAGGTTCTCCACAGCCGCGCGTGCGGCAGACGAGTGGGCCATCCCGGGCAGTCCGTTGTGGGGCGAGAGCGTGACGTTGACGATCTTGCCGCCAACGCCACTTGGGATCATCGCCTTGGTGGCGACCGCGTGGGTCATCAGCCAGGTGCCCTCGACGTTGAGCCGGATGACCGTTCGGAACCCCTTCGGCGTGATGTCCTCTGCCGGCGTCAGGAACTGGCCGCCGGCGTTGTTGACGAGCAGATCGATCTTGCCGTGGCCTTCGAGCACGGCGTCGACGAGCGCGTCGACCTGGTCCTCCTCGCGGATGTCGCAGACCTGGGCCGTGCAGCGCTCCTCCGAGCACAGCGCGACCGTCTCCTCCAGCGGCTCCGCTCGGCGTCCGCAGATCACCACCCGCGCCCCGAGAGCCGTCAGCTCGACTGCCGTCGCGCGGCCGAGGCCCGAACCGCCGCCGCTGACCAGCGCGACCTGTCCGTCGAGCAGTCCGGGCCTGAAGACGTCGCTCGCGGCCGGGGCCGCGCTGGGGTCCGGTCCGCTCATCGCGGCGCCAGCGTATCGCCGCGCCGACCTGCTCCGGGCGGTCGCTCGCATGGCGCGTGCCGCTCGCCTGGGACGGGCTAGGGTCTGCGCATGGCCACGGCGGCAGAGCCTTCCCTGGCGAAGCTGCCGCTCTCGGGCGGCCGGGAGGGGGCGACGGTCCGGCTCCACCCGCTGCTGTGCGCGCGGATGTTCGCGCCGCCCGGGCTGATCCACCGCAGCGAGGGGCGGCTCGCGCCGATGCGCGCGCTGGGCGTCGGCGTTCCCCAGGAGGGGTGGCACGAGATGCCGGTGCAGGCGTTCCTCGTCGAGCATCCGCGGGCCGGGCTGGTGCTCGTCGACACCGGCTTCCACTCGGCCGTCGCGGTCGACCCGCGCCAGGGCATGGGACGGCTCGGCGGGCTCGTCTTCAAGGACCTGCGGATGGAGTCCGACGAGGCGGTTCCGGCCCAGCTGCGCAGGCTCGGGATCGACCCCGGCGACGTCCGCGTCGTTCTGCTGACCCACCTCCACAGCGACCACGCGAGCGGGATCGCCCAGTTCCCCGACGCGCGCTTCCTCGTCAGCTCCGCCGAGTGGGAGGCCGCCTCGCACGGCGGGACCACCGACGGCTACTTCAAGCGCCAGTTCGACCACGCCTTCGACTACCGCCTGCTCGACTTCGAGAGCGACGCCGCCGACTCGTACTCGACCTTCGGCCGCTCCTACGACGTCTTCGGCGACGGCAGCGTGCGGATGGTCTTCACCCCGGGCCACACCGCCGGCCACTGCTCCGTCGTGCTGCGGCTGAAGGACCGCGAGGCGCTGATCGCCTCCGATGCCGCCTACACGCAGCGGACGATCTCCGACACCGCGCTGCCGTACCGGATGGAGGACGAGCACCGCTTCCGCCGCTCGCTACGCGAGATCCAGCGCTACATCGAGCAGACGCCCGGCGCGCTCGTGATCCCCGGGCACGACATGGCGGCCTGGCGGCGGCTCGACTCGATCTACGGATAGCCTGCCGCGCCGTGCGACGGCTCGCGGACGACGTCTGGCAGCTCGACGGCTTCCCGCGCGATGCGATCAACGTCTACGTGGCTGGCGACGTGCTGATCGACGCCGGCACGCGGCTCGACCGGCGGCGGATCCTCAGGCAGATCAAGGGACGCACGATCGCCGCCCACGCGCTGACCCACGCGCACCCCGACCACTACGGGGCGAGTCACTCGGTCTGCGAGCAGCTCGGCGTCCCGCTCTGGTGCGGCGCCGCCGACGTCGAGGCGGTCGAGGCCGGCAAGCTCGTCGGGCGCGGCGGGCGGATGCTCCCGGGACCGGCGGCCCACTCCGTCGCCCGCGCGCTGCGCGAGGGCGACGAGGTCGCCGGCTTCACGGTGCTCGACACGCCCGGCCACTCGCCCGGCCACGTCTCCTACTGGCGCGAGTCCGACCGCGTGCTGCTCTGCGGCGACGTCATGTGGGGCTTCAATCCCTTCCTGCTGCGCGGTCCGCCCCGCGAGCCGCCGACGATGCTCTCCCCCGACGTCCGGCTCGCCCGCGCGTCGGCGCGCCGGATCGTGACGCTCGAGCCCTCGCTCGTCTGCTTCGGCCACGGACCGCCGCTGCGCGATCCCGCCAAGCTCGCCGCCGCGGTCGCTCGGCTACCGGCCTAGCGGCTCGGGCTCAGCGACCCGAGTCGCGGGCGTCCTGCCAGAGGCCGCGGATGCGCTCGAAGACCTGCTCGGAGGCGTGCTGGGACTGGTCCCGCGTCGGGTCCTCGATCTGATCGAAGGAGACCGGCGCGCCGAAGCGGACGCTGACCTTGGGGAACTGCCCGCGCTTCCAGTTGCGCGTCTTCTCCGAGCCGACGATCGCGACCGGCACGACCGGGACGCCGGTTTCGAGCGCGAGCCGCCCGACCCCGGGGCGCGGCGTGCCGAGCTCGCCGGTGCGCGAGCGGCCGCCCTCGAGGTACATCACGACGACGTCGCCGCGGGCGAGGATCGCGTGCGCCGTGTCGAAGGCCTCCTGGTCGGCGTGGCCGCGGCGCACGGGGAAGACGCCGCCGTAGTTGAAGAACGGCCACAGCGGCAGCTTGAACAGCTGCGACTTCGCCATGAAGTGGACCTTGCGTCGCAGGTAGACGGCGAGGAAGAAGTGGTCGAGGAACGAGAAGTGGTTCGGCGCGAGGATGCAGGGGCCGTCGGGCGGGACGTTGTAGGTGTCGTAGGCGCGTGTGCGGAAGAAGCCGAGCAGGTAGGGCGTCAGGATCGTCCGGACGAGCTCGTAGTCCCAGTTCGGGCGGTGCTCGCGGACCCGCCGGTGGTAGCGGTCGAAGTGCTCCCGCGGGCGGGGGTCCTTGTAGACCTGCTCCTTGAGCTTGACGTCGGCCATGCGCGGTCAGGTACCCCTCGGCGGCGCGTTGGTCACGCGTCGGCGGGCAAGTGGCGTCGCCGGCGGTCCGGCTAGCAGCCGGACGGCACGCGGACGCGTGCTCGTGTGCGGCGAATGGCCCGGTTGTGGCCGGTCATGCTCGCATCCGCGAACAGGCGCTTGGCGCGGCCGCGGGTGCACAGGCGACGGGTGGTCGAGAACATCCCGCCCTTCCCGCCGGCAAAGGTCATCTTGAAGATCGACAGCGGGACGTCGGGTATCCCGACCAGCGTGCCGCGCACGCTCCCATCCTTCAGCGTCTTCGCCGTCATCCGAAAGCTCATCGCCACCCCGTCCCCGCGGATCAGCGCCCAGACGTCGGGGGCGCCGTCGTTCGGCGGCTGCACGCTATAGATCGACCCCCGCAACGGAACCGACAACAACGGCGTGCGCGCCGACGCGCTCCCGAGCCTCGCCTCCGCCGGGCAACGCCCATCCCTGGCCTGCTCCAGCGAGCAGATCCCGGGCGGCCCGATGACCGAGGCTCCCAGCACCTTCGGCAGGTCTACGTTCACCTCACGCAGATTCGCCTGCCGCCGCCCCATGCGAATGCTCAACCGCACGCCAGGACGACCCCCCGCGTGCAGCTCGGACCGATCCTGCAGGGCCACCGACATCCGCGGCCGAAAGCGCAACCCATCACAACCTCCAACCGAGAACCGCGAGCTCGGACGCGCCACCGCACCGCCCACCGACTCGATCACCGCACCTACCCGAGACACGCCACACGACGTCGGGGTGGTGACCAAGCCCCGGCGATCGACGTCCAACCCAACCGTCTGAATTCGCAGCGGGATCCCCCGCACCACCCGCGGCAGCGCATCGGTCTGCACCTTCACCTGGCCTGTGCGCGAGTTCACGCTCAACGCCGCACGCACCACGATCGTCCCCAGGTCGAAAGGACCGACGACCCCCCGGAAGGCCAGCAACAACCCGAACGGCGCCCGCCGATACGGACCGGTCAGGAACACGTCGCCGCGCAGCGGATACGGGCTCGGGCCTGAGCCCGCCTCGACGACCACCGACCCCACCCTGCTCGCACGCGGACAACTCACCGCGATCGCGGCGGCCCTCGAGCACCGCTCCACCGACCCGAGCCGTGCGCTCAGCCCGCGCGGCAGCGTCATCGCGAAACGCTTCAGGAGCTGATCGCCGTCACGACGACGAAGGGTCGCCACGAACGGACTCGCGGCACCCGCACGCGCCCGCGACGCACCGGCCACGAAAGACGGTCCGAACGACCGCCCATCGGGACACGGCCGGCCCGCCGGGCCCGTGCTCGTCACGACCGCATCCGACGACAGGACGGATGGACCGCCGCCGACAGGGGTGAACAGGGCGGACGCCACGCCCGTGCCGCAATTCGGTGCGCTCACCAGCGGGGCGCGCGCTCCGCCGGTGAACCTCAATCGGACCCGATCGAGCGGCAGCGGCGGCATGTCCGAGATCCGAGCGTCGAGCCGCCCCGTGCTCGGGTCGGCGTGCAGTAGGACCGGGAGCTTGAGGCTGATGCCGCCTCCGCTCGCAACGACGAACGCCCGGTAGTCCGTCCCGGGCAGCTGGCGCCCGATGAACATCTTCCCCTCCATCGGCTCGTCCAACTGCGAGGCGGTCACCGAGACCGTTCCGATCGCCGACGAAGGCGGACAGCCCGCCTCGATCTTCTCTCCAATGTGAACCGTGGCCTCGTCGCACGCCGTCAGTCCATGCGCCGCGCTCGGCGACAACGCCATGCCGTCAGGCAGCCGCAGGGCAACCTCCCTGATCCGATCGCTGGCCAAGCCGTCGGGATCGTCCGCTTGCGGCAGGAGCAAGTCCAGCTGCGCTCCCATCGGCGTGTCCGCGGCGCCGCTGTCCTGCTCCACGTCGAGCCGCGGCGCGAACGCGAGGCCCTCGCAACCCGTGAGACCGCTCATCTGCGCGCTGGCACCGACCCAGGTGTCCGGCCGCTGCCAGGACCGAGCCGCCGCCGTCACCGTCGGGGAGGGATCGCAGCGAGTGGGCGCGGTCAACAGCGCCCGGCGTGGGATCGCCGTACCGGTCTGACGATCGGCCGGAACCCCCCAGAGCTCGAGCGACACCGCAACAGGCGTGAAGTCTTGGACGATGGCGGGTATCTCGACGGTCAACCTCTGTCCGTCCGGCGTCAGCTGGGGCACCACGTGAGAGGTGAGAAGCGGCGACTTGAACCCGAAGTCGACTAGATCGCCCGCGTGGGTCTCGACGTTGTTAACTGGGATCTGGTGAAAGCCGCCCTCGGCGGCCTCGAGCTCGACCATGCCGATCTGCGTCTCCGGTGGACATGTCGTCGACGTGGCCATCGATATCACCTCGCGCGGGCAGGTTGGGACGGCCTTGGGATCTCCTACGAACCCGGCGGGGAGCGAAATCCTCATGTCCTTGACGTTTCCATCGACCTCAATGCCAATCGTGTTGAACACGACACCGATTCGAAAGCGATCGGGATGAGCCCCGGCGCGGACCTCCGGCTCACCGGCGGCGTTGACCATCTCGGCTGTGAAGCCGCCCGGCGCGAACCCGAACTCAGCGTGGGCCACCGGTGTCGCCATGCCGAGCGCCAGACACGCCGCCAACGCGCCCAACGGGAGCCGAGGCATCACTTCGCTCCCTCGAGCGCAAACCGGACGACGGTCGCGCGGTCGAGGCGCGAGTGACGCAGCACGACCCGGAGGTCGAGCGAGCCACCCTGCGCCAGGCGGCGCCGAGCCACGGCCGAGAGCCGCAGCCTCAGCGCCAACCGGCCGGCCCGTCCAGCTCTCGCACGACTGTGCGCGACCGTCCGCAGCCGGCGACCGACCCGAGCCGTCGCCCGAGCCGTGACGCGCCCCGCCCGCGGAGCCAGCACGACCAGGGTCAGCCGGCCGCTCCTGGACATCCGGCGCAGAGCGGCCGGTCCGGGAGGGCGCACCCCGAGACGAGTCGCCGACCGGCGCTCGACATGGGTGAGGCTGGCGGGATCGGGGCGGCTCGGCCGCTCGGCGGGCGCGAGGCAGGCATTGCCGCAATCCGGCAACGGGGACGCCTCCGGCTCGGGGAAGCCACCGCCGAGGCGCGCCGCATAGAGATCGAGGTCGCCGCGGTCGTCGTCACCGGGCAGCAGGCTGGCGGTGGTCGCGACGAACGCCGTGCTCCCGTCGGCGCTCGCACCGACGAGAGTCGCGCCGTCGGCGCCGGCGCCCGCGCTGACGAGCCCCAGGCTCCCGTCGACCCACTCGTAGACGTCGACGGCGGAGTTCGCGTCGTCGGGCAGCAGCGCCTCGGCCGTCGAGAAGAAGACGCGCCGGCCGTCCTCGCTGAGCGAGCTGGGCGTGTCGGTGGGGAACGGCCGCACACTGACGGCGATGTCGTCGGGTAGCGACGCCTCGGCGTCGAACGGCCCATTGCCGCTCCCCGGTGCTCCCGATACCCGCACGAGCCGGGTCTCCGCGTCGTCGTACAGGTAGACGTCCCTGCTGAGGTCGGTGTCGTCGGCGGTCAGGGCGGCCGCCGTCACGAACATGATCCGTCCGCCGGCCCCGGGGCTCACCGCGACCTCCTGACGCGCGTACCCGACCCAGTCGTCATTGGTCGCCAGGGTGCCGACGAAGCGCACCCCGTCGTCGCCGCCGACGTAGAGATTGGGCATTCCGGTCGTCCCCCGCCCGTGGACCAGGACGCCCGAGGCGAGGAAGTAGACCCGGCGACCGTCGTGCGAGGGCATGACCCTGATCGGGATGACGTCCGCTGCGGCCGCCGGCGCGCCGACCGAGACCCTCGACAGAGTGGCGGCGGCGACGTCGTAGCGATAAAGGTCACGGCTGTCGTCCACGTCGTCGTTCGTCAGCTGTTGCGTCGTGGCGATGAACGCGGTCGATCCGTCCGGAGTCGCTCCGGTGAAGATGGCGTCGGCGGGTGCGTTGCAGTCCGGTCGAGTGCACCGCGACGCTGAGATCTCGGTCGTCGTGACGCCGTTCTCACGCAGGTAGGCGCGCGCGACGGAGTCACCGCAGGCGGATGCCGGGCTCGTGAAGAAGATCCGCCTGCCGTCGCGGGACAGGGGGTTAGGCGGCAGGTTGACCAGGGGTGGGAACTCGGCGGCGGCGCCCGCCGTCGAGCCGCACGGCGACAGCAGCTCACCGCCGGCGTCGACGGCCACCAGCCTCAGGGTCGTTCCCACGTACTCGTACAGCTGTCCCACCCACTGCGTTCGAGTGTCTTTCGGAAGCAGGAGGGAGACCGTCTCGAACAGCACGTGCTGCGCGTCGTCCGACACGCCCAAGAAGTCCACGAACGCGACGTCACCGTAGACCCCCAGCAGCGTCAGCGGACCGCCGGGCGAGCCTCGATACAGCGAGCTTGTGTCGTATCCGCCTGGAGCCCCGGGCAGGAGCGGCCAGGCGCTGGCCCAGATCCAAGTCGACAGGTCCCTGCTGGCGCCCACCGGGAGGGGGGGCTGAAGCGTCAGCGTCGAAACCGAGTAGGGATAGGTCACCGGAGTGCTGCTCCAGCCAGCGGGGCCCCGCACGGCGATGCTGGTCGTCGCCCGCGCGCCCGCCACCACCCCAGGCACCGGGCCCTGCGTGGCATAGACAATGCGGTCGCCGTCCGCGTCGATGGCGAGGGTGTTCGCGGGATTGTTCCCGCTCGGATCGGGAGGGGTGACCAGCTCCCACGCCCGACCGTGGGCCGGCGCCGCCGCATCCGCGCTGGCGGTGCACACGGTGAGCAGGCAGACGGCGAGCGCGGCCGAGAGCGCCAGGGCGCGAGTGAGCAGCCCCCACCGACTGGAAGCCCGCCAGGGCGCGGTCTGTGTAGTCGCCGTCGTCATTTGGCCGGCCGCACGCAGGATTCGCGGCGGGGCGCCAGAGTCGCAGACGTCTCTGTCTCTGTCAACAGACACCCTCGGGTTTATCGAGGCATAGGGTCAGCGATGGCGAAAGCCACGAACTTCGCCCTGCGCCGGAGCAAGCTGGTCATCGGCGCTGGATCGCGGCCGTCGGCGTGCGCCTCACTCGGCCATGCGCGGTCAGGTACCCCTCGGCGGCGCGTTGGTCACGCGGCGCCGGCAAAGTGCCGTCGTGACCGGCCTAGCAGCGGGACGGGGTCCGGACGCGTGCCTGCACGCGGCGCTTGGCCTGATTGTGGGCGGTCATGCGCGCGGTTGCGCGCACGCGCCTGGCGCGGCCGTGCGAGCAGATCCCGCGGGTGGCCGAGAAGAGGCCGCGCTCGCCGCCCGCGAAGGTCATCGTGAAGTTCGAGAACGGCACGTCGGGTATGCCGACCAGCGTGCCGCGGACGCTGCCATCGGTCAACGTCCTCGCCTTCATCCGGAAGCTCATCGCCACTCCCTCCCCGTGGATCAACGCCCACACGTCCGGAGCGCCCTTGCCCGGTGGCTGCACGCTGTAGACCGATCCCCGCAGGGGGACCGACAGCAGCGGCGTGCGCGCCGACGCGCTGCCGATCCTCGCCTCAGGCGGACAACGCCCGTCCCTGGCCTGCTCCAACGAGCAGATCGCGGGCGGTCCGATCGGCGAAGCCGCCAGCATCTTGGGCAGGTCGACCTTGACCTCACGTAGGTTCGCGCCACCCGGCGCCGAGCGAACGCTGATCCGCACGGGAGGGCGCCCGCCGCGGCGAAGCTCGGAGCGATCCCGCAGCGCCACCGAGAGCGTCGGCCGGAACCGCAACCCCCGACAGCCCCCGACGACGAACCGGGAGCTCGGGCGTGCCACCGCGCCACCCACCGACTCGATCACAGCGCCGACCCGCCTCGCGGCACACGACGTCGGAGTGGTGATGAAGCCGGGGCGATCGATGTCGAGCCCGATCGTCTGTAGCCGGAGCTGGATGCCTCGCACGACGCGTGGCAGCGAATCGGTTCGAACCGTCACTCGGCCCGTGCGCGGATCGACGCTCAGGGCGGCACGCACCGCGATCGTCCCAAGGTCGAAGGGACCGACGACTCCCCGGAAGGCGATCATCAGCCCGAACGGCGCCCGCCGATACGGTCCGGTCAGGAACACGTCCCCCCGCAACGGATACGGGGTCGGGCCCGAGCCCGCCTCGGTGACCGCCGAGCCGACCCTGCTCGACCGCGGGCAGGCCACCGCGGCGGCCGCCGCCTTCGAGCACCGCTCCACCGATCCCAGCCGGGCGCTCAGCCCGGCTGGCAGCGTCATTCCGAAGCTGCCAAGCAACCGCTCGCCGTCGCCGCGGCGGATGGTCGCCGAGAACGGGCTCGCGGCACCCGCACGCGCCCGCGCCACGCCGGCCACGAAGGAGGGGTCGAACGATCGCTCGCCGGGACACGGCCGCCCCCCGGGGCCGGTGCTCGTGACGACCGGATCCGACGACGCGACGGACGGGCCGCCGCCGACGGGCGTGAACACGGCCGACGCCACGCCCGTGCCGCAACTCGGTGCGCTCACCAGCGGCGCACGCGCTCCACCCGCGAACGTCAATCGCACCCGATCGATGGGCACCGCCGGCATGTCCGAGATGCGAGCGTCGATCTGCCCCGTGCCCGGATCGGCGTGCAGTAGGACCGGGAGCTTGAGGTTGATGCCGGACGCCCTCACGACGATGAACGCCCGGTAGTCCGTCCCAGGCAGCTGGGGCCCCAGGAACATCTTCCCCTCGACCGGCTCGTCCAGCAGCGGGGTGGTAATCGACGCCGTTCCGATCGCCGAGGCGAGGGGACAGCTGGCCTCGATCTTCTCTCCTAGGTGAACCGCGGCCTCTTCGCATGCCGTCAGGCCATGCGCGGCGCTCGGCGACAAAGCCACGCCGTCGGGCAGCCGCAGCGCGACCTCTCTGATCCGGTCGCCGGCCAGACCGCCGGGATCATCCGCCTGCGGCAGAAGCAGGTCCAGCCGCGTTCCCATCGGCGTGTCCGCGGCGCCGCTGTCCTGCCCGAAGTCGAGCCGCGGATCGAAGGCGAGGCTCTCGCAATCCGTAAGACCGCTCATCTGCGCGTTGGCGCCGACCCAGGTGTCCGGCCGCTGCCAGGACCTGGCGGCCACCGTCACGGTCGGCGAGGGATCACAGCGAGTGGGCGCCGTGAGGAGCGCCCGACGCGGGACCGCCGTAACGGTCTGATGATCGGCCGGAACCCCCCAGAGCTCGACCGTCAGCACGATCATCGGTACGTCTTGGAGGAGATCGGTCATCTCGACGGTCAGGCTCTGTCCGTCCGGCGTCAGCTCGGGCACCAGGTGTCCTGTGATGAGCAGCGTCTCGAAGCCGAAGTCCGCTAGATCTCCCGGGCGCGGCTCGACGTTGTAGAGGGGGATGTCGCTTTGGGTGGGGAAGTCGCCGAATTCGGCGTCGATCACGCCGATCTGCGTCTCCGGCGGACAGGTCGACTCGCTCGCCCTCGAGATCACCTCGCGCGGGCAGGTCGGGACAGCCCTGGGATCTCCAATCAGGCCGGCGGGGAGTCCGAGCCTCATGTCCTTCAGGTTTCCGTCGGCCTCAGCGCCGATAGTGTTCAATGCGAGGCGAATCCGGAGGCGATCGGGATGGGCACCGGCGCGAATCTCCGGCTCGCCGGCGGAGTCGACCATCTCGGCTGTGAAGCCGCCTGGAGCGATCCCGAATTCAGCCTGGGCCACCGGTGTCCCCACGCAGAGGACGAGGCACGCGACCGAGGCGACGAGCACCTGCCGAGCCATCACTTCGCTCCCGCGAGGGTGAGCCGGATGACGCTCGCGCGGTCGAGGCGCGAGTGACGCAGCACGACGCGGAGGTCGAGCGAGCCTCCCTTCGCCAATCGCCGCCGAGCCGCGGCCGAGAGCCTCGGCCTCAGCGCTAGCCGGCCCGCCCGCCGAGCCCTTGTGCCACCGCGCGCGACCGTCCGCGCCCGGCGACCGACTCGTGCTGTCGCCACGACCGTGACGCGTCCCGGCCGGGGCGCCAGCACGACCAGGGTCAGCCGGCCGCTCGTGGACATCCGGCGCAGGGCGGCCCTCCCGGGACGGCGCACGCCGAGGCGAGCGGCCGTCCGGCGCTCGTGACGGGCGAGGCTGGCCGGATCGGGGCGGCTCAGCCGCCTGGGAGATACGCCGCAGGCATCGTCGCAAGCCGGCGACGGCGGCGGGCTCGGCGCGGGGAAGCCGCCGCCGAGGCGCGCCGCATAGATGTCGGCGTCGCCGCGGTCGTCGTCCCACGGCACCAGGCCCGCGGTGGTCGAGACGAATGCCGTGCTGCCGTCGGCGCTCGCACCGGAGAGAGTCGCGCCGTCGGCGCCGGTGCCCGCACTGAGGAGCCCGAGGCTCCCGTCGGCCCACTCGTAGACGTCGACGACGGAGTTCGCGTCCTCGGGTAGCAGCGCCTCGGCCGTCGAGAAGAAGACGCGTCGCCCGCCCTCGCTGAGCGAGCTGGGCGTGTCGGTGGGAAACGGCGGCCGACTGATCAGGATCCAGGGCAGCGACGCCTTCACGCCGAACGGTCCGTTGCCGCTTCCCGGCACGCCCGACACCCGCACGAGCCTGGCCTCCGCGTCGTCGTAGAGGTAGACGTCCCTATGGACGTCGGTGTCGTCGGCGGTCAGGGGGGCCGAAGTCACGAACATGATCCGCCCGCCGCCTCCGGAGCTCACCGCGACCTCCTGGAGCGCGTCCTCCAACGGGTATCCGGTCGGCCAGTCGTCGTCCGCCGCTAGCGTGCCGACGAAGCGCACCCCGTCGTCGTCCCCGACGTAGAGGTTCGGCATTCCGGTCGTCCCTCGCCCCGGCATGAGGACGCCGTGGGCGAGGAAGTAGACCCGGCGGCCGTCGTCCGAGGGCATGGCCCGGACCGGCATGACATCCGCGGCCGTCCCCGGCGAGCCGACCGAGACCCTCGACAGGGTGCCGCTGGCGACGTCGTAGCGGTAGAGGTCCCGGCTGTCGTCCACGTCGTCGTTGGTCAGCTGCTGGGTCGTGGCGAGGAAGGCGGCCGAGCCGTCCGGGTTCGCTCCCGAGAAGATGGCGTCGGCGGGTGCGCCGCAGTCCGGTCGAGTGCACCGCGACGCCGAGATCTCGGTCGTCGTGGCGCCGTCCTCACGCATGAAGGCGCGCGCGAAGGAGCCACCGCAGGCGGACGCCGGGCTCGTGAAGAAGATCCGCCTGCCGTCGCGGGACAGGGGGTGGGGCGGCAGGTTCGGGGAAGACGTGGACGATCCGGAGCCCCATCCCGCCGTCGCGCCGCACGGCGACAGCAGCTCACCGCCGGCGTCGACGGCAACCAGCCTCAGGCTCGTCCCCACGTACTCGTATATCTGGTCTCCCTGCGTTCGAGTGTCGCCCGGAAGCAGCCCCGAGCCCGTCTGGAACACCACGTGCCGCGCGTCGTCCGACACGCCCAGGACGGACAGGAGGGCAGCGTGGCCGTCGGGCCCCAGTAGCGTCAGCGGCTCGCCCGGCGAGCCTCGATACAGCGAGCCGGCTTCCAATCCGCCTGGAGCGCCCGGCAGGAGCGGCCAGTTGCTGGTCCAGATCCAGGTCGACAGATCCCTGCTGGCGCCCACCGCGAACGCGGACTGGCCCGTCGCCGACGGGCTCGAGTAGGGATAGGTCACCGGAGTGCTGCTCCAACCGCGCGAGCCCCGCACGGCGATGCTCGTCGTCACCCGCCCGCCCGCCACCGCTCCAGACACCGGCCCCTGTGTGCCGTAGACGATCCTGTCGCCGTCCGCATCGATGGCGAGGGTGTTCCCAGGAGCGTTCCCGTTGGGATCCGGAGGAGTGACCAGCTCCCACGACCGGCCGTCAGCCGGCGCGGCCGCAGCCACGTCGGCCGCGCACAGGCTGAGCAAGGAGGCGGCGACCGCGGCTGAGAGCGCCAGGAGCCGAGTGAGCAGCCGCAATCGACTGGATGCCCGCCAGGGCGCGGTGTTTGTCGTCGCCGTCGTCATTTGGGCCGGCCGCATGGAGGTCCGCGGCGGGGCGCCAGAGTCGCAGACGCCTCTGTCTCTGTCAATCGCCACCCTCGGTGGTGCCTTGCCCATAGACAAGAACGTTTTCGAGACAATAGGGTCAGCCGATGGCGAAAGCCACGAACTTCGCCCTACGGCGCAGCAAGCTGGTGATCGGCGCTTGGATCGCGGTCGTCGGCGTCTGCGCCTCACTCGGGTTCGCGAGCGGCGACGCCTTCAAGCCAACCGTCGTCAATCCGCCGGGGACCGACACCGCGCGCTGGACGGACTTCACCGCCGAGTCGGCGTTCGGCGTCAACCTCAACGTGCTCCTGACCGGCCCGAAGCCGGAGCTCAGGGAGCAGGGCGCCATCATGACCAAGCGGCTGCGCGCGCTCGAGGGAGTGGGCGTCGTGTCCCCGTTCGAGCGGGCGCGCACGGGAGGCGGCCGCCAGGGGAGCCCGTTCGCGCGGGCGAAGGGCAACTCCGCGCTGTTCGTGACCGACATCGAGCTACGGAGCGGTCAGGCGCTCGACGACGCCCTTCCACCGGTGAACCGCGTCGTCGACGCGACGGTTCGCCCCCCGCTGACCAGCCATGTGACCGGGATGCCCGCGGTCGTGAAGGGCCTGGCGGACGAGACCGAGCGAGACACGCGCCGAAGTGAGCTGATCGCCGCGCCGATCCTCATCCTGGTACTGCTGCTGGTCTTCCGATCCCCGGCGGCGGCCGCGATTCCGGCCATCATGGGATTCGGCACGGTGGGCGCGGGCACCGGCCTCGTGCGGTCGCTCGCGACGATCACCCCGGTCGACCAGATGGCGTTGATCTTCTGCTCGATGATGGGGCTGGCGCTCGGCGTCGACTACTCGCTGCTGCTCGTATCGCGCTACCGGGAGCTGCGCCGAGCCGATCCAGGCGCGGTGCGTGCGAACATCGCGGCGGCCAGTCGGGTGACCGGACGGACGATCGGCTTCGCCGCGGTCCTCCTGCTCGCCGTGATGGGGGCCGCGGCGCTGCTCACAGTCGGCCCGTTCCTCCTGTCGACGGCGATCGGGGTCGGTATCGCGACGATCTTCGCCTCGATCACGGCACTGCTCGTCGTGCCGGCGATGCTCCAGGAGCTCGATCCGTGGCTCGAGCGGTGGCGGCTTCCGGAGCGCCGGCGCAAGCGTGACGGATGGTTCGCCAGGCGCCAACCGGTCGTCGTCCCGATCGTCGCACTGATCGCCCTGCTCGCGCTCGCGACGCCGACGCTGGGGATCGATCTCGGGCCACCTGACGTCAAGCAGCTGCCCGAGGACAACCGCGCACGCATGGACTACGAGGCCATGCGCAAGGTTCTCGGCCCGGGATTTGGCTCGCTCTTCGACGTGGCGATCAAGAGCACCAACGACCGTCCCCTCACCAGGCCCCAGACCATGGCGGCGATCTCCCGGGTCGAGCGCGCGATCGCCGCCGACCCCGACGTGTCGAACGTCACCGGGCCCAGCCAGCTCGCCGGTGCGGCGAGGGGCGCCAACCAGCTCGAGCGCGGCCTCCAAGGCCAGCGACGCGGATTGGCACGGCTCGAGCGTGGACTGACCCGGGCAGCCGACGGGTCGCTGCGCAGCAGCGGTGCGAGCCGGCAGCTCCACGACGCGACGGGCGCCGCCTACGGTGGTGCGGCGCGCCTGGCCGCCCGCCTCCGCGACGCCAAGGGCGGGTCCGAGCAGCTGACCGGCGGCATCGCCTCCACGAGCGACGGCGGCGAGCGCGTCGCGCGCGGCTCGAGCCGCGCGAGCGCCGGCGCCGAGCGACTGAGCGGCGCGCTCGCCCAGGCACGCTCGTCGTCCGGGCTGCTGTCCAACAACGCAACCGTCCTGCAGAACGACCTCCGCACCGGGGACGACCAGCTCAGCTCGGCACAGCAGCCAGTCGAGACGGTCGAGCAGCGGCTCCAGGCGGCGTGGGACGCGCTCGAGCGCATGACGACGGGACGCGCGGATCCGCAGTACCAGGCGACCCTCGACGCGATCGGCGCCGCGAGCCTGGCCCTCACCGGGACGGACCCCGGCTCGGGTGAGCAACCCGATCCCGCCTACGAGGGAGTAGCCGGCAGGATCCAGGACGCCAGGGGCCAGCTCAGCCTCGGGCTCTACCTGAGCGAGCGGTTGAAGGACCAGGGTCGCCAGACCGAGGAGAGCGTCGACGGACTCGCCCGCGGCGCCGAGCGGCTCGATGCCGGGATCGGCCAGGTCGAGGCCGGCAGCGCCAAGCTCGCCGCCGGCCTGGACCGACTCCGGCGGGCGAGTGCGCCGCTGCCCGGCGGGCTCGACAGGCTGTCCGGCGGCGCCGGCCTGCTGAAGGACGGGCTCGCCAGGATCGACGCGGGCAGCGGCCAGCTCGCCGCCGGCATTGGCAGCCCCCAGGCTCCCGGCACGCTGACGAACGGGCTGTCGCGGATGCAGGCGTCGGTCGAGCGCCAGCGCGACGGCGCCCAGAGCGGAAGCCTCACCGCGAGCTCGCCAGAGCTGTTCAGCTCAGGAAGCCTCCCGATCGCGCTGATCAGCGGCGCGCCGCGCGCGACGAGGGATCCCGCCCAGTTCGTCGTCGACCTGAGCAACAGCGGCAGGAGCGCGCGGATGCTCGTCGTCCCAACGATCACGACCAGCGACCCGCGGATGGTCGGGCTGCATGACCGCATCGCGGAGCAAGCGGACGGGCTCCGCGGCGACGGCGTCGATGTCGCTGTCGGCGGTCCAGTCGCCGCGCTCCAGGACTTCAAGGACGTGATGACGGCTCGCATGCCGTGGGTGATCTTCGCCTTTGCGCTGGTGTCCCTGCTGGTGCTGATCCTGGCGGTGCGGGCGGTGCCGCTGGCGGCGCTCTGCGTCGCGCTCAACCTGCTGACCGTCGGCGTTGCCTTCGGCGCCATGCAGCTCGGCTTCGGCGGATCGGATCCGTTGCTCGGCGGTCCGGGCTACGTCGAGCTGATCTCGATGTCCGGCGCGCTCGCGGTGATCTTCGCGCTCTCGATCGACTACCAGGTCTTCCTGGTCGCCCGCATGCGTGAGGAGTACCTGGCCTCCGGGAGCAACGAGCGCGCGATCGTCAGCGCACTTGGCTCGACCGGCGGCGTGATCACGGGAGCCGCTGCGGTGATGGTCGCGATCTTCCTCGCCTTCTGCACCGCGGGTCACACCGGCGTCCGCGGAGTCGGGGTCGGTCTGGCGGTGGCGGTGCTCCTGGACGCGACGATCGTGCGACTCGTCCTGCTGCCGGCGGCGATGCGCGCCATCGGCGATCGGGTGTGGTGGATGCCCGGGTGGCTGGACCGCCGGCTGCCGAACGTCTCGCTCTAGCCGTCCGCGCGGGTCACGTCGAGTGGGGCCGCGCGGCTCGCTGTCGCGGGCTCGCCCATCCGCGCGAGCAGTCGAGCGCGCGGTGCCAGTCGGCGAGCAGCGCGTCCCTGTCGCGAGACGTCATTCGCGGCTCGTAGCGGGCGGCCTCGCGCCACATCGAGCGCACGTCGGGCTCGCTCCAGAGCCCGACCGCCACCCCGGCGAGGTAGGCCGCGCCGAGCGCCGTCGTCTCGGACACCTCGGGCACGACGACCGGCACGCCGAGCACGTCGGCCTGGAAGCGCATCAGCCACGAGTTGTGGACCGCGCCGCCGTCGGCCTTGAGCTCGGCGAGGCGCACGCCCGAGGCGGACTCCATCGCCCGGACGGCGTCGGCGGTCTGGTAGGCGATCGACTCGAGCGTGGCGCGCGCGAGGTGGGCGCGGCCGGTGCCGCGCGTGAGGCCGACGATCGTCCCGCGCGCGTAGGGGTCCCAGTGCGGCGAGCCGAGGCCGGTGAACGCGGGGACGAGGTAGACGCCGTCGTTGGAGTCGAGCGAGCGCGCGAGCTCCTCGGTCTCCGCCGCGGTGCTGATGACGCCGAGGCCGTCGCGCAGCCACTGGACCGCCGCGCCGGTGACGAAGATCGCGGCCTCGAGCGCGTAGTCGACGCGCCCGTCGACTCCCCAGGCGACGGTCGTCAGCAGGCCCAGCTCGGGGGGCGGCGGCTGCGCGCCGGCGTTCTCGAGCACGAAGCTGCCGGTGCCGTAGGTGTTCTTGCCGAGGCCCGGGGTGTGGCAGCCCTGACCGTAGAGCGCGGCCTGCTGGTCGCCGGCGATCCCCGCCACGGGGACGGAGCCGCCGAACTCGGTCGTCTCGCCGTGGACGTGCGCGCTCGGGCAGGCTTCGGGCAGCGAGTCGACGGGCACGCCGAGCATGTCGCAGAGCTCGGGGTCCCAGCGCAACTCGCGGATGTCGAACAGCAGCGTGCGCGAGGCGTTCGAGTAGTCGGTCGCGTGGCGGCCGGTGAGCTTGTGGACGAGCCAGGAGTCGACGGTCCCGAACGCGGCGCGGGCGGGGTCGACGCCGCCCTCGCGGATCAGCCACTCGATCTTCGTGCCGGAGAAGTAGGGGTCGAGCACGAGTCCGGTGCGCTCGCGGACGAGCGGCTCGCGGCCCGCCGCGCGCAGCTCGTCGCAGCGCGCCGCGGTACGGCGGTCCTGCCAGACGAGCGCCCGGTGCAGTGGCTCGCCGCTGGCGCGGTCCCAGGCGACGACGGTCTCGCGCTGGTTGGCGATCCCGATCCCCGCGAGCGCACGCCCGTCGACGCCGGCGGCGTCGAGCGCCTCGTGCCCGACGCGGCGCGTGACCTCCCAGATCTCGTTCGCGTCGTGCTCGACCCAGCCTGGGCGCGGGAAGTGCTGCGCGAACTCGCTGTAGGCGCGGCCGGCGATCCGGCCCTCGCCGTCGAAGACGAGCGCCGTCGAGCCCGTGGTGCCCTGATCGAGCGCGAGGATCACGGCGGCATCGTAAGCGCCGCCCCTTTGCGGCGCCGTGGCGACGTCGCAAGCGCTGTCGCCATTTCGCGAGCGCTTCCGTGCAGTGGCGCGAATTTGCGTAAGGGGGTACGGTAGGCCGCTGTATCTAAAAATGCTCGCATTCACCAGGAGGGAGTGACCATGCGAAAGATGTTCCTCGCGGCGATCGTCGCCGCAATCGCAGCATTGGCACCGGCGGCCACCGCATCGGCGGTGGAGCCGATCCTGTTCGTCCACGGCTGGAACAGCAGTGGGACGGTCTGGAACACGATGATCCCGCGCTTCCAGGCTGACGGCTGGACCGCGGCCCAGACCAACAACTGGAGCTACAACACCGCACAGTCGAACGTGACGACGGCTGGTCAGGTCAACACCAAGGTCGATCAGATCCGTGCTGCGACCGGCGCCGCGAAGGTGGACATCATCAGCCACTCGATGGGCGGCCTCAACACGCGCTACTACCTGAAGAACCTCGGTGGAGCAGCCGAGGTCGACGAGTGGGTGTCGCTCGGCGGGCCGAACCACGGCACCACGACGGCGAACCTCTGCTTCTGGAACACGTCGTGCATCGAGATGCGTCCGAACTCGACGTTCCTGAACAACCTCAACGCGACCGACGAGACGCCGGGACTCGTCACCTACGGCACCTGGTGGTCGCCGTGCGACGAGGTGATCAATCCCGACAGCAGCGTCTCGCTGATCGGAGCGACGAACACCCAGACGGCCTGCATGGGCCACAGCGACCTGTACAACGACCTCACGGTCTACCAGCAGGTTCGCAACTTCATCGACTGATCCATAGCTGCGGTGCTCACCGGATCTGGCTCCCTCTAGCCGCGTGACGTGGCTGGAGGGGACCGATCCGGCTGCGCTCCTCCGCTTGGGGCTTGGGTCCCGGTATGTTGCCGGGCGCCACCGTCACTGAGCAAGGAGCCGGCATTGCCGAACGTCGAGGCGCACATCACAGGAACCGTCTGGAAGATCGAGTGCGAGGTCGGCCAGGAGGTCGAGGAGGGCGACACCGTCGCGATCCTCGAGTCGATGAAGATGGAGATGCCGGTCGAGGCCGAGGACGACGGCAAGGTCTCCGAGATCAAGTGCAGCGAGGGCCAGTCCGTCAACGAGGGCGACGTGCTCGTGGTGCTCGAGTAGCGTGGAGCTCGCCTCCGGCAAGCTGATCCGCGACGACCCCGCCGACGGCGTCGTCCGGCTCCGCATCTCGAACGCCGAGCGCCGCGGCGCGCTCGACCACGAGATCCTCGACACGCTCGCCGCGACGGTCGCGGCGCTCGACGCGCGCTGCCTGGTGCTGACCGGCACCGACGGGATCTTCTCCGCCGGCTACGACCTCGGCAACCTCGAGCCCGAGCAGTTCGAGGAGAGCGCCGAGCGGCTCGTCGCGCACCCGTTCCACGACGCGATCGAGGCGCTCGAGGCCTACCCGTATCCGGTGATCGCACAGATCAACGGCCACGCGATCGGCGGCGGCCTCGAGCTGGCGCTGACGTGCGACATCCGGATCGCTAAGCGCGGCATCCACATGGGCATGCCGCCGGCGAAGCTCGGCCTGATCTACTCGCACACCGGCCTGCGCAAGTTCCTCGACGTCTGCGGTCCGGCCAACACCGCGGAGCTGTTCTACGTCGGCCGCAACGTCGAGGCCGACCGCGCCGGCGAGATCGGCCTCGTCAACCACGTCGTCGATCCCGGCGAGCTCGAGCAGCGCACGCTCCACATGGCCGCCGAGATCGCCTCCAACGCCCCGCTCTCGCTCGCCGGCAACAAGCGCATCCTGCGCGAGCTCCGCACCCACGCCGCCGCCCTCCCCGCCGACGTCGAGCGCGAGCTGATCGAGCTGCGCGAGTCCTGCTTCCGCACCGACGACTTCCGCGAGGGCGTCCGCGCCTTCGGCGAGAAGCGCCCGCCCATCTGGCGCGGGCGCTAGGACCGTACGCCCATCTGGCGCGGGCGCTAGGACCGTACGCCCGTTGGCGCGGCCGCTAGGACCGTCGCATTCGCGTAACCGGCCCGTAACGCCGACGCCCCGCGACCCGCGCCGCGGACCGCGACCATCCCCGCGTGCCCGATGACCAGAACTTCGGTGAGACCCGGATTTCGGCCGTGTAGCGGCCGAAATCCGGGTCTCACCCCTCGGATCGCCGGATCGACAGCTGGTCGAGGCGCCAGCATGGCGTCGTGACCGCCGGCCAACTCGACGCGATGGGATTGAGCGGACGGGCGGTACGCCACCGAGTAGCGGCGGGTCGACTGCATCGGCTGCACCCCGGCGTCTTCGCGGTCGAGCAACCGACGCGCGAGGGGCGTTGGATGGCAGCGGTGCTGGCAGCCGGGCCGGGCGCCGTCCTGTCGCATCGGTCGGCGGCGGCTCTATGGGAGCTGCTCAATGACGGGCGACGAGGCGTGGACGTGACGGTGGGTCGAGGCAAGGCGCGCCGGCGCCCAGGGATCGAGATCCACAGCGCTGTGCTGGCCGACGGAGATCTCACGGTTCGCGAAGGCCTCCCGTGCACGACCCTGCCGCGAACCCTGCTCGACCTTGCCGCCACGGCCGACCGGCGGCTGTTGGAGCGGGCGATCGGCCGTGCTGAGGAGCTGCGCGCCTTCGACCTCGGGGAGATCCGCGAGCTGCTGGCCCGCAGTCCCGGACAGCGAGGAACGAGGGCCCTGGCGACCGCAATCGCCGAGCTCCCGGAAGCGGGAGGCACTCGCAGCGAGGCTGAGGAGCGATTCCTCGCACTCGTCCGCCGTGCCGGCCTGCCAGTGCCCGAGGTCAACGTCTGGATCCCGCTTCCCGAAGGCGGCGGCTACCGACCGGACTTCCTGTGGCGCGATCGCATGCTCATCGCCGAGGTCGACGGCAGGTCTCACCACTCGCTCCGGCGCGCCTTCGAGCACGACCGCCGCCGCGACCGCCGACTCCTGCGGGAGGGCTACGTGACGGTCCGCTTCCCAGCGCGACAGGTGCTGGAGGAGCCCGCCCGCGCAGGCGACGAGCTACGTAGCCTGCTCGGCCCTACGCCCAGTCGGTGAGGTCGACTTTTCGGACGTACTTCGTCGGAAAAGTCGACCTCAGCCAAGGCGCACGCTTCGGAAGGGGCATCCGAGCCGCGCGCCAAGTCCTCGTCGGAACCGCTGCCCGGAGCCACGAGGCTCCTCAGCCATCTTGCACTGAAGTAATCATTTGTTTACCATCGGTAATCCAGTGATTACCGAGACGGTCGCACCCACCCGCGAGCGCATCCTCGACGCGGCGGTCGAGCTGTTCGGGCGCAAGGGCTACAGCGCTACCTCGGTCGGCGAGATCGAGGCCGCGGCGGGCCTGGTCCCCCGCTCGGGCGCGCTCTACAAGCACTTCGAGAGCAAGCGGGCGCTGCTCGACGCCGCAGTCGCCCGGCGCGCGCGGGTCGCCGAGCGGGCCGGTGAGATGGTCGACGAGCTGCTGCGCGGCGACCTGCGCGCCGAGGCCCGCCTCTACGGACAGGGATCGCTGCGGATCATTCGCGACGACCAGGCCCTGATGCGGATCGTCATGCGCGAGGGCGACAACTCCCCGGAGCTGCGCGACGCCTTCCAGGAGCGGATCGTCCGTCGGGGCCACGCCTCGACCGTCGAGTGGCTGCGACTCGCCGTCGCCCGCAGCGGCGCCCCGGAGCCGGACCTCGAGGGGGTAGCCGCGCTGATCCTCGGCTCGATCATCAACCACTGCGTCCTCGACACGATGTTCGGCGAGCCGCCGGGCGGCCTCTCCGACGAGAAGTTCATCGACGTCTGGACCGACTCGACCCTGAAGCTGCTGGAGGCGCACGGCCTCGTGGCAGACGACTCCAAGGAGGGCTCACGATGAGTCACGGCGACCACCTCACGACCCACCGCGGCGCGGTCCGCGGCCTGCTGCTCGCACTCGGCATCCCCCAGGCGCTGATCGGCCTGTGGGCGCTGCTCGCCCCGCGGTCGTTCTACGACGACTTTCCGGCCGGCACCGACGGCTGGGTGAACCCGCTCGGCCCGTTCGACGAGCACCTCGTCACCGACGTCGGCTCGCTCTTCGTCGCGCTCGGCGTGCTGCTCGTGCTCGCCGCCGTCAGCCTGCGCCGCCGCTTCGTCACCGGCGCGGCGATCGCCTGGCTGATCTTCGCGGTCCCCCACTTCGCCTGGCACGCCTTCAACCTCGAGCCACTGTCCACTGGCGACGCGATCGCGAACACCGCCACCACCGCCTGGACCGTTGTCGGCGGCCTGCTCGTCCTGCTGCTCGTCCGCGCGGCGCCGGTCGCCCGCGTCGCCTCGACCACGGACACGAACGGCAGCAGCAGCAGCAGCAGCCGCGACAGCACCGGCGCACGCATCGCCGGCGTGCCCGACAACCGCGCCGGCCTGCTCGCCCGCGGCAGCTACTCCTACTCGCGCAAGGTCCTCGGCTCCGTCCCCGACCCGCTGCGCGTCTACGCCCACCATCCCACCGTCCTCGGCGGCTACGACGCGCTCGAGTTCGCCACCGGCAAGGCCGACCGTGTACCGCAGCCGCTCAAGCACCTCGCCTCGACCAAGGCCGCCGCGATGACCGGCTGCGAGTACTGCATGGACATCGCCTCGATGCTCTCCTCCGAGGCCGGAATCTCCGAGGCCAAACTGCGCGCCCTCCCCCAATACGCCGGAAGCGACGAGTTCACCGACGTCGAGAAGCTCGTGCTCGACCTCGCGGTCGGCATGACGAAGACCCCCGTCGACGTCCCAAACGACCTCTTCGCCCGCCTCGCCGAGCACTTCGACGAGGCCCAGCTCGTCGAGCTCGCCAACGAGATCGCGGTCGAGAACCTCCGCGCCCGCTTCAACTGGGCGTTCGGCATCGGCGCGCAGGGCTACAGCGAGGGCGCGTTCTGCGTCCGGCCGGAGGCAGTCCCCGCCTAGGGTCCGTCCGAGCGCGGGCCTAGGTTCCACCCCAGTTTGCCCCCGCTGATTACACGCGACGAGGCGCTCCGTCTCGGCGAGATCGAGGACCACGCCGAGATCGAGGCGCTGATCGAGCGCGCCTGGGAGGCGCGCGTCGAGAACTTCGGCGACTCGACCGACATGTGCTCGCTCGTCAACGCCAAGTCGGGCGGCTGCGCAGAGGACTGCGGCTTCTGCGCCCAGTCGCGCTTCGCCGAGGCCGACACGCCGATGCACGCGATGATGACGCCCGACCAGATCCTCGAGCACGCGAAGGCGGCCGAGGCCGCCGGAGCGCACCGCTTCTGCATGGTCACCCAGGGCCAGGGCCTCTCGAAGCGGGACTTCGAGAACATCCTCGAGGGCGCCAGGCTCGTCTCCGAGCAGACCAACCTCAAGCGCTGCGCCTCGATCGGCCACATGTCGGTCAAGCGCGCGAAGGAGCTCAAGGAAGCCGGCATCCAGCGCGTCCACCA
Organism: Thermoleophilaceae bacterium; assembly: GCA_035630335.1. GTDB lineage: Bacteria > Actinomycetota > Thermoleophilia > Solirubrobacterales > Thermoleophilaceae > JAAYBF01. Next base: position 28,611 of record DASQKV010000039.1, on the reverse strand, counting down.
CAACGTCGAGACGGCCGAGAGCTACTACCCGGAGGTCGCCACGACCGTCCGCTACGAGGGTCGCCTGCGCACGATCGACGCGGTCGAGCAGGCCGGCCTCGAGACCTGCGTCGGCGGCATCCTCAACCTCGGCGAGTCGCGCGAGCAGCGCGTCGAGATGGCGTTCGAGCTGGCGAAGATCGACCCGACGAGCGTGCCGATCAACATGCTCAACCCGCGCCCCGGCACCAAGTTCGGCGACCGCGACTACATGGACCCGTGGGAGGCGGTCAAGTGGATCGCGATCTTCCGCCTGATCCTCCCCAACGCGCTCTTCCGGCTCTGCGGCGGCCGCGTCGAGAACCTCGGCGAGCTGCACTCGCTCGCCGTCAAGGCCGGCATCAACGGCGTGATGATGGGGAACTTCCTGACCACGCTCGGTTCCGAGCCCGAGGACGACCGCGCGATGTTCGAGGAGCTGGGCCTCAACGTGGCGCGCCAGCCCGACAACGGCGCCAACCCGCGCCCCGACAACCGCGACGGCTGGCTCGACGGCGAGACGCCGCGCACGCCGATCGACGAGCTCGTCGACCGCCGCGAGCAGGCGCCGTTCTGGAACCCCGAGATCCAGCTGCGGCGGGTCAAGAAGGACAAGGTGCCGCCGCGCCCCGACGGTGCGCCCAACAAGGGACTCGAGGTCGTCCAGGTCGAGGGCGCCGGATGACCGCCCGCGCGGCCCGGCTCGCGGCCGCCGGCGCGATCCCGGGCGAGGCCCACGCGGAGACCCGCGCGTGACCGACATCGAGACCGCGCTCAGCGACATTCGCGACCGCGGCCTCTACCGCCGAATGCGGATGATCTCCGGGCCACAGGGGCCGCGCGTCCTGCTGGACGGGCGGCCCGTCTTGCTTCTGTGCTCGAACAACTACCTCGGCCTCGCCGATCACCCGCGCGTGCGCGAGGCGGCCGCCGAGGCGGCGATGCGCTACGGCGCCGGCGCCGGCGCGTCGCGGCTGGTGTCCGGCAACATGCGCATCCACCGCCGGCTCGAGGAGCGCCTCGCCGACTTCAAGGGCTACCGCAGCGCGCTGCTGTTCGGCTCCGGCTACCTCGCCAACACCGGCGTTGTGCAGGCGCTCGCGCGGCCGGGCGAGGTCGTCTTCTCCGACGCCCTCAACCACGCCAGCATCGTCGACGGCTGCCGGCTCGCGGGCGCCGAGACGTTCGTCTACGACCACGCCGACATGGACCACCTCGCCTGGGGCCTGCGTGAGGCCGAGGGCCGCGGCAGCCTGATCGTCACCGACGGCGTCTTTTCGATGGACGGCGACCTCGCGCCGCTGACCGAGATCGTCGAGCTCGCGCGCCGCTACGACGCACGGGTCATGGTCGACGACGCACACGGCACCGGCACGATCGGCCCGGACGGCCGCGGCTCGGTGGCGGCGGCCGGCGTCGAGGACGAGGTCGACGTGCTCGTCGGCACGCTCGGTAAGTCGCTCGGCTCCTACGGCGCCTACGTCTGCTGCGACCGCTCGATGGCGAAGTACCTCGTCAACACCGCGCGTACGCTGATCTTCTCGACCGCGCTCGGACCGCCCCAGGTCGCCGCGGCGATGGCCGCGCTCGAGCTGCTGCGCGAGGAGCCGCGCCGCGTCGAGCGCCTGCAGCGCAACGCTCGCGTCCTGCGCGACGCGCTCGCCGAGCACGGCCTTCCGGCCGGCGACGGCGACACGCCGATCGTCCCCGCGATCGTCGGCGACGCCGACGCCGCGGTCGCCGCCAGCGAGCGCGCGCTCGAACGCGGGGTCTTCGCCCAGGCGATCCGCCCGCCGACCGTGCCGGCGGGCTCGTCGCGGCTGCGGCTGACCGTGATGGCCTCGCACACCAAGGCGGAGCTGCGCGACGCCGCCAAGGTCGTCGCCGAGGCGATCCCGGCGGAGGCGCGCAAGGCCGCCGCCCGACGGGCACTCGAGGCCGAGACGGTCGCCACGGAGGCGGACGGGCCGCGCGTGTTCGACGGCCTCGCCGACGCCGCCTAGTGACTCTCTACCGTTAGGCGGCGCGAAGTGCGCGGGATCTTCGTCACCGGCACCGACACGGCAGTAGGCAAGACGGTCGTGGCCGCCTCGATCTGCGCGGCGCTGACCGAGCGCGGCAAGCGAGTCGCGGCGTTCAAGCCCGTCGTGACCGGAGTCGACGAGCAGCCCACGAGGGAGGGGCCGCCGGCCGCCGGCGGGCCGCCGGCCCGCGACGCGCCGCTCACGGACCACGGGCCATCCGCCGAGCTCCCGCAGGCAAGCCGATGGCCACCCGACCACGAGCTGCTCGCCTCGGCCGCCGGTGGCTGGCGCTCGGCTGCCGAGGTCGCGCCATACGTCTTCGGTCCGCCGCTGTCGCCGCACTACGCGGCCGCGCTCGCCGGCACGCGCGTCGAGCCCGAGCGGCTGATCGCGGCGGCGCACACCGCGGGGGCGAGCGCCGACGCGCTGATCTGCGAGGGCGTCGGCGGGTTGCTCGTGCCGCTCGCTGACGACTACTCCGTCCTCGATCTCGCCCGGGCGCTCGCCCTGCCGCTGATCGTTGTCGCGCGCACTGGCCTCGGGACGATCAACCACACGCTGTTGACCGTCGCCACCGCCCGTGCCGCCGGGCTCCACGTCGCGGCCGTCGTCATGACGCCCTGGGCCGATCCGGAGCCGATCGAGGAGTCCAACCGCGCCACCGTCGAGCGCCTCACCGGCGTGACGGTCTGCGGCCTCCCGCCGGCCACCCCGGCCACGCTCGCCGAGGCCGGCGCCGCCCTCCCGCTCGACGACTGGCTTTAATCGTCCACCCATGCGCCGAATCGTCCTCATCCTGCTCGCCCTGATCGCCGTGCTGCTGGCCGTCAACACGATCGTTACCAGCCGCGAGACGAAGGCCGCAAAGGCCGACGTCGGCGAGATCGTCGAGCTGCCCGGGCCCGACCTCCAGGTCCGCGATCGCGGCCCCGCCGGCGCGCCCGCGATCGTGCTGCTGCACTGCTACACCTGCTCGATCCACTGGTGGCTCGACCTCGAGCCGCTGCTCGCCTCAGACAGCCGCGTCGTCTCGATCGACCTGCCCGGCCACGGCGGCTCGGAGAAGCCACGCGACGGCTACTCCGCCGAGGACCAGGCCGACGTCGTCGCCGCGGCCCTGCGCGACGCCGGCGTCCGCGACGCGCTGGTCGCCGGCCAGTCGCTCGGCGGCGTGATCGCAACCGCGCTGGCCGAGCGCCACCCCGGCCTCGTCCGAGGCGTCGTCGCGATCGACTCGCCGGTGCGCGAGCGCTACCGCGACCTGCCGCTGACCGCTCGCATCGCCCGCGCGCCCGTCATCGGCCAGGCGATCGAGCGGACGGCGCCCGACAGCGCGATCCGCGACGGCCTCGAGGACGCCTTCGCCGAGGGCTTCGACGTGCCCGACCAGTTCGTCGAGGACGTGCGCCGGATGACCTTCAGCTCGTTCAAGAAGGTCCCCGAGCAGGTCGACGCCTACATCGAGGACGCTCCGATCGACGACCGCCTCGCCGAGACGGGAGTGCCGTTGCTCGTGATCTATGGCAGTGAGGACACCGTCGTCACGCCACCCGACAAGGCCGCCGACGAGTTCCGCGACATCCCCGGCGCCCGCGTCGTGATGCTCGACGGCATCGGCCACACCCCGCAGGTCGAGGCCCCCCGCCGCACCGCCCGCCTCATCCGCGGCTTCGACCGCTCCACCCGCTGAGCCCCAGCCGAGCCGCGCTCACCGAGCGAGCCGAACGCCCGCCGAGCCCTGGCGAAGCGTGAGGTCGGCTTTTCGGACGCAATACGTCCGAAAAGCCGACCTCACCGCCAAGATCACTCCCCAGCCGCGTAATCCACGATCGAGCGGTCGATCAGCCACTCCACTGGCGCCCGATCGTCCGTATAGACCTCGCCACCCCCCAGCGCCGGCCCCACCCGACCACCAGCCGCCCTCGCAAGCCCCCGCAACGCCCCAGGCACCCACTCCCTCACTGCCAGGAGCCCATCCCGCGACACCGCGCCCTCACCAGCCACCACCAACGTGTTCGTCTCGTCGAACGGATCGCGCAACACGTGCGGGAACGCCTCCCCGATCGTCGCCGCCAACACACGCTCCAGCTCCGTCTGCCCCTCCGGATGACCGATGTTGATCACCACCACCCCACCCGGCGCCAGCCGCTCCCGACACAGCTCGAAGAACTCCCGCGTCGACAGATAGAACGGGATGTACGGCTGCCGATAGGCGTCGATCGCGATCACGTCGTAGCGCGCATCCGTCCGCCGCAAGAACGGCCGCGCGTCCTCGTGATGCAGCTCCAACCGCGGCCCACCCAACCCGAAGTACCGCCGCCCGATCTCCGACAGCTCCGCGTCGATCTCCGCCCCGTCGACACGCGTCGCCGGGAACAACCGCCCATAAGCCCGCGCCATCGTCCCCGCCGCGTTCCCCAGGATCGCCACCCGCCGCGGCGGCCGCTCCAGCCCCGCCAGCGGCAGCGCCAGCATCCCGTCCCAGTAACCCCCCGTCAGCACCGTCCCCGGCCGCCAGAGCGAATGCTGCGCCTGGCCCTCGTTGAGCTCCAGCACCCGGCTCCCGTCGTCGCGCTCCACCACCCGCGCGTACTGGTACTCCGTGTCCGTCTCGAAGATCGTCCGCCCCGAGTCGCTCTCCGCCTTCAGCGTCCCGACCGGCAGCGCCACCAAAGCAGCGATCGCCGCCGGCACCGCCGCATAGCGGCGCAGCGGCCGCAGCCCGAGCACCGCCACCACCGCGATCGCCAAGGCGAACACCAAGAACGTCCGCCGCGTTCCAACCAGCGGTATCAGCAGCAGCGACGACGCCAGCGTCCCGACCAGGCTCCCCGCCGTCGAGATCGCATACAGCCGGCCCGACACCCGCCCCGCCTCCTCGAGGGTCGTCACCCCGAGCCGGATCGCATACGGCGCCACCGCCCCGAGCAGCAGCACCGGCACCGCCACCAGCACCAGCACCGCCAGCAGCGACCCCAGGAACGCCCCGGCCGACACCGAGTCGAGCGCGTCGACCGCCACATCGAGCAGTGGATCCGCCGCGAACGGCACCAGCGCCAGCAGCGCCGCCGCCGCGAGCGCCACCAGGCAGAGCCCCCTCAGCTCCGGCCGCCGGTCCGCCAGCCGCCCACCGAGCCAGTACCCCAGCGACAGCGCGACCAGCACCACGCCGATCGTGTTCGCCCAGACCACCGTCGAGGCCCCGAAGTACGGTGCCAGCAGCCTCACGGCCGCGATCTCGGCGCCGAGCGAGCCCATGCCGACCACGAAGACGAGCAGCGGCAGGGGCGGCATTCCGACCTCCAGGTTAGTTACCGTCGGGCCTCGTGGCGGCCACCCCCGGAGACGACACGCCCGCGGCGATCGCACCGCACCCCGGCGCGTCGCAGCTTGACCACGCCGCCCTCGTCGCCGCAGACCGCACCCACCTCTGGCACCCCTTCACCCAGCAGCGCGACTGGGAGCGCGAGGAGCCGGTGATCGTCGAGCGCGCCGAGGGCACCGACCTGATCGACACCCTCGGCCGGCGCTACATCGACGGTGTCTCCTCGCTCTGGTGCAACGTCCACGGCCACCGCCATCCGCACATCGACGCCGCGATCCGCGAGCAGCTCGACCGCGTCGCGCACTCGACGATGCTCGGCCTCTCCCATCCCTCCGCGATCGAGCTCGCCCGCCGCCTGGTCGGCATCGCCCCGCCCGGCCTCACGCGCGTCTTCTACTCCGACAGCGGCTCGACCGCGACCGAGATCGCGCTCAAGATCGCCTTCCAGTACTGGCGCCAGCAGGGCGAGCCGCAGCGAACCCGCTTCGTCTCCCTGCGCGAGGCCTACCACGGCGACACGATCGGCTCGGTGTCGGTCGGCGGGATCGACCTCTTCCACGCGACCTACCGCCCACTGCTCTTCGACACGCTCGCCGCCGAACCCGGCGACATCGACGACATGCGCCGCCTGCTCGAGGCCCACCCCGGCGAGGTCGCCGCCGTGATCCTCGAGCCGCTCGTCCAGGGCGCCGCCGGCATGATCGTCCACCCCGAGGGCTACCTGCGTGCCGTCCGCGAGCTCTGCGACGAGCACGGCGCGCTCCTGATCTGCGACGAGGTCGCCGTCGGCTTCGGCCGCACCGGCCGGATGTGGGCCTGCGAGCACGAGGACGTCTCCCCCGACCTGCTCTGCACCGCCAAGGGCATCACCGGCGGCTACCTCCCGCTCGCCGCCACGCTCACCTCGGAGCGTGTCTACGAGGGCTTCCTCGGCGACCACACCGACTTCCGCACCCTCTTCCACGGCCACACCTACACCGGCAACCCACTCGCCTGCGCCGCCGCGCTCGCCACCCTCGACGTCTTCGAGCAGGAGCGCACGCTCGAGCGCCTGCAACCCAAGATCGCCCTGCTCGCCGAGCTGCTCGAGCCGATCGCCGCCCACCCTGCCGTCGCCGAGGTCCGCCGCCGCGGCTTCATGACCGGCATCCAGCTGGCCGACCACCCCGCCGAGCTGCGCATGGGCCACCGCGTCACGCTCGAGGCCCGCGCCCGCGGCGCGATCGTCCGCCCACTCGGCGACACGATCGTCCTGATGCCCCCACTCGCGATCTCCGAGGCCGACCTCACCCGCCTCGTCGAAATCGTCGCCGCCTCGATCGAGGCGGCTACCGCTCTACCGCTCGCGGCCTGAGGCCTAGGCCTCGTACGGCTCGAAGTCCTTCTTCCGCGCTCCGCAAACGGGACAGAACCAGTCGTCCGGAATCGCCTCGAACGCCGTGCCGGGCGGGATGCCGCCGTCGGGGTCGCCCATCTCCGGGTCGTAGATGAATCCGCAGGAGATGCAGATCCACTGCTGCACGGTGATCGCCTCGCTCATCGAGCCGGAAATCTAGCGGTGGGCGGTCGGTTACGCTGCCCGGATGCGCATCGACCGTCCGCCTCCCGGTGAGGATCTGAACACCGGTGAGACGACCGTCCCGCGCGCGTCCGCGTCGCTGATCCTCCTGCGCGACTCGGGCGACGGGCCCGAGGTCCTGCTCGTCCGGCGCAACCCCGAGCAGCGCTTCATGGGCGGTGCCTGGGTCTTCCCCGGCGGCGCGACCGCGCCCGAGGACGACGACGAGCAGCAAACCGCGGTTCGCGAGCTCGAGGAGGAGGCCGGCATCGAGCTCTCCGACTCGCACGAGCTCGTCCGCTTCTCGCGCTGGATCACGCCCGCCCAGGTCAAGGTCCGCTTCGACACGCACTTCTTCGTCGCCGAGGCGCCCGAGGATGCCGAGCCGACGGTCGACGGCAGCGAGTGCGTCGACTGGCTCTGGATCCGCCCGCAGGCGGCGCTCGACTCCCACCGCGACGACGAGCTGATGCTCGTCTTCCCGACGATCAAGCACCTCGAGCAGCTCGCGCGCTTCCGCACGGTCTCCGACGTACTCGAGACTGCGCGCGCCAGCCGCGTGCTGCCGGTCGAGCCGCGCGTGATCGTCGAGGGCGGCGTGGCGCAGGTCGTCCTCCCGGGCGAGGAAGGCTACGACGACGACTGAGCGGCGGTCCGGACGCCCTCGCGGTCAGACCGCTTCGCGTCCCAACCGCAACTGGGGCCGCGCGCGCGGGTTCCAATGGGGATGCGACGGAGCCTGCTGACACTTCTCCTGACCGCGGGCCTGCTCTCGGCCGGGGGCGCCGTCGCGCTCGCCGACACGCAGGTCGGGACCGAGGCCCCCGACACCCTGATCGGGACGGACGACTTCGACCAGCTCTTCGGCGAGGCCGGAGCCGACGTGCTCAGCGGCCTTGCGGGCAACGACTACCTCGAGGGCGGCGCCGACGACGACCGCATCTACGCCGGGCGCGGACGCGACGTCGTCTCGGCCAGCAGCGGCGACGACTTCGTCGACGGCGGCAGCAACGGCGACAGCCTCTACGCCGGCCCGGGCGCCGACCAGGTGCTCGGCGGCGCCGGCAACGACACGCTCGTCGGCCAGACCGGCGATGACCAGCTGTTCGGCGGCTCGGGCCGCGACCGCCTCTACTCGAGCGCCGGCATCGTCCTGCTCGACGGCGGCTCGGGCGCCGACCGCCTCTACGCCGACGGCAGCGAGGCCCAGATCATCGGCGGCTCGGGCGCCGACACGATCGTCGGCGTCAGCGGCATCTTCCTCGTGCGCGGCGGTGCCGGCAAGGACCGGATCCGGACCGGGCCGGAGAGCGACCGCGTCTCCGGCGGCAGCAGCGCCGACGGGATCGCCACCGGCGACGGCGACGACACGATCGAAGCGCGCGACCTGACTCGCGATCGCGTCGAGTGCGGCGCGGGAGTCGACACGGTCATCGCCGACCGCTTCGATGTCCTGCGCGGCTGCGAGGTCAAGCAGTTCCCCTAGCCGCCACCCACCGCGAGGGTTATGACCAGCGCGAGGTGACGACCTTCTTGCGCGTGTAGAACTCGAACGCGTCGGCGCCGTTGGAGGGCAGGTCGCCGTTGAGCGACTCCTTCCAGCCCGAGAACGGGAACCAGGCGACCGGCGCCGCGACGCCGACGTTGACCCCGACCATCCCCGCCTCCACGCCGTAGCGGTACTCGCGCGCCGCACCGCCCGAGCTCGTGAAGATCGACGAGGCGTTGCCGTAGCGGCTCGCGTTGACGCGCGCGAGTGCGGTCTCGAGGTCGGGCACGCGCACGAGCGCCAGCACCGGCCCGAACAGCTCCTCGGTCACCACGCGGCTGTCGGGCGCGGCCCGGTCGACGATCGTCGGGCCGAGCAGCGCGCCGCCCGGGCCCGCATCGCCGCGGCCGTCGAGCAGGATCTCGCCGCCGTCGGCCTCGACCTGGGCGATCTCCTCCGCCACGCGCTCGCGCGCCGCGGGCGTGACGAGCGGGCAGACGTCTGTCGCCGGGTCCGCCCCGTCGCCGACGCGCAACCCGCGCGCGCCCGCGAGCAGCAGGTCGCGCATCCGGTCCTGCTCCTCCTCGCTGCCGACCAGCACCGCGACCGAGCCCGCGAGGCAGCGCTGACCGGCGGCGCCGAACGCCGAGCCGAGCACGCCGTGCAGCGTCAGGTCGGGGTCCGCGTCCGGCATCAGCACCATCGCGTTCTTCGCCCCGCCGAGCGCCTGCACGCGCTTGCCGCCCTCGGCGGCGCGGCGGTAGACGAGCCGCGCCGTGCTCGCCGAGCCGACGAATGAGATCCCGTCGACCTCGGGGTGATCGAGCAGCGCGCCGACCGCGTCGCGCGCGCCGTGGACGAGGTTGACCACGCCCGGCGGGAAGATCCCCGCGTCGTCGATCAGCTCGAAGATCCGCGCCGAGGTCAGCGGGTCACTCTCCGACGGCTTGAGCACGAACGTGTTGCCGCACGCGACGGCGAACGGCAGGAACCAGAGCGGGATCATCGCCGGGAAGTTGAACGGCGTAATCGCCGCGATCACGCCGACCGGCTGGCGCACCATCTCGACGTCGAGCCCGGTCGCGACGCCCTCGAGGTTGTCGCCCTTGAGCATGTGCGGCGCCGCGCACGCCGCCTCGGTCGACTCGATCCCGCGCCCGACCTCGCCGGCCGCGTCGGCGAGCGTCTTGCCCATGTCGGTCGTGACCAGCCGCGCGAGCTCGTCGCGGTGGGAGTCGAGCAGGTCGCGCAGCGCGAACACGGCCCGCGCGCGCTTGATCGGCGAGGTCGCGCGCCAGGCGGGGAAGGCGGCGCGGGCGGCGCTCACAGCGGCATCGACGTCGGCGGCTCCCGACAGCGGGACGTGCGCGAGCAGCTCGCTCGTGGCCGGGTTGCGCGTCTCGAGCGTCTCGTCCGCTACCGGGACGGTCCAGGCACCCGCGACGTAGTTCGCCAGCGTGCGCACGCCGGCCGACCCGTGTCCAGGCGGCGCGGCTGCGGTTCCTCCGGTCATGGCCCCATGGTTACGCGCGCGGGCCTGGCGGGCAAGGTCAGTCTGTCCACAGTCACGTCCCATGGATATACCCAACGGCATGATCGCTCCGCTCGAGGCTCCTGCGTACTGCCGTGCCGACCGCTTCCTTGCCTGGGCGGCTGCGCTCGACGAGTCGGCTCCGCCAAAGGCCCGTCGCGCGCCGGCCGCCGCGCGCGTGCTCGCTCCACTGCGCCGCCGGCGCGCGCGGGAGCTCGCCGCCGGCGCTCCCCTGCTGCTCCGGGTCGGCTGCGACGCCGACCCCACGGACGGCTGGATCGAGGCGAGCGCGGCGGACGGCCGCTGCTCCCAGCTGCGCTGGGACCTCTCGCGTCCGCTGCCGCTCCCGCCGGCCTCGGTCGAGTCGATCTTCCACGAGCACCTGCTCGAGCGCTTCAGCTACGCGCAGGGGGTCGAGCTGCACCGCCGCTGCCTCGCCGTTCTGCGCCCCGGCGGCGTCTTGCGGATCCGCGTCACCGATGCCGGCGCGGCGCTCCAGGAGTACGGGGCGAACGTCGGCGGCGACGCCAGCGAGTGGCCGATGGCGATGGCTCGGGTCGCGTGCCTGACGGCCGACCTCGAGTGCCGTGCCCTCTACGACGCCGAGACGCTCGAGCTGAGCTGCGTCGCCGCCGGCTTCCCACGCGCCGACCAGCTCGACTTCGGCGAGGGCGACGGGGCATGCCTCTACGTCGAGGCAACCGCCTGACGACGACGGCGGAAGGCGTTACCCTGGCCTGCTCATGACCGCCGGCACGACATTGGAGGGGCGGACGGCTCCCGCCCCCGGCCCGGACGACGTCCAGCCGGTAGCCAACGAGACCCTCGACCGCTTCCTGACCGGCACCGTGACGGTGCTCCCGTTCGTCGGCCTCGGCCTCGCCGGCTGGCAGCTGTGGGAGAGCGCGCTGCACTGGCACGACATCGTCGTCTTCCTGATCGTCTACACGCTGACGGGGCTCGGCATCACGATCGGCTTCCACCGTCTGCTGACCCACCGCTCCTTCAAGACGAAGCCCTGGCTGCGCGGCACCTTCGCCGCGCTCGGCTCGGCGGCGATCGAGGGCCCTGTCATCTCCTGGGTCGCCGACCACCGCAAGCACCACGCGTTCGCGGACCAGGAGGGCGACCCGCACAGCCCGCACGTCGACCACGGCCACGGGCTCAAGGGCGCGCTCAAGGGCCTCGCCCACGCCCACGTCGGCTGGCTCTTCATCCACACCCAGCGCGGCAGCAAGGAGCGCTACGCGCCGGACCTGATGAAGGACCCGGTGATCCGCTGGGTCGACCGCACGTTCGTGCTCTGGGTCGCGCTCGGGCTGATCGTCCCGTTCCTGCTCGGCTGGGCGATCGGCGGCACGCTGCTCGCCGGCCTGACCGGACTGCTCTGGGGTGGTCTCGTGCGGATGCTCGTGCTGCACCACGTCACCTACAGCATCAACTCGCTCTGCCACTTCTTCGGCCGGCGCGACTACCCGACCGACGACGAGTCGCGCAACCTGCTCTGGCTCGCGCCGCTGTCGTTCGGCGAGTCGTGGCACAACAACCACCACATGTATCCCACCTCGGCGCGGCACGGCCTGCGCCGCTGGCAGTTCGACCTGGGCGCGGGGCTGATCTGGGTGCTCGAGAAGACCGGGCTCGCCTGGGACGTCGTGTGGGCCCGGCCGGCCCCGTCGCGCTAGGCCGCGGCGGCCTCGGCGCTCGTCCCGCGATGGCGCGCGTACATGTCGAGCACGTAGCGGAATCCCGGGCGGTCGGCTAGCGCCGCGCGCCACGAACGAAGCTCTTCGGGCCAGCGCTCCGGCTCGACCTGGTGGTAGGGGAACTCGGGCGGACAGACGAGCGGGGAGAAGACGGCCGCCGCCGTGACGTCGGCAACGGTGAACGAGTCGCCCACGAGGTAGCCCGACGAGCCCCGCTCAGCTTCGATTCGGTCGAACGCGGCGATGACCTTCGCCCGCCCCTCGGCCGCCCGCTCGGGGGTGACGGCGTACTTGTGGCGCACCGCGCGGTTGACCACCGGGAAGACGAGCCCGAGCACCGAGCCGCCACGGCGGCGGTCCGATCCGGTCGCCTCGGCCATCAGCTCGGGGTGGTGGAGCAGGGGGTCGAACAGGACCCGCCGGAGCTCATGCGCGCACTGCTCGTCGAAGAAATCCTCGAGCGCAAGCGCCGCGCGCCTTTGTTCGGGGTCTGACGGATACAGGGGCGGATCCGGCCAGCGCCGCTCCAGTTCCTCAATTATCCGGGTGGAGTCGCCGATCTTCTTCCCATCGATATCGATGACGGGGAGCGTCGTGGTGCCCCCACGCAGCAGCCGCGCACGCACCTCCTGCATACCGGGGAAGACGGATCGACGCTCATGGGGAATCCGCTTGTAATCGAGAGCCCAGCGCACCTTCTCGTTGAAGTGCGAGATGTCCAGATGCCAGAGGATCGGGATGCCCACTGACGCCAAAGCTACTCTGCCCGGTGTGAGGGCGGTGCTGGTGCTGTCCGCGGTCGTCGCGGCGCTTCTCGCCCCGGCGGTGGCGCGCGCAGCCGACTACGAGGTGGGCGTCGGCAAGGCCGACCTCTCCTGGCACGTCGGATCCGAGCAGCCGCAAACGGGCGCCATCACCTTCGAGGGCCTCCACTCGCGCCTCTGGGCGAAGGCGGTGGTGGTGAAGCCGCCGGGCGCGGAGCCGTTCGCGTTCGTGCGCACCGACACGCTGCTGATCACGGGCGACCTGTACGAGGGGGTGGTCCTGCGCGTCGCCGAATCCACCGGGCTCGACCCCGAGCGGCTGCTGCTGGCGGCGACCCACACCCACACCGCGAACAACGGGCTCTACCCGCACGCCGTCCACTCCGCGCTCTACCGCTCGTTCGACCCGCGCGAGCGCGAGTTCCTGGCAGACCGGATCGCGCGCGCCATCACGCGGGCGTTCGCCGACGCGCGGCCGGCGCGGCTCGCCGCGGGCTCAGGCGCCGTCGCCTTCACCGACTTCAACCGCCGCTACACCGACCGCGAGGCGCGCCAGGAGCCGCCGTACGCGAACCACCCGAGCCGGCTGGATCCCGAGGTGGGGGTGATGCGCTTCGACGACGCGCGCACGGGCCGGCCGATCGCAGTCGTGATGAACCACGGCGTCCATCCGGTCGTGACGATCGACGAGCCGCTCCTCTCCAGCGACCTCGTGGGCTTCGCCGAGCGCGAGCTCGAGCGCAACCTGCCCGGCGCCATGGGCATCTGGTTCACCGGTGCGCAGGGCGACCAGGACCCAGTTCACGTCCGCTTCAGCTATGCCGAGGCCGAATGGGTCGGCGGCGTGCTGGGCCGCGAGGCCTCCAGGGTCGCGCTCCGGCTGAGAACGCGCGCGATGACGAGCGCGCGCGTGGCCGAGAAGCTGATCCCGCTGCCCGCACCTGGCGGGCCGCAGCCTTCGCTCGGCGTCGAGGGGGGCGGGCGCGTGCCGGTTCCGGTGCCCGCGCCGCTCGCCGTGCCGTCGTCCGTGCGCCTCCAGGTGATCGAGCTGGGCGCGCGGCGCAACGGCAAGACCGCGCTCATGACCTGGCCGGGCGAGCCGATCCGCGACATCGGCGTGGGGCTCAAGCGGGCTGTGAAGAAGATGGGCTTCCGTCGCGCCTACGTGCTCGGCCTGGCGAACGACTGGGCGGGCTACTGGCTGACCCCCGCGGAGTACGACCGCGAGATGTACGAGTGGACGCTGATGTTCTACGGCCGCGAGTCGGCGACGTACGTGAGGCACCACGTCGAGGATCTCGCCAGCTCGCTGGCAACCGGTGCGGCGATCGAGGAGGTGCCGCTGCCGCCGAAGGCGGTCTCCGATCGCGAGGCTACGCGCGCGAGCGCACAGACCGGCGTTCCGCCGGCCGAGGCGCCGCCGCCCGACCCCGCGCCCGAGATCCGCGAGCAGCCGGTGAGCGTGCGGCGCGCCGAGGTCCTCCGGATGGAGTGGGTCGGCGGGTCGCCGCGGGTCGCGCGCGACTGGCTGCCCGCCGTCCACGTGGAGCGCAGGCACGGTCTCGACTGGGTGACGTTCGCGCGCGAGGGCGAGGGCCGCGTCCTTCTCTACCACGAGGGTGAGAGCGTCTGGTCAGCGCGCTGGCAGCCCACGCGGTACGCCCCGGCCGGCCGGTACCGGATCCGCATCGCGGGCGCGCGCCAGGGCGCCGCCGGCGTGGAGGACTACGAGCTCATCTCGAACACCTTCCGCGTGCGGCCCTGCAACTGCATCATCCCGGGGCCGGTCAAGGCGCGCTGGGACGGCAGGCGCTACCGCGTGCGCATGAACGCCGAGTACGTGCCGGGTCCCTCGGACGGGTTCCGGCTGCTCCCGCTGTGGGTCAGCACGGGGCGGCCGGTGGTGCGCGTCCTGCGCGACGGAAAAAAGCTCGGGCGCGTGCGACTGCGCTACCGGGCGAAGGAGCGGACCATCCGCCGCCGGACGCGGGTCAAGAACCTGGACGGGCGCTCGCTGCCGGTCACGACGCGCGAGCCCGCCGATCGGGGCGAGTTCCGCGGAACCTGGAACGGGAAGCGGCGGGCTCAGCACTCGACCGTGTTCAAGCTGGTCTCGCTGAAGGACGTGTACAGGAACCGCTGAGGCGGGGACGCCGCCGGTGGAGGGCGGCGCGCTGGATGGAGCGGGGCGCTAGATCAGCGCGTGCTGGGCACGCCGCTCGTAGCGCTCGACGTCTTCCTCGTCGAAGACGCCTGAGCGCGTCGCACCGCAGTCCGGGCAGGCGAGCTCGAGCTGCTCGCAACGGCAGTACCCGATCGCCAGGCGGCCCTTGACCTCAACGTGGCCGGCGCCGCAGGCGGTGCAGATGTGTAGTTCGGTGGTTCCCATTTCCTACAAGTCCCTCGGCATCTGACAACAGATCTTGAATCCGATGCTCACTTACTCAACGCACCCCGGCGGCGAAAGTTGTTACGTCGGCTTCGGCCCGCTTTAGAGTCCGTTTAGTTCATGGGACTGATTCGCTCCGCCGTGCTCGGCACCTTCACGGCCCTGGCGGCCGTCGCCCCGGCTGCCGCCGCGCCGGAGGACGGGCTCGATCTCTCGAACGCGAACCGGTGCGACTTCCTCGATCCGACCACGAACACGCCCAACGACCAGGGCGTAGACCCTCACGGGCCGGACTTCTCGGAAACGCCGGCGGGCCAGAAGCAGATCGCGAAGTTCCTGATGACCGGGAAGGTCTTCGAGGTCTGCCCGCGGCGCGTGCCGTGTTATCTCGACGATTGGAGCGGGCCGAATGGCGGATGAGGACCCCACGACGCGCGAGCTGCGCCTGAAGCAGCTCCAGAAGGAGCGCGAAGAGCGCGAGGCCGCCGCGCACGGCCACACCGAGGAGGACACGGGCACGCACGACGCCCGCGCGGCGAAGGCCGCCTACCTGCGGAAGAAGTTGGAAGAGCGGGCGGAGGCGGAGCGGAAAACGGACTGAAAAGGCGGATTTACCACGGGGCCAGGCCCCTTGGTAAACGGGGTCCGTCCCTAGGGGTTGCGGGCCAGCTCCACCATCAGCCGCACGCCGAACCCGGACGCGCCGCTGCCCACGTAGTTGCGCTTCATCCCCCACGCGGTCCCCGCGATGTCCACGTGGACCCAGGGCGTGTCGCCCACGAAGTGCTTCAGGAACTCGGCGGCCGCGATCGATCCGGCCGCGCCCGCCTCGCCCAGGTTCGAGATGTCGCCGTACTTGCCCTTGATCGCGTCGGCGAACTCGGGGTGGAGTGGAAGGCGCCAGCCCTCCTCGCCTGAGGCGCGCCCGGCCTCCTCGACGGCGCCGCACCAGTCGTCGTCGTTCGAGAAGAGCCCCGCGTACGTGTGCCCCAGCGCGACGATGATCGCGCCGGTCAGCGTGGCGAAGTTCACGATCCGCTCGACGCCCTGCTCGACGGCGTAGCACAGGGCGTCGCTCAGGATCAGGCGCCCCTCGGCGTCGGTGTTGTTCACCTCGATCGTCTTGCCGTTCTTCGCCGTGACGATGTCACCCGGCTTGACGGCGCGTCCGCTCGGCATGTTCTCGGTGGCCGGCACCACCGCGGTGATCCGCGCCGGCAGCCCGAGCGTCGCGATCGCATCGATCGACTCGAGCACGGCCGAGCCGCCCGACATGTCGAACTTCATTTCGTGCATCTTCGACGAGGGCTTGATCGAGATCCCGCCGGTGTCGAAGGTCACGGCCTTGCCGACGTAGCCCAGGTGCGGCCCGTCGCCGCCGCCCTCGTAGCGCAGCACGATGAGCTGCGGCTCGGCGTAGGTCCCCTGCGCGACCGAGGCGAACGCGCCCATGCCCATCTCGACGATCTGGTCACGGCCGAAGACCTCGAGCGAGACCGCCTCGTGCGCGTCGGCGATCTCGCGCGCCCGCGCGGCGAGGAACTCCGGCGTGCATACGTTCGAGGGGAGGTTCTGGAGGTCGCGCGCCGCGTTCTGCGCGGCGGCGATCACGCGCGCGGCCTCCGCCTCGTCGGGGTTGCCGCCCACGACCTCGAGCGAGGCGACGCTGGTCGAGCCGCCCTCTTCGTCCTCGTCCTTCGACGACTTGAACCTGTCGAACGTGTAGAGCGCGAGGAGCGTCCCCTGGACGATCCCGCTGACGGCGCCGTCCTTCTCCGGGGCCGCCCACGAGAGCGACTCGGCCCCGAGCTCCTTGGCGCGCGTGGCCGCGGCGGCCGCCGCGATCCGGGCCCGCTCCGCGTCGAACTCGTCCTCCTTGCCGAGCCCGGCGATGATCACGCGCCGGCGCCCGTCCTCGGGCGAGTCCTCGTGGGTCACGCACACCTGCTTGAGCGACGCCTTCGCCTCGCCCGCGTCCACCAGCTTCTGAAGCTCCGGATCGGTGAGCGACCCGCCGTCGAACAGCCCACAAACCCGCGTATCGGCCTGGGTTTCGCGGGGCTCGCCCGCGCGCGTGATTACCTCGATTGGCGCCATTGGCGCCGCAGTCTAGGAGGCAGTGGACATTTGGTGGATGCCCGCGGGCGGCGGGTGCAGTACCCGTGCGCGAGGGCCGACACCGAAGGCGATGCGCCACGCGCGGGCAATAACCCTTCTCCTTCTCACCGCTCTTCTCGTCTCGGCTCCCCTCGCCGAGGCGAAGAAGCCGCGCCCCTACGTGAAGAGCGTCTCGCCGCTCAACGTGAGCGTCGGCGAGAAGATGACGGTTGAGGGTTTCTACTTCACGCCCGGCTACGCGGAGAACATGGTCGTCCTCGTGGCGAAGGACGGGCGCGTGAGCTACGTGCGCTCCGAGCACTCCACGAAGACCACGATCACGCTGACTGTCCCGACGAAGGTCCAGCGCCTGCTCAAGAAGGACGCGAACGGCGACCGGGTGCCGACCAAGTTCCGCGTCAAGGTGATCGCGAAGCGCCCGAGCCGCCTCGGCAGGCGCGCCCTGGCGCAGCCGACGATCAGCCCGAACGTGGGCGGCGACTGCGACAAGGACGGGTCCCCGAACTCGGACGACGCGGACGACGACAACGACCTGCTGCCTGACGGCCTCGAGAAGGCCGTCCGCACGAACCCCTGCGTGGCCGACAGCGACGGCGACAAGCTGCTCGACGGCTGGGAGTACATCTCGGCCCTCGACCTGAACAAGAACGCCCTGCCCTTCCCCGGCAAGCGGCCGTACCCGAACGCGCTGTACAAGGACGCCGAGCTGGACTACGACGGCGACGGCATGTACGCCTGGGCCGAGCACGCGATGTGGTGGCTCGGCGGAAAGAAGTACCCGATCGACTACAGCGACGGCGACCAGACCACGAACCCGGTCCCCGTCCCCGCGCAGACGCCGTGGCTCGACATTGACGGGAACGACATCCTCTCCGACGACGAGCGCGACTTCGACAAGGACACCCTGTCGAACGTCATGGAGCTGCGGCTCTACGACTTCAGGCCCTGGGACGGGTACCCGGGCGTCATCCAGCCCGACTTCCTCGACCGCGACACGGACGGCGACTCGCTCCCCGACGGCCCCGACGATCAGGACCACGACGACTTCTCCAACGTCACCGAGTGGATGAACGGCACCTGGGCGATGAACCCCTGCGACCCGAACCCGCTTTCCCGGACGTGCCCAAAGTACATGATGAAGGGCGCGTGGCCGGTCAAGCCCGACGGTCTCTGCCCGTCCGCGACTCAGCTGGACGGCGGCCAGGTCCGCTGGACCGAGAAGTTCGACGTCGCGGGTTACGACCCGACCGTTCAGTGCTAGCGACGGCTCCGGCCGGCCAACCTCGCTGAGTAAGGTTCGTCGCTCCCTCTTACCGAAGGAGCGACGAACCGCAGATGCCCAAGACCGCGATCATCGGCGCCGCCCGGACCCCATTCGGGAAGCTCGGCGGCGGCCTCTCCCCACTTGACGCCACGGACCTCGGCGGAAAGGCGATCGAGGCGGCGCTCGAGCGCGCCGAGGTGAAGGGCGCGGAGGTCCAGCACGTCGTCTTCGGCCAGGTGCTCCAGGCGGGCCAGGGCCAGATCCCCAGCCGCCAGGCCCAGATCAAGGGCGGGATCCCGAAGGAGGTCTCCTCCGAGACGGTCAACAAGGTCTGCGCCAGCGGGATCCGCGGCGTCGGCATCCTCGACCAGGCGATCCGCGCCGGCGACCTCGAGGTCGGCGTCGGCGGCGGCATGGAGTCCATGTCGAACGCGCCGTACCTCCTCAAGCAGGCCCGCTTCGGCTACCGGATGGGCGACGCGAAGGCCCTCGACGCCATGATCAACGACGGCCTCACGAACCCGTTCTCCGGCAAGCACATGGCCCACGAGGCCAGCGAGGTCGCCGAGGAGCTCGAGATGACGCGCGCCGACATGGACAAGTTCGCGCTGCGCTCGCACGAGCTGGCGATACAGGCGACCGAGGAGGGCCGCCTGCCCGAGGAGATCGTGCCCGTCACGATCAGCTCGAAGAAGGGCGACACCACCGTCGAGGTGGACGAGGCGCCGCGCGCCGGCAGCAACCTCGAGGCGCTCGCGAAGCTGCCGCCGATCTTCCTCGAGAACGGCACGCACACCGCTGGTAACGCGCCCGGTGTGAACGACGGCGCCGGTGCGCTCGTGGTGGCGAGCGACGAGTGGGCGAAGCAAAACGGCAAGCAGGTGCTGGGCACGGTCGTCGCCCAGGCGCAGGTGGCCGACGACTTCCCCTATCTCGCGCGCACGCCCGCAAATGCGACGAAGGCCGCGCTCGAGAAGGCCGGCCTCAAGGTGGAGGACATCGACCTGTTCGAGATCAACGAGGCGTTCGCGTCCGTGGCGCTCAACTCGATGCGCATGCTCGATGTGCCGGAGGAGAAGGTAAACGTGAACGGCGGCGCGATCGCGCTCGGCCACCCGATCGGCGCCAGCGGCGCCCGCATCCTGATGACGCTCGTGAACGAGCTGCGCCGCCGTGGCGGCGGCCTGGGCGTGGCGGCGATCTGCTCCGGCGGCGGCCAGGGCGACGCCGTGATCGTGGAGGTCAACGGCTCCTAGGGCCGTCGTCTCGTGCCGGAGCTCGAGCGGCCCGACGGCGCGCGCATCCACTACGAGGTGCGCGGCGAGGGCCCGCTGGTCGTGCTGTCCTTGGGGTTCGCGGCGACGCCCGCGACGTACGAGGGGATCGTGGCGGACCTGGCTCGTGACCACCGGGTGGTCACATGGGAGCCGCGCGGGTGCGGCCGCTCGAGCGCCGAAGGGCCGTTCGACATCGACACGGACGCGGGTGACCTGAGCGCGTTGATCAGCGCGGTCGGCGGCCCCGCCGTGGCGTGGGCAGCCGGCCACGGCGTCGACGTGACGATCAGCGCCGCGGCCGCCGACGGCGTCATCCGCGCGATCGTGACGGCGGGGATCGTGACCGCCCTCCGGGACCACCTCGAGGGCACAGAGGCATTCGCCGGGTCGCAGACCGTGACCGAGATGCTGATCGGGCAGCTCCGCCGCGACCCGCGCGGCGCGGTCCGCGCGACCGTCGGGAGCCTCAATCCGCAGCTGGACGAGGAGGGACTGAAGGCGCGGATCGACGAGACGCTCGCCTACTCGAGCCCCGAGACCACGCTCGAGCGGCTCGAGTCCTGGCTTCCGCGAGCGAGCCCGCTCGATGCGCTGCGTGAGCTCGGCGACCGCCTGGCGATCCTGTGGCAGGAGGGCGACCCGTGGCAGTCGGGAGCAATCCCGCGCGTGCGCGAGCTCCTGCCCGACGCCCGGATCGTCGAGGTGGAGGACGGCGCGCTCTCCCGCCCCGACCTGGCCGCGGCCGTCGTCCGCGAGCTCGCGCGATGACCGCCGCCGCATTCTTCGACCTCGACAAGACCCTGATCGAGGGATCGAGCGCGATCCACTTCGGCCGCGCGGCCTACCGCCAGGGCCTGATGACGCGCGGGCAGCTTGCGCGCGACCTGTGGGCGAACGTCCAGTTCCGCCTGAAGGGCTCGACCGACGCCGGCACGGACGCGCTGCGAGCGCGGATCCTCGAGGCGATCGCCGGCACGCGCGTGCGCGACCTCGAGCGCCTCGGGCACGAGGTGCTCGCCGGCGTCCTGCCGCGCGTCTACCCGGAGGTGCTGCGCGAGGCCTACGAGCACCAGGACGCCGGACGGCGGACCTACATCGTCACGGCCGCCTCGCACGAGATGGCCGAGATGATGGCCTACGTCCTGCGCTTCGACGGCGGGATCGGCACGCGCTCCGAGATCCGCGACGGCGTATACACGGGGCAGGCCGACGGCCCGTTCACCTATCGCGAGGGCAAGGCGCAGGCGATCCGCGAGCGCGCCGCCGAGGAGGGAATCGACCTCGCGGAGTCCTACGCGTACTCGGACTCGGAGTCCGACCTGCCGATGCTGCGCGCCGTCGGGCACCCCGTGGCGGTCAACCCGGACGCGGCGCTCGAGGGGGTCGCCCGCGAACAGGGCTGGCGCATCATGCGCTTCGACAAGCTGGCCCGCCGGCTGAGGATCGCGACTCTCGCGGCGCTGATCGCCCTGGTCGCCGCGGGTGGCGGCTACGTCGCCGGCGAGCTGCGCGCCGGGTCGACGCGGCGGTCGCGGCTGGTCAGCCGCTTCCGATAGCGACCGCCGAGACCTGCGACTCGAAGACGGTGTTGCCCCCGCTGGTGTTCCGGCACTCGAACTCGGCCGTATGCGCCCCGGGCGTCAGCCCTTCCGTTACGCCGCTGATATGGACCGCGACCTGGGGGAACAGGGAGCCGGCGATTCCGGTCCCGCCGAGTCCGACCTCCTGGGCGCGTCCGACGTCCACGTCGTCCACCTGCAGCTTGCATTCGGTGAAGTCGTCTTCTGAACCGCTCACGTTTCCGCCGACCTCGCCCCACCCGAGCACGAGCAACCGCTGTGGAGCGGGAGTTGTGAGGGCAACCGTGGCGCAGGTCACGAACGTGCTCAACTGGACGGGGCAGGTGTCATCGCTCCCCGTCCGCCCGCGGTTGAGGTCGCCGCGGCCGATGCCGCCGAGAGCCGACGCGTTCGGAACGGCACCGAGCTGGGTCTCGTCGATGTCGGCGCCCGTCAGCGAGTCGTCGGCCACCTTGGCGCCGTTCACCGCGTTCGTGCGGATCTTCTTCGCCGTGACGGCCGCCCTGCCGAGGTCCTTCGCCTTCACCTGCCCATTTCGGATCGCCTTCGAGCCGACCGAGTTCTTGGCCGCCTGGGTGGCCGCGATGGTGGTGCCGGTGAGCGCGATGAAGATCGCGATCAGGCCGAGAACGTTGTGACGCAGGAAACCGGCGATTCGCTTTGACATTGGCGCACTCTAAACGCGCTTGGGCGCGGCGCGCTAGAGCCCGTGGCAGCTCGCGCGGTGCATACGCCGCGCGCGGCCCTGCTTCTCAGCTGCGCGGTTGAGGCAGCGGCGGAGCGCCTTCTTGGTCACGCGCCAGCCGTAGTCCACGGTGTACGTGGCGGTCGCGAGGCCGCTCAGGCCGCCCGCGACGGGCGCCCCGAACGCCACGCCCACCCCGACATCGCGGAAGTCGGGCGCGAGGAGCGTCAGCCGCTGGCTCGGCTCGTCGAGCCACGCGCGCAGGATGCTTCGTGGCGTCGCCAGCTTGCCCTCGCCCCAGGCCACGGTCTCGCTCGCATTCCACGAGAACCGCGCGCCGATGTAGCCCGCGCGCTTCATCCGCTCGAACGGGTCGACCCCGCCGGGGGTGTCGTGGCTGAAATAGCCGTGGGCGACCATGTGCTCCGAGTGCGCCTGTGCCGCGCCGGCCAAACCCCGGTGCGTGCCAAGCCGGTGCACCCCCCGCCGCGCGCGCCGCTCGTTGAGCAGGCACTTCAGGGCACTGCCCAGCTCGGGCGTGTTCGTGGCCGTGGGTTCCGTGTCGGCGTTCGCGCACTCGGCCGAAGCGCTCGGCGCGAGCACGAGCGCGGCGACGAGGCCGGGCACGAGTGGCATGAGAAGACGCCGCATCGCGCTCCATCGTGAGCGGGCGGGCCGTCCCTCGCAACGGACATTCGTCCAGGCACGCCCCCCGTAGACTGAGACAGGTGGCGCGCGAACCCCGCTTGACCGACGCCGAGCGCTGGTTCCGCGAGCGCTACCTGAAGAACCCCGAGCGCGACGCGCTCTTCTCGACGATGTCGGGCGAGCCGGTCAACCCGCTCTACACGGCCGACGACGTGAAGTCGGACCCCGGGTTCCCGGGCGAGCACCCCTACACGCGCGGCGTTTACCCGTCGATGTACCGCGGCCGGCTGTGGACGTTCCGCCAGTTCGCAGGGTTCGGCACGGCGGAGGAGACGAACGAACGCTTCCGCTACCTGCTCGACCACGGCCAGACGGGCCTCTCGACCGCGTTCGACATGCCCTCGCTGATGGGCCACGACTCGGACCACCCGCGGTCGGAAGGCGAGGTCGGGCGCGAGGGCGTGGCCGTGGACACGCTCGACGACATGGAGACCCTGTTCGAGGGGATCGACATGGGCGAGGTCTCCACCTCGATGACGATCAACGCACCCGCGGCGATCAT
This sequence comes from Thermoleophilaceae bacterium, assembly GCA_035630335.1. Taxonomy (GTDB): domain Bacteria; phylum Actinomycetota; class Thermoleophilia; order Solirubrobacterales; family Thermoleophilaceae; genus JAAYBF01. The sequence goes on along the minus strand of DASQKV010000039.1, from coordinate 5,673 downwards.
GCTCGCCTTCTACGTGGTCGCGGCCGAGCGCAAGGGGGTGCCGCCCGAGCGCCTCTCCGGGACGATCCAGACGGACATCCTCAAGGAGTACATAGCGCAGAAGGAGTGGTGCTTCCCGATCGAGCCGGCCATGCGGCTCGTCACCGACATGATCGAGTTCTGCTCGACCCGAATGCCGCGCTGGCACCCGGTCTCGATCTCGGGCTACCACATCCGCGAAGCCGGCTCGACGGCGCAGCAGGAGCTCGCGTTCACCCTGAAGGACGGCTTCACGTACGTCGAGCGCGCGATCGAGCGTGGGGTGGACGTGGACGACTTCGCGCCGCGGCTCTCGTTCTTCTTCAACGCGCACATCGACTTCTTCGAGGAGATCGCCAAGTACCGGGCGGCGCGCCGGATCTGGGCACGCGAGATGCGCGACACCTACGGCGCGAAGGACGAGCGCTCGCTGCTCATGCGCTTCCACACGCAGACCGCGGGGGTCTCGCTCACCGCGCAGCAGCCGCTCAACAACATCGTCAGGACGGCGATCGAGGCGCTGGCCGGCGTGTTGGGCGGGACGCAGTCGCTCCACACGAACTCCTTCGACGAGGCGCTCGCGCTGCCGACCGAGGAGGCGGTGCGGGTGGCGCTCCGGACGCAGCAGATCATCGCCCACGAGACGGGGGTCACGAGCACGATCGACCCGCTCGGTGGCTCGTACTTCGTCGAGGCGCTGACCGACCGCCTGGAGGAGGCGGCCTACGAGTACTTCCAGAAGATCGACGAGCTCGGAGGGATGGTCGCCGCGATCGAGCAGAACTACCCGCAGCGCGAGATCGCGGACGCGTCGTTCCGGTACCAGCAGGAGGTGGACTCGGGCCAGCGGACCATCGTCGGCGTGAACGACTTCCGATCGGACGACGAGGCGGAGCTCGAGATCCTTCGGATCCCGGTGGAGCTCGAGCGCAAGCAGATCGGGCGCGTCAAGGCCGTGCGCGCTCAGCGCGACGGCGCGGCGGTCGAGGCCGCGCTCGACGCGCTCCGGGCCGCCTCCGCGACCGACGCGAACCTGATGGAGCCGCTGCTCGAGTGCGCGCGCGCCCACTGCTCCGAGGGCGAGATCGTGGAGTCTCTTCAGCGCGTTTTCGGAACTTACACCGAGTCACCTGTGTTCTAGGGCCATGCGCAAACTGGCTCTCTCCTTCACCCTCCTCGCCTTGCTCGCTCCGCTCGCCTACGCCGCGAAGCACGAAGTACGCGTCGACGACAACTTCTTCAAGCCGGAGAAGCTCACGATCATCAAGGGCGACAAGGTCACCTGGAAGTGGAAGGGCTCCGACATCCACACCGTCTCCATGAAGAAGCCGGGCGAGAAGGAGATCTCGAAGGCCTCGCCCCTCAAGACCGAGGGCACCTACAGCTACAAGTTCCGCCGCCTGGGCAAGTGGCGCATCCTCTGCGAGACGCATCCGAAGAAGATGCGCATGCGGGTGATCGTCAAGGCCCCGTAGGCGGCTGGCGCACCGGGATCGGCACCGTGTACTGCGAGGCGCCGCTGTTCCGGACCCAGCGCGCGCGATAGCGCGCCCGTCCGAAGTAGGGGACCACGCGCAGGAAGAAGCCCTCCGCGTCGGTGAGGAAGGGGGTGCTGTCCTCGCCGCAGTCGTAGTCGCCCTCGGTGCGGGTCTCGTACGTCTTGACGGCGTGCCACTCGCCGTCGGCGCCGCGCAGCTCCACCTCGATCCGCTTTCGTCCCTGGCCGGGGCGGACCTGCCCGAAGAGGAGGACGACGTCCCTGCCGGCGACCGATGCGTACTCGGCCCAGAAGGGCACCTTGAAGGCCTGCACGGCGGGCTTCGCCCGGCCGTCGTGGAAGTAGAGGCCGCTATTCCAGTCGCTCGTGCGGCTGTTGTCGTTCAGCAGGAACTGGGCGAACGAGGAGACGTCCTGTCGCTTCCACGCGAGGAAGGTGGCGAGCCCGTGATAGCGCGCCTGGGCCAGGAGCGAAACGCCGCGGCCGCGGTCGGGCGGGTTCGTCTCGTACCCGTACTCGGTGATGTAGATGGGGAGTCGGGTGGTGATGCGCCCGGCCCGGTGGAGCCACTCGAGCATGCGGGACAGGCGCGGCATGTCCCCGATCGTCACGTGCTCGGGATGGACGCTCTCGGCGTCCGGCCGGTCGTAGAGCGAGTAGGGGTGATGCGCGAGGCCGTCCGCGCGCAACGGCTTGAAGTCCGCGCACGCGGCGCGCTCGAGCGGCCGGCCGCGACGGTCGACGCAGGCGAGCTCGCGCAGGAACCGCAGCGGCGGGATGCCCTTGCGCGGGCCGCGGGCATTCGTACCCAAGGCGGCCAGGCCGCCGATCAGGACCTCGTTGTCCGGGCTCACGCGCTTGATCGATGCGTATGCCGCCTCGTGGAGCTTGCGGTAGAGGTGAGGCGAGTGGGCGGTCCATCGTCCCTCGACGCGTCTCCACTGCGGGAGCAGGAAGGAGGCGTGGTTCGGCTCGTTCCAGGTCGTCCACAGACGTACAGCGGGGAGCTTTCGCTGAGCCGAGCGCGCGGGGTCGCGGTGCGTCCCGTCGTATCGGTCGGCAACGGCCTCGGCGAACGCGCCAAAGCGGGCGGGATCCGGCTCCCAGCGGTAGCGCGACCTGCGATCGCCGCGCTTCGTCGCCCATCGCGGGGCGAAGAACGCGATGTCGATCTGAGGCTCGAGACCGGCGGTCGTGACCGCCTTGACGGCGCGGTCGAGCCGCGACCAGGGCTCTCGCGGGTATCGCTCGGACCGCCTCGCCCCGAAGTCCGGCGCGCGGCGCGAGTGCATGTCGGGAGCGAGGGCCGACCAGCCCGCGGTCAGCCGCACGCGATCCACCCCCAGCGTCGCCATGCGCCGGGCGGCCGCGGTGACCTGGTTGGGCGGCCGGTGCAGCATGATTGCGTCGTCCTGCACGGTCACGGGCAACGCGCGCGTGTCAGCTCCCCCGCCCAGCGCCGCCGTGACCAGCATCGCGAGGCTGCAGGTCAGCGGATCCACCGCGGCCATTCAATCGGACCCGGGGTGGAAGTGGTGCCGGTCATGCGCGGCCGCCGCGTAGACTGCCGCGCCCTATGGAAGGAAGCAAGATCAGGGTTGTGGTCGCGAAGCCTGGCCTGGACGGTCACGACCGCGGCGCGAAGATCATCGCCCGCGCCCTGCGGGATGCCGGGATGGAGGTGATCTACACGGGGCTCCACCAGACTCCCGAGCAGATCGCCGAGACCGTGATCCAGGAGGACGCGGACGCCGTGGGGCTGTCGATTCTCTCTGGCGCGCATATGACGCTGGTTCCGCGCGTCGTGAACCTGCTCAAAGAGCAGGGAGCGGACGACGTGGTGGTCACCGTGGGCGGCACGATCCCCTCCGACGACGCCGAGGAGCTGAAGAAACTGGGCGTCTCAGCGGTCTTCACGCCCGGGTCCTCGACGCAGGAGATCGTGGACTACATCCGTGGCGCGGTCACCCAATAGGGCCTCCCACGTATGAGGTATGGCCGATGTGCCAGAAAGAGGGTGTCCAAACCTGTCCAGGATTGGGCCTGACCGTTAAAACGAGCGCAGACCTGGACCGATGGGCGAACCATGATTCGTCTAACCAGGACTCGCCTGCTCATCTTCGTGACCCTTGCCACCGTCGTGCTCGTGGCCCCGCCCTCGCCGGCGGCTCCCGGCTTCGCTTCACTCGCGCGTAAGGGCTTCAAGACCGCCACGAAGGCGCTCGGCCTCGCGAAGAGTGCCGACAAGCGCTCCAAGCTCGCGGTCCAGAGGGCGGACGAGGCACTCGACTTCGCCGAGACCATGCAGTCCACCCCCGGCGCGACCGGCGCGACCGGCCCCGAGGGCCCGGCGGGCAAGGACGGCAAGAACGGTAAGACCGGGCCGCAGGGTCCGCGTGGCCTGACCGGCCAAAAGGGTGACAAGGGTGCCACGGGTGCCACGGGCGTCACCGGTGCTGCCGGGGCTACCGGGGCTACCGGGGCGATTGGCGTGACGGGCGTGACGGGCGTGACGGGCGCGACGGGTGCTCGCGGTGCAACTGGTGCGACCGGTGCTCGCGGTGCAACTGGTGCGACCGGTGCTCGCGGTGCGACTGGCGCGACGGGCGCGACCGGAGCTCGCGGCGCTACCGGCGCGAGGGGCTTCCAGGGCTTCCAGGGCATTCAGGGCATTCAGGGCATCCAGGGTGTGAAGGGCGATACCGGTGCTACGGGCGCGACTGGCGCGACTGGTGCCACGGGTGCGACCGGTGCTCGCGGCGCGACTGGTGCGACCGGTGCGGCCGGCGCGACGGGCGCCACTGGTGCGGCCGGCGCTACGGGTGCCACGGGCGCGACCGGCGCGACTGGTGCTGCCGGCGCGAAGGGCGACAAGGGCGACACCGGAGCGACTGGCGCTACGGGAGCTACGGGTGCTGCTGGCGCTACGGGTGCTACGGGTGCTGCTGGCGCTACGGGTGCTACGGGTGCTACGGGTGCTGCTGGCGCTACGGGTGCTGCTGGCGCTACGGGTGCTGCTGGCGCTACGGGTGCTACGGGCGCCACGGGTGCTGCCGGCGCTACGGGCGCGACCGGGGCGACTGGCGCTGCCGGAGCCACGGGCGCGACTGGCGCTCAGGGAATTCAGGGTATTCAGGGCATCCAGGGCCTCAAGGGCGACAAGGGCGACAAGGGCGACACCGGTGCGACCGGCGCGACTGGCGCGACCGGAGCGACGGGTGCTGCCGGCGCGACTGGTGCCACGGGCGCTACGGGTGCCACTGGCGCGACGGGCGCGACGGGCGCGACGGGCGCTGCCGGCGCGAAGGGCGACAAGGGTGACAAGGGCGACACCGGTGTGACCGGCGCGACCGGCGCCACGGGTGCGGCCGGCGCAACTGGCGCTACGGGTGCTGCTGGAGCTACGGGTGCCACTGGCGCTACGGGTGCCACTGGCGCTACCGGCTCAGCTGGTGCGACTGGTGCGACTGGTGCGACTGGTGCGACGGGTGCTCAGGGCATCCAGGGTATTCAGGGCATCCAGGGCCTTAAGGGCGACAAGGGCGACAAGGGCGACACCGGTGCTACCGGTGCGACCGGAGCCACGGGTGCTGCTGGCGCTACGGGTGCTGCTGGCGCTACGGGTGCTGCTGGCGCTACGGGTGCTGCTGGCGCCACGGGCGCCACGGGCGCGACCGGTGCTGCCGGCGCGAAGGGCGACAAGGGTGACAAGGGCGACACCGGTACGACTGGCGCGACCGGCGCTACGGGTGCGGCGGGCGCGACTGGCGCTACCGGCTCAGCTGGCGCGACTGGCGCGACTGGTGCGACTGGCGCTACGGGTGCTACGGGCGCGACTGGCGCGGCCGGCGCTACGGGTGCCACGGGCGCGACTGGCGCTCAGGGAATTCAGGGTATTCAGGGCATCCAGGGCCTGAAGGGCGACAAGGGCGACAAGGGCGACACCGGCGCTACGGGTGCCGCTGGCGCGACGGGTGCCACGGGCGCTGCCGGCGCTACGGGTGCGACTGGTGCCACGGGCGCGACTGGTGCTGCTGGCGCGAAGGGCGACAAGGGTGACAAGGGCGACACCGGTACGACTGGTGCGACCGGCGCTACGGGTGCGGCCGGCTCGACTGGTGCCACTGGCGCTACGGGCGCGACCGGTGCCACTGGCG
>DASQKV010000038.1:0-22744 GCA_035630335.1 Thermoleophilaceae bacterium | reverse complement strand
CATTGCGGTAGCCGCGCCCATCGAGTTCCCCACCAATGCGACTCGATCCAGTCCTAGCTCCTCGACCACGGCTTCCAGGTCAGAAGCCAGATCGCTGTACTCGTACGCGCCGGAGTCCGAGGGAGAGCCGGTCTCCCCGTGCCCCCGCGCGTCGTACCCGACCATCCGGTAACCGTTCTTCCCGATCAGCTTCGACCCGTGCACGACGTAGCGCCGGGTGGCCGTCAAACCGTGCAGCAGCACGACCGCGGGGCCGGAGCCGAGCTCCTCGCCGGACAGCGAGAACCCGCCAACTGAGATGTCGAATGCCGTGGAAATGGGGTGGAGAGCCGCCTTAGGGCCTGTAACTTGTAAACGAAAGGGATTCGGGGCCGCTCCTCGAAAAACCGACCCGATGGCTGTCCGCGACACATTTCACCGAGCGCTCGTCTACTTCGGCCTGGCCGAGGACGACGGCTACGACGACGAACGCGAGCCGCCTCGCAGCAGCAGCGGCCGCAGCCGCCAGCCCGACCCGGAGCCGGAGGCCGAGCTCCAGGAGAGCTACCGCGAGCGCCCCAACGTTCGCCGCCTGCAGACGCGCCGGCGCCCGCGCGACGACTTCGACGACATATTCGCCGACGACTCGCGCGCCGCCAGCAGCCGCACGCGCGTGCTGCGCCCGGTCGAGACCAACGGCCGCGGCGACATCCAGGTCCATTTGGTCGTCCCCAAGAGCTTCAACGACGCGCAGCAGGTCGCCGACCAGTTCAAGGACCACATCCCGGTGATCCTCAACCTCCAGGGCACCGACGTGGAGCTGTCGAAGCGCCTGATCGACTTCGCCTCGGGCATGACGTACGCGCTCGACGGCGGCATGCAGCGGATCGCCGACAAGGTGTTCCTGCTCACCCCGCGCAACGTCGACGTCTCCGCCGAGGAGCGCGCGCGGCTGATCGAGAAGGGCTTCTTCAACCAAAGCTGACCGCCGGGCGCGTAGAGTTGCGCGCCTGATGCGAATTGGCTTCCTAGGCGCGGGCAGCATGGCGACGGCGCTTGCGCGCGGGCTCGGCGAGCCGGCGCTCGCGTTCGACGTCCAGGGCGAGCGCGCGAAGGCGCTTGCCGAGGCGGTCGGCGGCGAGGCCGTCAAGTCCGGGCGGGAGCTAGCCGAGCGCGCCGACGTCGTGATCCTCGCGCACAAGCCGGCGCACCTCGAGGAGGCCGCCGACGACGTCGCCGGCGTTGCGAAGGCCGTCGCCTCGATCGTCGCGGCAACGCCGATAGAGCGGCTCGAGGCCGTCTACCCCGACACGCCGGTCTACCGCTTCATCCCCAACATCCCCGTCGAGGTCGGCCGCGGAGTGCTCTGCTACGTACCCGGCACGCTCGCCAGCCAGGGCCCGGAGCAGGAGCTGCTGCAGCTGCTGGCGCGCTCCGGCACCGTGATCGCGCTCGACGAGCCGCTGCTCGAGCCGGCGACGGCGCTGATGAGCTGCGGGCCGGCGTTCCTGGCGCTCGTCGTCGAGGCGATGGCCGACGCGGGCGCCCGCCACGGGCTCGAGCCTCAGCAGGCGCGGCGGCTGGTGGTCGAGACGATGGCCGGCAGTGCGGCGTTCCTCGACGCCAACGGGCTCGACGCGGCCGGGCTGCGCGCTCGCGTAGCGACGCCCGGCGGGCTGACCGAGAAGGGCCTCCAGACGCTCGAGCAGCGCGGCCTGCGCGAGGCGTTCGACGGCGCGATCGACCTCGTCGTGGAGGCGACGACGCGATGACCCTGCTTGCGCTCACACGCGGCGACGTCGCGGACTACGTCGACACGCTCGTAATCGTCTACCTCGTCCTGATCTTCGTCCGGATCCTCATGACCTGGATCCCGCGGATGCCGTACAACCGCTGGCTCGACGCCGTGCTGACGTTCGTCAAGGACGTCACCGACCCTTATCTGAACCTCTTCCGGCGCTTCCTGCCGCCACTGCGGATCGGGCCCGGGGCGCTCGACCTGAGCCCGATCGTCGCCACCTTCGTGCTGCTGATCGTCGGCGGGATCGTCTCGGGCCTGATCAGGGGCTGAGGTGGCGGCAGGCTCGCGCGCCGGCGGCTGGCTGCGCCTGGCCGCCGCCGTGGCGGTCGTCATCGGCCTCGACCAGCTGACGAAGCAGATCGCGATCGCCTCGGTCGAGCGCGGCGAGTCGGTCAACGTCTTCCTCGGGCTCGACATCACCAACACGCGCAACAGCGGCGTCGCGTTCGGAGCGCTCGACGGCCGCGGCAGCCTGATCGGCGTACTGATCGCGATCGCGCTGCTCGTACTGCTCGGCTACTTCGCCGTCCACGCGGCGCAGCCGTGGCTGTGGCTGCCCGCCGGGCTGCTGCTCGGCGGAGCGCTCGGAAACCTCGCCGACCGTGTGCGCGAGGGTGCGGTGATCGACTTCGTCGACCCGATCGCCTGGCCTGCGTTCAACCTCGCCGACGCCTGCATCGTGGTGGGGGTGCTCGTCCTGCTCTACGTCGTCGAGCTGCGGCCGGGGGAGGAGTGAGCGACCCGGCCGGCGATCCAGGCCCGGGCCGAGGGGTGACCGAGGGGCTGCGGATCGCCTACGAGGACGACCACCTGCTGGTGGTCGACAAGCCGGCCGGCATGGTCGTCCATCCAGGTGCCGGGGTCAGCACCGGCACGCTCGTCCAGGCGCTCGCCGGCAAGGTGGCCGGCGGCCCCGAGCCCGACCGCCCGGGCATCGTCCACCGCCTCGACCGCGACACGTCGGGGCTGCTGGTCCTGGCCCGCTCCGAGCGGGTGCACGCCGCGCTCCAGGAGGCGATTCGCCGGCGTGAGGTCGAGCGCGAGTATCTGGCGCTGGTGAAGGGGACGCCCGAGGCCCGCACCGGGACGATCGACGCGCCGATCGGCCGTGACCGCGGGAACCGCACGGTGATGTCGACCCGCACCGACAAGCCGCGCCGTGCCGTCACCCACTTCGAGGTCGTCGAGGCGCTGCGGCGCTGCTCGCTGCTGCGGGTGAGGCTCGAGACCGGCCGCACGCACCAGATCCGGGCGCACCTCGCGGCGATCGGCCATCCCGTCTGCGGCGACCAGGCCTACGGCGGCCGCGCTATCGCAACCGAGCTCGGACTCGCCCTCTCGCGCCAGTTCCTACATAGCGCCCGGCTGAGGTTTAGCCATCCTGTCACGGGGGAAATTCTGGAGTGCGAGTCCAAACCACCCGCCGAGCTGCGAAGTGCGCTTGAGGCAGCCCGGCGGGACTCAGCTCCCGGAGGGCCAGACGGGGGCTGACATCGGGGCGGGGCGGCCTTAGGGCCGTCCCGCTTCGCTGTTTCCGGGCTCGATCGCCGTGGCGCGCCGGCGCGCTCCGTGCGGCGCTCGCGATCTGCCGTATCCTTGCGCGCGACCAGTAATCGATCCCCCGCCACGCCGGCGTGGACCCTGCCCGGGCACTCCTGTGCCCGGGTCCGCGTAACGGCCGGCGGGACTACGCAACGAAGCAAGACCAAGGGAGCACCAAGTTGGCTCAGGTAACACTCAGAGAGCTGCTGGAGGCCGGCGTCCACTTCGGCCACCAGACGCGTCGCTGGAACCCGAAGATGCGCCGCTTCATCTTCGGCGAGCGCAGCGGCATCCACATCATCGACCTGCAGAAGACCGAGCGGCTGCTGGCGAACGCACAGGACTTCGCCTCCGGCATCGCCGCCCGTGGCGGGACGGTCCTGTTCGTCGGGACCAAGAAGCAGGCCCGCGACGCGATCGCCGAGGCCGCCACCGCGGCGGGCATGCCGTACGTCAACCAGCGCTGGCTCGGCGGCCTGCTGACGAACTTCCAGACGATCAACAAGCGCATCAAGCGGCTGCACGAGCTCACCGAGTGGACGGAGTCCGGGACGCTCGACCTGCTGCCGACGCGTGAGCGGATCGCCGCCACCAAGGAGCACGAGAAGCTCACGACCAACCTCGGCGGCGTGCGCGACATGCAGCGCCCGCCCGACGCCGTATTCGTCGTCGACCTCAAGACGGAGGCGATCGCGGTCAAGGAGGCGGCACGGCTGAAGATCCCGATCATCGGCCTGGTCGACACCAACTGCGACCCGGCCCCGGTCGACTTCGTGATCCCCGGCAACGACGACGCGATCCGCTCCTGCAAGCTGATCGTCGAGGCGATCGCCGGCACGGTCGGCGAGCAGCACGCGGCGTTCCGCGCCCAGGAGGACGCGGCGCGGCGCGAGGCCGAGGAGAAGGCTCGCCTCGAGGCGGAGGAGAAGGCCCGCATCGAGGCCGAGGCCGCCGCCAAGCGCGAGGCCGAGGAGCAGGCGCGCAAGGAGGCCGCCGAGGCCGCCACGGCCGGGCAGCCCGCCCAGCAGCGGGTCGCGCCACCGCCGGAGACACCGACGCCCGCCGAGCAGCGCAGCTTCTCACCGGACGAGGACCCGGCGCCGGCGACCGCACAGCGGACGTTCGCGCCCGACGAGGGAGGCAAGTCGTGACGGCGATCGCAGCCGGAGACGTCAAGGAGCTCCGCGAGCGCACCGGCGCGGGGATGATGGACTGCAAGGCCGCGCTCGTCGAGGCCGGCGGTGACATGGACAAGGCGATCGAGCTGCTGCGCGTGAAGGGGCAGGCGAAGGCCGCCAAGCGCGGCGAGCGGGCCGCCTCGGAGGGGCTCGTCACGAGCTACGTCCACCACAACGGCAAGGTCGGCGTGCTCGTCGAGGTCGACTGCGAGACGGACTTCGTCGCCCGCAACGAGGACTTCGCGGCGTTCACGCGCGACGTCGCCTCGCACATCGCCGCCGCGGCGCCACGCTACGTAACCGAGGACGAGGTCCCGGAGGCCGACCGTGAGGCCGAGCGCAAGGTCTTCCAGGACCAGGCCGCCGAGGAGGGCAAGCCGCCGCCGGTCCAGGAGAAGATCGCCGAGGGCCGGATGAAGAAGTGGCTCGAGGAGGTCGTGCTGCTCAGCCAGACGCACGTCAACGCCGACAAGCACGACGGCAAGACGATCGAGGAGCTGCGCGCCGAGATCTCCGCGACCACGGGCGAGAACGTCGTCATCCGCCGCTTCGCCCGCTTCGCGATCGGGGACTAGCGGGTGACCGAGGACGGCCAAGGCGCCGCCGCCAGTCAAGGCGGCGCCGGGACGGGCCAAGCCGGCTCGGGCGAGGCTGTCTTCGGGCGCGTGCTGCTGAAGCTCTCCGGCGAGGCGCTGATGGGCGAGCTCGAGTACGGCGCCGATCCCGAGCGGATCAAGGCGATCGCCAACCAGATCGCCGAGGTCCAGCGGCGCGGCGTCGAGGTCGCGGTCGTCGTCGGCGGCGGCAACATCTACCGTGGGCTCGCCGGTGCCGCGGAGGGCATGGACCGCGCCACCGGCGACTACATGGGGATGCTCGCGACGGTGCTCAACGCGCTCGCGCTGCAGGACGCGCTCGAGAAGCAGGGCGCCGTCACGCGCGTGCAGTCGGCGATCACGATCTCCGAGATCGCCGAGCCCTACATCCGCCGCCGCGCGATCCGCCACCTCGAGCGCGGGCGGATCGTGATCTTCGCGGCGGGCACCGGCAACCCGTTCTTCACGACCGACACCGCCGCCGCGCTGCGCGCGCTCGAGATCCGCGCCGAAGCGATCCTGATGGCCAAGAACGGCGTCGAGGGCGTCTACGACGCCGACCCGCGCCAGGTCGCCGATGCGACCTTCATCGCGACGATCACCCACCGCGAGGCGATCGAGCGCCAGCTGCAGGTGATGGACTCGACGGCGCTGTCGCTCTGCATGGACAACGACCTGCCGATCCACGTCTTCAACATGGACGACGAGCAGAACATCGACCGGATAGTGTGCGGCGAGCGTGTGGGGACGGTGGTGAGCAGCGATGGACGGTGACCTCGTAAAGGACTTCCTCGCCGACGCCGGCGAGCGGATGGCCAAGTCGGTCGAGGCGACCCGCCACGAGTTCTCGACGGTTCGCACCGGTCGCGCGTCCCCGCATCTGCTCGACCGCGTCGAGGTCGACTACTACGGCGCCACGACCCCGCTCAACCAGCTTGCGAACATCGCCGCGAGCGAGGCCCGGCTGCTGACGATCACCCCCTACGATAAGGGCTCGATCAAGCAGATCGAGAAGGCGATCCTCGAGTCCGACGTCGGCCTGACGCCGTCCAACGACGGCAACCTGATCCGCCTGACGATCCCCGAGCTGACCGAGGAGCGCCGCCGCGACCTCGTCAAGGTCGTGCACAACATCGCCGAGCAGGGCCGCGTCTCGGTCCGCAACGTCCGCCGCGACGTCATGCAGGAGCTGCGCGAGCTCAAGAAGGAGGGCGAGATGGGCGCCGACGACGAGCATCGCGCCGAGACCGAGCTGCAGAAGCTCACCGACGAGCGGATCGCCGAGATCGACTCCTCGCTCGCGGGCAAAGAGGACGAGATTCTCCAGGTCTGACCCGGATGACCGCGGGTCCGATGGACGGCGACGGTGAGGGACGGGGGCCGCGCTACGTCGCGATCATCACCGACGGCAACGGCCGCTGGGCGCAGGCGCGCGGACTCGCGCCGTTGGAGGGCCACCGCGCCGGGGCCGACGTCGTCAAGGCGCGGCTGCGCGACGCCGCCGAGCTCGGCGTCGAGGAGCTGACGGTCTACTCGTTCTCGACCGAGAACTGGCGCCGCTCGCCGGAGGAGGTCGAGGGGCTGATGCGGATGTTCGGCGAGCGGATCGACTCCGAGACGCCCGAGCTGCACGAGGAGGGCGTGCGTATGCGCTTCATCGGCCGCCGCGAGGGCGTCTCGGACGACCTGCGCCGCCGGATGGAGTGGGCAGAGGCGACGACCACCGGCAATACGCGCATCACGCTGTTCGTCGCGTTCAACTACGGCGGCCGGGCGGAGATCGTCGACGCCGCGCGCGGCTTCGAGGGCGACAGCGAGGAGGAGTTCCGCGCCCGCCTCTACGCGCCCGACATGCACGACCCGGACCTGCTGATCCGCACCAGCGGCGAGCAGCGGATCTCGAACTACCTGCTCTGGCAGTGCGCCTACTCGGAGATCGTCTTCCGCGACGAGCTCTGGCCCGACTTCACGCGCGAGGCATTCGAGTCCGCGCTGGCGGAGTACGCCCGTCGCCAGCGGCGCTTCGGCGCCCGCGGGGTCGCGTGAGCACGCGCGCGGAAGCACCGCCGATGCCGAGGGGCCGGGCGTGAGCGCGCCGACCGGGGCGCCGCGACGGCCCGCGGGCCCGGTGCGCCGCTCCGAGAGCCCGGAACGGCCCGAGCGCCGCGGGTCTGACCTGCTCCCTCGCATCGCCGTCGCGCTGCCGGCGATCGTGTTCGCGGTCTTCATCGTCGTGCAGGGCGGCTTGATCTTCGCGCTCGGCCTGATCGCGCTCGGGGCCGTGGCGCTCAACGAGCTCTACGGCCTGATGCGGCGCGCGCGCCCGATCGACCTCGCCGGCTACGCGGGCGTGGCGGCGATGGTCCTGCTCGCGACCTATGAGCAGCGCGCCGACGTGCTGATCGCGCTCGTCGCGGTCGTCCCGGTTGCTTTCCTGCTCGCGCTGGTCAGGCCGCGGCTGACAAACGTCTCATGGGCGATGGCGGCGACCATCCTCGGCGTCGTCTGGATCGGCCTGCCGCTCGCGCACGCCGTCTTCCTGCGCGAGCTCAAGCACGGCGACGGGCTGCTGATCGACGTGCTCGTCGCCACCTTCGTCGGCGACACCGCCGCCTACGCCGGCGGCCGTCTCTGGGGCCGCCGGCTGCTCGCGCCCGACATCTCGCCGAACAAGACCGTTGAGGGACTCGTCGCGGGCATCGCCGGGGCCACGCTCGCGTTCTGGGTCGCCGGCCTCTACCAGGACTGGCTGCCCGGCTGGGAGGCGCTGCTGATCGGCTTCATGGTCGCGATCACCGCTCCGCTCGGCGACTTGTTCGAGTCGGCCGTCAAGCGCGACCTCGAGGTCAAGGACAGCGGCCGCCTGTTCGGCGCCCACGGCGGCGCGCTCGACCGCCTCGACGCCGTCTTCTTCACGGTCGTGGTCGGGTTCTACGCCGCGCTCGTGCTCGGCTACGGCTGAGGTCGACTTTCCGGACGAAGTTCGTCCGCAAAGTCGACCTCACTTGGCGCTCGCACCCTCGATAGGGGTTCAGCCCGCCGCCCGCTGCGCCGATACGAGAAATGCGCATGAATCCGGTCCAGCGGCCCCATGTGGCGGACTCGCAGCTCCCAGGTGCCAGCCGGCGCTCCTCCCTACACGCCGTCGGGGGCACGGGCCGGACCGGCGAGCGTGAGGCGCTGATGCGGATCGCCGCGGCGACCGTCGACGCGTACCGCCTCGAGGACGTGATGGAGCAGGCCGCCGAGGCCGCCCTCGACGTCACCGGCGCCGCCTCGCTGTCGATCAGCAAGTGGGAGCGCGACCGCGACGCGATGCGCACCCTGATCAACGTCGGCGAGCTCGGCCCGGGCGAGCAGCGCTTCCCCGAGGACGAGCTGTACTCGCTCGACGAGCACCCGCTGGTCGCCAAGCTGCTCCGCGACGGTCAGCCGTACTTCACCGCCGTCGACGACCCCGAGGCCTCGCGCCCCGCCGCCGAGCTCCTGACGGCGCTCGGCAAGGACTCCGACGTCGGCGTGCCGATCGTGCTCGACGGCGAGGTCTGGGGCGAGGTCTGGGCCTCCACGGCGGCCGGCTCGCGCCGCTTCGATGCCGGCGACGTCCGCTTCCTGGAGGCGATTGCCGACCGGCTCGCGCTCGTGCTCGCGCGCGGCGAGCGCTTCGCGAGTGTCTCCCGGCTCGCCTACGAGGACCCGCTCACCGGCCTCGCCAACCGCCGCGCGATCGACGAGCGGCTCGCGATGCTGCTCGACCCGAATGCGCCGAGCGCGCCGCTGACGCTGCTGCTCGCCGACGTCGACGGCTTGAAGGACATCAACGACGCTCATGGCCACCACGTCGGCGACGGCGCCCTCTGCCGCGTCGGCGACGCGCTCGTGGCCGCGTCGGCGCCCGAGACGGCCGCGCTCGTCGGCCGCCTGGCCGGCGACGAGTTCTGCGTCCTGCTCGAGGGCTGCGAGCTCGAGGTCGCGGACGATGTCGCCCAGACTGCGCTCGAGCTGCTCGCCGCCGGCGGCGACCCGCCGCTGTCGCTGTCGTTCGGCGCCGCCTCCGCGATCCCGGGGATCGGCCCCGCCGAGCTGCTGCGGGCGGCCGACACCGCTCAGTACGCCGCCAAGCGCCGCGGTGGAGGCCGGCTCTGCACCACCGACCCCGGCGCGGCCGGTGCGACCGACGACGGCGAGCGGCGCCAGGTCCGCTCGCGCGGGCTCGAACAGCGCTTGGAGCGCACGGCGGCACGCACGCTCGCCAAGCTCGACACCGAGCTCTGCCGCGAGCGTGCCCTCGACCGGATCGAGGCGATCACGATCGCCTTCGCGGGGACGCTCAACGCCGCTGCCTGGACGATCTCCCGCTGGGAGCGCGGCAGCCCCGTCATCCGCTCGGTCTCGAACGCGGACGGCCGCGACCGGCGCCTGAGGGGGATCCGGATGGGGCTCAACGAGGTCTATCGGCTCGACGAGTTCCCGCACACGGCGCAGGTGCTGACCGAGTGCAGCGGCGGCTTCGTCGCCCGGGTCGACGACCGCGATACGGATGTCGCGGAGCGCGAGCTGCTGCAGGGCCTGGGATTCGACACCGTGCTCGTCGGCGTCGCCGCGCACGGCTCGGGCGCCTACCTGGTCGAGATCTACGGGGACGACGAGACCGCCGACCCGACTCTGGCGGCGATGCGGATGCAGCTGCTGCTGCGGCTTGCCGCCGCTCCCCGTAGCGCCTCCTAGACTGGAGCCGATGCGCAGGATCGTGATCGCCGGCTCGACCGGCTCGATCGGCACGCAGGCCCTCGACGTAATCTCCGACAGCGACTCGCTCGAGGTGGTCGGCCTGGCCGCCGGATCGAGCGTCGAGCCCCTGCTTGAGCAGGCGAGCGCCTACGGGGTCGAGACGATCGCGCTCGCCGATCCCGACGCCGCCGCGCGTGCGGGCGAGGCCTGGACCGACGGCCGCGTGCTCGCCGGCCCCGAGGGCCTCGTCGAGCTGATCGTGGAAACCGAGTGCGATCTGGTTCTCAACGCGCTCGTTGGCTCGGCCGGCCTCGGCCCGACCGTCGCCGCGCTCGGCGAGGGGATCGACCTGGCGCTCGCCAACAAGGAGAGCCTCGTCGTCGGCGGCGAGCTCGTGATGGCGCTCGCCGAGGCGACCGGCGCCCGGATCGTCCCCGTCGACTCCGAGCACACCGCGCTGCACCAGCTGATCGCCGGCCAGCCGGTCGGCAGCGTCGACCGCATGACGATCACCGCCAGCGGCGGCCCGTTCCGCGGCCGCTCGCGCGCCGAGCTGGGCGCTGTGACGGCCGAGCAGGCGCTCGCCCACCCGACGTGGGAGATGGGCGGCAAGATCACGATCGACTCGGCGACCCTGATGAACAAGGGCCTCGAGCTGATGGAGGCCCACCACCTCTTCGACATCCCATACGAGCGCCTCGACGTCGTCGTCCACCCGCAGTCGCTCGTCCACGGCCTCGTCACGCTCGCCGACGGCGCGATGCTCGCCCACGTCGGTCCGCCGGACATGCGGATCGCGATCTCCTACGCCCTGCACGCTGCCGAGAGCGTCTCGCTGCCGATCGAGCCGCTTGACCTGGTGCAGGTCGGCTCGCTGACCTTCGAGCCCGTCGACGACGACGCCTTCCCGTGCCTGCGACTCGCCCGCGAGGCCGCCGCGACGGGCGGCACCGCGCCCTGCGTGCTCAACGCCGCCAACGAGATCGCCGTCCACGCCTTCCTCGCCGGCCAGCTGCCGTTCCTCGGCATCGCCGAGGTGATCGAGCGCACCCTCGCCGCGCTGCCGCCCCAGCCCGTACGCCACTTCTCGGACCTCTACCGCGCCGACAGCGAGGCCCGCGACCGTGCCCGCGAGCTCTCCGAGGGGGTGCGCGCGTGAGCTGGTTCCTCGCCTTCGCAGGCTTCGCGCTGCTCGTGATCCTCCACGAGCTCGGCCACTTCGCGGTCGCCAAGTGGGTTGGCATGCGCGTCGAGAAGTTCTCGCTCTTCTTCCCGCCGACGATCGCCAGCAAGAAGGTGGGGGAGACCGAGTACGCGATCGGCCTGATCCCCGCCGGCGGCTACGTGAAGATCAGCGGCATGAGCCCCGCGGAGGACCTCCCCGACGAGGTCCGCACCCGCGCCTACCACGCTCAGCCGGTGTGGAAGCGGATGGCGGTGATCATCGCCGGGCCGGCGGTCAACCTGATCCTGGCGTTCGTGCTGCTGTTCGTCTACTTCGGCTTGATCGGCCCGGAGACGAGCACGGACCGCGTCGGCTCGATCGAGAAGGGCTATCCGGCAGCGGCCGCCCTGGAGCCCGGCGACCGCCTGATCGCCGTCGACGGCGTTCGCGGCGACACGATCGCGATGTCGAAGCAGATCGCCCGTCACAAGTGCGCCCAGGACCCGCCCACGGACGGCTGCCGTGCCGCGACCCCCGCCACGCTCGTGCTCGGCCGCGACGGCCGCCGCGTCGTCGAGAAGGTCACGCCGATCTACGACGCCGGCACTGGGGTCGACCGCACGCGGATCGGGTTCACCTACGCCGCCGGCCCGCGCGAGACGCTTCCCGCCGGCGAGGCCTTCACCACCACCGCCGATCGCTTCTGGTTCATCACCAAGCAGACGGTCAGCCTCCCCGCCCGCATCTTCGACACCGAGCAGCGCAAGGAGATCTCGGGCATCGTCGGCTCCTACGAGGTGACTCGCCAATACGTGCTCAACGACTTGGCGCAAGCGGTCGGCATCCTCGCCATCATCTCGCTCTCGCTCGCGATCGTGAACCTCTTCCCATTCCTCCCGCTCGACGGAGGCCACATCTTCTGGGCCGCCGTCGAGAAGCTCCGCGGCGGCAAGCCCGTCCCCTTCAGCGTCATGGAGCGCGCCGGCGTGGTCGGCTTCATGCTCGTCATCGGCCTCTTCGCGATCGGCTTATCCAACGACATCGGGCGATTGTCCGGCGAGGGCTTCCAAGTCCCATAGCTCGCGTTCGTGGGTCGCGCCCCGTTTGCTCTTCGAGGTATCGGGAACTGGAAGGACGAGGCGGGCGCCGGCCGAGAGATCAGAGGTGCAAGGTGGCGCGAGAGCAGACGAAGAGGCGGGCAGCTCCCAAGAGCGCCCGTGACGCGGGGTCGAAAGGCTCGCAGAGCCGGCGGCGCGCTTCGGCGAAGCCGCATCAGGGCTCGGGCGACTCGGGCGGTGGTGGCAACGGAAGCCGTCGCAGCCCGCTGCGCAACCAGACCGGCGAGGGGACGGTCCCGGAGCGCGAGTACCAGGACTACACGCTGCTTCATCCCGGGTCGATCAGCGACACCGACGAGCCCGACGTCCTGCTCGACGTGCCGGTCGTCAAGGTCGACGAGCTCCACTTCGAGCTGGACAACCTCGAGGCGCGGATATCGGTGCACGCCGAGGTGCTCGATCTGGTCAAGCTGAGCGTCGGCGTGCACGCCGAGCTCGGCAAGGTCGAGCTGAGCATCAAGGGCGTCGAGGCCCAGGCGCTGCTTCGCGCCCGCCTCGACCACGTGACGGCGATCATCGATCGCGTGCTGACCACGCTCGATCGCAATCCAGCACTGCTCGAGAGCATCGGACGCTCGCTCGAGCAGGTCGGCGCCGGAGCGGGCCAGGGTGTCGGCCAGATCGGCCAGGGCGCCGGCCACGCCGTCGAGGACGTGGGGGAGGGTGCCGAGGGCGCCGTGCGGGACGTCGGCAAAGGCGCCGGCGATGCGGTGCAGGACGTCGGGCAGGGTGCCGGGGGCGCCGTGCAGGACGTCGGCAAGGGGGCCGGGGGCGCGGTCCAAGACGTAGGCGAGGGCGCCGGCCAGGCGGTGGGAGGGCTGGGCCAGCTCCCGGGCCAGCTCGCCGGTGCGGGCGCGTCGGGCGCCCAGGGCGGCAATGGCGCCGGCGGAGGGGAGCAGGGCGGCGGCGGGCCGACTGCCGGGACCCTGGCGAAGGAGGTCGCCAAGATCGTCGCGCGTGAGCTCGGCGCGGCGGCAAGCGGTGAGGCGAAGGAGCTCGGGATCGCCGCGACCCACAAGGCGGCCGAGCTGGGGGAGCGCCGACGTCAGCGCCGAGCGACGAAGCACAACGCGACGGAGGCCGCGCTGCGCGAGGCCGAGGCGACCCGGGTCGATCTCGACGAGATCGAGGGCAGCGGCGTGGAGGGACGGATCACGCTCACCGACGTGAGAGAGGCGGTGGGCGAGCGGTGACCGAGCGCGAGCCCGAGGACCGCGGAGCGGAGCTCCCGGAGGACGAGGCCGCCGACGTGGAGGTCTTCACCTCGGCACGGGCGCGAGAGCTGCGCTTCGAGGTCGTTCCGGAGGTCAAGGTCTGGTTCGAGGGCGAGCCGGGCGTGCGGTCGAGCTCCCGGACCGAGCGCGAGAACCTGCCGGACGAGGTCGAGCCGGGGGTGACCTATCGCGACGTAGAGGTGCGGTGGCGCGCCCGGGCGAAGGTCGTCCACCCGGCGGATCCCGAGGGCGGCTAGCCGAGCATCCTCCCGATGCGCTCGGCCTGGTCGCCGACGCGCTCGATGTCCTTCGAGACGGCCTTGGAGGTCTCGGCGACCCGTTGGCTCGCCTCGCCGATCGTCTTCGCGAGCGATCTCACGTCGAGGTCGGGCAGGCCTCCGCCTCCCAGCCAGCCCGGGACCGGCACCCCGAGCACCTTCTTGCGGCCGATCCGGCCCTTGAGCCCTCGAGCGCCGGCGACGCCCGCGGCCACCACGCCTACGGCGATCGCGGGTCCCTTCGCCTTGGCCACGGCCTGCCTGGCCGTCCCTCCCTCGGTCGAGCCGGCCTTCGGCCGCGTCGGCCCCTTCGCCGAGCGGTCCGAGGCGCGTCTCGATCTCGCAGCCGGGCCGCCGGACGAGCCGCTGCCGGTCTTCCTACGAGGCTTGCTCGTGGCGGATTTGCTGTTCGCCATCCTCATCCTCTCTTCCGTCGGGGCCTGCCTCGCAGACGGGCTACCCGTCGGCGTTACGGCTAATCGCAGCGCCCTTGCGGCGCGCCTCGGCGAGGATCTCCGCTCCCTCGTCGATATTGCGAACCGCCTCGGCCAGGCGACTCCGGTGGCCGGTGGTTGAGGGCGCCGGCGAGCCGTCAGAGACGGGTCGCGGGCGCCCGGGTCGGACTGCAGGTCCCGGCGGCGCGACGTCGGCCGGGGTGAGCACGATCAACGCGTCGAGCTTCAGGAGCCGCAGGCCCAGGACGCGCCCCACGATCGACGCCTCGACGAGGACCCCGTCGGCTGGGCGCCGCCGGCGATCGGGCAGGGCCCTCAGCACGACCGGGGTGGTCGCGCCGACGGCCGGCGGAGCGATCTGAGCTGGGCTGCTCGTCAGGTCGCCGCGAAGGCCGCCACGCAGGTTGGCGTCACGAGCCGTCGCGGCCCCCCTCGTACTTGTGCCTGAGCGAGGAGATGCCGGCGCTTCCGGCCGTGAGGCCGGCGAGCCCCCCGGCGGCGATCAGCCCCGCCTTCACGGCCTTGGCGGGCGGCCCCGACTTGAGCGTGCTCGGCACCTCGAGCGAGTCGCCGACCGTGTCGAGCAGGCGCTGCATCTGGCTCTTTCGATGTGGAAGTCGCATCCGATTCGTCTCCGTTCTCAGCGCTTGGTGCGAGACGCCTTCGCGATCGCGTCGACGAGCTCGTCCTTGCTCATGTTCGTCCGTCCCTCGATGCCGATGCTGCCCGCGAGCTCGAGCAGCTCGGGCTTGTTGTAGGACTGCAATCCCCCGTTGGGGGTCTCGCGGTCGAGCTGGCGCGCGGCGTGCTTGGCGGTCGACTTCGAGTGCGCTCGGATCTGCTCGGCGGCCGCAATCCGCTCCTCCGCCTCGCTGGCCTGTTGCTCCGCCTCCTCGGAGAGCTGCTGCGCCTGACGCCGCGCGTCCTCGGCGGCCGCGCGTGCCGCCTCGGCGCTCTCCTCCGCCAGCCGCCTGGCCTCCGTGAGCTTCTCCGTGGCGTCCTCGACGAGCTCCTCGGCACGCGCCTGGGCCTCCTCGGCCTCGCGCCGCGCATCGCCGACCTCCTCGTCGACCTCGGCGTAGACCTCCTGCTGCTCCTCCTTGGCCTCCTCCTCGGCGGCCTGGCGCTCGCCCTTGACCCACTCGTCCGCGGCCTTCTGCGCCTCGGCGACGCGCTGCTTGACGCGCCGGCCCGTCTCGCGATCCACCTCCGCCACCCGGGCGCGACCCCACTCGCTGACCTGGCGGGCGTGGTCTGAGCGCTCCTTGGACTCCTGGGCGGCCTGCAGGGCACGCTCCTCGGCCTCGCGGGCGCGCTCGGCGGCCTCCCGCGCACGCTCCATCCGGCGCTCGACGGAGCCGCCGCCGCCTCCTACCGGAGCCGCGTCGATCGCCGCGTCCACCGGCTGGCGAGCTCGTGAGAGCAGCCACGCGGCGTTGGACGGCATCTCCTTCAAACCCATCCGTGCTCGCTCTGACAACGTCGGCATCGCTCCTCCTTCAACCAGTGGGACGGCAAAGCACTTTCATGAGACGTTAGCATCTCATTCTTGGACCGCCTAGACTGTCGTCTAGACGACGATGACTGCACCGGTACCCAGACCAGCGCTCCAGCAACGCGTCGCCGCGGCAATCCTCGACGGGGCGGCGCAACTGCTCGCGGTCGACGGGCAGGCGAGCATGAACGACGTCGCCGCCGCGGCCGGGGTGGCACGCGCCACGGTCTACCGCTACTTCCCGAACCGGCAGTCGCTGCTCGACGAGCTCGCGCGCGCCGCGCTGGGCGACGCCGACGCACGGTTGACCTCGGCCAGGATCGACGAAGTCGCGCCGGAGGAGGGCATCGCACGCGCCGTGCGCGCTCTCGTCGATGTCGGAGACCCGTTCGTGCTCCTGGCGCGCGAGGGGGTGCGATCCGACCCCGACCGGTTCGAGCGCAGCGTCAGCAAGCCGCTGCGCCAGCTGTTCGAGCGCGGGCAGGCGGCGGGAGACTTTCGCCCCGACATCTCGAGCTCGCGCTTGACAGAGTCGCTGATCGGGTTGATCGTCGGGGTGCTCATGTCCACCCGTACGCACGGCAAGGAGGACACCATCGCCATCATCACCGGCCTCTTCCTCGACGGCGCCCGCGCCAGAGGTCCACGGCCTTCATGAACGAGTCCCAGGCCGAGGACGAGCGGCCCGACAACGACGACGAGCGTCCCCAGGGCGACAGCGCCGCCGATCCGCTCCTGCTCGAGCTGGTCGGCTACCTGCGCGACGAGCGCAGCAAGCTCCGCGAGGAGTGGGCGCGGCGCATCAGCGAGGCCGAGCTCCTGAGCGTGATGTCCGACGAGGAAATCTTCTCGGAGGCGACGGCGGTCTACGACAACTACGTCGACGCCCTCGAGACGGGCAGCATCGAGACCCTGCAGACCTACGCCCGCGAACTGTCGGAGCGGATCATCCCGCGCGGCGTCGAGACCCACGAGGTGCTCGGGATCGTGCTCCTCCTACGCGACGTGCTGGCGCGCTCGCTGTTCACGAAGTACCAGGACGACCTCGAGCTCCTGAACCGCATCCTCGACGCGTACGAGCCGGCAGCCAACCGGATCGCCGTGACGGTGGGGGTGAGCTTCGTCGAGGAGCGCGAGCGGGTCATCCACGAGCAGCAGGAGGCGCTGCGAGAGCTGTCCACGCCGGTCCTCCAGCTGCGCGAGCGTCTGCTGATCCTGCCGGTCATCGGCATCCTCGACTCCTCGCGCGCGCGACAGCTCACCGAGCAGCTCCTGGGAGCGATCCAGGAGAAGCGGGCGACGGTCGTGGTCATCGACATCACGGGGGTCGCCACGATCGACGGCACCGTCGCCAACCACCTCGTCCAGACCGTCGAAGCCTCGCGGCTGATGGGCGCGCGCACGATCCTCACCGGCCTCTCGTCGGAGATCGCCCAGACGCTCGTCGACCTCGACGTCGACCTCGGAATGATGAAGACGGTCGGTGACCTTCAGGGCGGGCTCGAGGAGGCCGAACGGCTGGCCGGCTACCGAGGCGCCGACACGAGCGACCCGGACGCAGACGCCGAGAGCTAGGTCGGGCCCGGCATGGCGGTGGCGATCCTGCGGCAAGGCGCCTACCTGATCGCCTCGATCCAGTCCGACCTGTCCGACAGCGAGGTGATCGAGCTCCGCGAGGAGCTCACCGAGCTGGTGGGGGACTACGCCACCCGCGGGATCGTGATCGACGTCGCCGCGCTCGACGTCATCGACTCGTTCGTCGCCCGATCGCTGCGCAGCATCGTCCTCAGCGCGAAGCTGCGCGGCGCCGAGACGATCATCGTCGGCATCCAGCCCGACGTGGCGATCGCGATGGTCCAGTTCCGCCTGAACCTCGAGCCGCTGCGCGTCGCGCTCGACCTCGATGCGGCGATCGCCTCGCTCGATCGCCTGACCCGGAGGGGCGCAGTGGATGGAGGATGAAGTCCGCGTGTCGATCGACTCCGACGCGGACCTGGTGATCGCCCGCGCAGAGGCACGCGCCATGGCCGAGCGGCTCGGCTTCCCACGACCCGATCCGACCCTGATCGCGACCGCCATCTCGGAGGTCGCACGCAACATCGTCGTGCACGTCGGCAGTGGCGAAATCGTCCTCAGGCCGTTCCAGGACAGCGCCCGCTACGGCCTCGTCGTGGTGGCCAGCGACGAGGGGCCCGGCATCCGCGACATCGAGGCGGCGCTGCGCGACGCGTACAGCGGTCGCAGCGGCCTCGGCCTCGGCCTGCCCGGCGCGCGGCGCCTGATGGACGAGTTCGAGGTCGTGTCGGACGCCGATACCGGCACGACGGTGACGATGCGGAAGTGGCGCTATCGCGACGAGCTCGCGCGCCTGCGGGAGGAGCGCCGCCGGCGTGGGTGAGCGAACGACGGGCGACCCGATCGAGTGGAGCGTCGCCACGAAGTGCCGGCGCGGCGAGGCCACGAGCGGCGACCTCGCGGTCGTCGAGATCCTGCCCGAGGGCGCGCTCGTCGCGGCGATCGACGGCCTGGGGCATGGGCGCGAGGCAGCCCGCGCCGCGCGCCTGGCCGGGGCGACCGTTCACGAGCGGCCGAGCCCGGACCTCGTCGAGCTGTTCGAACGCTGCCACCGCGCTCTGCGCGACAGCCGCGGCGCCGCGATCAGCCTGGCGTTCATCTCGCCGTCGGACGACGCGATCAGCTGGCTCGGGGTCGGCAGCGTCGAGGGGCGAGTGCTGAGCGGCGGCCCATACGCGATGCGGCCCAAGGGCTCGCTGGCGCTTGGGAGCGGCATTCCCGGGCACGAGCTTCCCAGGATGAGCACCGCGACCCTCGACGTCCGACCCGGCGACCTGATCGTCCTGGCCACCGACGGGATCGAGGCCGCGTTCGGGGACGACCTCGACGTCTCGGGCTCGACCGAGGCGATCGCCAAGCGGATCCTCGCCGCCCACCGCAAGCCCGCCGACGACGCCCTGGTCGTGGCGGTCCGCTACCTCGGCGCGCGGTCGTGAGCGCGCGGCCGCGCGCCGCGGTCGAGCCGTTTCGCTCCGCCTACGCGTCCGCGCTCGCGGACTATCTGCGCGAGCCGAGCGAGGCCATGCTCCACGTCGCCTATGAGCTCGGGCGCCAGGCGGTCAGCCGGAACCTGAGCGTGCTCGACCTCGCCGTCGCCCACCAGGAGGCGTTGCTGTCGGCGCTGACCGGGACGCCGAGCTCGGCGGTGACGCGGGCGGCGGGCGACTTCTTCCTGGAGAGCATGTCCTCGTTCGACATGGTCCAGCGCGGACTCGCGGAGACCCGCGACGCCGCCCGCCACGAGCGCCGCCAGACCGAGATGGCGCGCCAGCTGTCGACGTTCCTCGCCGACGCCTCGCTCGCCCTCGACGCCTCCGGCTCGCTCGACGAGATGCTGCAGCTCGTCGCCGAGCAGGCACGCGAGCTCGTGGGGGCGGAGTGCTGTGTGGCGACGGTCGCGGCCGACGGCCAGCCCCGCACCGCCCAAGCCGCCTCCTACTTCCAGGCCGACAGGCGCTGGACGGCGTTCGTTCGGTGGCTCGACCTGTTCGCCGTCTACCGGTTCGTCGAGCAGGCGGGCGGCTCCGTCAGGCTCGCGGGCGAGCAGCTGACCGACCAGGCCGCATTCCTGACACGCCCCGGCGATCCACCGCTGCACGGATGGGTCGCCGCATCCCTGAACGCCCTCGACGGCAGCGAGCTCGGCGCGATCCAGCTCTTCGACAAGCAGGACGGAGGAAGCTTCACCGCCGACGACGAGGCCGCCCTGATCCATCTCGCCCAAATGGCGTCGGCGGCCGTCGAGCGGGCGCGGCTCTACCAGGACCGCGGCGCCTAGCCGGGCACCCCGGCCCAGGGAGCCCGCTCTCGAGTGACTGGCCCTAGTCGACGTCGATGAAGCGCTGCGGGCTGACTCCGCGGGCGTGGTCGTCGTCGCCAACGACCACCGTGCGGTAGACGCCGTCGGCTGAGACCCGCGCCCGGCGCGAGTACGAGGAGCAGCGCGTGGCGACCTTGGTCCGAGTCCGCGCGACGGTGGCCCACCGTCCGCCGGCGCGACGCTGGATGCGAACGAGAGCTCCGACGTGCTCGGGGCAGGCGCGGCCGAAGAAGCGCACGCGCTCACCGCGGTCCGGCGTCCGGTCGCTGACGCGGAGTCCGAGCCGGATTCGCACGAGCACCGTCACGAATGGGCTAAGGAGGTTGCCCTGCCGCACGCGATAGCGGGTGTTGAGGCCCGGCTTCTGGGTGAACGAGTACTTGCCGCTCGGCGCGGTCGTCGAGCTGCCGACGTTCGCGAAGACGTTGTCGTATGGAAACGCGTCGCTCTCGAGGATCACGCTCTTGCCGGCCTTGGCCGCGCTGGTCAGCGTGCCCTCGATCGACACGCCGCCGCCATAGACGACCGGGTTCGGCTTCGCCCCGATCGTCAACGACTCCGCCGCGCCCGGCCCGTGGCCGGGCTTGTGACTAGCGCCCGCAACCCCCGGCAAAGCGATGGCGGTCAGCAGGACGAGTGATATGGCCGCAGAGCGTCTCATGTGACCTTGAACGCACCGCGGCGCCAAAGGTTCGCTAGTAGTCGGGAAGCGAGTCTGCCTGCCCTCAGCGACTGTGGACCGTCGGTCCTCGTCCCTGGGCACTGAACCCTCGGGCGATCCAGTTGCGGTAGGCGTCGTAGAACGGGGCGAACTCATCAGCGACGATCCGGGCAGCCTCATGGATCTGGCTCGCGGTCGCGGTGGCGTACTCGTGCACTAGGAGGCGCCGCAACTCGCGCAGCCGTTCCAGACGCCGTGCCCGCTCGGGACCGATCACACCGGTCCGGCGTAGATCGTTGAGGTCGCGACGCGCATTGAGATCCGCTCCGCGCGGGCGTACTTCCGCCAACTCGAGACCGAAGGCGGTTAGCTCGGCGATCGTGTTGTAGAGCTTGTCGACGCCCCGCTCGACAGCATTGACCCGATTGAGCAAGACGGGATCGTCGGAGTCGTGGGCGGCTGTGAACGCCGCGAGATCGAAGTCCTCGCCGAACTCGGCCATCGCGGCACGCAGCGCGATGAGATGGCGCCGTACGTCCGTGACTCGGTGCCGGATCTTCGCCTTCAACCACCGTGCCCGCTCCGGATCGTCAGCCTCCAACGGTGCGGCGGGCGTTCCAGCCGAGCTCATCCGGGCGCCGCGTCATCGAGGCTCTCCATGGCATCCAGCAGTGACGGCTCGGCCTTTGCCGCGCGACGCCGCCATACCGCCAGCTTCGAGCGCAGTTGGGGCCACTGGTCGTCGCGATCGACGAGCACTCGACCGCGCTCCAACGCCTCGTGCATCAACAGAGGCGTGCTCTCGGCCTCCTCGAGTCGCACGAGCTGGACCTCGCGACCGAGCTGCTCCTCGAGCCGCCCAGTCAGCTCGGCTACATGAGCTGCCGAGGGGTGGGCGAGGGTGACCACGAGGTCCACATCGGAGCGCTCGTGGCCCTGTCCGGTCGCAAGCGACCCGAACAGAACCGCGAGCCGGACGCTCGGCTCTGTCCTCAGCGCGGAGCGCAGCGCTCGCAGCAACGGCCAGTGTTGGCGGAGATACGCCTCCTCGCGAAGCGATGTCTCGAAACGGCGGGCACTCGTACGCTGCCCGCGGATGAGCCCCTGCGCCGCCGCTCGCCGCAACGTGCGCTCAGGCACGTCGAGATGGTGGGCGAGGGATCGGAGTGAGGTCGTCGGCATCTCAGGAAGCGGCTTCGTGTGGCCGATAGCTTACCATCGTGTGGCCGATAATTCCATTTCGTGTGGCCGATCAGCGCGGCTAGTTGACGGCGCCGCCGAAGCCGATCTCGTTGCCGTCGGCGTCGCGGTAGAGCACCTTGCGCGCCTTGCCGGGATACATCTCCCGCTCGTCCGGTTCGATGCCACGCGACCCGATGTCCGCGACCCGCGCGTCGAGGTCGTCCACGAAGACGGTGTGGATCGCTCGCCCGGCACGCCCGGCGTCCTCCACGATGTACAGGAATCGATGCTCCGCGAGCTCCCAGACCGCCTCGGTGGCGTGGGGGATGAACGAGGGCTCACCGCCGAGCAGCCGCTCGTACCAAGGCTTCGCCGCGTCGAAGTCGCTGACGGGGATTCCAGCGAAGAGATCGAGGGTCATCGCGTCACCTGCTCTGACGGCCTCACGCCGACGGCTCGGCACCGTGTTGCGCGGCCTCGAGCTGGGCCTTCATCGCCTCGGCCAACGCGAGCGCGCCTGACAGCGGCCTGACCATGACCGCGAAGTCGTCGATCAGCCCGTCCTCGTCGGTGTGCAGGAAGTCGCAGCCGTGGATCTCGCGATCTCCGACCCGCGCCTTGAACACCAGCGCGTGGTCCCGCGCCCCTTCGGCGCCGATCTCACGCTCGTAGCGGAAGTCCTCGAACACGCGGCCCACGGCGAACAGGATCGCTCCGACCGCGTCACGCCCGTGGTAGGGCCGGAAGACGACCGGGCTGCGGAAGACGACGTCCTCCGCCAGCAGCGCGACCGCTGCCTCGAAGTCGCGAGCCTCGATGGCGGCACGGAACGGATTCATGAGCTTCGCTCGTAGATCAGCACAGCGACGCCCTCGCCGACGACCTTCGACTCCTTGAGCCGCAGGTTGCGGCGCTCGGGCGTCTCCTCGAACGCCTTCTTGCCCGTCCCCAGAATCACGGGGAAGACCATCAGGTTGACCTGGTCGACGAGGTCGCTCGCGATCAGCTCCTGGACGAGCCGGTGGCTGCCCGGCACCTGCAGCTCACCGTCGAGCTCCTCCTTGAGCTTGCGCACCTCGGCGGTCACGTCGCTGCCGTCGAGGACCGTCGTGTTGCTCCACTCCGGATCCTTCAGCGTCGACGAGACGACGAACTTCGGCATCGAGTTGAACTTGTCAGCGAACTCACCTGTGCGCTTGGGCCAGGCGCCGGCAAAGCTGTCGTAGGTGCGCCGGCCGATCAGCAGCGCGTCGGCCTGCATCGTCTCGTCGAGCTTGAACTGGTTGCCGTCGTCGCCGCGCTCGAACTCGAAAGTCCAGCCGGGGTACTTGAAGTCGGGCTCCCCGCCCGGCGCCTCCATCACACCGTCGAGGGACACGAACTCGGTCACGACGATCCTCGCTGCCATCTGGGGTCTCCTTCGGGTGGTCGGCTGGGCGGGCCAGTCATACCAC
>DASQKV010000037.1:0-33885 GCA_035630335.1 Thermoleophilaceae bacterium | reverse complement strand
ACAGGTCACCCTCCTCCGTCGCTCCGGACGACGAGCCGCCTCCGGGCGTGCTGGCGGCGCTGGTGTCGCCAGGCCCGGACGTCGTGTCGACGTCGGGCGGCGCCGCCGACGAGGTGCCGCCGACGGCGTCGGTCGGGGCCGGGCCGCTGCCGGCGTCGTCGTCATCGTCGCCGCCGCACGACGCGGCGACGAGCGTGGCGCAGACGGTGGCGGCGGCCAGGCGTCGGAGTCGGTGAGGGGTTCCCCGGGGTCGTTGCATGGCGAGAGCGTCGTGGACGGCAGTCGGGTGCGGCGAGTCGAACGGCGTCGAGCGTCGAGCCGGACGGCGTCGCAGGTCGGGGCCTCGGGCGCGGCGCGGCCGCTACTCGCGCCGCTTGCAGGAGCTGTCCTTGCGGATCAGCCGGTCGTCGTGGACGAACGTCCAGAGGTCGCACCCGCGGACCTCGAGCGCGTCGCCGCCGATCGTCGTGCCACCGATGGTCCTGTCCGAGACGCCGCGGCTGCCGCAGGCGACTGCTCACCATGCGTCGCGCGGCCCTCATCGCCGCACCGCGTAGCGGACGTGCGTGGCCAGCGGCGACGGGTAGACCCGCCGGATCTCCAGCTCGAGGTCGCGTGTGAAGCCGTCGAACAGCCGCTTGCCGGCACCGAGGATGACCGGCGCGGTCGAGATCGCCAGCTCGTCGACGTGGCCCGCGGCGAGGGCCTGGCGGATCACGTCGGCGCCCCCGCCGATCGAGACGTCGCGGCCCCCGGCGGCGTCCGCCGCCGCGCCCAGCGCCGTGAGAAGGTCGTCGACGAAGACGAACCCCGTCGACGGGTCGGGCGCGTCGTCGAGGCGATGCGTCAGCACGAAGAGCGGACCGTCGAACGGGTTCGTGCCACCCCACGCCCCGGCGGCGTCGTACATGCCTCGACCGCACACGCCGGCACCGAGGCCTGCCGCCAGCTCGTCGTAGAACTCCCGGTCGGCGCCGCTCATCCCGCCGACGTCGTGCTCGTCCGCGTACGTCCACGGCCCGCCCATCACCCACTGGTGCAGCCGCTCGCCCCCCACCCCGAGCCCGCACCCCGGCCCGTCACCCGGGCCGGTGATGTAGCCGTCGAGCGACGTGGTGATGGACGCGATCACGCTCATGGGCGGGCAGACGACGCTGCTGGCACGTTCTCATCGGCCCGGTCGCCGCCGGTGGTCAGGGGCCGGTCGCGGCGGGTGGCTGCTCCATCGCGGCGCGGGTCTCGGCCAGCGGTCGGTCGGGGACGGTGATCAGCCCACGGTTGGGGCGGTCGAGGTCGTAGGAGATCAACAGGATGAGCAGCACCACCACCGTGGCCACGAGCGAGGTGAGCAGCCCGCGCCCGAGCAACGCCAGGTAGAGCGCCAGCGCACCGAGGGCGACGGCGCTGCCGAACAGCTGGAGGGCGAGCACCGTCGGCGGTACCCGGTTGCGCAAGGAGCCGAGTCGGTCGGCGTGGGCGTCGATCATCTCGTTGAGCGTCTCGACGTAGAGGCGGGGTGCGCTGCCGACCGGATCGGCGCCGATGGCCTCGCCGGCGAGCTGCCACAGCTCGCGCTGGAGCTCCTCCATGCGCGCCGAGGCGGCCACGAACTCGGCCGAGTCGGGCACGTGGTCGGCGACGTCGATGGCGGCGTCGGCGTAGCGGACGAGGCGGTCGAGCGAGTCGGAGCGGGTCGGCTCGGCGAGGAGCTGGGCGCGCAGGAACGTCGTGCCGATGGTGTCGGCCTCGTGCACGACGAGCGCCCGGCGGGTGTCGTAGCGCCCGACGGCCATCGTGAGCCCGAACGCGAGCAGCAGACCGACGAGCCCGAGCAGCGCTCCCTGCACCACACCGACGGGCTCGTGGCGGACGTTCGGCCGATCACGCAGGCGTCGCCCGATGACGGTCCCGACCGCGACGGTGCCACCGACGACGAGGCACAGCACGAGGGCGAGCGCCACGGTGTCCATGCGGTAGAGCATCGGGCCGAGTGTCGCAGGCCGCGGTGAGCGGCCGGCGGTCCGGGCCCGCGCCGCCGCGCCTCCAGATCGGACCGGCGAGTCGTATCGCCGGGCGCGTCGGTGGGTAGCCGCGCGGTTGCACTGGAGCGAGAGAGGAGCAGAGCGATGGCGACCAAGGACGGCGGCCAGGTGACTGGCACGGCCGACAAGGACTACAACATCATCTGGTTCACGGAGCAGTGCCTCAGCAACGCGCTGCGGCTCGAGACCTACATCCAGGACGCTGATCGCGACGGCGACTCGGAGCTCGCCGACTTCTTCCGCCGCGCCCAGGGCGAGAGCCGCAAGGGCGCCGAGCAGGGCAAGGAGATGCTCCGCAAGCGCCTCGCCGGCTGAGTCTCCGGGACGGGCCGCCCGGCCACTGGCCGGCGGGCGGCCCGCGACCTGGCTGCACGGACTCGCGGCCCGGGGCCTACGCATTTCCGGACCTTCGCGCTCGCACGGCGCAGGCCGGGCACTGGAGTTGCGATGGCCTGTTCACAGCACGCAGCCGGCCGCGGTCGAGTCCACTCCCACTTCGGCCGCGGCCGAAGCCGCTCGCAGGTCCTGCGAGCGGCGGGCGTGCTGTTCGCGGCCTGCGCCCTCGCGGGACCCGCGACGGCGAGCGCCGCCACGCCCGTCGGGTCCGTCCTGGAGGGGGCGACCCAATCGGTGACGGCGACCGCGACCGCCGTCGGCGAGCAAACCGACGCGGTCGCGCCGGGCGTCGGCCAAGCCGCCGCGACGACCGTCGAGCAGGTGACGAGCGCGCCGGCGGTACGGACGGTCGTCGAGACGGCGAGCGAGCCGCTCGACCGTGTCGCGGCGGGCGTCGAGGAGCGCAGCGCCGCGGTGGGAGGGGTTGCGCGTGAGACGGTGGACGGAGCCGCGTCGCGGGTCCCGAGCGCCGGCGCGGTCGAGACCGCCGTGGGCTGCCTTCCGGCGTGTTCCTCGCCATCCGCTTCGAGCCGTCGGGGAGCTGCACCGCGCTCGGGCGACGGTGCGCGCCTCGACGGCCGCGGTCCGCGGTCCGACGGCGCGATCGACCGTCGCGCCGCGCGGCGCGACGGCGGGGCCGGGGCGTCGGGGACGCTGCGGGTCGGCGATGGCCTGACGGCCTGGTCGCCGCTGCGGTCGGGCGTCGACGCCACCGCCGCGATCGTGAGCGCCGCCGAGCCTCACGCGGCCGCGTCGCCGGCGAACGCCGACTCGAGCGACGACGGCGAGCCAGGCAACGGCAATCCGCTCTTCGGCCCGCCCGCGACCGGCGGATCGGCGGCTCCCGTCGGCCTGACCCTGCTCGCCTTCGCGGTGCTCGTCGGGCTGCTCGGCGTCGCGCTGCGGCGGGTCGCCCAACCACTTCACATGTCGCCGAGCCGCCGAGGCCTGGCGGCGATCCTCACACCGATCGAGCGGCCGGGCTAGGCCGCCTGAGCGCGCCTTGAACGCCGGCGGCCGACAGCCCTCGGCGTCCACGGCCATGCCTTGAACGCCCGCGGCGGGACGCCGCGGCGTCCACCAGATCGGAATGGAGGAACAGATGAGACGCAGCGCTCTTGCGCTGAGTGCGAGCATGCTCGCACTAGCGCTCAACGCGGCGCCCGCGGCAGCACAGACGGGAGCCGCCACACAACAAACGACCGACTCGGTCGGAGCCGCCCAGGTCGGTGCGGTCGAGGCGGACGTGCCCGTCCGGGTGCTCAGCGACGGCGACAACGCCAGCTCGCCGGGCGTCACGGCCGCGCCCCAGGACACCACCGACTCGGCCGGCAGCGCGCAGGTCGGGGCCGTCGACGCCGACGTGCCGGTGCGTGTGCTCTCCGACGGCGACAACGGCGCCGCCGCCGGCAGCGGCAGCCCGTCGGGCACTCAGGCCACCGACGACTCGACGGGCGCGGCCCAGGTGGAGTCGGCGAACGTCGACGCGCCGGTGCGCGTCCTCTCGGTTGGCGAGAACGGCGGCGGCTCGGCTGACGGCGGCAACGCCGGCGGTGAGTCCAGCGGCGACCACGCGGCGCCGCAGAACACCACCGACTCGACCGGCAGCGCGCAGGTCGGGACGGTCGATGCCGCCGCCCCCGTCCGGGTGCTCAGCGACGGTGACGACGCCGGCGACGGCGACGCTGCCGGAGCGGGCACCGGACCGCAGGCGGTGACCGACGGAGGCGGTGGCCTCCAGCTCGCCGGCGCGTCCCTGGGCGCTCCCGTCCGGATCGCCAGCGATGGCGGTGACGGCGGCGAGCCGGCAGGGACCGAGGATCCGCCCGCTGAGCCGGCCACCACGGATCCGTCGCCCGGTGGGGGGCCGCTCGACGCGGCACCCACGCCGGGTGACGAGCCCGGCGGCGCGGCGGAGCCAGGCGATCGGGGCGATCCCGTCCCGGCCGTCGGCACGCCGCGCGGCGCCGAGCCGGACGGCGGCGCACAACCGGACGGCGTGGCACCGCCGGACGGCGGTGCGCAGCCGGACGGCGACGCACTGCCCGATGGTGCCGGAGAGCCGAGCGGGGACGTCCTCCCCGTCGCGGCCTCCGGTGCCGTTCTGGGCGACGCGGCGGCCGGAGGCCTCCCGCTCACCGGCATCGGGGTGGTCGGTCTACTCATGACCGGCCTGATGCTCCTGTTGGTCGGGATGGCCGGGCACCGAACGGTCGCCTGAACGAATCAGCCCGCGATCCAGACTGCGTTTGGCCCCGACCGTCGGGGTCAAGCGCAGTCTCGACCTTCAGCCGTGAGCGAGGCGTTCGCGCAGCGCGTCGAGCAGGCCGACCTGCGCGCGGACGAGCTTGGCCCGCGCCGTGTCGAGGTCGAACCAGTCGGCGCGATCGACCTCGGGGAACTCGCGCATCCGGCCCGAGCGCGGCGGCCACTCCATCTCGAACGTGTTGCTCTCGATCTCGGTGACGTCGATGTCGGCCTCGAGCGCCCAGGCGGTGACGACCTTGCCGCCGGACTGACGGACCTCGCCGAGCTCCAGCAGCGGACCGTCGGGCGGCGGCCGGCCGATCTCCTCCTCGAACTCGCGCCGCGCGACGGCGAGCGGCTCCTCACCGTCCCCATACTCGCCCTTCGGAATCGACCACGCGCCCTCGTCCTTGCGCGCCCAGAACGGCCCGCCCATGTGGACGAGCATCACCTCGACGCTGCCGGCGCCCTCCGCGTCGCCGCTGCGGCGAAAGAGCAGCAGGCCTGCGCTTCGCTTCGGCATCGAGTCGCAACCTACTCGCGGGTGAAGTCGACTTTCCGGACGCAATACGTCCGCAAAGTCGATCTCACCGCAGACGAGTGTCGTCGAGGTCCAACTCGAGCGTCTGCGCACGCCGCAGCAGCGGCGCCACCCGGTAGCGCTCCTCGCGGTAGGTCTCCCACAGCCCGTCGAGCACCGCGACGACGTGGTCGAGACCGATCGCGCGCGACCAGGCGACCGGACCACGGGGGTGGTTGAGGCCGAGCGTCAGGCCGGTGTCGACGTCGCCGGGCTCCCCGACGCCCTCGCCGATCGCGAACGCCGCCTCGTTGACAAGCTGGCAGACGCTGCGGCCGAGGATCAGGCCGGGCGCGTCCCCGACCCACTCAGTCAGGAAGCCGAGCGTGGCGAAGAAGCGCTCCGCCGCCTCGACCGCGAACGACGGCGTGGTCGGCAGTCGGGTCAGCTCGACCAGCCTGCACTCGGTCAGCGGCGGCAGCGCATGGAAGCCGACCGCTCCCGGCTCGCCCCGAGCCGCGAGCGTGCGGTCCGCGCACAGCGCCAGCAGCGGAGCTCCGCCCGGCGCATGCTCCGCCGGCCGCACGCCCGCATCGACGACCAGCTCCGCCGGCGCGCCCTCGCGCAGCTCGTAGCCGGCCTCGCGCGCTCGCTCGCGCAAGCCGTTCGCCACCGGGCCCGCGCCGAGGATCGCGACCGCCATCCCATCGCCGCCACCGACGGCCGGCGGCTCCGGGTCGTCGGGCCGGTGCGAGGCCTCGGCGGCGAGGTCGTAGTCGTAGTAGCCGCGTCCGCTCTTGCGTCCGAGCCGCCCGGCGGCGACCATCCGCGCCTGGATCTGGTTCGGCCGCCAGCGCGGCTCACCGAACGACAGTTCGGTGAACGACTTCGCCACCTCGAAGCCGGTGTCGATCCCGACCAGGTCCATCAGCTCGAACGGCCCCATCCGGAAGCCGCCGCCGAGCCGGTAGACGCGGTCGATCTGCTCGTGCGTCGCCAGCCGCTCCTGCAGCGAGCGCAGCGCCTCGGCGGAGAACGGCCGTCCACAGCGGTTGACGAGGAACCCCGGGCCGTCGCTCGCGAGGACGATCTCCTTGCCCATCGCCTCGCCGACCTCGCGCGCGACCGCCAGCGCCGCCTCCCCGGTCTGGTCTGCGCGGATCACCTCCAGCAGGCGCATCAGCGGCGGCGGGTTGAAGAAGTGCATCCCGACGACGTTCTCGGGCGCCTCGGCGGCGCTCGCCAGCGAGGTCACCGGAATCGACGAGGTGTTCGTCGCCAGCACGGCGTCGGGCCCGCAGATCCGCGACAGCTGCGCGAACAGCTCGCGCTTGAGCTCGACCCGCTCCGGTGCCGCCTCGATCACCAGCTCGCAGCCAGCGAGCCCGTCGAGCGCGTCGGCCGTCTCGAGCAGCCCGGCGGCGTCCTCGCCCACGCGCCCCTTCTCCGCCCAACGCTCGAGCCCGCGCCGCGCGTCCGCCGCGCCCCGCTCAAGCGCCTCCGGCAGCGGGTCGTGCAGCACCGTCGGGATCCCAGCAGCGCACCCCAGCTGCGCGATCCCCGCCCCCATCGTCCCGGCGCCCACCACGCCGAGCCGCCCGACCGTCAAGCCGCGCGCCCCATGCCGCTCGCCGAGCGCTTCGCTGCGCGTCCCGTTGTCGCTCGCGCGGCGAGGGGCGGCCAACGCCCGCCGCTCACGCCGTGCGCTCCCACAACGAGGCGATGCCCTGGCCGACGCCGATGCACATCGTCGCCAGGCCCAGCCGCCCGTCGCGGCGGCCCAGCTCGCGTACGAGCGCGCCGACCATCCGCGCGCCACTCGCGCCGAGCGGATGCCCGAGCGCGATGGCGCCGCCGTTGACGTTCACCCGCTCCTCGTCCAGCCCCAGCTCGCGGATGCAGGAAACGGCCTGGGCGGCGAACGCCTCGTTGACCTCCGCCACGTCGATGTCTCCGACCGCTACGCCGGTCCGCTCCAGCAGCTTGCGCGTCGCCGGCACCGGCCCGATCCCCATGTACGACGGATCGACGCCCGCGTAGGCGGCGCCAACGAACCGCGCCAGCGGCTCGAGCCCCCGCCGCTGCGCCTCGCCCGCCGACATCAACGCCAGCGCGGCCGCGCCGTCGTTGAGCGGCGAGGCGTTCCCGGCCGTCACCGTCCCGTCGTCGCGGAACACCCCGCGCAGCTGCGCGAGGCGCTCGAGCTCCTCCTCGCTGCGGATCCCCTCGTCGGCCTCGACCGTCGTCACCGATCCCTTCCGCCCCGGCACGTCGACCGCCACGATCTCCTCCGCGAGCAGCCCGGCCTCCTGAGCCGCCAGCGCCCTGCCATGACTTCGCCGCGCGAACGCGTCCTGGTCCTCCCGGCTCACCCCGTAGCGCTCGGCCACCTTCTCCGCCGTCTCGCCCAGCGAGTCCGTGTGCCCCAACTCGACCATCTTCGGGTTCACCAGCCGCCAGCCCAGCGCCGTGTCCTCGAGCGTCTGCGCGCCGCGCGGCAGCCCCGCCTCCGGCTTGCCCATCACCCATGGCGCTCGGCTCATGCTCTCCACCCCGCCCGCGACGATCACCTCGGCCGCGCCGTCGCGAATCTCGCGCGCGCCTGCGATCAACGCCTGCATCCCGGATCCGCACAACCGGTTCACCGTCTGCCCAGGAACCTCGACCGGGAAGCCCGCCAGCAGCAGCGCCATCCGCGCCACGTCGCGGTTGTCCTCGCCCGCCTGGTTGGCGCAACCGAGGATCACGTCATCGACGTCGGCGGGATCCACGCCCGCCCGCCGCACGACCTCCCCCACCACGACCGCCGCCAGATCGTCAGGGCGAACCGAGCTCAGCTGCCCGCCGTACCGACCCATCGGGGTCCGCACGGCTGCAACGATTACGGCGTCGTTTGAATCAAGGCTGTTCACCAACGTCACACCCGCGGGTGGCGACGGTGGAGCTTATCCGCGCAGAGCTTGCGAGCACGGTTCACCCGGGCTTACAACGCGAGCTTGCGAGCGGTGGACTCCGACCGGAGACAGGACCCGCGGCCCGCACCGCCTGGCCCTAGCCGTTTCAGCCCACGGCCCCACGCTCGTACTCGCGCAGGAAGCCCTCGAACAGCCGCCGGTGCCCCTCCTCGTCCGCGAGGATCGTCGTCACCATGTCCGCCGTCACCGGGTCGCCGTGCTCGTCGGCGTACTCGATGATCTTGTTGTAGTGCTCGATCGCGCCGGTCTCGGCCTCGATCACGCCCTTGATCACCGGGACGATGTCGATGTTGTCGCCGGGCGGCTGGAGGTAGGTCTGCTCGGCGGCGAAGTCGGACGAGCCCGGCACCGTCCCGTACAGCTCCTTGATCCGGTGCCCGAACTGTTGGGCGTGGCCGAGCTCCTCCTGGATGTCCTTCTCGAGGCTCTCGATGATCTCCCGCGCACGCACCCCGTCCGGGTTGATCGAGTTGGCGACGTAGCTCATCACCGTCTCGATCTCCATCCAGTAGGCCTTGGTGAGCAGCCCGATCAGATGCTCGCGCTCCGCTTGCTTGTCGTCGCTGAGGATTCCCATGCCTCTCTTCTCTCCGCAGGCCGAGTCTCCAAACTCCCGACGTGGCCCTGATGCCCGGCGCCGCGCGCGTTAGGTTCTCCGCGACCCTCCCGAACGAAGGAATCGATGACCAAGCGACTGATCACCCTCCTCGCGGCGCTGCTCGTGCTGGGCTTCGTGGTCGCCGGCTGCGGCGACGACGAGAGCGACGGCTCCGGCAACGGCGACACGACGG
Source organism: Thermoleophilaceae bacterium (assembly GCA_035630335.1). Classification (GTDB taxonomy): domain Bacteria; phylum Actinomycetota; class Thermoleophilia; order Solirubrobacterales; family Thermoleophilaceae; genus JAAYBF01. Next base: position 24,914 of record DASQKV010000037.1, on the reverse strand, counting down.
CGGCCGAGACGGTCACCGACACGGACACCGACACCGTGACCGACGACGAGACGGTGACCGACGACATCACCGACACCGACACGGTGACCGACACGGACACGGTCACCGAGGACGAGACCGCGGAGGGCGGCGGCGCGGCTGCTCCGACGAGTCGCGCGCAGGCGGTCGAGAACTGCGAGAAGGGCGTCAACACCGCGAAGCAGCTGTCGGCCGACGCCAGGGACAAGCTCACCGATCTCTGTGAGAACGCCGCCTCGGGCGATCCGGACGATGTCCGCGAGGCCGCGCGCGAGGTCTGCCAGACGATCGTCGAGGACACCTTCCCCAAGGACGCGCCCGCCCGCGATCAGGCGCTCGAGTCGTGTGAGAGCGGCGGGCGGTAGCCCCGGTCAGGCGCGGCCGTAGACGGGCACTGCCGCGCCCGAGGTGGGTGCGAAATCGTCCGAGCACAGCGACGCGATCACCCGCGCGATCTGCTCGGGCGGCACCCACTTCGACCAGTCCGAGCCAGGCATCGACTCGCGGTTCGCGGGCGTATCGATCACGCTCGGCAGCACGGCGTTGGCGCGCACGCCCTCGCCGCGGTACTCGGCGTCGAGCGCCCGCACCAGCGCGAGGATCCCCGCCTTGGCGGTGATGTAGCCGGCCGCTCCCGAGAACGGCTCGAGCGCCGCGCGCGCGGAGACGCACACGAACGCCCCACCGCCGGCCGCGGCGAGGCGCGGCATCGCCGCGTGCGCGAGGTTGAACGCGGGCACGAGGTTGAGCCGCAGCATGAACTCGAACTCCTCGAGCTCGGCCTCGCCGACCTTCGGCCCCATCGCGAAGCCGCCGACGAGGTTGACGACGGCGCGCAGGCCGTCGACGGCGGCGACCGCCGTGGCGGCCGAGTCGGGATCGAGCACGTCGGCCTGGACGTACCTGATCCCGCCGCTCTGCTCCTGGTGCGGGTGGCGGTCCAGCACGGTGACGTCCCAGCCGCGCTCGTTCAGCTCGCGCACGACGGCCTGTCCGAGCGCACCGGCGCCTCCCGCGACGAGCGCCGCGTCAGCCATCAGCAGTGGTCCCGCTGCGCCATCGTCCAGAAGGCTATCCCGTCCGCTAGCGGCTCTACCTTCGTTCGGGCTATGGAGCAGCCGACGCTCATGAGCGCGCACGAGTCGGTTCGCGACCTGGTCGACGGCCAGGCGGTCGACTCGGTGCTCGAGGTCCGCGACCTCACGCGGCGCCAGAAGAAGAACGGCGACCCGTTCCTGAAGCTGCAGCTCGGGGACGCGAGCGGCAGCGTCGAAGCGGTCGTCTGGGAGGACGTCGACGGCGTCGCCGCGATCGCCCAGCCCGGCGCCGTCGTGCGCGTGCTCGGCAGCTTCTGCGACGACGCGCGCTTCGGGCGCAGCATCACGCTGCGCCGCATCCGTGTGGCCGAGCCCGGCGAGTACGACCCGGCGCAGGTGCACGCGTCGGCGCCGATCCCCTACGCCCAGATGGCCGCCGACCTCGAGGAGCTGATCGGCACGGTCCAGCAGCCGCATCTGCGCGAGCTGCTCGAGCGGCTGCTCTGCCGCGGCGAGGTCGCCGAGCGCTGGCGCAGCGCACCGGCGGCGAAGATCTACCACCAGGCCTACCGCCACGGACTGCTCGAGCACTCGCTGTCGGTGGCGCAGGGCGTCAGCGCGATGGCCGCGACGTTCCCGGGCATCGACCGCGACGTCGCGGTCGCCGGCGCGCTGCTACACGACATCGGCAAGATCGACGCCTACGAGAGCCGCGGCGGCGCGATCGACCTCTCCGACGCCGGCCGACTCCAGGGCGAGATCCCGCTCGGCTACTTCCGTGTCCGCCGCGCGACCGAGGAGATCGACGGCTTCCCGCCCGAGACCGCCGAGGCGCTGCTGCACATCGTGTTGAGCCACCACGGCAAGCTCGAGCACGGCAGCCCCGTCACCCCCTGCACCCGCGAGGCGACGCTCGTCCACATGATCGACAACCTCGGCGGAACGCTCGGCAGCTTCGACCGGATCGAGAAGAGCCTCGCCGACGGCGAGTGCTGGTCGAACTTCGACCGCGCCCTGTCGGGCTCGGCCTACTTCGCGGCCCGCGCGGCTTGAGCGGCGGGGGCCTGAGCGGTCGCTAGGTCCTTAGGCCTGGTTCACAGGCCTAGCTCAGGACGTTTGGAGCTTTGTATGACCTATGGGTCCCACAAAGCTCCGAACGCTCAGATCTACAGGCCGAGTTCGGGACGTTCGAAGCTTTGTATGACCTCTGGGTCCCACAATGCTTCGAACGCTCCGATTTAGCTTGCAGACCCCGGCCAGGCGCGTGTCCGGCCAGCCCTAAGTAGCCACCGGAGCAACAACCGCTCCGGACCACCCGACAGCCGCTCCCACCGAGCGGAGCAGGCTCTCCGGCCACCCACCACTCCGCAATCCGCCCTACCCAGCCCAAGACCGGCAGCGCAGCTCAGCCACTCGTATCTCTCCCAGCAACCCCAGCGCGACCCCAGGCCTCGAGGACGCCCCAAAGGAGCGCCACCACACCTCAGTCCTGTCCGGCCCGCTTGCGCGGAGCCACCCGTTTCCGCGGCAGCACCGTGAACTTCGCGAACCGCTCCTCCGAGCGGTTGCGAAAGCGATCGCTGGCCGTGATCTCCAGCCGGTAGCCGCCGGGCGTCAGCGGCTTGCCCTTCGCGCGAGCGCGCAGGCGGAGCAGGTTGGCGCCCGCCAGGGCGGGGCTAGACACGCTCGTCACGGGCTGCCAGATCGTGCAGCGGCGGCGCTTGACGTTGCGGCGCGTCGGCTTGGCGCAGAGCTTGCCGGCGCGGCGGCCCGGCAGCGCCCGCTCGATCCGCACACGCAGGCGGCCAGCCTCGGAGAGCCCGTACCGAAGGCTCAGCCGGCCGCCGGCCTTGACGCGCTTCGGGCGCAGGCGCGGCGTGAGCACCACCGGCGGGCGGACGAGCCCGCCCAGCGGCACGATCACCGCGGCGGCGTTCGCGTCGACCGACAGCAGCCCCTCGTAGCGCCGCGCGCGCCGGGGCGGGGTGAACGTCACGGTCAGCGAGCAGCTCTGGCCGAGCAGCAGCGTGCGCCCGACGCAGCCACCGTCCCTGACCGCAAAGGCGCTCGTGCCCTGGCGCTCGAGGCGGGTGATCCGCACCCGGCCGCGGTTGGCGCGCAACGTCACCACCTGGGTGCTCGGCGCCGTGCGCGCCGCCCTGGTGCCGAAGTCGAGCGTCCCTGGCGACGGGCCGAGCAGGCCGGTGTCGCTGTTCAGCATCGCCGAGACCGAGCCGGGGCGGTTGGCGGTCGCGACGTCGAGCTGGCTGTCGCGGTTGAGGTCGACCGCCGCGACGTCCTCGACGTCACCGCCGGCCGGGTCGTCGGTGCGGAACGGCGACCCGGGCGCCGGGCTCAGGCCGCCCCCGCCGTTGCCGTGCAGGATCGCGAAGAGGCCGCCACCCGACCCCGCGACGACGTCCGTCGCGCCGTCGCCGTTGAAGTCCCCCGTGGCGATCGAGAGCGGGGCGAACGGCAGTCCGAGCGGCTGCGGCCCGCCCGCGGCGAAGCCGCCACCGCCGACGCCGCGCAGCACCAGCGCCGCGGGCGTCGCGCCCGCGTCGGTGGCGACGATGTCCGCCAGGCCGTCGCCGTCGACGTGGGTCGCGGTCAGGCGCCTAACCGTGCCGGCCGCGCCGGTCGCCTTCAGATCGCCGTCGGCGAGCGTCCCGCCGCCCGTGTTGACCAGCAGCGACACCGCGTCGTCACCGCCGGCGACGGCGACGTCCGGGGCGCCCTCGCCGGTGAAGTCGGCGACGGCGACGTCGCTCGGGGCGGGCAGGTCGGACTCGTAGCTCGCCTCGACGAAGTTGTCGCCCTGGTTGCGCAGCACCGTCACGTTCGAGCCGGCCGCCTGGCTCACGACGATGATGTCGTCCAGGCCGTCGCCGTTGAGGTTGGCGACCGCGAGATCCGCCGCATCGTCGCCGGCGTCCGCCAGCGCAGTCGTCTGGACGTAGCTCGGCGTGCCCGGAACCGCCGTGTAGACGAGCACCCGCCGCGGCGACCCCGGTGCGATCGCCGCGAAGTCGGGTGTGCCGTCGCCGTTGAGGTCGCCGCTCGCGAGGCCCTCGACCGGGCCGGGACTTCCGACCGCGGTCGGAAACCGCATCCGCCCCGTGCCGTCGTTGCGCCAGACCGTCAGGCCGCCGGCCGCCACGTCCACGGTCCCGTTGCGGTCGGCGTCGACGGCCGCCAGCGCACGCGTCGTCATCCCCGTCGACACGGGCGAGTCGAGCGCGGGTACGAACGCCGCCTGGGCCGGAATGGCCCAGAGCAGGCAGACGATCAGCGCCCCGAGGAAGGACGTGCTCTCTCTCCGCAACGACACCGTTCGACACGGTACGACACCCGCGCCGCGAACGACGCAGCTGCCGCCACCCCGCAATTAGCGGCCTTCGGCTGCCCTCTGAGGCCAATTTGTCGCTCGCGCGGCGTTACCGCGCGCGTATCCTCGACCATCGATGGCAAAGGACACCGAGAAACTGATCCGGCAGCTCTCCCTGATCTCGTTCCTGATGGCGGAGCAGCGGCCCGTCTCGGCGCTCGAGATCCGCCAGGACGTCGAGGGCTACGCCCAGATGACCAGCGACGAGGCGTTCAACCGCCGCTTCTACGCCGACCGCGCCGAGCTCGCCTCGCTCGGGATCGAGCTCGAGGTCGAGAAGTCGAGCGAAGGCTCCTACGAGGCCGAGACCTACACGCTCCCTCCGGAGAACTTCTACCTGCCGGCGATCGAGTTCTCCGACGAGGAGCTCGGCGGCCTGCGCACCGCGCTGACGCTGCTCGACGGCGAGTTCGCCTACGCCGAGCCGCTGCGGCTCGCGCTGCAGCAGCTGTCGTGGGGCAAGCCGTCGCCGCTCACCGACGCCGGCCAGCAGACCGTGCGGATGGCGGTGACCGCCGACTCCGGCGGCCGCGAGCTGTCGCAGCGGCTGTCAAAGGTCGAGACCGCGATCTTCCGCCGCAAGACGATCGTCTTCGACTACTACACGCTCGGCCGCGACGCCGAGGAGCGGCGCAAGGTCGACCCGTACCACCTGCTCTTCCAGGGCGGGCAGTTCTACCTCGTCGGCCACTCGCACGAGCGCGACGCGATCCGCGTCTTCCGCCTGTCGCGGATGCGCGGCAAGGTCGGCTACGCCTCCAAGGCGGAGCACGACTTCCAGCGCCCCGAGGACTTCGACCCGCGCGAGTACGCGACGCGCGCCGACTGGCAGCTCGGCGAGCAGCAGGGCACCGCCCGGATCTGGCTCTCGGAGCGGATCGCGTGGCTGGTGCGGCGCCACCTCGGGCCCGAGGTCGGCACGGTCGTCGAGGAGGACGCCGACAACGGCGTCATCTTCGAGACTCCCTACGGCGACGCGCGCCAGCTGATCGCGTGGGTGCTCGGGCTGGGAGAGCGCGCGCGCATCCTCGAGCCCGCCGAGCTGGTCGAGCAGGCCCAGGAGCGCGTGCGACTGGTGGCCGACCGCCACTCCGAGCCGCTCGAGCTCGCGGCCGCCGTGAAGCGCAGGCCGCAGGAGGACGAGGAGGACGAGGACGCCGGCGCCAAGCGCGAGAGCCACATCCGCCCGGAGCGCTTCGCGCGCCTGGTCACACTCGCCGGGATCCTGATCGACACGGCGCGCGAGAACTCCAAGCTCGAGCTGCGCGAGCTATGCGAGCGGCTGCAGATTTCCGAGACCGAGCTGCGCCAGGACATCGACGTGCTCAACGTCGTCAACTTCGGCGGCGGCAGCTACGTCCTCTACGCCGAGGTCCAGGGCGACCAGATCGAGGTCGACCCCGAGCCCTACGGCGACAACTTCGCCCGCCCGGCGCGGCTGCTGCCGCTCGAGGCGAAGGCGCTCGTCGCCGCGATCGACCTCGTCGGCGAGCACCTGCCCGAGGGCTCGCTCGCCTCCGCGCGCGACAAGATCGTCGACGCGCTCGGCCAGGACCCGGCCACCGACGGCCTTCAGATCACGACCGCCAAGGGCGACGACTCGGAGATCGCGCGTGTCGTGTCGAGCGCGATCGTCGACCGCCGCCTGCTGCGGATCGAGCACTACAAGGAGAGCGAGGACGAGTTCACCGAGCGCACGATCGAGCCGTACCAGCTGCTCAACGGCCCCGAGGGCTGGTACGTGCACTCCTTCGAGCCCGACAAGGACCATTCGCGCTCGTTCCGGCTCGACCGGATCCGCTCCGCCGACGTGCTCGACGAGACGTTCGAGCCGCGCCCCGGCGTCGAGCCCGAGATGCAGGGCTGGCCGACCACCGGCGAGGTCCCCGCCTCCGCCCAGGCGCGCGTCTGGATCTCCCCCGAGCGCGCCCGCTGGGCGCGCGAGGACCGGCGCGTGGTGGACGAGCTCAAGGACGGCGCCGTCGTCGTCGAGCTGCCCTACGGCGGCAACGAGTACCTGGCGCGCGAGATCCTCAAGGAGGCCGGCGACGCCGTCGTCCTCGCACCCGAGGACGCCCGCGAGGCAGTCCTCGCCGCCGCCGAGGCGCTCGCCGGCGCCGTGCGCCGCTGATTTCCACGACCACGGGCCGAGTCCGGCCACATAGCGGCCGCAACCCGCCCGTCGGCAGCTGCTAGGTACGGTCTGGCCCGCATGGCGTCGCGACGCGACCAGATCCGGATGACGGACGGCGAGCTGCGCGCTTTCCTCGACGAGCAGCGGATCGTCCAGGTGGCGACGGTCGGGCCGAAGGGTCGCCCCCACCTGGTGCCGCTCTGGTACTTCGTCGAGGACGGCGGCGACGACCCGGTGCTACGCGGCTGGACCTACGCCGCGTCGCAGAAGGCGAAGAACCTCGCGCGCGACCCGCGCGCAACGATCTCGATCGACGACGGCGTGCAGTACCAGGAGCTGCGCGGCGCGATGATGGAGTGCGACGTGGAGGTGACGCACGAGCCCGACGGCGTAGCCGACTACGGCGTCGCGCTTTTCGAGCGCTACGGCCCGGGCGGCGAGCTCGCGCCCGAGGTGCGAGAGATGGTGCTCAAGCAGGCCCAGAAGCGCGTCGGCCTGCGCTTCGTCCCGACCCGGGTCGTCACCTGGGACCACCGCAAGCTCGGAGGCACGTACTAGATGAAGGGCCTGATCCTCTCCGGCGGCAAGGGCACGCGCCTGCGCCCGATCACTCACACGAGCGCGAAGCAGCTCGTGCCGGTCGCCAACAAGCCGGTGCTCTTCTACGGCATCGAGGCGATGGCCGCCGCCGGGATCGAGGAGGTCGGGATCATCATCGCGCCGGAGACCGGCGACGAGATCCGGTCCGTCGCGGGCGACGGCTCGGCCTTCGGCGTCCGGATCTCCTACATCGTCCAGGATGAGCCCGCGGGCCTCGCCCACGCGGTGCTGACCGCGGCCGACTTCCTCGGCGACTCGCCGTTCGTGATGTACCTCGGCGACAACCTGCTCCGCGACGGCATCACCGAGCTCGTCAAGACCTTCGCGACCGAGCAGCCCGACGCGCTGATCCTGCTGACGCCGGTGCCCGACCCCGAGCACTACGGCGTCGCCGAGCTGTCCAACGGCAGCGTCGCGCGGCTGGTCGAGAAGCCGGCCGACCCCAAGAGCGACCTCGCGCTCGTCGGCGTCTACATGTTCACGTCCTCGATCCTCGACGCCGCGCGCGCGATCGAGCCCTCGGGCCGCGGCGAGCTCGAGATCACCGACGCGATCCAGTGGCTCGTTGACGGCGGTCGCAAGGTCGACCCGCACATCGTCCACGGCTGGTGGAAGGACACCGGCCAGGTCCAGGACATGCTCGAGGCCAACCGCCTGATCCTCGACGACATCGAGGAGCGCCACGACGGCGAGGTCGTCGACTCGCGCGTCGAGGGGCGCGTCTGCATCGAAGCCGGCGCGCGGCTCGAGCGCGCGACCGTGCGCGGCCCCGCGATCATCGGCGCCGGCACGACCGTGACCGACGCCTACATCGGGCCCTACACGGCGCTCGGCGACGACGTCACGATCGACCACGCCGAGCTCGAGCACTCGATCGTGCTGTCGGGGTCCACGGTCCGCGACCTCGACTCACGCGTCGAGGCGAGCCTGATCGGCCGCAACGTGACGATCGGCAAGGGGCCGGCGATGCCGCGCGCCTACCGCTTCGTCGTCGGGGACAACGCCGAAATCTCGATCCTGTAGCTGGGAGGGCGGCCCCGCTTGCGCGGACCCGTCATCCGATCCATAGTTGGTGGCTGCGGACGGGCGACAGCAGTAACGCGAAAGGGTTGGGGGATTCCTTGCCGGACGTTTTCCTGTGTTATCGACGCGATGACAGCGGCGGCCACGCCGGGCGCCTGTATGACCGGCTCGGCAGCGAGCTCGGTCGCGACCAGGTCTTCATGGACATCGTCATCGAGCCCGGCGCCAACTTCGTGGAGCACATAGAGGGAGCCGTCGGATCGTCCACCGTGCTGGTCGCGCTGATCGGCAGCGACTGGCTGACCGCCGAGAACGCTCGCGGCGAGCTCAGGCTCCACGACCCGAGGGACTTCGTGCGGCTCGAGATCGCGACCGCCCTCGCGAAGGGCATCCGCGTGATCCCGACACTCGTCGGAGGCGCGCGGCCTCCGAGCGCCGAGGACCTGCCTGACGAGCTCGCGCCGCTCGCGAGCCTGCACGCGCTGGAGCTCAGCGACTCGCGCTGGGAGTACGACACCGGTCGGCTCGTGTCGGTCCTCAAGAAGCTGGTGAGCCCGGCCTCGCATCCCGCTGCGGCCGGCGCCGTGGTGCGCGCCACGCCGAGAGAGGATCGAGACACAGGCGGCAAGGGCGTGGGTCGCTATCGCGCCGAGGCCGATGCGCGCCGGGCCCTGGCCGCGGGGATAGAGCGCGTGGCGCGGGCGGTTCGCGCGACGCTCGGGCCGAACGGCCAGTACGTCGTCATCGCGACCGACGGCGGGAGGGAGAGGACCCGCGACGGCGCGACGATCGCCGGCCAGGTCGAGGCCGAGGACATGGCCGAGCAGGAGGGCGTCGCACTCGTGCGGGAGATGGCGGTCGGCTTGCGCGACATGGTCGGCCAGGGCGTCACGACGGCCATCGTCCTCGCCGACGCGATGGTCCGCGAGAGCGTCGCGGCGGAGGCCGCCGGATCCAGCCGCGTGCTCCTGGTGAAGGGCCTGCGCCGGGCGGTGGACCAGGCGACCGCGCGCATAGCCACTCTGGCGACTCCGGTTCAGGGCAAGGAGCAGATCGCTCGACTCGCGTCCGGCGCCGTCGCCGACGACGAGATCGGCGCCGTGCTCGCCGACGCGATCGAGAAGGTCGGCAAGGACGGCGTCGTCAACGTCGAGGAGGGCCAGACGTTCGGCATCGACCTCGAGTTCACCGAGGGCATGCAGTTCGACCAGGGCTACATCTCGCCCTACATGGTCACCGACCAGGAGCGCTTGGAGACCGCGCTCGAGGACCCCTACGTCCTGCTCACCGACAGGACCGTCGCCGCGGTGCAGAACGTCCTGCCCCTGCTCGAGCAGGTCATCCAGTCGGGCAAGCCGCTCTTGATCGTCGCCGAGGACGTCGAGGGCGAGACGCTCGCGACGCTCGTCGTGAACAAGCTGCGCGGCACCTTCACCAGCGTCGCGGTCAAGGCCCCCGGCTTCGGCGACCGCCGCAAGCGGACGCTCGAGGACATCGCGATCCTCACCGGTGGCGAGGTCATCAGCGAGGAGGTGGGCTTCAAGCTCGAGAACACCCAGCTCTGGCAGCTCGGCCGCGCCCGTCGCGCGGTGGTCACCAAGGACACGACGACGATCGTCGACGGCGCCGGCGACTCGGAGGCGATCAAGGGCCGCATCAACCAGATCAGGGCGGAGATCGAGAGCGGCGGCTCCCGCCTCATGGACCTCCGCTTCAACCACGAGAGCCGCCAGAGTCTCCATGCCCGGCTGGCGAAGCTCGCCGGCGGCGTCGCGGTGATCATGGTCGGCGCCGCTACCGAGACGGAGATGAGGGAGAAGAAGCACCGCGTCGAGGACGCGCTGCAGACCGCTCGCGCCGCCCTCGAGGAGGGCGTGGTCCCTGGTGCGGGGGTAACACTGCTCCGCTGCGCGGAGGCGATCGACCTCGACGAGCTAGAGGGCGACGAGCGGATTGGAGCCGGCATCGTCCGGCAGGCGCTCGAGGCGCCCCTGCGCCAGCTCGCCGACAACGCCGGCCTCGGGGGCGACGACGCGGCGAGCGTGCTGGAGGCGACGGCCCCGATCGAGCCGGCGATGGTGGCGCGGCATGCGCTGCAGAGCGCGGCGTCGTTGACCGAGCACGTCCTGACCACGGAGGGCGTCCTGGCGGGACGACCGGCGACGCCGGCGGCGGATCCGGCCGATGACGCGTCGCTGCTGGGGGAGTTGTCCGGCCCCCCGCTCGACGCGGGAGCGCCGTGAGCGCGCCCGGCCCGCTCGAACGCCGCTAGCGGGCCGCGCGGCTCGACCGCCCCCGCCGCTAGCCCAACCGCGCGAGCAGGTTGTCGAGCGCGGTCTCCAGCCCGGCGATGGCGAGGTCGAGCGGCTCGTGGTTGCCCGCGGCGCGCGTGCGCAGCAGGGCGCCCTCGATCGTCGAGACGGTGACGGCGGCGAAGGCGGCCGCGTCGGCCGCGCTCGCGCCCTCCTCGACCAGCTCGGCGGCGATGACCTCCTCCCAGGACTTGAAGGAGGCGGTAGCGGCGGCGGCGAGGGCCGGATCTTCCGGGCGGGCGAGGGCGGCGGCGGCGACGGGACAGCCGATCAGGCCGGGGTGGTCGGCCGCGCGGCGGCGGAAGAAGTCGCCGAAGCGGCGCAGCGTCTTCTTGAGGCCGTGCTTGGCGATCGACTCCTCGATCGCGGCGCGGGTGCGGATCCCGTCGAGCTCGGCGGCCTCGGCCGCGAGCTGGGCCTTACCGCCGGGGAAGTGGTGGTAGATCGATCCGCGCGGCGCATTGCCGCGCTCGGCGACGTGGCGCAGCTCCATCGCGGCATAGCCCCGCTCGGCCAGGAGGCTGCCGGCGCCGTCGAGCAGGCGCGCGCGACCGTCCCGCGAGCTTGGATCTCGCTTGTCTATGCCCACGGACATAGTGTACCCTCGCGGCAGATGTATGCCCGCGGACATAGAAGCACTGTCCTGATCGCGTGCGCCGGCGCCTTCCTGGCAATCCTCGACACGACGATCGTCAACATCGCCTTCCCCGACATCTCGCGCTCGTTCGAGGGCGCTGGCCGTGACTCGCTGTCGTGGGTGCTCGACGGCTACTTCGTCGTAATTGCGGCGCTACTGGTTCCGGCGGGCGGGCTCGCCGACCGCTACGGCCACAAGCGGATCTTCCTGGTCGGGATCGGGGTGTTCACGGGCGCGAGCCTGCTCTGCGCGATCGCACCCACGCTCGAGACGCTGATCGCCGCACGCGTCCTGCAGGGCGCCGGCGCGGCGCTGATCGCCCCGGCTTCGCTGGCGATCGTGCTCGACCAGTTCCCGCCCGAGCGCCGCGCGGCAGGCGTCGGCCTCTGGGGCGCGGCCGCCGCGGCCGCGGCGGCGACCGGACCGACGCTCGGGGGCGCGCTGGTCGAGCTGTCCGACTGGCGGCTGGTCTTTCTCGTCAACCTCCCGCTCGGCGCCGTGATCGTCTGGTTCGGCGCCCGCCACCTTGTCGAGCGCCCGGTGCTCGACAGCCGGCTGCCCGACCTGCCGGGCGCCGCCCTGCTCGCCGCCAGCCTGGCGCTGCTGACGCTCGGGATCGTCGAGGGCAATGACTGGGGCTGGGGCGCCGCCCCGACGCTCGCCTGCTTCGCCGCGTCGGCACTGCTGCTCGCCGGCGTCGTCGCGCGCAGTACCCGTCACCCGCGGCCGATCGTCGAGCCCGAGCTGTTCGGCGACCACGCGTTCCGGATCGGCAACCTCGGCACACTGCTCTTCGCCGCCGCGTTCTTCTCGATCGTGCTCGGCAACGTGCTCTTCCTGACGTCGATCTGGGGCTACAGCGTCCTCACTGCAGGCCTCGCCACGCTGCCGGGGCCGGCTCTCTCGACGATCGTCGCGGGCCCCGCCGGGAAGCTCGCAGACCGCTTCAGCCACCGCGCCGTGATCGTCCCAGGCGCGATCTTCTTCGCCGCCGGCGTGATGGTGCTGCGCTCCGCCGGGGCCGAGCCGGACTGGGTCGGCACGTGGCTGCCCGGCGCCGTGCTGACCGGCATCGGCATCGGCCTCGCCTTCCCCACGCTCGGCTCGGCCGCCGTCCGCGACATCCCCGACGACCGCTTCGCCACGGCCAGCGCCGTCAACGCCGCCTTCCGCCAGATCGGCGCCGTGCTCGGCACCGCGCTGCTGATCACGATCGTCGGCGACCCGCCCGGTCTCGCCGAGGCGCTCGCCTCCGCGGACCGCGCCTACCTGTTCGCCGCCATCGCCGGCCTGATCTCCGGCGCGGTGACGCTGGCGCTGGGTGCCGGTCTAACGCTCGACGAGCGTCGCGCGGAGGAAGTTGGCGCTGGCCCGGCGCTGGCCCCCGACGGTTAGGGCGATGCGGGCGGTCTCCTCGACCGGGCCCCTGCGGGCGCGGCCGATCGGGACCCAGCTCGAGCCGTTCGTGCTGATCGCGAAGCGGTAGCGGCGGCCATCGGCCGTGACGCGCAGGTGGACGAGCGGTGCCGTCGCCCTGATGCGGGTCTGCGTCTGGGTGTAGCCGTGCCCGCCGCGCTGCCAGGTATCGACGTGGTCCCTGCCGACGGTCACGCCGATCGCCTGGCCGCCGACCGTGAAGGGACCGCCGCGAATGACCGCGAGACCCGCCGTCGCGTCGCCCCGGAGCGCCGTCCGGCGCAGGACGGCGGTGGCGGTGTACCGGTGGCTGCCGAGCCGGCGGGCGACGAGGCCGGCGTCGGCCCGGGTGCCGGCGCGGCGGCCCGCGCGCAGCCGGAGGCCACCGGCGATCCGCACCGCGGGCGGTCGGGTCACCGGCCACTCCCACTCGGACGCGAGCGCCGGACCGCCGAAGCGGTCGTCGAACGCCGTCGGCACCGCGCCTGGCGCGGGCGGCAGCGGACGGCCGTCGCCGATCGCCGGCCAGCCGTCGGCGCCGAAGGCCAGCGGGGCGACGTGCAGCTGGCGCCCGGCGAGGAAGCCGCCGGCGCGGTAGGCGTGGAAGGCGACGCGGTCGCCGATCAGCGACACGTGGCCGGGACAGCGCCAGCCGTTGCCCGAGCGCAGGATCGGGTTGCCGGGATGGCGCGTCCACGGGCCCGTGAGCTGAGGCGCCCGCGCCGCACCGACGGCGTACTCGCAGCGCGGCGAGCAGCAGAGATTGCCCGAGTAGAGCATGTGCCAGACCCCGTCGCGCTGGACCAGCTCCGGCGCCTCGACGACGGCGCCCTCCCACGCGGTGCGGTTGCGGATCAGCTCGCGCGGCTCGCCGAGCAGCGCCCGGCCATCGGCGCGCAGCTGCTGGATCAGGATCGGCGTCGGCCGGCGGAAGGCGTTGCCGTCCTCCTTGTAGACGAGGTGCAGCGCGGCGCCGTCGACGACCGGCGTCGGGTCGATCGTTCCGCGCCTGGTGCAGCGCAGCGGCTTGCCGAGGTCGCGCCACGGCCCGAGCGGCGCCGGGGCTGTCGCGACGCCGAGGCAGTACCACGTGCGCCCGGGGCGCTTGCGCGGGAAGGCGCTGTAGAAGAGCGCGTAGCCGCCGGCCGGCAGCTGCGCTAGCTCGGGCGCCCAGAACGAGTCCTTCGCCCAGCCCGGCGCGCGCCGGAACACCGACCCGGCGATCGTCCAGCCGCGCAGGTCGGTCGAGCGCAGGATCCGGAACGTCGGCGCCCAGCCGCCGCTGGTCGCGACCGCGTAGAGGTTGCCGTCGATCAGCGTGACGTCCGGGTCGGGCCAGTCGCCGCGCACCACCGGCGACGGCAGCGGCCCGGGTGGCACGGGTGGCGTAGCGACCTGCGCGGACGCGCTTGCGGGAAGCGCGATCGCGAGCAGCAGGACCGCGGCGAGCGTCAGGCGAGCCACCCGGGGCACTGTAGAGGCGCTCGCGGACTCGCACTGCTCCCGAATAGTGGGTAGAATGCCCACTATGGCTTACGTGACTTCTCGCCCTGGCGGCACCTGGGAGATAAGGGAGTCGATCTCGACTGCCAAGGGCCCCCGCAGTCGCACGCTCGCGTCGTTTCGAAAGCTCACAGACGAAGCCGTCGAGCAGGCGTGCGCCCGAGCCCGGAAGCCCGTGAGCCCGGATGACGTCCGCCACGCGGCGCGCCGAGCCGGGGCTCCAATCGACCTGGCGGTGGCCGACCGTGCCGCCGGCGAACTGCTGCGCGAGCTGGTCGACGGACGCGAGCCGCATCCGGTCCTGCGACAGCTGCTGATCGACGCGCTGCAGGCCGGGCCACCCGCTCGGCTCGGCGAGCCGGCGGGGCCGGTCCGCGCGGCACCGACGCCCGAGTTGCTCGACAACGCCCGCGCAAGCGCCGCCTGGCTGACCGCGACGCCGGCCGAGCGCGGCGACGCCCTCTACGACCTCCTGCTGCTCGCCGACCGGTTTCCCCGCGCTCGGAGCACCAGCGAGCACGACGGCTTCCCCCACCTCGGCCGAGCGGCGTGAGCGAGCCCTCGCTCCCCGAGAAGGTCGTCGCGATCGACGACTGCCTGCGTGAGGCCAAGATCGCCCATGCGTTCGGTGGGGCGCTCGCGCTCGCCTCGTACGCCGAGCCGCGGGCGACGATCGACGTCGACGTGAACGTTTTCCTCGAGGCCGCAAGGCATCCCGACGTGCTCGCCGCCCTGGCCACGCTCGGGGTCGTGGGCGACGCTCCGCTCGAGCGGGTGGAGCGCGACGAGCAGTGCCGCGTCTTCTGGGGCGCCACGCCGATCGACCTCTTCTACGCGTATCACGAGCTCCACTCCGCGATGCGTAAGGGCACACGCCAGGCTCCGTTCGGGGAGCGAACAGTCCCGATCCTCGCGCCCGAGCACCTGATCACCTGCAAGGCGATCTTCAACCGCCCCAAGGATTGGCTTGACATCGAGCAGATCCTCGTCGGCACGCTCGACACCGACAGCTCTGAGGTCACGAGCTGGCTCGACCGGATCGTCGGTCCCGACGACCCCCGCGCTCACCGCTTCGCCGAGCTGGGCCGGCGGTTCGAGGGCACTGTTTGAGGTGCCTCGGTCGGCAAGCGTGGATATCGCAAGGTCCTCTCATGCTGCGAGGGGAGCGCCTCGGCCAGGGCCAAGACTTCACTTAACCGGCGGCTGGCGATCCGCAGCTTCGCAGGACGTGGCTTATGTACGTTCCTGCACATCTGCCAGAACCTTATGAAACTCAACATCGCCCGGGGTCGTTCCCCGCACAAGTGATATCCCTCGGCCGGTGAAGGTCTTGATCACGGGGGCGGGCGGGATGCTCGGTCGGGACGTGCGGCTGGCGGCGGAGCTGGTGCACCACGAGTTCGTGGCGCTGGACCGGGCGGCGCTGGACGTCACGGACGCGGACGCGGTCGGGACGGCGTTCGAGGAGCTGCGCCCGGACACCGCCATCCACTGCGCGGCGTGGACCGACGTCGACGGCGCCGAGACGGCCGAGGACGACGCGCTGCGGCTCAACGCGGAGGGCGCCGGCAACGTCGCCGGCGCGGCGGCCAGCGTCGGCGCCTCGGTGGTGCTGCCCTCGACCGACTACGTCTTCGACGGCACGGCCGGGCGGCCGTACGTCGAGTCCGACGCGACGAACCCCCAGTCCGCCTATGGACGCACGAAGCTCGCCGGCGAGGCCGCGGCGGCCGCCGCCAACCCGCGCCACTTCGTCGTCCGGACCTCGTGGCTGTTCGGTGTCGGCGGACGCAACTTCGTCGAGACGATGCTGAGCCTGGCCGACACGGGCCAGGTGGTGGTCGTACGCGACCAGGTCGGCTCGCCGACCTACACGGGCCACCTCGCCGAGGGCCTGCTGCGCCTCGCCGCCACCGACGCCTACGGCCTGCACCACATGTCCGCCGGCGGCCAGTGCTCCTGGTACGACTTCGCGCGAGCGATCTTCGAGCAGGCCGGCGCCGACTGCCAGGTCCTCTCGACGACCACCCCCGAGCTCGGCCGCCCCGCCCCGAGGCCCGCATTCTCCGTCCTCGAGACCGAGTGGCCCGACCCGATCCGCCTGCCCGGCTGGCGCGACGGCCTGGCGGCCTACCTCACCAAGCGCGCCTAGGCCCGCCGTTCCAGACGCTCGTGCGACAGCTCACGGCAGCTCCCTGTAGAACCAGCCGTCGTAGCACTCGCGCGGGAGCTCGTCACCGTTGAGCGTTCGCCGGTGCTCGACTACGTGCCCGTCCTCGCTGTAGGCGGTCAGGGAGTACGGGGCGACCGACGGCCGACCGTGCCGTCGCATGCAGGCGTCGGTCGCACGGTCCCCGGTGCGTAGCTCGCGATCGACGAGCAGCGCCCCACCCGAGTAGTGACTCATCAGTCCGTCGCGGGCGACCAAGCGCGCGGGGACGAACGCCACGAAGACACCGAACGGCCGCGGCTTCCCGCGCGGCATGCCGAGCCGCCGGAGCAGGTGGCCGTCGACACGGGCGAAGTCCGCGTTGAGGTCCCGTTGCCCGGAGCCGGCGGCGTAGGCGATCTCCAGCCGGTGAACCGCGTCGCTCGTGGTACCGACCAGCATCACCGCGCCGGGTCGGCCACGCTGCGGGCCGCGCCGTACCGGCGACCAGTCGAACGACTGGATCGGACCCGTCGACTGGATCGGGGCCGGCGGGTAGCGCTCCGGCCGGGGATAGCAGCCGCCCCACGCCTGAGACACGCGCCGAGCGGGCCGGTCGAGCGAGAGGCAGAGTCCCGTCGCCCTTGGGATGCTCCGGATCGCGTTCGGGATTGGCTCGCCGGTGCGTGGATCGGCCATCTGAGCCGTGATCGCCGGTAGCCCGCCGCGGTGGGCGACCCACTCGTAGCGCTCGCCGTCAGGTCCACGCCCGTTGTCCACCACCAGCGGACCGGTCGTCGGTCGCAGCGGGGCGCGGTTCGCCTGCGTCGGAGTGCCCCCGACGTCGCCGATCCCGATCAGCTCGATCGCCCAGCTCAGGCCCGCGCGCCCCGGCGGCGTGACGAGCAGCGCCGCCGCGATGGCGAGCGCCAAGATCAGGATCGGCACCGCTCCGAGCGACTCGACCTGGGCCTTCAGCCGTCCGCGCGCTCGGTGCAGCCGCACCGCGAGTGCTCCACGCGAGGCCTCATGGCGCATGTTGAGCGGCGTGTCCCAGGCCGCGGCGAGCAGTACCTCGCGGTCGCGGTCGGACAGCCGCTCGAAGGCGTCGCGCATCAGCTCGGCCTCGCCGACGACGTCCGCTGGATCGTCGGCGGCGACGCCGACCGCAGCGTCGGCGAGCCGCTGCGCGAGCGCGTCGCCGCGACCGTCGGCACGGCGCTGGTTGGCCATCACCTTGCGGGTCACGCCGAGCAGCCACGGCAGCGCGTCGTCAGGGACGTCGTCGATCCGCCGCCAGGCGATCAGGAACGTCTCGGCGACGGCATCGAGAGCCTGCTCGGCGTTAGCGCGGCGACGCGCGTAGCCGCGCACCGTCGCGTAGTGCTCACGGAAGAGCGCATCGAACCTCTCTGCCTGCGTCGGCTTCACTCGCATGGTCGGCGCGCGCTTCAACTCGGCTGCGGGGGACGAGGTGCGGTCGCCCCGGTCGACAGCCGGGGCGACCTCCCGCCACACCTCGCGCGCTCCGCTACCTCAGGGGCAGCTGCTCGGCTGTCGCGGGTCTGGCAACTGGCGGCCGGCGCCGTCGAACGCGACGACGCGGAACGGACCCTCCCAGCCGTCGTGCACGTTGCATGGATTGCCCGTGAACGTCAGCCCGCCGAGGTCGCCGGTCCAGGCCGGATCGCCGAGCGCCGGCTCGCCGGGATGGTTGTCACCGGCGTCGGCGCGCTGCGCGAGCTGGTCGCGCGCCGCGTCGGCTCCGGGCAGGAACGCGGTGAAGACGCCATAGGCCTCGTAGCTGGCGGCTGAGCGCTTCGCCGCGCGTCGCATGGCCTTGCCGCCGCGCTTGGACTTGCCCTTGCCCTCCTTGCCGAGCTTCGCAACGAGCACCTGCTGGCTCCGCGCGGAGACGCGCGCGAAGTCGACCGGCAGCCGACGCTCGTTGCCCGCGAGGTCGCGGTAGGAGACCTCCATCCGAGCGACGCTCGCCGCGGTCTGGCCGGCGATCACGACGTCCGGGGCCGCGACCCCCTCACCGGTGCGGTCGGGCTGTACGAAGCGGGCGCTCGCGCCCGAGAACGTGGGCGCCGGCGCGTCGTTCATCCGCGGGCCCGGTCCCTCGCAGGCGTAGCCGCCATCGCGCATCGGACGCCTTGGCCAGCGAAGCGCCTTGCAGAGCATCGTGACGCCGAAGGACCGGGCCTTCCGCTTCGGATCGCCCTGAAGCCGCGCGACTCCCTCGCGGCGCTGTGCGAAGACGACGTGCTCGTAGCGACTGCCGTCGGGCGCACTCCCGCTGTCGACGACGATCGGCTTCGTCTTCTCGACGGCCGCTGAGGCACCGCCGGCCGGGATCAGCAGCGCCGCGGCGGTCACCGCCATCGCGCCTGCCTTGGTCATGGTTCGCATCGCTGTCCTTTCAGGTCACGGCGCCCGATCGGGCGCTCGATCGGTTCATGTCCGGCAGGCGACGGCGATTACAGACGCGCTCGCGCTAGGGTCGCCGCCATGAAGCTGCTCGTCACCGGCGCCGCGGGGTTCATCGGCTCGACCTACGTCCGCGTCGCCACCGGCGCCGGGCACGAGGTCACGGTCCTCGACAAGCTCACCTACGCCGGCCGGCGCGAGAACCTCGACGGCGTCGAGCACCGCTTCGTCCACGGCGCGATCGAGGATCCCGACGCCGTCCGCGAGGCGATGGAGGGCGCCGACGCCGTCGTCAACTTCGCGGCCGAGTCGCACGTCGACCGCTCGATCGCCGGCCAGGACCCGTTCGTCACCACGCACGTGATCGGCACGAGCGTGCTGCTCGCCGCGGCCCGCGAGCTCGGCGTCAGCCGCTACCTCCAGGTGTCCACCGACGAGGTCTACGGCTCGATCGACAGCGGCTCGTTCACCGAGACCTCGCCGCTGAACCCCTCGTCGCCCTACAGCGCCACCAAGGCCGCCGGCGACCTGCTCGTCTCCGCCCACTTCCACACCCACGGGGTCGAGGCCGTCATCTGCCGCGGCTCGAACAACTACGGCCCACGCCAGTACCCCGAGAAGCTGATCCCGCTGATGACGCTCAACGCGCTCCATGGCGATTCGCTGCCCGTCTACGGCGATGGCCGCCAGGTCCGCAACTGGCTCTACGTCGAGGATTTCGCCCGTGCCATCCACACCGTCCTCGAGCACGGCGCCCCCGGCGAGGCCTACAACGTCGGCGGCCCCGACGAGTGCGAGAACGTCGACGTCGTCCACCGCATCCTCGAGCTCACCGGCCGCGACGAATCGCTGATCGAGCACGTCACCGACCGCCCCGGTCACGACCGCCGCTACTCCCTCTCCTCCGACAAGGTCCGCGCACTCGGATGGGAGCCACAGGTCCACTTCGACGAGGGCCTCGAGCGCACCGTCGCCTGGTACCGCGACAACGAGCCCTGGTGGGCACCGATCCGCTCCGGCGACTACCGCGAGTACTACGAGCGCCAGTACGGCCGCGCCCTAGCCGGCGAGTAGTCCGCCCGCCCTGCCGTCTCGCCCGCCCCTCTCGCCCCGCCCGACTCGTCCTGCCCCTCTCGCTCCGCCCAACTCGCCCCGCGCGCCAGGCGCTCGGGGCGCCAGGCGGCCAGCGCAAACCGATCGAGGCATGGCGGGTACCTCCGGCACATCCACTCACGACTACGACAAGAAAAGTGACTCCCAGTAAACGAAGTTGCCTGGGAGTAAAGATCGTTGTCGTATCTCCCAGCGCCTGCTCCTGACTATGCCGGCATCCTCAGGACCGATCCAAATCCGTGACGTCGAGACCTAGGCCGAGTAACGGCCAGCTAGCGTGGCCTCGTGGGTAGGAACCAGACAGTCGTCAGCGGCTTCTCCGGCGGACCGACGGATGGGGATCGCTGGGCGCGCGGGTACAGGGTCGAGTGGGGAGAGGTGGTCGGTCACCGAGTCCGTCGTCTTCGCCAGGCGCGGGGGTGGTCGCTGAAAGATGTGGTGCGCAATGTGCCGAAGCCAGAGGGCGGGCAGTACAGCGGCGGCTACTTCTCGCGCCTGGAGCGCGGTTGGACCAGCCCTCCGCTCTACGTCTACGTGGCTCTGGCGCAGGTCTTTGGCGTTCAGCCCGGGGAGATGCTGGGGGTCGAGGAGTTCGATCGTGAGTTCTCGCCCGAGCAGCGGATGCTGCTGGGCGTCGTCGAGCAGCTGGGCTTGGAGCCGCACGAGGCGGCGGCGCGGCTGGTCGACGGGAGCGCGGGCAGGCCCATGACGAACGGTTAGTAGCCTCGAAGCGGTGACCACCGCTCCAGCCGCGCTCGAGGTCCAGGGCCTTACGAAGCGCTACGACGACGGCACGCTGGCCGTCGAGGACTTCGACCTCAGCGTCCCCGACGGCGCGTTCTTCGGCCTGCTCGGACCCAACGGCGCCGGCAAGACCACGCTGATCAGCGCCGTCTGCAACCTGATCCGGATCACCGCCGGCGAGGTGCTCGTGTTCGGAGAGCCGGCGGCCTCGCTCGAGGCGCGCAGCTGGACCGGGCTCGCGGAGCAGGACATCAACCTCGACCGCTTCCTGACCGTGCGCGAGACGCTCGTCTACCACGGCGGCTACTTCGGCATGGGCGGCGACGAGGCCGAGGCGCGCGCCGACGAGATGATCGACGCGTTCGATCTGCGCGCCAAGAGCGGCGTGCGGACGCCGAAGCTGTCCGGCGGCCAGCGCCGCCGGCTGCTGCTCGCCCGCGCGCTGATGCACCGCCCGCGGCTGGTAATCCTCGACGAGCCGACCGCCGGCGTGGACTTTGAGCTGCGGCTCGAGCTCTGGCGCTACATCCGCCAGCTGCACGCCGAGGGCACGACGATCCTGCTGACCACGCACTACCTCGACGAGGCCGACCGGCTCGCCGCGCGACTGGCCATCGTGGACCGTGGTCGGGTCGTGGTCGAGGGAACGCCCGATCAGCTCAAGGGGGAGCTGCGCGGCGACGCGGTGCACATCGAGCTGCGCGAGGCCGCGGACGAGCGGGCCGTACGCCGTGCCTTGGAGGCGCTGCCCGGCGTGCGCGATGTCGCCGTCGAGGGCCGGCTGCTGCGCGCGCGGGCCGACGACGGCGCGGCGACGGTGCCGGCCGCGTTGGCGGCGCTCGACGACGCCCGGCTCGCGGTGGCCACGGTCACCGTCGCCCGGCCGTCGCTCGACGACGTCTACCTGCGGCACGCCGGCCGCCGGTTCGCGGAAGCGGAGGCCGCGTGATGACCGCCGTCGCCGCGAACACCTGGTGGATGACCGTGCGCCGGCTGCAGGCGTTCGTCCAGCAGCCCGCGTTCCTCGTCATCACGCTGATCCAGCCGGTCATCTGGCTGTTTCTGTTCGGCGCGCTGTTCCGCCGGGTGGTCGAGCTGCCCGGGTTCGGCTCGGCGTCCTATCTGGACTATCTCGTGCCCGGTGTGGTCGTGATGAGCGCGGTCTCGTCCAACATGTGGGCCGGGATGGGCATGCTGGAGGAGATCGAGCGCGGCACCCTCAACCGGTTCCTCGTCACGCCGGTGAGCCGCAGCGCCATCATGAACGCCAACGTGGTGGAGCAGGGGATCAGCACGACGATCCAGTCGCTGGTGATCGTCGGGCTCGGGTTGCTCGGCGGGGCGGCGTACGACGCGGCGGGGGTGGTCGTCCTCGTGCTGGCGTCGGTGGTGCTGGGCACGTTCTTCGGCGCGCTGTCCAACACGATCGGCATGCTGGTCCGTCAGCGGGAGACCATCATCGGTTTCAACACGCTGCTGTTGCTGCCGCTGACGTTCCTGTCGTCGGCGTTCATGCCGGCCGGCCTGATGCCGGGCTGGATCCAGGCGATCGCGCGGGGCAACCCGGTGGACTGGGCGCTGCGGGCCGGTCGCGCGGCGATGGCGACGCCGGCGGACTGGTCGGCCGTCGGGCTGTACGGCGGGGCGCTGGTCGCCCTGGCCGCGGTGACGGTGGCGCTGTCCATACGCACGTTCCGGTCGTACCAGAAGTCGGTCTGAGAACGGGGGGCCCGCGGGCGGGCCCCCCGTCGACCTCAGCTCCAGGTCATGTCGAGCTGGCGTTCGAACGTGGCGTATCCGGCCCGCGCGAACGCCTTCGCCATCGGCGCGTTGCCGACGTCGGTCGCGGCCCGGATGCGCGGAACACCTTGCGCGGCGAGGATCCGCGTCCCCTCGGCGAGCACGTCGTCGACGTATCCCTTGCCGCGGAAGGCGGGCAGCACCCCGATGTAGGCGATGATCGGGTTGTACGCGTTGCGCGCGGGGATGACGAACCCGACCGGCGTGCCGTCGGGCAGCGTCGCGATCCGCCACCACTCGCGCGGCGTCTCGTAGCCGGCGAGCTCGTCGTCGTACTGGGAGTTGGCCTGCTCGGCCGGCGACATCCGGGTCAGGTCGGCCCGGCTGTGCGCGTCGAGCGTGCCGTCCAG
The DNA here is from genome assembly GCA_035630335.1 of Thermoleophilaceae bacterium. Taxonomy (GTDB): domain Bacteria; phylum Actinomycetota; class Thermoleophilia; order Solirubrobacterales; family Thermoleophilaceae; genus JAAYBF01. The sequence continues at coordinate 2,257 of DASQKV010000037.1, read as the reverse complement.
CACCTGGGTCATGAGTCCCACGAGCTCCTCGCGGTCGGCGACCGGGCGGAAGCGCAGGCGATCGGTCGGCGCCGGCACCGGCCCACCCGCCTCCCATTGCAGGCGCAGCCGCTCGACGAGCGGCCGGGCGCCGAGCCGCTTGAGGGCGGTGCCGCGCTCGTCGACGGCGCGCACGATCGTGGTGTCGTCGTGCCAGTCGGGCGGGAGGAACCGGATGTAGTCCGGCGGGGTGCTCCCCGGCGGCAGCACGGCGGCCATCGCCGTCTTCAGCAGCGTGACACCGTCGTCCACATCGGACGTCTCGAAGAAGTCGAGAACGAACGGGTCGCCGGAGGCGTTCCGGGTCCACCACGCGACGCGACCGACGAGCCGGTCGCCGCGCTGGGCGACCCACAGCCAGTCGAGGCGTCGCCGGCCGGCGTCGAGGTCGCCGTCCAGCTCGCCGTTGAGCGCGTAGGGGATGGATCGGAAGAGGTCGAGCTCGGAGCGCCCGGTCAGCGGGCGCACGGTCAGGTCGTCTTCGTGCACGGTAGAGGGCTCCTTGTGTGCGGCACGATGGTCATGGCGTACATCGCGTCCCTCCTTTCCGTCTCCCGGTTCGTCCGGACGCACCAGATGTACCAGCGGGCGGGCGGCGCCGCAACGCGGTTAGGGTTGAGTGGTGGGTGCCAAGCCGCTGTCGACGTACGGCCATTTCACCGCCATGCAGGTCCGCGGCCGCGGGGTCCGGGGTCTCGACCGCCATTTCCGGCGGCTCGATGACGCCAACCGCGAGGTGTTCGAGACGCCGGTCGACCCCGAGGAGGTACGGCGGGCGCTCCGCGACGCGCTCGGCGACGCGACCGACGCCTCCGCGCGGGTGTACGTGATCGACGGCGTGCTGAGCGCCTGGGCCGGTCCGCCGAACTCCCCACCCACCGCCGCCCAGCGACTCGCGTCCGTGCCGTACCTGCGCCCGTTCGCCCACCTCAAGCACCTCGGCGGGTTCGGGCAGTCGCACCACGCCCAGCTCGCTTCGCGGGCGGGATATGACGACGTGCTGCTCACGGCCGCCGACGGGACGGTCTCGGAGAGCTCGATCGCCAACATCGGCTTCTTCGACCCGGCCGGCGGCGTCGTGTGGCCGGAGCCGCCGTGGCTGCACGGCATCGCGATGCAGCTGATCGAGGCCGGCATGCCCACGGTGCGGCGTCGCGTGACGCTCGCCGACCTCGGCGGGTTCCGGGGCGCGTTCCTCGCGAACTCGATCGGCGTCACGGCGGTCGCCGGCATCGACGAGGCCGTCTATCCGGCCGAGCCGGCGCTGCTCAAGACCGTCGTCGAGGCGCTCGAGTCGGCGCCCTGGGACCCCATCTAGCTAAACCGACGCCGCGACCCGGCGGTCGTAGTCGACCCGCGCGCTGGCGATCTCGGCCCGGTGCCGCTCGGCCCAGGTGGTCAGGGTGATGAGCGCGTCGTACAGCTCCCGGGCCATCGCGGTGGCCTCGTACTCGACCTTCGGTGGCACGGTCGGGTAGACCGTGCGCCGCAGCAGGCCGTCGCGCTCGAGGTTGCGCAGCGTCAGGGTGAGCATCCGCCGGCTGATGCCCTCGATCGACCGCTCCAGCTCGGTGAAGCGCACCGGCCCGTGGGTCGCGGTCACCAGGATGCTGATGCTCCACTTGCCGCCGACCCGGTCGAGCACCTGCCGCACCGTGCACGCGTCGTCGTCGGGTGTCGAAGCACACGCCCCCGCGTCCGCGCCGTCCACCTGCGAAGACACATCGGTGTTTCGCTGGGACATGAAAGTGCCTCCTTACGCTCCGCTCCATGGTCACAGAACATGGGCGCAGTTACAACTCGTGCACCAAGCAACCTGGGAGGCGCCGTGCCCCGCCGGCTCGCGCTCGCCGCGCTCACCGCCGCGACCTTCATGATCATCCTGAGTGAGACGATCGTGAACATCGCACTCCGCGCGATACAGGACGATCTGGGCTCATCGGAGGCCGGCCTGGCATGGGTGGTCAACGCCTATCTCGTCCCGTTCGGCGGATTGCTGCTGCTCGCCGGGCGGATCGGTGACCTCGCCGGCCGCCGCACCGTCTTCCTGTCCGGCATCGCGGTCTTCTCGACCGCGTCCCTGTTCAGCGGCCTGGCCACCACCGCGACCTGGCTCGTCGCGGCCCGGTTCGCGCAGGGCGTGGGTGCGGCGCTGGCCGCGTCGGTCGCGCTCGGCACGATCGTCACGCTCTATCCCGAGGCGGCCGTACGGGCCCGC
>DASQKV010000036.1:0-9542 GCA_035630335.1 Thermoleophilaceae bacterium | reverse complement strand
CGGGTATTCGCGGCGTCGTCGGCGACCCGGGAGGGCCTCGACGCGCTCGTGAGGGCGCTGTTCCGCGCCGTGCCCGTGGAAGAGAAACGGGAGGTGCAGGCGAGCGAGAGTGGCGGCGAGTTCGAGGCCGAGCACATGACTTATCGGCCGGCGGCGGATCAGGGATTCGAGGTCGTGCGCGAAAACGAGGCGTGGCGCGTGGAGGGGAGGGGCATCGAGCTCCTCGTTGCGCGGCACGACCTTTCGAATTTGGAGGCGCTTTCGTATCTCGAGGACCGACTGCGCGAGATCGGCGTGATCGCGGCGCTTGAACGGGCGGGCTTCGAGCCCGGCGACGACGTGCGGATCGGCGAGGAGGAGTTCGAGCTCCACCCGGGTTGACCGAAGGGCGCACCTACAATCGCCTCGCGATGACCGTGGTGGCGAAATTGGGCTCTTCGATCGTCGCCGAGCCGTCGGGAGACGTGCGCGGCGAGGTGCTGGACGGAGTGTGTTCGCAGGTGGGCGCGTTGCACGCCGGCGGCGAAGACGTGGTGATGGTGACATCGGGCGCGATCGCGCTTGGGATGAAACTGATGGGCTTCGACGCCCGCCCTCGCGCAGTGGACGAACTCCAGGCGGCGTCGGCGGTGGGGCAGGGGTCGCTGTTCCGCGCGTACGAGTCGCGCCTGGCGGGCCATGACGTGCACGCGGCGCAGGTGCTCTTGAACTCGTCCGACGTCTCGACTCGCGTGAACTATCTGAATGCGCGGGCGACGCTTCGGCGCCTCCTCCAGTGGCGTTGCGTACCGGTCATCAACGAAAACGACACGACGGCAACCGACGAGATCACGTTCGGCGACAACGACTTCCTCGCGGCGCAGGTGGCGATCCTGCTCGGCAGCGACAGGCTCGTGCTGCTGACCGACACGGAAGGGCTCTATACGGCGGATCCAAGCCGGGACGACGGCGCGGAGCTGATCGGCGACGTGCATGACTTCGAGCAGCTCGAGTCGCTCGACATCGGGTTCTCCGCGTCACCGCTGGGCTCGGGGGGGATGCGGTCGAAGGTGGTGGCGGCCGAGATGGCAACGGCGGCGGGGATACCGGCGACGATCACGCGCGGGACGGACGCGGAGGCGGTGGCAAGAGCGCTGACGGGGGAGCCGGTCGGGACTCGCTTCCATCCGCAGAAGGGGCGGGTGTCGAGCTTCAAGCTGTGGTTGAAGTACGCGAAGCCGACGCACGGCACGTTGGCTGTCGATGCCGGCGCCGAGCGGGCTCTGCGCGAGCGCGGCACGAGCCTGCTGCCGGTCGGCATCGTTGACGTCAAGGGCGAGTTCAGTGCCGGGGACGCGGTCGAGATCTGTCCCCAAGGCCAGGGCGGCAGGCCGATCGGGAAGGGGATCGTCAACTACTCGGCCGGAGAGCTGCGGCGGATCAAGGGAATGAAGTCCGACGCGGTCCGGGAGACGATTCCGCGCGCGGCCGAGGAGGCCGTGCACCGCGACTACTTCGTGTTGGATTGAGACCGGGGGACTCGCGTCCCCCGGAGCCCCCGCGCGTGAATGATCTCCGACGGCTCCCGCTAGGGATGACCGGCGTGGCGGATCTCTGACGGCTCCGGCGAGGGCTCGCTGTGGCGCGGGCGGCGTGCGGTCGTTCTGGCGGGTGGACCGGCGCGTTACCCTGCTCGTATGGCAACTGCGGCACAGTCGGTGGCGGACGTCTGCCTGGCGGCGCGCGAGGCTTCGCGGACGCTGGCGACGGTGGACGACCGGACCAAGGATGCGGCGCTGGAGGCGATGGCGACGGCTTTGGAGCAGCGGCTGGACGAGGTCCTGGAGGCGAACGCGCGCGACATGGAGGCCGGGGCGGAGGCTGGGCTCAGCGCGGCACTGCTCGACCGGCTGAAGCTCGACGAGGGGCGTGTTCGGGGAATCGCGCGCGATGTGCGCGAGATCGCTGCGCTGGCTGACCCGGTCGGCGAGGTGCTGGAGGGCTGGCGGCTCGAGAATGGGCTGGAGATGCGCAAGCTGCGCGTGCCGCTGGGCGTGGTGGCCGTGGTCTACGAGGCGCGTCCGAATGTGACAATCGACTGCTCCGCGCTTTGCTTGAAGTCGGGCAACGCGATCGTGCTGCGCGGGTCTTCGGCGGCTACGCATTCGAACGCGGTGCTGGCCGAGGTCGCGAGCACGGCCGTCGCGTCGGCGGGCCTGCCGCGCGCGTCGGTGTCGCTGGTGGCGGGCGGTGGGCGTGAGGAGTTGGGCGAGCTCGCGACCCAGGCTGGCGTCGTGGACCTGATCATCCCGCGCGGCGGCGAGGGCCTGAAGGCGGCGCTGCAAGAGGTCGCGACGGTGCCGGTGATCTACGCGGCCGCGGGCAACTGTCATCTCTACGTCGACGCGACCGCGCATCTCGACGACGCGTTGCGGATCGCCGTCAACGCGAAGGTGCAGCGCCCGGGCGTGTGCAACTCGATCGAGACGCTGTTGGTTCACGCCGACGCCGCGCCGGAGTTCCTGCCGCGGGTGCTTGGCGAGCTGCGCGAGGCGGGCGTCGAGCTGCGCGCCGATGCTCGTACACGGGCGCTGGCAGGGGATCTCGCCGATTCGCTCGCCGACGCCGACGACGAGGACTGGGCGACTGAGTACTTGGCGATGGTCCTCGCCGTGAAGGTCGTCGACTCGCTCGAGGAGGCGATCGAGCACGTCAACCGCTACAGCTCTGGCCACTCCGAGGCGATCGTGACCGACTCGACCGAGGCTGCCGAGCGCTTCACCCACGCCGTCGATGCGGCCTGCGTCTACGTCAACGCCTCGACGCGCTTCACCGACGGCGGCGTGTTCGGGATGGGCGCCGAGATCGGCAACTCGACCCAGAAGCTGCATGTCCGCGGACCGATCGGGGTGCGCGAGCTGACGACCTACAAGTACGTGGCCGAGGGAACCGGCCAGATCCGCGAGTGACGCGCACCGCGGGCGGCGACACGTGCATCTCGGCATCCTCGGTGGCGCTTTCAACCCTCCGCACCTCGGCCACCTCTGGCTGGCGCAGGAGGCCCATGCACGGCTCGGGCTCAACCAGGTGCTGCTCGTGCCGGTCGGCCGGGCGCCGCACCGGACGCTCGCGGGCGATCCCGGGGCGGAGCAGCGGCTGCGGATGGTCGAGCTCGCGGCCGAGGGCGACGAGCGGCTCGTCGCTTCGCCGATCGAGGTCGAGCGCCCGGGTACGTCCTACACGGTGGACACACTGACCTCCTTGCGCGAGACCGCTCCCGACGCCGAGCTGACCCTGATCTTGGGGGCGGACCAGGCGCGGCGATTGCGGAGCTGGCAGCGGCCCGAGGACGTGCTGCGGCTCGCGCGGCTCGCCGTGGCCGAGCGCGACGGCGTGACGCGCGACGACGTCGTGGCGGAGCTCGACGGCCTAGAGGGTGCCGAGTCCACGATCGGGTTCGCGCTGCCGCGGATCGACGTCAGCTCCACGCTCGTGCGCGAGCGGGTCACCGCCGGCCTTTCGATTCGCTACCTGGTGCCGGACCGCGTTCGCGAGCACATCGCCGCCGAAGGCCTCTACGCCAGCCCGGCGCCGGTGACCACCGCATGAACGCCGAGCATCCCGCCTCCGCGGACGGCGCCGCAGCCCTCGACGCCGCCGCGCTCGCCGACCGCATCGCCACTATCGCCTCCGATCGCAAGGCGATCGACATCCGCGTCGTCGACGTCCGCGACCTCGTCAGCTACACCGACTTCCTCGTCATCTGCTCCGGCAACACCGAGCGCCAGACGAACGCCATCCGCGACGCGATCCACAAGGAGCTCAAGGACGACCACGGCCTGCTCCCACGCCGCTCCGAGGGCCTCGGCGAGGCCCGCTGGATCCTGCTCGACTACCTCGACTGCATCGCCCACATCTTCACTCCCGACGCGCGCGACTACTACCGCCTCGACAAGCTCTGGGGCGACGCCCCACAGCGCAGCGTCGACTGACCGTCGCCGGACCGCACCGCTAGACTGAGCCCGTCTCTCGGGGCTATAGCTCAGCTGGAAGAGCGCCGCCATGGCATGGCGGAGGTCGTCGGTTCGAGCCCGACTAGCTCCATCGCCCGAAGAGCCGGTGCTGCACCTAAGACTAGGTGCTACACTTGGGGCCTATGCCAACCGCACGGCCCCGCCATTCGATCACCGAGACCGACGAGGTCAGTCGCGCGCTGCAGGACGCCGCTCGGCGGTGGCCTTCTGACAGCGAGCGCCCGGGAAGACTGCTGCTTGATCTGGTTCGAGAGGGTCACCGCGCGATCGTCACTGATATCGACCGTGCAGTTGCGGATCGGCGTGCGGCGATCGAGCGGACCGGGGGAACCCTCACCGGAAGCTACCCCGCCGACTACCTCGAGCAGCTGCGGCGCGACTGGCCCGAGTGATAGTGCTCGATGCGAGCGTGCTGATCGGCCACCTCGACCGACACGACGCTCACCATGCCGTTGCGACGGAGCGTTTGCTTCGTGCGGCCGACAAGCCGTTTGGAGCAAGCTCGATCACGCTCGCCGAAGTCCTCGTTGCGCCGACCCGCGCCGGCACCCTGAGCGCAGCGCGAGCGGCCTTGAAGGCACTGGGAATCGCCGAGCTCCCGCTGCCGCCGAACGCCGCCCAGCGGCTGGCGGCCCTACGTGTCGAAACTGCGCTCAAGCTTCCCGACTGCTGCGTGCTGCTCGCCGCCGAGAGCGCACCGGGCACCGTACTTACCTTCGACGACCAACTCGCTCGTGAGGCCGCCCGCCTTGGCCTCGAATCGTAAGCGTCAGGCGAGCACCGACATCCTCCCTTGGCGCGACGGATGATCAAGCACGCCGACCTCCGCAGGGACGCCGCCGCGTGTGCGGCGATCTACGCGCCGTACGTGGCGACCGGTGCGACGTCGTTCGAGGAGAGCCCGCCAAGGGCGGACGAGTTTGCGAAGCGGATCGAGCGCGTGTCGGCGACGCATCCGTGGGTGGTGAGCGAGCGGGATGGCGAGGTCGTGGGGTTCGCGTATGCGACGACGCATCGGACGCGGCCGGCTTACCGCTGGACCGCCGAGACGAGCGTCTACGTCCATCCGGCGCATCAGGGCCGTGGGGTGGGGCGGGAGCTGTACGAGGTGTTGCTGGAGCTGCTGCGGCGTCAGCGCCTGCAGGTCGCGTGCGCTGGCATCACGCTGCCGAACGACGCGAGCGTCGCCCTGCACGAGGCGCTCGGATTCGAGCGGATCGGGGTGTACCACCGGATCGGCTACAAGGCCGGGGCGTGGCGCGACGTCGGCTGGTGGCAGCTCCTCTTGGGCCCGCTCGGTGACGGCTCTCCGCCCGAGCCGCTCGGCCCGCAGACGCTGTCAGACTGACGGAGGATGGTTGCGTCTCCGCTGCAGCCGCTTGCGAAGGCGGTGCTGATAGGTCTGATGGCCCTCGGCAGCATCCTGCTCTGGATCGGCTCGCCGATCGGGTGGCTGTGGATCGCGTCGCAGATGTCGAAGGACACGCAGGCCCCGGGGTTCGGGCCCTACCTGCTCGTGCTGGCGGGCATCGCAGTCACGGCGGTCGTGCTCGCGAAGCTACTGTCGCGGCTCAACCGCCTCTACGGAGCGGTGGCGGGGGACGAGCCGACAGTGCGCGTGGTGCTGCCGTGGCACCGCAGCATGCGTGGCGAGGACGAGGGCCGGGCGGAGCGGACGGTGCTCGACGTGGTGATGGTGATCTCGGTGGCGATCGGCTTCGCCGCGATGGGTATCTGGTTCTTCTTCTTCGCCGGCTCGTCGCTGCCGACCTGAGCAGGCAGCTCAGGCCGTGACGTCGCGCTGGCGCAGCACCGCGATACCAACCGCGGCGAAGATCGCCGCGTAGGCGAGCAGCAGCAGGCCTCCGGCGACCTGTCCCAGCTCGGCCTCGGCGCCGAGCGAGGTGGCGCTGGTGGCATTGACGGCGCCGTCGATGCCGTACTTCGCGATCGAGTCGCCGACCTTGGGGATCGCCGCCAACAGCGGCTCGACGACGATCCACCAGCCGAGGGCGACCATCACCGCACCGACCTGGTTGCGCACGATCGCGCCGACGCCGACCCCGATCGCCGCGAGCAGCACCAGGCAGGCGAGACCGCCGGCGAGGACCTCGAACGCCGCCTCGAAGCCCAGGTCGCTGGAGATGCCGCGTGCGGACAGGATCGGGAAGGCGAGCGCCGCGGCGAGGCCGAAGGCCACGAGCCCGAGCACCAGCCCGGCGACGCCGTGTGCGATCAGCTTGGCGATCACGAGCCGAGCACGGCGCGGCACGGTCAGCAGGCTCGGCGTGATCGTGCCGTGGCGGAACTCGGTGCTCACGGCTAGCACGCCCAGCACCAGGGAGAACGGCTGGGCGATGCCTCCGGCCTCGAGCAGGTCCCGCCCGGGGGACGGATCGCTCGGCCCGTAGGTGCTGGCCGCGGCGCCCACGCCGGCGGCCAGGGCGATCAAGCCCAGCGCGGCCAGCGTGATCCCGAGGAAGGTCCTCGTCGTGCGCAGCTTGAGCAGCTCGCTGCGGACCAGCCGGCTCACGACGGCCCCTCCTCGCCGGAGCCCGTCAGCTCGAAGAAGACGTCCTCGAGCGACTGCCCGGCGGGCGTCAGCTCGGACACGACCACGGCGTGCTCGGCGATCACTCGACCCACCTGCTCGCCGGTCCGGTCCGCGACGAGGATCGCGCCGTCGGTGCCGGGCTGGACCGACGCGCCTCCGGCCTCGAGCAGCTCGGTCAGGCGTGCCGTGTCGGGACCGGCGACGCGTACCCCGTCGCCACGCTGGGCCATCAGCTCGGCCATCGTCGCCTGCGCGACCGAGCGGCCACGGTGGATCACGACGACGTCGTCGGCGGTCTGGGCGACCTCCGCGAGCACATGGCTCGAGACGAGGATCGCGCGCCCCTCGCCGGCCAGCCCGCGCAGGAAGTCGCGCAGCCAGCGGATCCCCTGCGGGTCGAGGCCGTTGGCGGGCTCGTCGAGGATCAGCACGCGCGGGTCGCCGAGCAGCGCGGTCGCGAGCCCGAGCCGCTGGCGCATGCCGAGCGAGTAGCTGCCGGCGCGGCGGTCGGCGGCATCGCCGAGGCTCACGAGCGTGAGCAGCTCGTCGGCACGTGCGTCCGACACGCCGGCGGCCGCCGCCAGCGAGCGCAGGTGGTTGCGACCGCTACGCCCCGGATGCAGCGATCCGCCGTCGAGGACCGCGCCGACCGTCGCGGTCGGCTCCGCGAGATCGACGTATGCGACGCCCTCGATGGTGGCCGAGCCCGCGCTCGGCCGGATCAGGCCGAGCAGGGCGCGCAGCGTTGTCGTCTTGCCGGCGCCGTTCGGCCCGAGGAAGCCGACGATCCGGCCCGGGTCGACGGTGAAGGAGAGGTCGTCGACGGCGAGCGTGTCGCCGAAGCGCTTGCTCAGGTTGCTCACGGCGATAGCGGACACGGTGGCGCATGCTCGCAGGACCGCCGGCCGACTACGTCGCCCAGGTACCCTGCCGTCCGGCATGGCGACCGAGAAATACGACGCGCGGGCGATCGAGCGCAAGTGGCAGCAGGTGTGGGCCGACGAGCGCACCTGGGAGGTTGGGAACGAGGACGACGGGCGGCCGAAGTCCTACGTGCTCGAGATGCTGCCCTATCCCTCGGGCGAGCCGCACATCGGCCACCTCAAGGTCTACTCCGTCGGCGACGCGATCGCGCACTTCAAGCGCCGCACCGGCCACCGCGTGCTGCACCCGCTCGGCTACGACGCCTTCGGTCTGCCGGCCGAGAACCACGCGATCAGGACCGGCCAGCACCCGCGCGAGTCGACCGAGGCGTCGATCGCCGAGTTCCGGCGCCAGTTCCACGACTGGGGCGTCTCGATCGACTGGTCGCGCGAGCTCGGCACCCACGAGCCGTCCTACTACCGCTGGACGCAGTGGCTGTTCCTGCGCCTCTACGAGCGCGGGCTCGCGTACCGCAAGCAGGCGGCGGTCAACTGGTGCCCGAACGACGCCACCGTGCTCGCCAACGAGCAGGTCGTCGACGGCCGCTGCGAGCGCTGTGGGGCGCTCGTCGAGCAGCGCCAGCTCGAGCAGTGGTTCTTCAAGATCACCGACTACGCCGACCGGCTGCTCGAGGACCTCGACACGGTCGACTGGCCCCAGAACGTCGTCACGATGCAGCGCAACTGGATCGGCCGCTCGGAAGGGGCGGAGGTCGTCTTCCACTGCGAGCAGGCCGGGACCGACTACCCCGTCTTCACGACGCGACCCGACACGCTGTTCGGGGCGACGTTCTTCGTGATGGCGCCGGAGCACCCCGACGTGCTGCGCCTGAACGACTCGCCCGAGGCGCGCGAGTACGTCCAGCGTGCGCTGTCGGCCTCGGCCGAGGAGCGTGGGGCGGAGGACCGTGAGAAGACGGGCGTGGCGCTCGGCGCGACCGTCACCAACCCGGTCAACGGCGAGCAGATCCCGATGTTCGTCGCCGACTACGTGCTGATGGAGTACGGCACCGGGGCGATCATGGCGGTGCCGGCCCACGACGAGCGCGACTTCGAGTTCGCCCGGAAGCACGACCTGCCGATCACCCGGGTGATCGAGGGCGGGGAGGAGCTGCCGTACACCGGCGACGGGCCGATGGTGAACAGCGGTCGCTTCGACGGCGTCCACAACCGCGAGGCGTTTACGCAGATCGTCGAGTGGCTGGAGTCCGACGGCAAGGGCAAGCCGGCGGTCAACTACCGCCTGCGCGACTGGCTGCTGTCGCGCCAGCGCTACTGGGGCTGCCCGATCCCCGTCGTCTACTGCGACACCGACGGGCTCGTGCCGCTGCCCACCGACCAGCTGCCGGTCGTGCTGCCCGACGTCACCGACTACAAGCCCAAGGGCCGCTCGCCGCTGGCGGCGGCCGAGGACTGGGTGAACACGACGTGCCCGAAGTGCGGCGGGCCGGCGCGGCGCGAGACCGACACGATGGACACGTTCGTCGACTCCTCCTGGTACTTCCTGCGCTACACGGACGCCGACAACGACACGGCGCCGTGGAACCCCGAGGTCACGAACCGCTGGACGCCGGTCGACCAGTACATCGGCGGCGTCGAGCACGCGATCCTGCACCTGATGTACGCGCGCTTCTTCGCGAAGGCCCTCACCGACATGGGCCACCTCGACGTGCAGGAGCCCTTCGCCAACCTCTTCGCGCAGGGGATGATCACCCGCGACGGGGCGAAGATGTCCAAGTCGCGAGGGAAAACCGTCGACCCCGCCGACTATGTCCGCCGCTACGGCGCCGACTCCGCCCGCACCTACATCTGCTTCATGGGCCCGCCCGAGCGCGGAGGCGACTGGACCGACGAGGGCGTCGAGGGGGTCCACCGCTTTCTCTCCCGCCTCTGGCGCGCCGCCGAGGGCCTCGACGGAACCGGGGCCGTGCCGCCGTCAGACCCCAGCGGCGACGCCCGCGCCCTCGTCGCCAAGGCCCACTGGGCTGTCGACAAGGCCACCCGGGACTTCGAGCGTGGCTTTCAGTTCAACACCGTGATCGCCGCCGTGAT
>DASQKV010000035.1:0-43850 GCA_035630335.1 Thermoleophilaceae bacterium | reverse complement strand
CGTCGATCACCTCACCCGTGCGCTCGAAGCCGTAGCGCTCGTAGAAGGCGATCGGGCTGCCGTCGCCCTGCCCGGCGTGCGCGGTCAGCACCTCGACGCCGGGCCGGCCCCGGAAGTACGCGACGACCAGGTCGAGCGTCGCGGTGCCGAGGCCCCGTCCCTGGTGGCGCTCGTCGATGAGGAGCTTCCACAGGTAGTGCGGGACGTAGTCGGGGTCGTCGACCTCGTCGGCGATCATCACGAACCCGACCGGCGTGTCCCCGTCGTGGACCACCCAGCAGACGGCGCGGGCGTCGGGGTGCTCGGCGGCCTCGCGCAACGACTCCTCCACGCTGCTGACGAAGCGCTCCTGACCCGGCGCCACGCGCAGCGCCTCCGCCGCCTGACGGTCGGATTCGCTGAGCGGGCGGAGCGTGATCACACGCGGACCGTATCCCGCGGTCTACGACCGTGCCGTGACCGTCAGTGCTTGCGGACGACCCGCTCCTCGCCGCCCTCGCGCCACATGGTGACGTCCATGTGACCACCACCCACCGCGACCGACGCGCCGCCCACGATGTCCGCTCGGAAGAAGTGCGGGAACGTCCGGCCGCGCAGATCGAAGCCGGTCTCGGCGAACAGCGCCTCGGCGTAGCGCTGGTGCAGCGCGTCATCGTGGACGTCCTCGACGGTGCCCCACACCTTCGCGTCCCCGTCAGCGACGTGCGTATCGACGGTCGCCGTGTGCAGCGTGAACCGCGGATCGCGGATCAGGTCCGCGAACTTCGCCGTCCCTGGCATCCCACCGATCCAGAGCTGCTGCTCGAAGAACCGCGGCTCCATGGGGCTGATCCGTGGGTAGCCGTCCGGGCGCAGGGTCCCCAGCATGCAGAGATTCCCGGTCGCCGCGTGCCGGCGGGCGAACACCTCGGCGATACGCGGAGCGGCATTGGCGAACTCCTCCCAGCTCGGCACGCGGCGAGGATACCCCGACGGCGTTTGCCCGCCTGCGGGTGGGGAAGAACTCATCCTGTCGGGCCACACCGTGCCCGGCCGCTGGAGGGCCGCGACGCGATCACATGGGCACGAGCCGCGTCGCCGCGTTCTGGCTTCCTGCGCCTGTGGTCAGCGGCGCGGTCTTGGGAGGGGTGTGCCGTTGACCGCAGGACTCCTCAACGTGCTCGGAGCAGCCGACGCCGCAGCGCGCTCACGTCCTGTCTCGTCAGACCCGCGTCGAGCAGCGTCGCCTCCACATCGAGGTCGCGCAGCAAGGCCGTGATCAGCTCGACCGCCGACGTCCCGCGGTCGGCGAGGAACGCCTCGACCAGCGGCCCCTGGTCGGGCTCACCACGAGCCGCGTAGCGCGCCGTCAACCGCTCCGCGCTCAACCCGTAGTCCGCGGCGATCTCCTCAGTGGCAACCCCGACCAGCGCGAGCAGCAGCATCGTCACCTGCCCGGCGCGGTCGCGTCCCGAGGCGCAGTGGACCACCACGCCTCCGGGCTCGGCCCGCGCGATGGCGGCCAGCACGGCGACGCTTCGCTCAGGGAACCGCTGGAGGTGCGGCCCGTAGTACAGCGGCGTCGCGAACTGCAGCCCGCTGTCCCAGATGTCCCAGAACTCGCGGTTCTCGGATCCATCCAGCGGCAGGTGGACCGTCGTGACCGTTGCGGGCCGCGGCGCAGCGTCGACCCCGATCTCGTCGTCGTTGCGCAGATCGATGACCGTGCGCACGCCATACGCCGACAGGGCCGCCCACCCGGAGGCGGTCAGCGCCTCGACGGAGTCCGCCCGGACGATCCGGCCCGAACGCGTCCGGCAGTCGTCCCTCGTGCGCAGACCGCCGAGGTCGCGGACGTTGAAGCATCCCTCCCAGGCGAGATGGCGCGAGTCCATCGCCGTGAGGCGCGACGCGCTAGGCCGGCGGGGCCTGCGGGATCTTCTTCGTCCCGCGCCGCGGCGCGGGCGCCGACGGCGGCGGCACGACCGGCCCGATGTCGCCGTCCGGCGCCTCGTCGAGGTCGACGATGACCGGCGCGTGGTCGCTGGGGCCCTTCCCCTTGCGAGCCTGCCGGTCGATCCACGCGGCCTGGACGCGGCCCGCGATCGGTGACGCAGCGAGGATCAGGTCGATGCGCATCCCCAGGTCCTGGTGGAACATGCCCGCGCGGTAGTCCCAGTAGGAGAAGATGCGCTCCGCGTCGGGCCAGTGCTCGCGGACCACGTCGTGCAGGCCGAGCGACTCGAGGTCTGCGAGCGCCGCGCGCTCTGGCGGTGTGACATGCGTCTGGCCGACGTACGCGGCCGGGTCGAAGACGTCCTCGTCCGTGGGCGCGATGTTCATGTCACCGCACAGCACCGTGTCCTCGGGCCCGGCCGCGACCATCGCCTTCAGCGCCTGGAGCCAAGCAAGCTTGTACGCGTAGTGCTCGGAGCCCGGCGAGCGGCCGTTGGGGACGTAGAGCGAGAAGACACGGAGGCCGCCGCAGGTCGCCGAGATCGCGCGGGCCTCGGGCTCCGGGAAGCCGGGGCCGTCGTCGATCCCTCGCGTGACGTCCTCGAGGCCCGCCTTGGAGAGGATCGCGACGCCGTTCCACTGCGCCTCCCCGTAGGTGGCGAACTCGTAGCCGCGGTCGGCGAGCTCAGCGCCGAGCAGCTCCCCGAACGGCTCGTCGGAGAGCTTGGTCTCCTGCAGGCACACGACGTCGGGCCGGCGCTCGTCCAGCCAGGGGAGCAGCCGCGGGACGCGCTGCTTGACCGAGTTGACGTTCCAGGTCGCGATGCGCACGGCGTCAAGGTACTCGGGGAGCCGGCCCTGGGTCGGGGCGTACGATGGCTTCATGCCCACCGCCGCGGCGCCGCAGCTGTCCGACGCTCAGCTGGTCGAGATGCTCGAGCTGCTGGAGGGCGCCGACAGCGTCGAGCTCAAGCTCACCGTGCCGGCCGAGGACCAGCGATCGTCGATCGAGGCGCTCGGATTCGACCCGCTCGACGCGCAGGTCCGCCTGATCTACTTCTTCGACACGCCCGACCTCGCGCTGAACCGCGCGGGGGTCGTCGTGCGCGCCCGGCGCATCGCGCGCAAGGGCGAGGACTCGGTGGTCAAGCTCCGCCCGGTCGTTCCGGACGCGCTGCCGAAGAAGCTGCGGCGGGATCCAGGGTTCGGCGTCGAGGTCGACGCCATGCCGGGCGGCTTCGTCTGCTCGGGGCGCCTGCGCGTCGAGGCGCCGTCGCTCGGCGTCGCCGACGCGGCGACGGGCGAGCGGCCGTTGCGCAAGCTCTTCTCGAAGCAGCAGCGCGCGCTCTTCGCCGAGCATGCGCCGGACGGGGTCGCGCTCGACGATCTGAGGACGCTCGGACCGATCTTCATCCTGAAGCTCAAGGGCACCGCGCCGGGCTTCGGCCGCAAGGTCGTCGCCGAGCTGTGGCTCTTCCCCGACGGCTCGCGGATCCTCGAGCTGTCGACGAAGTGCCTGCCGTCGGAGGCGTTCCAGGTCGCCGCCGAGGGTCGGGCGAGCCTGATCGAGCGCGGCATCCCGCTGACCGGCGAGCAGGAGACCAAGACCCGTCGCGCGCTGGAGTTCTTCTCCGCCGCGCTCTAGCCTCCGAGCCCTGGGCCCGGCTCGCGGAGAGAGGGAGAAATCGACCGAGTGAGCGACCACCGTGCTGTCCTCGAGGAGTACCGCGACCTGCGCGAGGTGCTCGAGCGATCGATCCTTTCCCTGGCGACCTCTGTCGACGGCCGTCGATTCGAGTACCAGGCCTCGCTGCACGAGCTCGAGCTCGAGGCCGGGGGCTACGTCGCGATCGACGCGGGCGCCGAGATCCGCATCGGCCAGGTGCTCTCGCTTCGCATGGAGCGCCACGACGCTGACGGGCCGGACTGGCAGGGCACGATCGCGATCCGGGTCGCGCGCGGGGAGGGAGCACTGCTCGAGGGGGATGGCCGGCCGTTCCACGACGCGCTCGTGCGACCCGCCACCGACGCCGAGGTCTCGGCCTGGCTCGAGCGGTCGCAATCCGGGGAGGCTTGCCTCGAGGTCGGTGAGCTCGCGCTCGCACGCGGCGTTCCCTTCGCGCTCGACGCGGGCGGCTTCGGCCGCCACACCTTCCTCTGCGGGCAGTCCGGGTCTGGGAAGACCTACTCGCTCGGCGTGCTGCTGGAGCAGCTGTTGATGCGGACCGCCCTGCGGATCGTCGTGCTGGACCCAAACTCCGACTACGTCCGGCTCGGGGAGCCGAGCCCCGGCGCGGACGAGGAGTCCGTCGAGCGCTACCGCACGGCGGCAGGCTCGATCGCCGTGCGCAGCGGGACGAGCGGCGCGGACGGGATCCGCGTCCGCCTGCGCGATCTCAGCCCCGAGCACCAGGCGTCGCTGCTGCGGCTCGACCCCGTGGCCGACCGCGGCGAGTACGCGGACCTGCTCGCGCTCGTGGAGGACGAGGACGTCACCAGCCTGGAGGACCTGGCCCGCTCACCGGCCGAGGCGCTCAAGCTCCGCGCCCACAACCTGGGCGTGGACCGTTGGGGCATCTGGCCGGGGCCCGAGGGGGCGTCGCTGCCCGAGGAGCTCGAGGACGACGACTCGGCGCGCTGCACCGTCGTGGACCTCGGCTCGCTGCCGACGCGCGAGGAGCAGGCGGTCGTGGCCGGGGCGGTCCTCGAGCGGCTCTGGAGACAGCGTGCGCGGCGCAGGCCCGTCGCGATCGTGATCGACGAGGCGCACAACATCTGCCCAGCCGAGCCTGGCGACCCGCTGACCGCGCTGACCACGGCTGACGCGATCCGGATCGCCGGCGAGGGGCGCAAGTTCGGCCTCTACCTGATCGTCGTGACCCAGCGGCCCCAGAAGGTGCACGAGAACGTGCTCTCCCAATGCGACAACCTCGTCCTGATGCGGATGAACTCGCTCGCCGATCTCAGCCATGTCGCGCGGGTGTTCTCGGCCGTCCCGGCGGGCCTGATCGACCGCGCCACGACGTTCGCGCAGGGCGAGGCGCTCGTCTCCGGCAAGGTCGCCTCGCACCCGGCCCTGATCCGCTTCGGCTCGCGTATCAGCCGAGAGGGCGGGACCGACGTGGCGGGCTGGGCCTAGCCGAACCAGCGTGCGCGGCGCGTCGCGCCGAACTCGGCCTTCTCGGCCGCATGCTCGAGCGAGGGGTCGTGGCGCTGGGCTGCCGGGGCCTCGCCCTGGAGGAAGTTGACGTCGACCTTGCTGACGAGCCCGTCGCCGAACTCGGCGTAGCAGACGCCCGACGCCTCGTACGGCGCCGGCGGCTGGGCGCCGGAGATCTCCGCGGCGATGTCGTCGGCGACGACCAACGCGGCCGACTCGGCGAAGATCCCGGCCTTGGGTACGGTCCGCGGGCCGGAGCAGACGTCGCCGAGCGCGTACACCTGCGGGAACCGGGTCCTGAGGTTGGCCTGGTCGACAGGCACCCAGCCGTCGACCGCCAGGCCCGAGGCCGTGAGCGGGTCGGGCGCCCGGTGCACGGGGATCCCGACGAACAGGTCGTAGGGCAGCGTGTCGCCGGTCGCCAGCCGCGCCTCGCGGGTGGCGGGGTCGATGCTCGTGACGAGGTGCTGGGGAAGCTCCTCGATCCCTCGCGCGGCGAGGCCGTCGCGGAACATCTGCGAGACCTCTCCGGTCACCGGTACCGGGCGCTGCATCGGGAACGTCGTCGCCATCTGGACGTCGTCGCGAATCCCCTGCCGCGTGAAGTGCTCGTGCAGGAGGAACGAGCCCTCGAACGGCGCCGGCGGGCACTTGAACGGCTGCCCGAGCACCGACACGAGCACACGCCCGCCGTCGAAGTCGGCCAGCGCATCGCGCAGGCGCTCCGCCCCGGCGAGCGTGTAGTACTCGTGGCCGCCCTCCGCGAAGCCTGGCGTGGCCGCCATGTCGTAGTCCGCGCCCATCGCCACGACGAGGAAGTCGGCGTCGTAGGTGTCCGCGTCGGTCGCCACCCGCCGAGCGGCGGGGTCGATGCCGACCACCGTCTCCTGACGGAACTCGACGCCGTCCTTCGCGATGTCGCCGTAGGGCAACCGCACGGCGTCGGCCGACTCGCGGCCGAGCATCACCTCGAGCTTGGAGAAGCCGAAGTAGAACGAGTCGTTGCGGTCGAGCAACGTGACGTCAACGGAGTCGGCGACCGTCTCGGACAGCCGCGTCGCCAGCTCGAGCCCGGCGAAGCCCGCGCCGAGGATCAGGACGTGTCGCTTCATTGCGCGATGCTACTTCGCGCTCGCATCCGATTCCCGACGTTGCGGGCGCTCGCCGGCTGAGCGCAGCGCTCAGCCGGCTTTCAGCACGACCGTGCGCGGCTTGACGCCGGTGCCGCGGAGCTTGACGCGGAGGCGCCCCGAGGGAGCCTTGGCCAGGCGCGACCGGCCCGAGCGGTTGAGGCGGATGCGGAGCGTCTTGGCCTTCCCGGCCGGGATCGAGAAGCGCTTCGCGCCGAGCACCACGCGAACGGGGCGCTTGCCTGCACGCCGGGTAACCGCGAGCACGGCCCGTCCCTTGCAGGCACCCTCGCCCCGGCAGCGGAGTCGCAGCCGGGCCACGCCTCGCTCGACCTTCGCCGTGCGGGCGGCGACGGCGATCCCCGCGCGCTCGTCGCCTCCTCCCGGCGGAGGCGGCCCGCAGGTGACGGCGATGGCCACCCTGGCGGTATCGCCGCCCGGAGACAGCGCGTAGGTGAAGTCGTCGGTCGAGCTGCCGCCGTTGCAGTAGCCCGCGTCCGGGCGGTAGGTCAGGCCGGTCCCTCCACCGGTGATCGCCACCTCGCCGTTCGCGGGCTGGGACACGGACGCCACCGACCTCGGGCCCCCGTCCACGTCGGTGTCGTTCGCCAGGACCGGGATCGCCGTTGCGGGGGCGTCCTCCGCCACGGTCGCCGAGTCGTCGACCGCCAGCGGCGCGTCGTCGGCGCACGTGACCGTCACCCTCACCACGGTTACGTCGCTACCCGGCGAGAGCTCGTAGGCGAAGTCGTCGGTCGCCCCACCGGCTGTGCAGTAGCCGGGATCGGGCACATAGGTGAGCCCGGACCCACCCGCGGCGATCGCCACCTGGCCGTTCGCGGGCTGCGTCACGGACGCGACCGACTTCGGGGCGCCGCCGTCCACGTCGGTGTCGTTCGCCAGGACCGGGATCGCCGTCGGGGCAGCGTCCTCCGTCACGGTCGCCGCGTCACCGACCGCGACTGGGAGGACGTCCAGCTCGAAGCTCCACAGCTCCCGCCCCTCGGCGGGGGTGTCAGCGGTGAAGAAGACACGTCCGCCCGCCTCCGCGATCTGGCTCGGAAAGGAGCCGTCCGGCCCGTTGACGACGTCGGCGACGATCCGGGTGCCGCTCTCGGTGCCGTCCGACACCCACGGCTCGACGCCGTGCTCGCCGTCGTTGGCAGAGAAGAAGAGCTTGCCGTCGATGGCCGTCAGCTCCTCGGGCAGGGACGCGTCCAACCCCTCGTCGATGTCGGCGACGATCCTCGTGCCGGCTGCCGTGCCGTCCGATCTCCACAGCTCGGCGCCGCTGGTGCCGTCACCGCCGGCGAAGTACGCGACGCCGCCCATCGCGGTGAGCGACCCCACGACCCCGACGCCATCCTCGACCGGCGTCGTGCCGTCCGGGGTTCCATCCGTCCCCCAGAGGGAAATGCCCGGCTCGTCGTCGTCGACGGTGAACAGCACCGCCCCGTCGATCCCGACCGCGCTCACGAAGAGCGGAAGGCCCCACGACGGCCCGGGCACGATGTCCTTCAACATCGTCGTCTCACTATCGCTGCTGTCGTAGACCCACGGCTCGGAGCCTGCCGGGCCCGTCACCGCGGAGAAGAAGAGCTTGCCGTCCTGCCAGACGTGCGGAGTGAGATCGCTGAAGACGTCGTCCGAGACCGGCTCGGTTCCCGCGGCCGTCCCGTCCGACTTCCAGAGCTTGACGCCCATCCCGTCGTCGCCGCCGAAGTAGACCGTGTCCCCAACGGCGAGCATGCGCCCCTGGACGCCTGGGTCGCCGCCGGGGTTCAGGTCCTCGACCAGCCTCGCCTCGGTCCCCGGGCCCTCGTAGACCCACAGCTCGTTGCCGGTCGTCCCATCGTCGGCCTGGAAGTACGCCCGGCTGTCGCCGACCGCGAGCCCGACCGGGCCCGAGCCGTCGGAGCCGGGGGCGACGTCGGTGACGAGCGCGGTGCCCGCCGGGGTCCCGTCCGACGCCCACGGCTCGCCCCCGTGGACACCGTCGTCGGCCCTGAACATCAGCTCGCCGAGCGCTCCGGTCATCCCGAGCGGGAAGGACGATCCCGGGCCGAGGACGATGTCCTCGATCAGGTCGGTACCGGCCTCCGTGCCGTCCGAGCTCCAGAGCTCGACGCCGTGGTCACCGTCGTCGGCCGAGAAGTACAGCCGGTCGTCGAACGCCGCCGGCCAGCCGATCGAGGAGTCATCGGGCCCCGGATTGATGTCGCGCACCAGATCCGGATCGCCGATCCCCATCGCCGGAGCGGCGAACGCCAAGGCGAGCCCTATCGCGCAGGCGACCGCCGCCACTCTTCGCGCCACGCGCACGCGCCCGCGCAGGCGGAGCGACGCTCCTTGTCTCACCGCTCTCTCCTGTCCCATACGAACGTAATCCTCCCAGCCGAACGCCTCGCATGCCAGCCCTAAGTCATCGGCCAAGCCACCTCGCGGCTCCGTGAGCGTCGTCGAGAAGGCACCTGGTGCGGCTGGCCGCATCCCCTATTCCCCTCACGAGACCGGACCACGAAACGCCGTGCGATGAGTTCGGCGTGCGGGAACCGTCTGAGGACACGGGGCCGCCCATCGTCGCGACCCGACCGTCAACCTGAGGAGCATCACCGTGGGACTGATTCACATCGACCTGTTCACGACCCTCGACGGCGTCGCACAGGCGCCCGGTGGCCCTGATGAGGACGCCGAGAGCGGCTTTCGCTTCGGCGGCTGGCAAGCGCCGCTGTTCGACGACGTCGTCGGCGAGCAGATCGACGCCGGCCTCGCCGACCTCGACGCGCTACTGCTGGGCCGCAAGACCTACGACATCTTCGCCGCGTTCTGGCCCCACCAGGAGGACGGCGTCGACCCCGGAATCGCCGCGCTCTTCAACCGGGTGCCGAAGTACGTCGCCTCCCGCTCGGAGCCGGCACTCGACTGGTCGAACTCGACGCTCCTGGGCCCCGACCTGGCGAGCGCCGTACGCGAGGTCCGCGACCACCACGAGCGCGTGCACGTGATCGGCAGCCTCGACCTCGTCCAGACCCTGCTCGCCGAACGGCTCTTCGACCAGCTCAACCTCTGGGTCTATCCGCTGACGCTCGGCGCCGGCAAGCGGGTCTTCGCCGACGGCACGGTCCCCGCCAGCCTGAGGCTGGTCGAGCCGGCCGCAACCTCGCTCAACGGCGCGGTGCTGCTGCGCTACGCGCTCGCCGATGGTCCGCCCGCGACCGGCGACATGTCCCAGGGGGACCGCGGGTGACGGGTGGCCGCAAGGCCGGGGCGACGCGCATCGAGGTCAACGGCGCCACCCTCGGGATCGAGCAGTTCGGCGACACGGCGGCGCCGCTGGTGCTGCTCACGGGTGGCACGACGATGTTCTCGTGGCCCGACGCGCTCTGCGAAGCACTGGCGCGCGGCGGCCGGCACGTCGTGCGCTACGACCTGCGCGACAGCGGCGCCTCGACCACCCTCGATCCGGAGCATCCGGCGTACACGCTGCGCGACCTCGCCGCCGACGCCGCGGCGCTGGCAGGGGTGCTCGACGACCGGCCGGCCCACCTCGCAGGCGTCGGCGTCGGCGGGATGGTCGCCCAGGTCGCCGCCCTCGACGATGCCGACGCGTTCTCGGCGCTCACCCTCGTCGGCACGCGGCCGGTCGCGCCCGGCCCGGTCGACGACGACCTGCCCGAGCACGACACGGCGACGATGAAGCGGCTGTTCTCCGCCCCGACGCCTGACTGGTCGGACCGCGCCGCGGTGGCGCACCACGCTGCTGCCGGCGCGGAGATCCTGGGCGACGACCCAGCCGCCGCACGCGCGACCGCCGAACGCATCTGGGATCGCACGCCGAGCACCGACCCCGCGGTCCAGATGGCCAACCAGCACGGGATGGTGTTCTCCAAGCTGGACTGCAAGCCACGCTGGCGTGAGCGCCTGCCCGAGCTCGGGATCCCCACGCTCGTGGTCCACGGCCGCCACGACCGCTTCTTCCCGGTCGGCAACGGCGAGGCGCTCGCGCGGGAGATCCCAGGAGCGCGTCTGCTCGTCCTCGAGGATGCCGCGACCGCGATCCCCGAGGCAGCCGGCGACGAGATCGCCGCGGCGATGCTCGGCCTCGGTGGGGATGACCCTGCATTTGCAGGGGTTCTTCGAAGCGCGCCCGAGAGGATTCGAACCTCTGACCTTCGGTTCCGTAGTCCAGTCTGGGCGGTCGTCCCAGTGTGTTGGGGGCGGTTCTAGAGCGGTTTTCGCGGTGGCGAGTTCGTTGGGGATCGTTGGGATTCTGTGGGGGCTGTTGCCTATTTGTTGCCCACCGCCCCTGTGATCGTCGGAGCCCACGGCGTAGAATCAGTCGCATGACGGCCAAGGAGAAGTTGCTTCTACGCGTGCCGGACTGGACCGATGAGCAAGCGGAGATCGCGCTACGCGCAGTCGAGCCGGATGCGGTCGAGGAGCCCGAGATGGCGCCGCTGCCGGCCGGCTGGGGCAAGACGTTGACCGGCGAGCCGATGCCTAACGTCGTGGCCGCTGTTCACCGCTCGCGCGACGGGCACTGAACTTGCTCGTTGTTGACGCGAGCCTCGCGGTCGAGCTCTCGCTCGACAGAGTTGGAGATCGGGCGCGGGACTCCCTCAGTGAGGATCTCGTAGCGCCACCGCTGCTCTGGTCCGAGGCAGCGTCAGTCCTCAACGAGCTAGCCCACCGCGGCGAGATCAGCCGCGAGCTTGCCGACCGAGCGTTGGGCCGCTTCCTCGATGGCGAGGTAGGGATCACTGAGCGACGACCCGACGGGCTCCTCCGCGCCGCTTGGCGCCTCGCCGAAGAGTTCGGCTGGGCGAAGACCTACGACGCTGAGTACATCGCCCTGGCCCAGTCACTCGGCTGTCGGCTCGTCACGCTCGACATGCGCCTACGGCGTGGTGCGGGCCGGCTTGGCCTAGTCATCACACCTGACGAACTGTCTTAACGGGTACGAATCAGGCCGATCCCTGCGGATCGGACGGCGTCTCGTAACCTTCGGGGCGTGGATGTGGCAGCGTTTGTCATCTCGGTGCTCGGCCTCCTTGTGGCAGCCGGAGGCCTGCTCTGGAACGAGATCAGGTGGCGTGCCGAGCGGACGAGAAGCGTGCGCGTCACTGCCTGGCACGACGGCCTGGGGATGGATATCTACGCGGACAGGCAAGAGGTGGAACACGTGATCGCCGTACGTGTCGTCAACCTCGGAGAGCGACCCGAGCACGTCGCATGGATGGGTGTCGAGTCACCCGACGGGACGCCTATCGCCGATGACCGCCCCCAGGCGGTCAAGATTGTGGACTCCCCGGCTCCGACATCTCACGAACTACAGTCGAGGAGTCAGATCGGCGCTCAGTTCAAGGTTCCCGCCCACATGATTACTGAGGGCTTCGTCGGATATGCGGCCCTTGGTACAGGTGAGCGCATCTACTCGGCTCCTGCCACACCCGAGCAGGGTCTCGGAGAGATCGAGTCCATGGTGCAGGCCGCAGTCGCAAAGACCGCGGAGAACCCGGATGCCCGTCGGGGACCAGGATCCGCGCGCGACGAGCCCTCGAACGCAAGTACCCGCTTCGCAAGCGGGTCCACCAAGCGCGCCCGAGAGGATTCGAACCTCTGACCTTCGGTTCCGTAGACCGACGCTCTATCCAGCTGAGCTACGGGCGCAGCGCGGGTCTAGCGTAGCGGTCAGGGACGCCACTGAGACGCCTCGTGGCTACGCGGAAGGCGCGGGCTCAGCGGCGGCCGCGGCCGCGCTGCTTTTGGATCTGTTGCCAGCCACCGCGGATCGCGCTGCGGCCTGGACGGCTGAGGGCGAGCATCGTGATCCAGCCTCCGGGCACGAAGCGAGCACCACGTTTGGCTGCACTGGCTTTGAGGATCGACTTGAGCATGTGAGCCGGATACCCCCGGCCGACGCGCCGGAAACGACTTTGGCTGGCGACGGCGGCAGTAAGCCCAGGCGTCCCGGGCGCCGACGCCTTACGCCAGCAGGTCCGGCCGCCGCAGCCTCAGCAGCCCAAACGCCGCGACCGTCGCTGAGTCGGCGAGCGTGCCGTCGAGGATCATCGCCTCGGCCTCGGCGAGCGTGAAGCGACCGACGCGCAGGCCCTCCTCCTCGGGCTCGAGCGCCTGCTCGCCCTGCTCGAGCTCGGTCGCGAGCCAGACGTCGAAGGCCTGGCCGGTGATCCCGTAGGCGAAGAAGAGCCGCCCGAGGCGTTCCATGCGCCCGGCGCGCAGGCCGGTCTCCTCGGCGAGCTCGCCGCGCGCCAGCTGCTCCGGATCCGGAGCGTCGTCGCCGTCCCAGGCACCCTGCGGCAGCTCCCAGAAGCGAGCACCAACCGGGTGGCGGTACTGCTCGACCAACACCACGTCGGTCCCCTCGATCGGGAGCACCACCGTCGCCGGCGCCTTCTCGACGACCGCGTACAGCCCCTCCGATCCGTCTGCGCGCTCGAAGCGATCCTCGCGCAGACGCATCCACTTGTTCTCGTAGACCGTCCGTGAGGCCGTCACCCGCGGCGGAGGCGGCGCGTCCATCGCTCAGGCGCTGACCGCTCGGCGGTAGCGCGCGACGGAGATCGGCGCGAAGACAGCGATCAGGCCGATCGACCAGAGGAACGCGAACAGGACGTCGTTGCCCGCCGGTGCGTCGACCCAGAGCGCGCGCATCGCGTCGGTCATCGTCGTGAACGGGTTGGCGTTCGCGAACGCCTGCAGCCAGTCGGGCATCGAGTCGACCGGCACGAACGCCGACGAGGCGAACGTGAGCGGGAAGATCGCCATGAAGCCGATCGCCTGCGCCGACTCGGCCGACGAGGCGGACAGGCCGAGGAAGGCGAAGATCCACGAGAAGGCGTAGCCGAACAGCAGCATCAGCCCGATCCCCGCCAGCACCTCGTACCACGGCGACGAGAACGAGAAGCCGACGAGCAGGCCGACGCCGATCATCACGCCGAGCGACAGCAGGTTGGTCGCCACGTCGGCGAGCGTCCGCCCCCCGAGCACCGCGGAGCGCGCCATCGGCAGCGAGCGGAAGCGGTCGATCAGCCCCTTCTTCAGGTCCTCCGCGAGCCCGAGCGCGGTCACGAAGCCGCCGAACGACATCGTCTGGACGATGATCCCGGGCATCAGGAAGTCGACGTAGTCGTCGTACCCCGGCGTCTCGATCGCCCCGCCGAACACGTAGACGAACAGCAGCACGAACATGATCGGCTGAACCGTGAAGCTGAGCAGCAGGTCGGGCGCGCGCGGGATCCGCAGCAGGCTGCGCTTCGCGAGCACGAGCGTGTCCGACGCGGCGTAGCGAAGCGCGCTCATCGCACGACCTCGCACGTGGCCGCTTGCCGTTCAAGCATCGATGTCCGCCATCCGAACGTCGCGGCCCGCGATCCGCGCATCGTCACGCCGCCGCCTCCTGCGTGTCCTCCGCCGACTCCTCGTCCTCCGCCGTCTCGGCCGCATGGCCGGTCAGCGCGATGAACGCGTCGTCGAGCGTCGGCCGGTGCACGCCGATGTCCTCGATCCCGACCCCGGCCTCGTCCAGCCGCCGCACCGCCTCGGCGATCTCTCCACGCCGGCGCTGCAGCGGCAGGCTCACGTTGCGGTCCTCGACCGCCGGCGCTTCGTCCGCCATCGCCGCGAGCGCAGACACCGCGGCCGCCGGCTCCGCGCCCTCCTCGAGCGTGACCACCAGCCGCTCACCGCCGACCCGTGCCTTCAGCTCGTCCGACGTCCCCTCCGCGATCACGGTCCCCTGATCCACGACAGCGATCCGGTCCGCCAGCCGATCCGCCTCGTCGAGGTACTGCGTCGTCAGCAGCACCGTCGTTCCCGCCGCCACTCGCGCCTCGATCGTCTCCCACAGCTGGTTCCGGCTACGCGGATCCAAGCCCGTCGTCGGCTCGTCCAAGAAGATCACCGGCGGCCGCGCCACCAGCGCCGCCGCAAGGTCCAGCCGCCGCCGCATCCCGCCCGAATACGTACGCACCAGCCGGTCCGCCGCGAACCCCAGCTCGAAGTGCTCCAACAGCTCCCCCGCCCGCTCCCTCGCCGCCCGCCCACCCAGGTGGTACAGCCGCCCCACCATCTCCAAGTTCTCCGCGCCGGTCAGGTTCTCGTCCACCGCCGCGTACTGCCCCGCCAACCCGATCTGCGACCGCAACGCCCCCGCGTCCCTCACCACATCCAACCCCGCCACCCTCGCCCGCCCCCCATCAGGCGCCAACAGCGTCGTCAGGATCCGCACCGCGGTCGTCTTCCCCGCCCCATTCGGCCCCAGAACCCCCAGAACCGTCCCCTCCTCAGCCACCAGATCCAACCCCGCCAGCGCCCTCGTCTCCCCAAACGACTTCGCCAACCCCTCCGCCAAGATCGCCGGCCCGCTCACACCTCTCCAATCCACTCACGCACGAACCCGACAACGTAGCGAGCCCCACCGACGACATCGCTTCCGCCACCTCTCGTCCGTCAAACGATCAAAGACCAAGCCACGCATCAGTTCACGCAGCAGTTGCCCGGGCTCAATCTCGCGAGTCGCGGAGGGTGCCTGGCAAGGAAGAGGGGGCCGACGTGTGCGTCCCGCACACGAGGCCTCCCGATGACACAGCCAGGCGCCCTCCGCGGCCGCGAGACGGAGAGGGCGGGATTCGAACCCGCGAGAGAGCTTGCGCCCCCTACTCGCTTAGCAGGCGAGTGCCTTCAGCCACTCGGCCACCTCTCCTCGACACGCCGATTGTAGGCGGCCGCTCGTTGGGCGGCGCGTCGCGGGCCGGGACGCGGCAGAATGCGCGGCGATGGCCAAGATCCTCGCGACGGTCGCGATCGCTGTCGTCGTCCTCGGGGCGGTGACCCAGCTGGTGATCCCCGGGTTCGTCGAGCGCAACATCGAGTCGAGCCTGGAGGAGGAGGGCGACAGCGGCACCGCGGAGGTGGACGTGAAGGCGTTTCCGGCGGTGCGGCTGTTGTGGGGCAGCGGCGACAAGCTCGAGGCCCGTGGCCGCGGCTTGACGATCGACCTCGACAAGCGCACCGACGATCCGCTCGGCCGGTTGAAGCGCTTCGACGAGGTCGACATCGATTTCGAGGACATGACCTCGGGACCGGTGAACGTCCAGGCGTTCTCGCTGGTCAAGAACGAGGACGACACGTCGTATTACCTGCGCATGGAGGCGGAGACGACCCCGCTGGCGCTCGCGGAGTCGGTCGGCGGCCAGCTTGGGGGCGAGTTGGGGTCGTTGATCGCGGGCGCCGCTACGAGCTCGCTTGCGGGTGGCGGCCAGACGGACCTGCCGATCGACATCGAGGGCCAGGTCAGCCGCGGTGACGGGGGGACGGTCGACGCCGACGCGGTCGAGGCCTCGGTGGCCGGCATCCCCGCGGGACCGTTCGCCGAGGCGATGGTCCAGTCGGTGCTCGAGCGCCTCTAGGCGCCGAGCAGCGCCTCGCCGCGCTCGAGCCCGAGCAGCAGCTGCTTGCGCTCTACTCCGCCGGTGTAGCCGCCGAGCTTTCCGCCGGTGGCGACGACACGGTGGCACGGCACGACGATCGGGATCTGGTTCGAGCCGAGTCCGTTGCCGGCGGCGCGCACTGCCTTGACGTTGCCGGCGCGCTCGGCGACGTCGCGGTAGGTGATCGTCGTCCCGTAGTCGATCTTTGCGGTGGCGCGTAGGACCGCCTGGAAGAACCCGCCGCCGTTGAGGCGCCAGTCGATCGGGGTGTCGAACCTGCGCCGCCGGCCCTCGAAGTACTCGTCGAGCTCTCGACGGACGGAGTCGAGCCGCGCGGGCGCCTCGAGCACGCGCGGTGAGATCCGCTCGGCGAGGCGGCCGAGCAGCTCGTCGAGCGGCCGCTCGGGGTAGGCGAGCAGTACGAGGCCGCGGTCGGTGGCGGCGACGGTGAGCGGTCCGAACGGCGAGTCGGCCTGGGTGTAGGCGACGTCGACGAGCCCTTCGTCGGCGGCGCGTGCGGCGATCGCGTCGAGCGTCCGCTGCGAGGGCGCGCCGGGACGCAGCTCGCGGCTCGCGCGGTTCAGCTGCCGCTCCAGCCCGCTCGCGGCCCGCGCTGCCTCCTGCTGCTGTGGCTCCTGCTTGGGCTCGGTCATGCGACCAGCTCCTCTCTCAAACGCTTCAGGCCCTCGTGGACGTTTCGCCGCGCGGCGTCCTGTGAGCAGTCGATCGCCGTTCCGAGCTCCGCGTAGGAGAGGTCGGCGACGCTGCGCAGGAAGACGGCCATCCGCTGCTTCTCGGGCAGCGCCCGTACCAGTGCCCACAGCTCGGGCTCGCCGTCGACCGGCTCGACTGGCGCGACGCCCGTCTCGGGCAGCCGTTCGGCGGGCAGCGGGCGGCGCTTGACGGCGCGGTGGTGGTCGACGGCCTTGCGCTGCGCTATTCGCAGCAGCCAGCCGCGCAGGTTCTCATCGCTGCCGAGCTCGGGATAGGCGCGCAGCGCGGCGATGCATGCCTCCTGAAAGCAGTCGTCGGCGTCGATCGGCCCGACGGCCGCGACCAGGAACCGGTGGACGACGGCGCCGTGGGTGTCGAGCAGCACCTGGAAGGGCGGAAGGCTCACGCCCAATGAACGTATCGCCCGGCCGCGATGTGAGATGCGACTCGGCGAGCGGTCGCTGGTCGGCGACGGCCGGCGGCCCTACGCGTCACTCGTTGACGAAGACGGGCGTTCCGAGCGGGACCTGGTCCATCATCCAGCGCGCGTCCTCCGGGTCGGCGCGCATGCAGCCGAGGCTGACGGCCTCGCCGAGCCCGGACACGTCGGGCGTCGCGTGGACGGCGAGCCGGTCGCCGCCGGGCCAGCCCTCGGGCAGCTTCGTCTGGTGGCCGGTGAGCGCGACGACACAGCAGCCGTAGGGCGAGCCGGGGTCGGTCACGCTGAGCTTGTCGGTGACGGCGTAGCGGCCGATCGGCGTGGGGTGGTCCTTGCGGCCGACGCCGATCTTCAGGCGCCGGATGACCTCTCCGTCGCGCTCGACCTCGAGCACCCGCTTCGAGATGTCGGCCTTGATCGCCCAGCCGACGGTGTCGAGCCTGGCGATCTGGTCGTCGTGGACCCAGCCGACCTCGCCGTTGTCGAGCTCGGGGACGAGCACCGCCATCCAGTCGCCTTGCCGCTCGACGACGCTCAGCACGCGCGGCGAGTCCCACTCAGTCTTCGCGGAGATGCGCACCTTCGGCTCGCCGCCGGGCCCGTCCATCAGCACGGTCGAGCGCTCGACGATCGCGATCGGGTAGCGATAGGCGCTCTCGGGCTCGGACGGGAACGGCTCGCCGATCGCCTCCTCGCGCGGGACGAACGGGCGCGTGCCGTCGCCGTCCTCCGCGGCCGAGCTGGAGCCGCCCTCGCCGCTGAGCAGCACGACCGATCCGATCCCCACGGCGACGAGCACGGCGATCAGGACGCTCGCGGCGATCAGCCACGAGCGGCTGCCCTCGCGCTCGGTGCCGTCGGGGGCTGTCGCCGGTCGCTTGCTCGATCCGCGCGCGAGCATGCCGAGCACGGGCCGGTGGCCGTCGTCGGAGCGCACGGTGGACGCGCTTCGCGCCGGCTCGCGCGACGAAGTGCCTGCCGGAGCCGGCGCCTCGGTCGCCGGGTCGGTGGGACTCGCGGCGGCTCCCGCCACCGGGGAGGCGCTCGCCGCGGTCGACGCGCCAGACGCGGCGGAGGCCGCGGGCGGCCCAGCCGCCGGCGGGTCCGCGATGTCGGCCGGCCGCGCACCCGGGACGAGGTCCCAGGTCGACTGGTCGAGCAGCGCCGTCAGGACGTGGCCGAGATCCGACCCGCGCTGGACGCCGAGGTCGTTGGCAAGCCGCTCGACGGCGGCCGCGCGCATCCGCGCCACCTCGCTCGGTCCGCAGTCGAAGACGGCCGCCAGGTCGTTGTCGGGGACGTGCCGGCGCAGCGAGTAGTCGAGGACCTCGAGGTCTCGTGGGTCGAGGCGTCCAAGCGCGTCGGCGAGCTGTTTACGGTCGATCATGCGAGCGGTGGGCCAGCGGAGCGGTGCGACCGCGGGGCGGCCGTTCCGTGTGGCGTCGCCGCCACCCGGCCAGAGTAACCGCGATCCCCCCGGAAAACCGCATCTGGCCTCCGCTTCCGTTTGCCGGCCCTCCCCCAGGGGTACCCAGAGGGGGACCCCAAGGAGGACTCGATGCTGATCGCCGCAATCGCAGTTGTATGCGTAATTCTGCTGGTACTGGCCTTTCTGGCCCCGCGCCTGTCCCAGCACCCCCAGCGCGGCGTGAGCAAGACGCTCGGCGTCGGCGAGCGCGCCGGCGGATCACTGCCCGGAGTGCTCGGACGCCTCGGCCGCAAGCCGTTCTCTAGCTCGCGCAAGGCGACGAACAAGAGCGCTGCCGCCGGCCGCAAGGGCCGCGGCAAGATGCCTGGCTGACCGCGCGCCCGTCAGCCGGACGGACGCAACCTGCTCGGCTCCGTCGCGCTCGCCTCAGGCGACGCGGCGGAACCTGCCGGCCGCTATCGCGAGCAACCCCGCGGCGACGTAGATCGCGGCGATCGTCATGAGCGCGAACTTGGCGATCGCGAACCCCTTCGCCAGCGCGGGCGCGGTGCTTCCGCCGTGACCCTCGAGCGTGAGCAGGAGGTTGACGTCCTCGATCGCGTCGCAGGCCGCGGCGGCGATCGCAAACGCCACGACGACCGCGCCGACGCGCGCGAACCGCGCCCAGCCTCGCTCGGAGGCGCTGTCGCGCACCGACGCCACCGCGAGCGCGAGGAAGCTGCCCCAGGCGAGGAGGTACGGGAAGTCGAGCCAGAGCGAAAGGCGCGCCGCGTCTTGCCCCTTCTCGCCCCACTCGGCCATGATCTCGGCCGCCCGCTCGCTCGTTCCCGCGAGCTCGAACGCGACGATCCCGGGGCCACCGGTGTCCTGCATCCGGGCGTCGAGCAGCGCGAGCACCACGAGCAGAGCCCCTGCCGCGCCCCCCGAGACCCACAGTGCGCGCCGGCGACTCACCCCCACAGCATTCCATCCCAGCCGTGCTCGAGCGCCCAGCGCGCGCCGACGGTCCACGCCTGGACGTGGTTGGCGATCGCCACCGGCTCGGGTCCGCCGGCGCCGACGGCGTAGAGCTCGGGGGCTCCGCCGAGCCGGTCGAGCGCGTCGAGGACGCCGGCGCGTAGGCGCTCCGCCTCGGCTTCAAGACCCGCCGCGCGCAGCCCGCCCCAACCGATCCACGAGTCGAACGGCCACACCGCCCCGCGGTGGTAGGCGTGCGGATGGAACTGCGGGTGCTGGGCCGACAGCGTGCGCAGGCCCCAGGGCGTGAGAACGTCGGGCATCGCCAACCGCTCGGCCGCCCCCGCCGGCGCCGCGTCGGCCCAGAGCAGCCAGCCGAGCTGAGAGCCGGCGCCGCGCACGCGCCGGCCATCGCCCTCGATCGCCAGCGTCTCGGGAAGTCGCTCCCCGTCGGCTGGGCCGCCCGTGCCTACAGATCCCACCGCAGCCGCCTCCGCCTCGTCGCCTGCGGCACCGAACGCTCGAACGACGCGCGCCCGGAGCAGCTCGGCAAGCTCTCGATGGCGTCGCTCGCCAGACAGCCGAGCGAGCGCCCTTGCCGCGGCCACGGCCACCGCCTGGCTGTCCGCGTCGGCGAGCGGCGGCCGCGGCGAGGCGCCGTCCTCCCGGAGGATCCCGCCGCCGCGCGTGCTTGCGTCGAGCGGGTCGGTCGCGTCGCGCCAGCCCTGCTGGCGGAGGCCGCCGTCGTGGCGTCGCGGACCGTGGCGCACCAGCCCGCGCCCGCGCCGCAGCGTGCGCTCGAGCCAGTCACCCGCCGCGCGCGATGCCGGCTCGAGCTCCACGGCAAGCCGCTCGTCGCCCAGCGCGTCGAGCACGACGAGGAACCACGAGGTCGAGTCGGCCGAGCCGTAGTAGAGCAGCGCCCCGTCGCGGACTGGCCAGCCGGTCTCCGACAGCCGCGCCGGCGCCTGGGGCCAGTACTCGTGGAGGATCTTGCCGGGCTCCTCGTCGGTCTCAGGGTCGTCGCGGGTGCCCTGGAGTGCCGCGAGCGCGCGTAGCGTCGACTTTGCGACGTCGGGCCGCACGGGGAGCAGCTGCAACGACGTGATCAGCGAGTCGCGACCGAACAGCGCGTGGTAGCGGCCCGGGTCGCCCGGACCCGTCGGCGGAGCGCTCGCGTATGGCCAGCCGTCCACGGACAGCAGGCCGTCGAGCAGCGCCGGGGCCTCCGGATCCGGCACCGACGCGGCGCGCTTCGGCACAGCAGGGGCCGCGTCAGCCCTTGACGGCGCCCGCCGTCATGCCCGCCACGATCCGCTTCTGGAAGATGATCACGAGGGCGACGAGCGGGATCGTGATCACGACCGACGCGGCACTGATCGTGCCGAGCGGAACCTCGAACTCGGTGCTGCCGGTGAAGTTCGCCACCGCGACCGGCACCGTGAAGGCGGACGGCGAGCTCGTGAGCGTCACCGCCAGCAGGAACTCATTCCAGACGAAGAACGCCGTCAGCAGCCCGGCGGTCACCAGGCCGGGCGCGGCCAGCGGCAGGACGACCTTGCGGAACGCCTCGAAGTGCGTCGCCCCGTCGACCAGCGCCGCCTCCTCGAGCTCCTTCGGGATCTCCTTGAAGAAGGACGCGAGGATGTAGATCGCGAGCGGCAGCGCGAAGGTGAGGTAGGGGACGATCAGGCCCGTGTAGGTGTTGTAGATCCCGATGTCGGTCCAGAGCTTGAAGATCGGCGCCGCGATCGCGATCGGCGGGAACGTCGAGATCGACAGCACGATCGCGAGGATCAGGAACTTGAACGGGAACCGCAGCCGGGCGAGCGCGTAGGCGGCGAACGAGCCGAAGACGAGCGCGAGCGTGGTGGTGATCGTCGTGATGATCACGCTGTTGCGCAGCGCCGCGGTGAAGTCGGCGTTCTCGAAGATCGACTTGTAGTTGTCGAGCGACGGGCTCGGTGGGACGAGGTCGGCCTGGGAGAGGTCGGCGCCCGTCTTCAGCGACACGTTGATCAGCCAGTAGAACGGCATCAGGCAGAAGACGCAGATCAGCACGACCGCGCTCCAGAGCAGCACCGGCCGCACCCACTTGCGCCGCGGCCCGCCGCGCTCGGCCGTCCGCCCCCGCTCGCCGACGGCGGTGCCGGGATGGCGGAGGACTCGCTCCGTGGTGCTCATCGCGTGTCCTCCGTCAGCGAGCGGATGTTGCCGCCGACCGTGCGGATGTAGAGGAACGACACCGCCATCACGATCACGAACGTCAGCACCGACAGCGCGGAGCCGTAGCCGATCAGGCGGTTGCTGGTCAGCTCCTGGTGCGCGAGCAGCGACAGCGTCGTCGTGTTGTTCGATCCGCGCGTGAGGACGTAGGGCAGGTCGAAGATCCGCAGCGCGTCGAGCGTGCGGAAGATCAGCGCGACGAGGATCGCCGGCGCGAGCAGCGGTAGCGTGATCCGCCGGAAGCGCTGCCATGTGTTGGCCCCATCGACCTTCGCCGCGTCATAGACGTCGTCGGAGATCACCTGCAGGCCAGCGAGCAGCAGCAGCGCCATGAACGGTGCGGTCTTCCAGACGTCGGCGAGCACCATTACGGCCAGCGAGTAGCCCTCCTCGCCGAGCCAGACCACGTCGGCGCCCGGTAAGCCGAGCGTGCTCAGCACCTGCGGCGCCAGTCCCAGGTTGGGCTCGAAGATCGTCCGCCAGGTGATCGCGCTGACGACCGTCAGCACGGCCCACGGAACCAGCACCACGGTGCGCAGGATCCCGCGGCCCCTGAACGCCTCGTGCATCGCCAGCGCCATCCCGAGCCCGACCAGCAGCTCGAGCCCGACCGAGATCACGGTGAACATGAACGTCACCGTCACCGCCTGCCAGAACTCGGTCGAGGCGAACGCCTCCGAGTAGTTGTCGAAGCCGGCGAAGCGCGACAGACCCGGCACGCGGACGCTGTACTCGTTCAGCGACAGCCAGATCGCGTAGCCGATCGGATACGCCGCGACGAGCGCGATCACGATCATCGACGGCGCCAGCATCCCCAGCGCCAGCCGCCGCTCCCCGCTGCCGTAGCGACGACCGCCCGACCGGCGCCTGCCGAGCCTTGCGGTCGCCGCCTCCATCGGTCAGCTCCTCATCAGAACGTCTCGAGCGCCTGCTGGATGTCGTCGTTCATGTCCTGTGCCGCCTGGTCGGGCGACTTGTCACCCTGCAGGGCCGCGTAGACGTTGTTGTAGATCGCCTCGCTGATCTGCGGGTAGACCGGTGACACCGGCCGTGGCTTCGCCTGCTCGACCGCATCGCGCAGCTCGCGGGCGAACGGCGCCTCCCTGATCACGCGCGGGTTGTCGTAGACGTCGCTGACCACCGCCGGCAGCGAGGCCTCGGTCGCCTGGATCACCTGCTGCTCCGGCTCGGTCGCGAACTCGATGAACGCGCGCGAGCCCTCGGGGTTCTCGGAGTAGGCCGAGATCGCGAGGTTGTAGCCGCCGAGCACGCCCGCGCCGGGATTGCCCTGGTAGGACGGGAACGTCGTGACCTCGAAGTCGTCGGCGATCTCCGACTCCTTGCCGAGCGCGTACGCGTACGGCCAGTTGCGCATGAACGTCGCCCGACCCGACTCGAAGGCGCGCCGCGACTCCTCCTCCATGTAGGTCGTGACGGCCTTCGGCACCGCGCCGTCGTCGACGCCCTTGCGCATGAACTCGAGCACGTTGCGGACCTCCTCGCTGTCCGCCGTCGCCTCGCTGCCGTCCTCGTTGACCACGTTGCCGCCCGCGCTGTAGAGCAGCTCGAGGAAGTTCACGGTAAGTCCCTCGTAGCGCGCGCCCTGGTAGATGAAGCCGTCGTCCTGGCGCCCCTGCTGGTAGACCGCCTCCCAGGTGTCGGGCGGCTGATCGCCGGCCTGGTCGGTGCGCCAGTAGATGAAGCCGGCGTTCGTGTTGAACGGGAAGGCCCAGTACTTGTCCTCGTACTTGGCCGTCTCGAGCGTGGAGGGGATGAACGCGTCACCCTGCTGCTCGACCGCCTCGGTCATGTCCAGCAGCCACCCCTGCGCCGCGTACTCGGCGGTCCAGATGACGTCCATCCCGAGCACGTCGCACTGCGGCGACTCAGCGCGCAGGCGCTGGATCTGGAGGCGGCGCTGATCGTCGGCCGAGGTCGGGAGCTCGAGCAGCTCGACGTTGGCCTCGGGGTTCGCCTCGTTGAAGTTGTCGACGACCGTGTTGAACGCCCCCGAGGTGTCCTTGCCGATGCACCACGTCACGTCACCCGTGGGGTTCGCCGCGCCGACCTGCTCGGCGTCCGCTGTGGCGCCACCGCCACCGCCACCGCCGCCTCCACCACCGTCGTCATCGTCTCCGCAGGCGGTGAACGCAAGTGCGAACACGACCGCTAGGAGGACAGCCGGAAGGCGCAGCGTGCTCATGGAAGGCTCCTCTCTCGTACTACATCCGCGTGAGGCGCTTGTACCCCGGGTAACAAGCGCCAAACCGGCGGAGCCGACCGATGTCTACACCGGGTTCGCTACCGGCACCTCGGCCTCAGCGACCCCGTCCGGCGGGACGACGAGGATCGCGCCCTCGCCGGTGACGTACGCCTCCTCGCCGTGCTGGACGACGTCCATCCCGATCGCCTCCTCGCCCTCGGTCGCGCGCAACGGCATGGCCGCGCCGATGACCTTCAGCAGCACATACGTGGCGGCGAAGGCGTAGGCCGGCGTCGCGATCGCCGCGAGCACCTGGTCGACGAGCTGCTCGGCGTTGCCGTAGAGCAGGCCGTCCGAGATGCCGTTCCACGACTCCTGTGCGAAGAAGCCGATGAAGAGGATGCCGGTCAGGCCCGCCATGCCGTGCGCGGCGAGCACGTCGAGCGTCTCGTCGACGCGCGTGCGCGGTCGCCAGACGATGATCGCGTAGCAGGGCAGGGCGGCGAGGCCGCCGAGCGCCATCGCCCAGCCCGGGCTGATGAAGCCGCCCGCGGGGGTGATCGCCACGCAGCCGACGATGATCGCCGTCGCCGCGCCGATCGCGGTCACCTTGCGGCCGCGGATCAGGTCGAGCGCAAACCAGACGATCAGCGTGCAGGCCGGCGTCAGCAGCGTGTTGACGAACGCGAGCACGCCGGCGTTGCCGGTCGAGAAGCCGCTGCCGCCGTTGAAGCCGAACCAGCCGAACCACAGCAGTCCGGCGCCGAGCAGCACGTAGACCGCGTTGTGCGGCAGCAGCGCCTGGCGCCCGTAGTCCTTGCGCGCGCCGACGACCAGCGCCGCCGCGAGCGCCGAGAACCCGGAAGCCATCTCGACGGCGATGCCGCCGGCAAAGTCGAGCGTGCCGCCCTCGATCAGCCAGCCGCCGCCGAAGCCCCAGTGGGCGAGCACGGCGTAGACGAGCAGCGACCACGCCGCGGCGAACACGAGGAACGCGTCGAAGCGCATCCGCTCGACGACCGCGCCGGAGACAAGGGCGACGGTGATGATGCAGAACGTCGCCTGGAACGCGAAGAAAACGAGGTGGGGGATCGTCGTGCCGTCGCGCGGCTCGAAGGTGACGTCCTTGAGGAACGCGTGGTCGAAGCCGCCGATGAACCAGTTGCCCTCGGCGAACGCGAACGAGTAGCCGACGGCCGCCCAGGTGACGGTGGCGATCGCGATCGCGGCCACGCACATCATGAACGTGTTGAGGGTGTTCTTCGAACGGACCAGGCCGGCGTAGAAGAGCCCGAGCCCGATCGTCATCAGCAGCACGAGCGCGGTCGCCATCAGCATCCAGGCGGTGTCGCCGGTGTTGACCTCGGCCTGGGCGATCAGGTTCAGCGTGTCCATCAGGCACCCACCGGCGTCACGGCGCCGTGGTCGGTCTCACCAGTGCGGATCCGCACCGCCCGGTCGAGCGGGACCACGAAGATCTTGCCGTCGCCGACCTCCCCG
Source organism: Thermoleophilaceae bacterium (assembly GCA_035630335.1). GTDB lineage: Bacteria > Actinomycetota > Thermoleophilia > Solirubrobacterales > Thermoleophilaceae > JAAYBF01. Next base: position 18,705 of record DASQKV010000035.1, on the reverse strand, counting down.
GTCCGCGCGCCCGAGCAGAGCGCCTGGACCGTCGGATCGACGAACTCGTCGGAGACCGCGATCTCGAACCGCACCTTGTCCGCGAGGCCCATCTTCACGGTCGTCCCGCGGTAGGTCTCGACGCGATCCAGCTCGCCGCCGTGCCCCTGGGCCCGACTCAGCGTCACCCCGCGTACTTCCGCGCGGTAGAGCGCCTCCAGCACGTCATTCGCCTTCTCCGGGCGCACGATCCCGATGACCAGCTTCACAGTCCCCACTCCTTGTCGACAAGAGAGCCCGGGGAGTGTTCGGCGTCCGGGACTGCCCCGTCCGAGCGCCTGCGCTTGCTCCCGCTGAGCGGGCGCGAGCCTACCAGTGAGGCAGGGCGTGAGCCAGCGAGGATTCTCGAACACCCCGACCGATGGCTGCTTCGCTACCGCAGTCCCGTCGGGTCTCCCATCACCAGCCCGAAGCGCTCGAGCAGCCCGGGCAAGCTCTCGGGCTGCATGTCGAGCGCGTAGCGCTGGCACAGCTCGCCGAGCTTCTCCGGCGATGCGTTGGCGACGCCGCCCATGTCCACCAGCTCGTCGAAGAACCGCTCGAACCCCGCCGGCGAGATGATCTCCAGCAGCCGCGCCGGCTCGTCGCCCGCGTTCCAGAACGTGTGCCACTGGCCGCGCGGCTTGAAGATCAGGTCGCCCGGGCCACCCTCGATCACATCGTCGCCGAGCAGTGCGCCGACCCGGCCCTCGAGCACGAACGAGTACTCGTCCTCCCTGTTGTGGCGGTGCAGCGGCGCCGCGAGGGCCCGCGGCGGCATCGGGTGCTCCACGAGCGAGAAGCGCTCGTCCGCCTCGTCCCCGTCGATCATGAATCGCACCCCGATGCTGCCGAGGAACCCGCTCTTGCCATCGGTCGGACCAAGGACCCTGGCCGTCGTCGCATCCATCGCCTTCCGCCTTTCGTTAGACAGTGCCGTTGCGCGAACTTACCGACCGCCGGGCGACCTGTCAAGATTCGTCGTACAGCTATGACTTCCCAAAAGCGTCCCTACCGGATGACCAAGCGTGCCGAGGCCCAGGACCGCACGCGCCTGAAGATCACAGAGAGCGCCGTCGCCCTCCACGGAACCCTCGGACCCGCCCGCACCTCGCTCAGCGCCGTCGCCGAGCACGCCGGCGTCCGCCGCTCGACCCTCTACCGCCACTTCCCCGACAAGGAGGCGCTGATCGCGGCCTGCAGCGCCCACTGGCGCGCCGCCAACCAGCCCCCCGACCTCGAGGCCTGGGCCGCGATCGCCGACCCCGCCGAGCGCCTGGCCACCGCCCTGACCGAGCTCTACGCCTACTACGCCCGCACCGAGCAGATGCTCGCCAACCTCACCCGCGACGCCGAGATCGACCCGCTCGTGGCGAAGAGCTTCAGCCGCTTCGGCGACTACCTAGACGCGGCGCGGGAGGTGCTGCTTGCCGGCCGCGGCCTACGGGGCAGGACCAAGCGCCGCACCTCCGCCGCGCTCGGCCACGCGTTGTCGTTCACGACCTGGCGCTCGCTCGTTCGCGAGCAGGGGCTGGAAGCGCGCGACGCCGTCGCGCTCGGCTCGAGCGTGGTGGCTGGCGCGGAGACCCAGTCGCGGGAGCGAGGATCGACGGCCCTGGACCGGCGGTAGGGTTCGGATCACCTCTCCTTGCTCAGGCGCGGACGTTCAAATGACTGGGGCTCTGTGAAGAACTGGAATACGGCTGGACGCGATCGCGCGTGAAGAGCGTGGAGCTGGATCTGCGAATAGCGGATCCACTATCGGTGGCGGAGCTACGCACCCGCTCTAAGGAGCTGCTCGACATCTTGAAGCGAGATGCGTCCGAGATTGCCCTTGGGACGCAGGTCTTTGCGTATCCCGACGACTGCCTCCTCAGCTTTCAGCTTGATGTGCCCGGCGTGACCTATGCCGACGTGCTTCAGCACCTCAGCAAGATCATGGCCGTCATTGAGAACGCGGCGGGACCCCGAATCGATCCGGTCAGCGTGACGTTCGCCAGCGTGATCCATGCCGTAGCGGACGAGTAACCACGCTGTCTGCCCTATGCCAGGGGCCGAGGCCTCTGGATCGACCCCGCAAGTACCAGAGGACGACCCCCGAAGGAATCGTCCTCGGTGCTGGTATCCCTGCCGCGACGAGTATTGCTTAGGAGCTATACTCGGCCCGTGGCCAAGGTGATGATCTCCATCCCCGACGACCTCCTCGGCGCGCTCGACGCGGAGGTCGATCGCCGAAGCACCACGCGCAGCGCTCTCCTTCAGGAAGCCGCAAAACGCGAGCTTGGTCTGCTGCGCCGTGCGCCCGGCGACGTGCTCGCAGACCTCGACGAGCTGAGCAACGCCTGGGCGGGTCCGATCGACGCGGCAAAGCTCGTACGCGCCGAGCGCCTGCGCGACGAGTGATCCGCAGTGGCCGCTGAGACGACGTGGCTGGTTGACGCCAGCGTCGCCCTGAAGTGGTTCATGCCGCGAGACAGCGAGCCCGATGCCGATCTCGCGCGGTCCGCGATAGGTCAGCTCGCCATGCGCACCACTTCTCTAGCGATCTACGAAATCGGCAACATCCTCACACGCAAGTCCCGCTGGGACGCGGACCAGATCGCGCTCGCGCTCAAGGTGCTGCACGACATCTGCGGCGACCCGCTCGACCTCGAGCCGAGCGACCGTCGCTCCGCGGCCGACATTGCTCTCACTCACAACATCACCTTCTACGACGCGTCCTACGCCGCGATCGCGGAGCGCACCGGACGACACTTGCTGTCGGCTGACAGCGATCTCGTCCGGCCGGGATTGGCGAGGCCGCTCCAAGGCCTATTCGGTTGAGCCCAAGCGGAGGGGGCGGGATTCGAACCCGCGGTGGGCTTGCACCCACTCCGGTTTTCAAGACCGGTGCATTCAACCGCTCTGCCACCCCTCCGGGGGCGGGTCTCATCCTACGGGCGGCGGGGGCGTGGTTGCTGGGATAGGGTCGGCCGATGCCCAACGCGAACGACGAGCTGATCCAGCGCTTCTATGCCGCCTTCGACCGCAAGGACGGGGATGCGATGGCGGCCTGCTACACGGCCGACGCGAAGTTCGACGATCCGGTGTTCCCGGGGCTGAAGGGCAAGGAGCCGGGCGAGATGTGGCGGATGCTGACCTCGCGAGCTGCGGACTTGAAGATCGACCTGCGCGAGCACGAGGCGGACGACGAGACGGGCAGCGCGCATTGGATCGCGACGTACACGTTCACGCAGACCGGGCGGCCGGTCGTCAACGACGTGCGAGCGACGTTCCGCTTCCGCGACGGGCTGATCGCCGAGCACCAGGACGACTTCTCGTTCCACAAGTGGTCGCGACAGGCGCTCGGGGCGCCCGGGCTGTTGCTCGGGTGGACGCCGATCCTGAAGGGCGCGACGCGCAAGAAGGCGCGCGCGGGACTCGACGAGTTCATGGCCTCGCCTGCCGCTGCGTAGCCTTTACGCAGTCTCGCCAGACGTTTTGAACGCTTGTAGGACCCAGGGGTCATACAAACGTTCAAACGTCGCGTTAGCGCGGTGGCGAGCCGGCGGGCTCCAGCCGCGCCGGGCCGCCGTGCTCGGCGATCACGACGGGGAGCTCGATGCTGCCGTCGTCCTGCTGGCCGTTCTCGACTAGGGCGATGATGGTGCGCCCCACCGCCACGGCGGTGCCGTTGAGCGTGTGGAGGTGCCGGGTGCCACCGTCGGCCGGCCGGTAGCGCGCGTCCAGGCGCCGCGCCTGGTAGTCGGTCGTGTTCGAGCAAGACGTCAGCTCGCGGTAGCGCTCCTGGCCCGGTAGCCACGCCTCGATGTCGTACTTCTTCGCTGCTGAGGCGCCGAGGTCGTCGACGGCGATGTTGACCACGCGGTACGGCAGCCCGAGCTTGGCCATGATCTCCTCCTCGATCCCGAGCAGGCGCTCGTGCTCGGCCGCCGAGTCCTCGGGCCGGACGAAGGCGAACATCTCGACCTTGTCGAACTGGTGGACGCGGAACAGGCCGCGCGTCTCGCGACCCGCCGCGCCGGCCTCGCGACGGAAGCAGGTCGAGAACCCGGCGTAGCGGGCGGGCACGTCCGACTCGTCGAGGATCTCGCCCATGTGCAGGCCCGCCAGCGGGACCTCGGAAGTGCCGACCAGGTACAGGTCGTCATCGGCCACGCGATATATCTGCTGCTCGGTGTCGGGCAGGAAGCCGGTCCCGTAGAGCGCCTCCTCGCGCACGAGCACAGGGGGAACGACCGGCGTGAAGCCGTGCCCCTCCAGCAGGCCCAGCACCCAGCGCACCAGCGCCAGCTCGAGCATTACGAGCGGGCCCTTCAGATAGACGAAGCGCGAGCCGGCCACTCGAGCGCCGGCCTCCATGTCGATCAGCCCGCCGAGTAGCTCGAGGTGGTCCTTGCCGGTCTTGCCCCCCTCCCCAACCTCGCGCAACACGGTGTCCGACTCCGCCGCATCCACGTCCGGCAGGTTCGGCAGCGACGCCAGCGCCGGCTCGAGCTCCTCCTCAACCCGCTTCAGCTCCGCGTCGAGCGCCTTCTGCCGGTCGCCCGCCGCCTTGACCGCGCCGATCGCCCCAGACGCGTCCTCACCCGAGCGCTGCAGCTCTCCGATCTGCTTGCTCGCTGCGTTGCGCTCAGCCCGCAGCCCCTCCAGCTCCGGCAAGATCGCCCGCCGCCGCTCGTCGAGCTCCAACACCCGCGCGAGCCGTACCTCTGACCCATCCCCACGGCGCGCGAGCGCCGCGGCGGCCGGCTCGGGCGCGGACCGGATCGACTTGAGGTCGAGCACCGGGAGGCCCGGCTACTCGGCTTGCTGGCCGGAGCCCTGGACGTCGGTGCCCTCACCGGCGTCCTCGCCCGAGTACTTCGCCAGGAAGTCGGCGACCTTGTCGGCGTTCTCACCGACGACGATGTTCGCCGGCATGATCGCGCCGGAGAACCCGCCGTTGCGGATCGCGAAGAGCGCGTCGTCCTTGCTGACCTTGCGGACGTTGAAGTTCGGGCCGTTGCTGCGCTCGCCGCCGGCGAGCTGACCCTCGGGCTTCGAGCCGTACGAGTTCGCCCGCTTCAGCGTGTGGCAGCCCGAGCAGTTCTCGTAGAAGAGCTGGGCGCCGTCGCGGTTCTCCGAGGCGACGTCGATCTCCCCCTGGGAGCACCCGGACACGGCGACCAGCGCCAGCGCGGCGCATGTCGCGAGCCAGATCCGTGCGCGGATGCGAGGGCGAGAGGGGGTCACGGCGGGCCGCATAGTATCCGCCGCCCAATGACGATGCCGTTCGGACTCGCGCTCTGCCTCACCGGCGCCGCGCTCGCCGTGGCGGGCTGCGGCGGCACGGAGGACCCGCCCGACATCGCCAGGACCGCCGCGGCCGGCAAGCCGCTGACGCTCACGGCCCGCGAGTACCTGTTCACGCCGAACCGCATCACGCTGCGCGGCAACGGCGGCGCGGAAGACGCCCCCTCGACCGCGGGCGGCAGCTCGGACGCCACACGTCAGACGATCGCGCTGCGCAACCAGGGCGAGCTGGCGCACAACATCGAGGTCCTCCAAGGCGACCGCGTCGTCGGCAAGCTGCGCAGCTTCCCGCCCGGCCAGACCCGCTCGATCACCCTCCCGCTCGACCCCGGCAGCTACCGCTTCGTCTGCACCGTCGCCGACCACGACGAGAAGGGCATGCGCGGGACGCTCGACCTGCGCCGGGGCTAGGGCAGGCGCTTGAGGAAGCTGACGAGGGTTCCCTCGTCAGTCGCCGCGATATGCACCTCGTCCATCGTCAGGGCGAGCACCTCGAGCCCACGCCCGCTCTCGTCCTCGTCGGTCGAGGGCGCCTCAGGCGCGACGAACGTCCCCGTGTCGCGGACTTCGAACACCAGCGCGCCGTCGCGCTGGAAGGCCTCCATCCGGACGACGTCGGCATCGCCGGTCGACCCATGGCAGATCGCGTTCGCCGCCGCCTCGCTCATCGCGAGCTTGACCTGGTGGCAGCCGGTTCCGTCGAAGCCGGCGTCGGCCGCGGCCGCGGCCGCCCATTCGCGGGCGTCGTGGAGGCTTCGAGGGTGGGCCTCGATCGTCAGCGCGCGAGTCTCGAACACTTGGTTGAGCAGCATCCTGAGGTCCGGAGTCAAAGGGCCTGGCGTGGCCGTGTCGTCAACACCGCGTTACCGGGTGCGATGCGGCCGAACCGTCGGATCATCGACGTACGAGTCTCGTACACGCGCTTATCGTACGGAACTCAGGCGCCCGTCTGGTATGCCCGCAGGGCCAGCGTCAGGATCATCAGCGCCCCGATCGTCATCACGCCCATCTCCGCGAGCGCGACCCGGCGCGCGACCGCTATCTGATCCGAGCGCGCCAACCCGTCGAGGTCGCCGAGTCCCTCGAGCTCGCGCTGGGCGACCCCAACGCGCATCCCCTCGCTGAAGAGCGTGATCGCCAGCGGCGCCACGCCGTAGATCGCGTGCAGCCCGTCGGGCGCCTCCATTCCACGCGCGAGCAGCGCGAATCCGAGCACCACCTGGATCACCACCGCCACCTGCGCGACCCGCAGCAGGTACCAGAACCAGACCGACGGATCCTTGCGCAGCCACGCCACGGCGCCCCACGCACCGGCCACCCCATTCGTGGCGAGGACGGTGATTCCGACGGCCATGTGGATCTCGCTCAGTTAGCTCCCTTTCGCACTATGTAGCAACCTCGCACAAACAGCGTTATACATCCGTGCCCGTGCTCAAGAGCTACCTCCCCGCCCTCGTCTTCCTCGCGCTCGGCATCGGTGTCGGCACCGCGTTCACGCTGCTCAACGGCCTGCTCGGCCCGAAGCGCCCGAGCAAGACCAAGAGCGAGCCGTACGAGTGCGGCCTGCCCTCCGACGTGCAGAAGAGCTTCCGCTTCGGAATCAGCTTCTACCTGATCGCGATGCTGTTCATCCTGTTCGACATCGAGGTCGTCTTCCTCTATCCGATCGCCGTCCAGCTCGAGGCGATCGGGATGTTCGCGCTCGTCGAGACCGGGATCTTCGTAGCGCTGCTGCTGGTCGCGTTCGGCTACGTCTGGAGAAGGGGAGCGCTGGAGTGGAAGTAGTCCGCAACAAGGTCGCCGCCCCGGGTACACCCGCCGCGCCTGGCACGCCGGAGGACTTCCGCGCCAAGCAGCTCTCCGCCCAGCAGATGCTGCGCGGCGACCTCGACGGCCGCGCCCTCGAGCAGTACGTCGAGGAGCGCGTGATGCTGACGACGCTCGACAAGGCCCAGAACTGGGCGCGCCGCAACGCGTGCTGGCCGCTCGGCTTCGGCCTCGCCTGCTGCGCGATCGAGATGATCACCGTGATCGGATCACCGCGCAACGACATCTCGCGCTTCGGCGCCGAGGTCGTGCGCGCCTCCCCGCGCCAGGCCGACATGATCATCCTGTCCGGCCGCGTGTCGATCAAGATGGCGCCGATCATCCGCCGCATCTACGACCAGATGCTCGAGCCCAAGTGGGTGATCGCGATGGGCGCCTGCTCGTCCAGCGCCGGGATGTTCAGCAACTACGCCGTCGTCCAGGGCGCCGACAAGTTCCTGCCGGTCGACGTCTACATCCCCGGCTGTCCGCCCCGGCCGGAGGCACTGATCTACGGGATCATGAAGCTGCAGGACAAGATCACCAACGAGCCGTCGCTGGGCTGGCGCAAGCGCTACGACGCCGAGGGCACGGAGGAGCCGGTTGCCTGACGCGACCGGACTCGAGCTGCTGGCCCAGCGGATCCGCGGCGCCGTCGCCGACGACGCGGTCGTGGGGACCGCCTACCAACACGAGCAGGCGATGCTCGAGGTGGCTCCCGCGCGCGTGCGCGAGGTGCTGACTTACCTACGCGACAAGGACGAGGAGCCCTACGAGCAGCTGCTGAGCCTGCACGGGGTCGACTACCTGCCCGAGGAGCCGCGGCTCGGCGTCCACTACCAGCTGCTCGCGCGCGCCCGCCGCGAGCGGCTCGGCGTGAAGACGCGCGTGACGGTCGAGGACCCGGTCGTCCCGAGCGTCGTCGACATCTTCCCGACCGCCAACTTCCACGAGCGCGAGGCGTTCGACATGTTCGGGTTGCTCTTCGACGGCCACCCCGACCCGCGCCGGATCCTGCTGCCCGAGGACTACGAGGGCTTCCCGCAGCGGCGCGACTTCCCGGTCGGCGGCGAGCCGGTCCTCTTCACACACAACGAGCACAAGTACCCGCGCTGGTATGAGTAGCGACGGCAACGGAAACGGCGCCGAGCACAGCCGCCCCGACCCGCTCGCCGCGCCCTACCGCGAGCGCGAGCAGTCGGTCACGCTCGAGCGCGTCGGTCACGGCCCGGCCGCGGCGACCGAGCAGCTCGAGCCCGAGACCGAGCTGTTCACGATCAACCTCGGGCCGCACCATCCCGCCACCCACGGCGTGCTGCGCTTGCTCTGCACGCTCGAGGGCGAGACGGTGCTCGACGTCAAGCCGATCGTCGGCTACGTCCACACCGGCATCGAGAAGTCGATGGAGACCCAGCAGTACTGGAAGGCGATCACGTTCGTCGAGCGGATGGACTACCTCGCCTACAACTTCAACGCGCAGGCGTACTGCATGACGGTCGAGCGCCTGCTCGACGAGCCCGTCCCCGCGCGCGGGGAGTACCTGCGCGTGATCCACTGCGAGCTGAACCGGATCGCCAGCCACCTGTTCTGGCTCGGCACGTCCGCGCTCGACATCGGCGCGATCACGATGATGTGGTGGGCGCTGCGCGAGCGCGACTACGTGCTCGACCTGTTCGAGATGTCGTCGGGCCAGCGGATGCACACGCGCTACATCCAGGTCGGCGGCGTGATCGACGACATCCCGCCCGGCTGGGAGCGCAAGTGCCGCGAGTTCCTCGAGCTGTTCCCGGCCCGGATCGACCAGTACGAGGCGCTGCTCGACAAGAACGAGATTTGGCTGCAGCGGCTTAAGAACGTCGGCGTGGTCTCGCCGGAGCGGCTGCGCGAGCTGGGCGTCACCGGGCCGCTGCTGCGCGCCGCCGGCGACCCGTGGGACCTGCGCAAGGCGATGCCCTACTCGGCCTACTCGGACTTCGACTTCCAGATTCCGGTCGGCACGGTCGGCGACTGCTACGACCGCTATCGCGTGCGGATGGCGGAGATGCGCGAGTCGGCGCGGATCGTCGAGCAGGCGCTCGACGGGCTGCCCGAGGGCCCGTACATCACGACCAACCGCAAGGTCGCGCTGCCCCCGCGCCATGAGCTTGCGACCTCGATGGAGGCGTTGATCCACCACTTCAAGCTGGTGACCGAGGGCTTCCGCGTCGGGCCGGGCGAGGCCTACTGCGCGATCGAGTCGCCGCGTGGCGAGCTCGGTTGCTACATCCTGGCCGACGGCTCCGCGAAGCCCGCGCGCGTGCATGTGCGCGACCCGAGCTTCGTCAACCTGCAGGCGCTGCCCGAGATGAGCGAGGGCGGCCTGATCGCGGACATGATCGCCAACATCGCGATGCTCGACCCGATCCTCGGAGGGATCGACAGGTGAGCGCGCCGGATCGCAACGGCGCGGGGGCGGCGCAGTCAACGGCGCTGCCGCACCGCAAGACGCCGCTCGGCTGGGACGAGGCCGTCGACCTCGACAAGCCGCCGGCGCCGATTCCCGAAATCGCCGAGACCGAGGTCCCGGCCGAGCTGCGCGAGCGGATCGAGGCGCTGATGAAGCGCTACCCCGACCACCGCTCGGCGGCGCTGCCGGCGCTCGACGCGGCCCAGCAGCTGCACGGCTGGTGCTCGCCGGAGGCGATCGGCCAGGTCGCCGCCGTGATGCGCGTCACCCCCGGCTACCTCTCCGCCGTGGCGACCTTCTACGACATGCTCCGCACCGAGCCGCGCGGCCGGCGCTACGTCTACGTCTGCACGAGCGTCGCCTGTCATTTGCGCAACGCGAAGGCGGTCCACGAGGCGATCGTCGACCAGGCCGACGCCCAGGGGCTCGAGGACTTCGACATCCGCGAGTTCGAGTGCCTCGGCGCCTGCGACATGGCGCCGATGGCCTCGATCGACGGCCGCTACGTCGGCCCGCTCGACCTCGACGACGCGGAGGAGCTGGTCGCGCAGCTGAAGCAGGGCCGCGAGCCGCTGCCCGGCCGCGGCCTGCCGGACCCGGCCTTCAAGCTGCCGTGGGACGAGCGCGGCGCGAACCCGCCCGCCGCTCCCGACGGGCCGCCGACGCGTCAGGAGCCGACACCGCCGTGAGCGAGACGCTGGAGACAAAGGTCCTCACGGCCAACTTCGACACGCCGAACCTGCACCGGATCGACGTCTACGAGGAGCAGGGCGGCTACCGCTCGGCGCGCAAGGCGCTGCTCGAGATGTCCCAGGACGAGGTGCTCGAGCAGCTCGAGTCCTCGGGCCTGCGCGGCCGCGGCGGCGCCGGCTTCTCGATGGGCAAGAAGGCGAGCTTCATCCCGAAGGGCTCGATGGACAAGTTCCTCTGCTGCAACGCCGACGAGTCCGAGCCCGGCACCTTCAAGGATCGGCTGCTGATGCAGCGCAACCCGCACCTGCTGGTCGAGGGGATCATCATCGGCGCTGTCGCCGCCGGCGCCAACCGCGCGTTCATCTTCATCCGTGGCGAGTACTCGCTGCAGGCAGACATCCTCGACGCGGCCGTCGCGGAGGCCTACGCCAAGGGCTACCTCGGCGAGCGGATCTTCGGCTCGGAGACCGGGCTCGAGCTGGTCGTCCACCGCGGCGAGGGCGCCTACATCTGCGGCGAGGAGTCGGCGCTGCTCGACGCGCTCGAGGGCAAGCGCGGCAACCCGCGCCTGAAGCCGCCGTTCCCGGCCAACCAGGGCCTCTACCAGGGGCCGACGCTGATCAACAACGTCGAGACGCTCTGCAACGCGCCGGTCATCATCGAGAAGGGCGCCGACTGGTACCGCCAGTACGGCGAGGGCAACTCGACCGGCACCAAGCTCGTTTCGGTGTCCGGCAACGTCCAGCGGCCCGGCAACTACGAGATCGAGCTCGGCATCACCGCGCGCGAGATCGTCTACGGCCTCGCTGGCGGCCCGCTGCCCGGCCGCGAGATCAAGTGCTGGTTCCCGGGCGGCTCGTCGGCGCCGGTGCTGCTGCCCGAGGACCTCGACCGCCCGTACACCTTCGAGTCGATGGCCGAGGCGGGCTCGATGCTCGGCTCGGGGGCGATCATCGTCGTCGACGACTCGATCCCGATCGTCGGCCTCGCGCTGCGGCTGGCCGAGTTCTACCGCCACGAGTCGTGCGGCAAGTGCGTCCCGTGCCGCGAGGGGACGAACTGGACGGTGAAGATGCTCCAGCGGCTCGACCGCGGCGAGGCGACGCCGATGGACATCGCGATCGTCGCCGACGTCCAGGAGAACATCATCGGCAACTGCCTCTGCGTGCTCGGCGACTCGATGGCGATGCCGATCGGCTCGATGATTCGCCACTTCCGGCCGGAGTTCGAGGCCCACATCGAGGCCGCGCGCGACCGCGCCGACCGCGAGGCGATCGCCGCGCCGGTGAGCGCCGCCGGGCTTGCGGCGAGCTACGAGTCCGGGCCGGGGGTCGGCTGATGGCGCGCCCCGAGCTCAGGGACGTGACCTTCGAGATCGACGGTCGGGAGGTGACCGCCGCCGAGGGCACGATGCTCGTCGACGCGGCCAAGCAGGGCGACGTCGAGATCCCCTACTTCTGCTACGAGCCGAAGCTCGGCCCGCCGGTCGGCGCCTGCCGGATGTGCCTGGTCGAGATCGAGGGGATCCCGAAGCTGCAGACGTCGTGCTCGACGCCGATCAAGGACGGCATGGTCGTCCACACGACGACCGAGCGGGTCAAGGAGGCGCAGAACGCGGTCGTCGAGTTCCTGCTCGTCAACCACCCGCTCGACTGCCCGGTCTGCGACAAGGGCGGCGAGTGCCCACTGCAGGACATCTCCTACGGCTGGGGCCCGGGCCGCTCGCGGATGATCGAGCCCAAGCGCCACTTCAAGAAGCCGCTCGAGGTCTCGCCGCTCGTCGCGATCGACCGCGAGCGCTGCATCCTCTGCTACCGCTGCGTGCGCTTCTCGCAGGAGATCGCCGAGGACTACCAGCTCGTCTTCCTCGAGCGCGGCGACCACACCTACGTCGGCACCCACGACGGCCGCCCATACGTCGCGCCCTTCAGCGGCAACGTCATCGAGCTCTGCCCGGTCGGCGCGCTTACCTCGACCGCCTACCGCTTTCGCGCGCGCCCGTGGGACGTGCAGGAGGCCGGGTCCGTCTGCAGCGGCTGCGCCGCGCAGTGCAACGTCCGCTACACGGTCCGCGACGACGACAAGGTGCTGCGCGTGCTCGCGCGCGACAACGACGAGGTCGACGACGGCTGGATCTGCGACAAGGGCCGCTTCGGCTACGAGTCGTTCCACTCGCCCGAGCGGGTGCTGGCGCCGATGGTGCGCGACGGGGGCTTCCTGCGCGAGGTGTCGTGGGAGCGCGCGCTCGACGAGGCGGCGAAGGCTCTCGCCAGGAGCGGCGAGCGCACCGCCGCGCTCGCGGGCGGGCAGACGACCAACGAGGAGGGCTTCCTCCTCCAGCACCTGCTGCGCAAGGGGCTCGGCTCGCCGCACGTCGACGCGCCGAGCGCCGGGGTCGTGGCGCCAGAGCAGGCGCGAGTGCTCGCGCGGCCCGAGCTGAGCGCGCGCGTGTCGGACATCGACCACGCCGACGCCGTGCTCGTGATCGAGGTCGAGCCGGTCGACGAGGCGCCGGTGCTCGACCTGCGCGTGCGCAAGGCGCGGCGCCGCAACGGCGCGCGCGTCGTGACGCTGACCAGCCGCCCGAGCGCGCTCGACGAGCCGGGGGTCGGCCTGGGTGCGGACGGCAGCCAGTCGAGCGCCCTGGGCGAGGCCGGCGCCGCTGCGGGAGATCCGATCGTGCGCTTCGCGCCGGGAGCCGCGGAGGCGGCGCTCGCGGCGTTGGCATCGGCGCTCGACTCGCCGCTCATCGAGGTTCGCGAGCTGGCGGGGCTGGCGGAGCAGGCCGGTGCCGACGAGGCCGCGGTTCAGGCCGCGGCCGCGGTGCTCGCCGAGGCGGGCGACGTCGTCGTGCTCTGGGGCGGCCGGACGCTCCAGGGCGGCCGCGGCGCGCAGGCGCTCGACGCGCTGCTGGCGGTCGCCGGCGTGCTGAAGCTGGATGAGCGGCCGGAGTCCGGGCTGATCGAGATTCCGGCCGGCGCGAACGGGCGCGGCCTGCGCGAGGTCGGCGCGGCGGCCGGATTCGCTCCCGGCCTCGCCGACGCCGCCACGCCCGGCGTGCCCGCCGCCGAGATCGGGCGCGCGCTCGCCGGCGGCGACCTCTCCACGCTGCTGCTGTTCGATCTCGACCCGCTGCGCGAGCTGCCCGACCGCACCACGTGGGACCGCGCGCTCGATCGCGCCGATGCCGTCGTCGCGTTCGCGGACTTCCTGACGCCGGGGCTCGAGCAGCACGCGAGCGTCGTCTTCCCCGCCGAGTGCAACGCCGAGAAGGAGGGCACGCTCACCCATCCCGACGGCCGGCTGCAGCGCATCCGCCAAGCGATCGTCCACCTCGGCGAGGTGCGCCCCGGCTGGCAGGTGCTGGCCGAGCTCTGCCGGCGTGCGGGCGCCGGACTCGACGTCCTCAGCGCGCCGATGGTCACCGACCTCGTCGCCTCCGCGGTTCCCTTCTACGCGGGCATCACGCTCGAGCAGATCGGCGGCCGCGGCGTCCGCTGGCAGGACCGCGAGAACGTCTCCGCCCTACCCGTGGCCGAGCTCTCCGAGCGTCAGCTCGAGACGCCGCCCGACCTGCCCGCCGGGCTCCGCCTCGGCGCCGTGCCGGCGCTGTTCGCGTCGTCCGCCGTCGACCACTCGCCATCGCTTCGCTTCCTGATCCCGCGCCAGCGCGCCGAGCTCTCGCCCGAGGACGCGCGGCGGCTCGGGATCGCCGCCGGAGACGAGGTCGAGGTCGTCGCCGGCGAGCGCTCGGTGCGAGCCACCGCCGCGTTGCGCCAGGCCGTCCAGCCCGGCAGCGTCTTCCTACTCGACGGGATCGGCGAGGACGGCGCGAATGCCCTAACCAACGGCGTGCCGCGCGTCGTCGAGGTTCGTCCGGCATGAGCAAGCTGCGCGACATCCGCGCGCCCGTCATCGAGGTGCGCCACGCATGACCGGGCTAATGGCCGCGGACGCCCCCGTCGTCGAGACGGCGCTCGTCCAGATCCTCAAGGCGATCGTGATCTTCGCCTTCATCCTGCAGGTCGTGCCGCTGATCCTGCTGCTCGAGCGCAAGCTGCTCGGGCGCTTCCAGTCGCGCTATGGGCCGAACCGGGTCGGCTTCCGCGGCCTGATGCAGCCGCTCGCCGACGTGCTCAAGCTGCTGTCGAAGGAGCGCTTCACGCCCGAGACCGCGGTGCCGTGGATGATGGCGATCGCGCCGGTGATCTCGATCACGACGGCCGTCGCGACGCTCGCGATCATCCCGTTCGGCCCGCAGGGCGCCTGGGGCGGCGACCTCGGCCTCTACGGGATCGACGTCCCGATCGGCCTCCTGTACTTCTTCGCGTTCGGATCGATCGCGTTCTACGGGCTGATGCTCGGCGGCTGGGCGTCGGGGTCGAAGTACTCGTTCCTCGGGGCGATGCGCTCGGCGGCGCAGCTGATCTCCTACGAGGTCGCGATCGGGCTGTCGCTGGTCGGCGTCGCGATGATGGCCGGCTCGCTGTCGTTCGTCGACATCGTCGAGGCGCAGGGCTCGGGCGAGCGTGGGATCTGGTTCGTCGTGCCGCAGTTCGCGGGCTTCCTGATCTTCATGGTCGCCGGCTTCGCCGAGACGGCGCGCGCGCCGTTCGACCTGCCGGAGGCCGACGCCGAGATCGTCGCGGGCTACAACACCGAGTACGGCGGGATGCGCTTCGGCTCGTTCTTCATGGCCGAGTACATCGAGGTGATCATCATCAGCGGCGTCGCGACGGCCTGCTTCCTCGGCGGTTGGCACGGGCCGGGCCCGGAGGCGCTCGCGCCGCTGTGGGTGATCCTGAAGATGTTCGCGTTCGTGATCCTCTTCATCTGGATCCGTGCGACCCTTCCGCGCCTGCGCTACGACCAGCTGATGTCCTTCGGCTGGAAGGTGCTGCTGCCGCTGGCGACGTTGAACGCCCTCGTGACCGCGATCGTCCTGGTGGTGTGACCTGACTATGAGCAACCACGACCTCTCAGACGACGTCATCGCGGTCCAACGCGGACCCGAGCCCGGCGGGCTCGGCGGCGCCTACCGCACCTTCGGCGCGACGCTGCGCGGGCTGCGCACGACGCTCGGGCGGGTGGCCGAGAAGCCGGTCACCGTCGAGTACCCGGAGGAGAAGACGCCGGTCTATCCGCGCTTCCGCGGCCGCCACAAGCTGCAGCGCTTCGAGGACACCGGCCTCGAGAAGTGCGTCGGCTGCTCGCTCTGCGTGGCCGCCTGCCCCGCCGAGTGCATCCGCGTCGTGGCGGCCGAGAACACGCCCGACAACCAGGTGTCCGGCGGCGAGCGCTACGCGGCCGTCTACGAGATCAACATGTCGCGCTGCATCTTTTGCGGCTACTGCGAGATCGCGTGCCCGTTCGACGCGATCACGATGGGCAACGACTACGAGCTCGCCGACTACGAGCGCTCGGACCTGATCTTCACCAAGGAGATGCTGCTCGCCGAGCCGATCGAGCGGACGCCGCTGCGGCGCGAGGGGGAGTAGGGGGCCCTTGTTCTTCGAGCAGCTCCTGTTCTTCGTCGCCGGCTTCGGGGCGATCGGCGGCGCGGTCGGCGTCGTCGTGCTGCGCAACCCGTTCTACAGCGTGCTCGCGCTCGTCGGGCACCTGATCTCGCTGGCGATCCTGTTCCTGCTGCTGACCGCGGCGTTCCTCGCGGCGGCCCAGGTCGTCGTCTACGCCGGCGCCGTGATGGTGCTCTACGTCTTCGTGGTCGCCTACGTCGGCGGCAGCGAGGAGGAGCTGCGACCGGAGGCCAAAGGCCTGCTCGGAGCCTTCGGGCCGCTGTTCGCCGCCGTGCTGCTGGTCGAGCTCGCGATCGCCGTCATCGGCTCGTCGCTGTCGACGCTCGACAGCCGCGGCGCCGACGTCGGCGCCGGCTTCGGCTCGCCGGGCGCGATCGGCGAGCTGCTGCTGACGAAGTTCCTGCTGCCGTTCGAGGCGGCGTCGTTCCTGCTGCTGATCGCCGCCGTCGGCGCGGTCGTGCTCGCCCGCAAGCGGCGCGGCCTCGAGGAGCCGGCCGACGCGATCTCTGTCGCGGACCTCGTCCGCAGCGACGTCGGCACCCAGAAGGAGGCGGCGGGCTAATGGACGTCGCCTGGTTCGTCGTTCTGTCGGCGTTCATCTTCTGCATCGGCGCGGCCGGCGTGATGACTCGCCGGAGCCCGCTCGTCGTGCTGCTCTGCCTCGAGCTGATGCTGAACGCCGGCAACCTCGCGCTGATCGCGTTCTCGCGCATGGTCGGCAACCACGAGGGCCAGGTGTTCGCCCTGATCGTGATGGTCGTCGCCGCCTGTGAGGTCGTGATCGGCCTGGGCATCATCGTGGCGATGTACCGCCGCCGGCTGCCGATCGACGTCGACCGGATGAGCGAGCTCCGCGGATGAGCGTCACGGATTGGGGCTGGGCGGTCCTGCTGCTCCCGCTCGCAGGAACGCTGATCATCACGTTCGGCTGGCGTGTGCTGCCCGGGCGGCTGCCCGGCTTCATCGGCAGCGCGGCGATCGGGCTGTCGTTCGCCTCGGCGGTCGCGATGCTGCTCGCGCTGCTCGACCGGCCGGAGGAGTCGCGCTCGCTCGTCGACAGCGCCTACACGTACGCGTCGACCGCCGGCTTCGAGGCCGACATGGCGATTCTCGTCGACCCGCTGTCGGTGCTGATGTGCCTGGTCGTCTCCGGCGTCTCGTTCCTGATCCACGTCTACTCGGTCGCCTACATGGAGTCGGACCGCGGCTACACGCGCTTCTTCGCCTACCTCAACTTCTTCGTCTTCTCGATGCTGCTGCTGGTCCTGGCGGCGAACTTCTTCCTGCTGATCGTCGGGTGGGCCTTCGTGGGCGCCGCCTCCTACCTGCTGATCTCGTTCTGGTACCGGCGCGACACCGCCACCGCGGCCGGCATCAAGGCGTTCGTGATCAACGTGCTCGGCGACGTGGCGCTGGTGGTCGCCGCCTTCCTGCTGTTCGACCGCACCGGCTCGCTCGACTACCTCCACATCTTCGAGGGGGTGGGCGAGACGTTCACGCAGAACGACGGGACGCTCGTGGCCGCGTGCCTCCTGATCCTCGTGGGCGCCTTCGCCAAGTCCGCGCAGCTCCCGCTCCACACCTGGCTGCCGGACGCCATGGAGGGCCCGACCCCCGTGTCCGCCCTGATCCACGCCGCGACGATGGTCACCGCCGGCGTGTACCTGATCGCACGCATGTACCCGCTCTTCGAGCTGGCGCCCACGGCGGCGGACGTGAGCGCGATCATCGGCACCGCCACGCTCGTGTTCGCCGCCACGGTGGCGGTCACCGTGACCGACCTCAAACGCGTGATCGCGTACTCCACGATCTCGCAGATCGGCTACATGGTGCTCGGCGTGTCGGTGGCGGCCTACGGCGCCGGCCTCTTCCACCTGATGACGCACGCGTTCTTCAAGGCGCTCCTCTTCATGGGCGCCGGCTCGGTGATCGGCGCGATGGCGGGCATCCAGGACATGGACCGGATGGGCGGCTTCCGGCGCGCCATGCCGTTCACGTTCATCACGTTCACAATCGGTGCGCTCGCGCTCGCGGGCTTCCCGCTGATGTCCGGCTTCTTCTCGAAGGACGAGATCCTCGCCTTCACGCTGGATCGCGGCGGCCTCTACATCGTGCTCGGCGCGTTCGGCTACCTCGCCGCCGGGCTCACGGCCTTCTACGCCTTCCGGCTCGTGTTCCGCGTCTTCTGGGGCGAGCCGGTGCCCGAGGCGCGCGAGATGGAGGCGGGCGGGCTGGCGCACCACGATCCGGAGAACCCGCTCACCGGTGAGAAGGAGGACACCGACGTGGGCTTCCCCGGTCCCGAGCACCACGTGGCCGAGCGCTCGGCTCCGATGCGGGCCGCGATGGGACCGCTGGCGCTGCTGGCGATCGTGGCCGGCGCTCTCGGGGTCCCGGGCCTGACCGACACGGTGGAGCACTTCCTCGAGCCGACCTTCGAGGAGTCGCGCTTCCACGACCAGGTGCCCAGCGACAGCGCCGAGTGGATCGGGCTGTTTGGCGGCGGGCTCCTGAGCCTCGCCGGCATCGCCGCCGCCTACCACGTGTACGTGCGCCGCCCCGGCCTTGCCGGCACGGTGCGCGAGCGCTTCGCCGGGGTGCACCGCTTCCTCGTCAACAAGTGGTACTTCGACGAGCTCTTCGACCGGCTCATCGTGCGGCCCATCGGCGCCGCCGGCGACTTCGGCAGGCGCGTGATCGAGACCGAGTTCGTGCAGGACACGATCGTCGGCGGCGCCACGGGCATCGTGCGCGCCGGCACGTCGATCGCGCGCGCGGCGCAGACCGGCTACGTGCGCGTCTACGCCCTCACGCTGCTCGCCGGGCTCGGCGGCCTCGCCCTCTACTTCCTGATCTCGAGCACGTGACCATCCACCTCTCCATCGTGCTCTTCCTCCCGCTGGCCACCGG
>DASQKV010000034.1:0-60463 GCA_035630335.1 Thermoleophilaceae bacterium | reverse complement strand
GCGCGCCGACGCGGGTGTCGGCGTCACGGTCGCCGTGCACACCAGCGCATGCACGCTACCGCTGCTCGACCACGGCTCCGAGCACGTCCCCGCGCTCGCCTCCGGCGAGGAGATCGGCGCGTTCGCGCTGACCGAGGCCGGCTCCGGCTCCGACGCGAGCGCGATGCGCACCCGCTACGCCGACGGCCGGATCTCCGGCGCCAAGCAGTGGATCACCAACGGCTCGTACGCCTCCACGTTCCTCGTCTTCGCCCGCGAGGGCGAGCGGGTGAGCGCGTTCGTCGTCCGGGCCGGCGCGGAGGGCTTCGCGGTCACGCGCGAGGAGGAGAAGCTCGGGCTCAACTCCTCCTCCACGGCCGACCTCGCGTTCGAGAACACGCCGGCCGAGCGGCTGGGGGAGGCTGGCAAGGGCATGGCGACCGCCCTGCGCACGCTTGACGGCGGCCGCATCGGGATCGCCGCGCAGGCCGTCGGGATCGCCCAGGCGGCGCTCGACCTCGCCGCGGGCTACGCCAAGGAGCGGACCGCGTTCGGCGGCCCGATCGCCCGGCTCGGCGCGATCCAGCAGAAGCTCGCGGACATGCAGACGGAGGTGGAGGCGGCCCGCGCGCTGACCTGGCGCGCCGCCCGCCTGAAGCAGGCGGGCCACCCGCACACGGTCGAGGGCGCGCAGGCCAAGCTGTTCGCGAGCGCCGTCGCCCGGCGCCAGACCGGCGAGGCGATCCAGGTCCTCGGGGGCTACGGCTACACCAAGGAGTTCCCCGCGGAGCGCTACTACCGCGACGCCAAGGTCACCGAGATCTACGAGGGCACGAGCGAGATCCAGCGCCTGGTGATCGCGCGGGCGCTGCTGGGCGAGGCCGCCCGCGGCTGAGCCGAGCCGGTCCGCCCGACCGACCGGTGAAGGCGCGGCCGCCGCCCGCTTACAATCGCTCCATGGCCACAGAGCCGCGCGAGCGCGGGCAGGTCACCGACGCGGAGCGCTGGTACGCCGAGCGCTTCGACGCGACGCCGCAACGCAAGTCGTCCTTTACGACGCTGTCGGGCGAGACCGTCCGCCCGCTCTACACCGCGGACGACCTGCCGGCCGATCCAGCCGCCGCGATCGGACTCCCGGGCGAGTATCCGTTCACCCGCGGCGTGTACCCGAGCATGTACCGCGGCCGGCTGTGGACGATGCGCCAGTTCGCAGGCTTCGGCACGGCGGAGGAGACCAACGAGCGCTTCCGCTACCTGCTCGACCATGGCCAGACCGGCCTCTCGACGGCCTTCGACATGCCGAGCCTGATGGGCCACGACTCCGACGCCGCGCTCAGCCTCGGCGAGGTCGGCCGCGAGGGCGTCGCGATCGACACGACCGAGGACATGGAGACGCTCTTCTCTGGCATCCCGCTCGCCGACGTGTCGGTGTCGATGACCGTCAACGCGCCCGCGGCGATCATGCTCGCCTTCTTCGTCGTCGCCGCCGAGCGCCAGGGCGTCGGCCGCGACGCGCTCGCGGGCACGATCCAGACCGACATCCTCAAGGAGTACATCGCCCAGAAGGAGTGGTGCTTCCCGGTCGAGCCGGCGATGCGGCTCGTCACCGACATGATCGAGTGGTGCACCGCCGAGATGCCGCGCTGGCATCCGATCTCGATCTCCGGCTACCACATCCGCGAGGCCGGATCGACGGCCGCGCAGGAGCTAGCGTTCACGCTCAAGAACGGCTTCACCTACGTCGAGCGAGCGATCGAGCGCGGCGTCGACGTCGACGCCTTCGCCCCCCGCCTGAGCTTCTTCTTCAACGCGCAGATCGACTTCTTCGAGGAGATCGCCAAGTACCGCGCGGCGCGCCGCATCTGGGCGACCGAGATGCGCGACACCTACGGCGCCAAGGACGAGCGCTCGCTGCTGATGCGCTTCCACGCGCAGACCGCAGGCGTGTCGCTGACGGCGCAGCAGCCGCTGAACAACGTCGTCCGCACCGGCGTCGAGGCGCTCGCCGCGGTGCTCGGCGGCGCGCAGTCGCTGCACACCAACTCCTACGACGAGGCGCTCGCGCTACCGACCGAGGAGGCGGTCCGCGTCGCGCTGCGCACGCAGCAGATCATCGCCAGCGAGACCGGCGTGACGAACACCGCCGACCCGCTCGGCGGCTCGTACTTCGTCGAGGCGCTGACCGACCGGCTCGAGCAGACCGCGCGGCGCTACTTCCGCCGCATCGACGAGCTCGGCGGGATGGTCGAGGCGGTGCGCACCGGCTTCCCGCAGCGCGAGATCGCCGACGCCGCCTACGTCCTCCAGCACGAGATCGACTCAGGCCGGCGCCCGGTCGTCGGCGTCAACAGCCACCGCAACGACGACGAGCTGCCGATGGAGATCCTGCGCATCGACGAAGCGCTCGAGCGCAAGCAGCTCACGCGGTTGGAGACCGTCAGGGCGAAGCGCGACGACGGCGCGGTCGAGGCGGCGCTCGCGCGGCTGCGCGAGGCGGCCGCATCGGAGGAGGAGAACCTGATGCCGCACCTGATCGAGGTCGCGCGCGTGAGCGCGAGCGAGGGCGAGATCGTCGGCGCGCTCCAAGAGGTCTTCGGCAAGTACCGCGAGACGCCGGTCTTCTGAGGGGCGGCGACGTCCGCATGGCAACCGCACTCGACAGCCCGCGACAACTCGACCTCGTCGCCGAGGCGCGGCGCCAGTGGGAGCAGCGCTGGGGTCCAGAGCCTGCGCTGCCGATGGCCGCCGTCACGTCGATCATGCGTGTGCAGCAGCTGCTGATGGCCGAGCTCAATGCGCTGCTGAAGCCGCTCGACCTGACCTTCCCGCGCTACGAGGCACTGATGCTGCTCGCGTTCGCGAGCCGCGGCTCGATGCCGCTCGGCAAGGTCGGCGAGCGGCTCCAGGTCCACCGCACGAGCGTCACGAACATCGTCGATCAGCTCGAGCGCTCGGGCTACGTGCGCCGCATCCCCCACGCCGATGACCGGCGCGCCGTGCTCGCCGAGATCACCGACTCCGGACGCCGCGCCGCCGCCGCCGCAACCGACGCGATGCACGCCGCCGGCTTCGCGCTCGAGGGCGCCGACCGCGACGACCTCGAGACCCTCGTCGCGGTGCTCGACGGCGTGCGCGAGCGCGCCGGCGACTTCTGAGCGAGGTCCGCCCGACGGCGAATCGGCGCCGACGAGCGTCGCCGGCAGGCCGGCCGATGGTTCGGAACCTTTCCTGTGGGTACGGGCCACACGGACCTGACTGTCGACTAGTACGAGAGGGGCGATTCAATTGGCCGAGGTGCAGGCCCGCGAGGCGAAGTTGATCCAGTACCTGAACGAGGCGTACGGCAAGGAGCAGGAGCTGGTGACGGCGCTGGAGGCGCACATCTCGCTCACCACGCGCGACTCCTACAAGAAGCGCCTCAAGGACCACCTCAAGGAGACCAAGGCGCAGGCCAGGGGCCTCGAGCGGCGGATCAAGCAGCTCGGCGGCAAGGCGGAGAAGGTCGACCTCCCCGGCCCGGACGCCGTCGGTCAGGTGGCCGGTGCGGCGCAGGGCGCGGCGCAGAAGGCGATGGCGATGGCGAAGGGCCCGCTGCACGCCGTGCGCGGTACGGGCGAGGCCGAGAAGATGCTCAAGAACGCCAAGACGGAGTTCTGGAACGAGGCCGAGGAGATCGCGAACTACAACGCGATCGAGACGCTCGCCGACGCGCTCGGCGACCGCGACACCGCCAAGCTCGCGCGCGAGTTCCGGCGCCAGGAGGAGCGGATGGCGAAGTTCCTCGAGAAGACGATCCAGACGCTCACGCGCGAGGTCGTGCGCGACGAGATCCCGGCATCGCAGCGCAACGGCGGCGCGAGCAAGGCGCGGTCGTCGCGTTCGGCGTCGTCGTCGCGATCCAACTCGGCGTCGTCACGATCGAGAGCGGCTTCATCACGCTCGAGCGGCTCGCGCGGTTCGGGCGGTGCCAAGGGATCCACGACTCGGCGGACGCCCGCGACGCGGGCGGCGGCCGCGAGTCGGTCGGCATCCTCAGCGTCGAAGTCGACCAGCTCGCGCGCGAAGGCGAAGTCTGGATCGAAAGCCACGGGCTCGTCGCGGCGCTCGACCGGCGGCAGTCGCGCGAAGCGCTCTTAGACGCTCGACGGCCGCAGCGCGCGAAGCGCTCTAGATCTCCTGGATCTGCAGCAGGCTCGTCGTGCCCGGGCTGCCACTCGGCAGCCCGGCCGTGACGGCCACGCGCTGGCCCGACTCGAGCCAGCCCAGCTCGCGCGCACGCACGAGCGCGTCCGCCATCAGCTCCTCGGTCGTCTCGCGGCGCGGCATGTCGGCCGCCTGCACGCCCCACATCAGGCTGCAGCGGCGGACGACCTCCTCGCTCGGCGAGAGCGCATAGACGGGGACCTCGGGCCGGTGCGCCGAGATCAGCCGCGCCGAGCGGCCTGACAGCGTCGGGCAGACGATCGCGGCGAGGTTGAGCTGGCGAACGGCCGCGCAGGCGTTGTAGGCGACGGTGTAGGCGGGGTCGCGCTCGTCGCGCCGAACGCGGTGCTCGTTCCAGGTCGCATGCGGCGCCGCCGGCTCGGTGGCGCGGGCGATCGAGGCCATCATCTCGACCGCCTCGACCGGGTAGGCGCCGACGGCCGTCTCCTGCGAGAGCATCAGCGCGTCGGTGCCGTCGAGGATCGCGTTCGCGACGTCGGTCACCTCCGCGCGCGTGGGCCGCGACGACGTCACCATCGACTCGAGCATCTGCGTCGCGGTGATCACCGGCCGCGCGTGCATGCCGGCGGTCGAGATCACGCTCTTCTGGACGAGCGGCACCTGCTCGAGCGCGAGCTCGATCCCGAGGTCGCCGCGCGCGACCATCACGCAGTCCGCGGCACAGACGATCGCCTCGGCGTTGCGCACCGCCTGCGGCTTCTCGATCTTCGCGATCAGCGGCAGGGCGGTGTGGCCGCGCACGCTGCTGACGTCCTCGGGGCGTCGGACGAACGACAGCGCGACCATGTCGACGCCGATCGACTCGCCGACCGCCAGCAGCTCGGCGTCGCGCTCGGGCAGCGATGGCAGCGCGATCAGCTCGCCCGGGACGTTCACGCCCTGTCGCGAGGCGACCGTCCCACCGAGGTCCACGCGCGCGTCGACCTCGGCGTCGCCCGGGCGGATCGCCTCGACGCACAGCCGCACCGACCCGTCGGCGAGGAAGATCTCGTCGTCGATCTCGACGGCGTCGACCAGTCCCCGCCAGGCGACGGACATGCGCGTCGCGTCGCCCTCGATCGTCTCGCCGCAGATCAGCGTCAGCGTCTCGCCGGTGCGCAGCTCGGCGATGTCGCCGCGCAGCGGGCCGATCCGCAGCTTCGGCCCCGGCAGGTCCTGCAGGATCGCGACCGGCCTGCCCGCGCGCCCCGCGGCCTCGCGCACGCGCTCGGCCGTCGCGGCCTGACTCTCCGGCGTCCCGTGCGCGAAGTTGAGTCGCGCGACGTCCATCCCCGCGTCGACGAGCCGCGCGAGCGTCTCGGCGTCCGCCGACGCGGGGCCGATCGTGGCGACGATCTTCGTGCGGCGTGCGTCAGCCATCTCAGCCGAAGAAGACTTCCGCGGTCTCGTAGAGGCTCGGGTCGAGCAGCTTCGGCTCGCGCAGCGCCTCGTCGAGCCCGACCCGGACGATGTCGTTCGCGTGCAGGCCGACCATCTGGCCGAACGCGCCATCCGACACCGCGTCGATCGCGGCGACTCCGAAGCGCGTCGCGAGCACGCGGTCGTAGGCGATCGGCGTGCCGCCGCGCTGGACGTGGCCGAGAATCGTCATCCGGCTCTCGAACCCCGTCCGCCGCTCGATCTCGCGCTCGAGTGCGACGGCGATCCCGCCGAGCCGGACGTGGCCGAACTCGTCGGTCTGCTGGCCGTCACCGGTCTCCATCCCGCCCGCCGGCGTCGCGCCCTCGGCGACGACGACGATCGAGAACACGCGGCCGGCCGCATGGCGGCGCTCGATGCTCGCGCAGACCTCGCCGACGTCGAATGGTCGCTCCGGGACGAGGATCGCGTCGGCGCCGCCGGCCATGCCGCTGTAGGTGGCGATCCAGCCGGCATGCCGGCCCATGACCTCGAGGATCATCACGCGGTGGTGGGACTCGGCCGTGGTGTGCAGGCGGTCGATCGCGTCGGTCGCGATCTGCACGGCGGTCTGGAAACCGAACGTGAAGTCGGTCCCGCCGAGGTCGTTGTCGATCGTCTTCGGCACGCCGACGATCGGGATTTGCTCCTCTTCGTGCAGGCGGCGGGCGACCCCGAGCGTGTCCTCGCCGCCGATCGGGATCAGCGCGTCGACGCCGAGCCGCTCGAGCGTCTGCTCGATCTTCTCGGCGCCGCCGTCCTCCTTGTAGGGGTTGGTGCGCGAGCTGCCGAGGATCGTGCCGCCGCGATGGAGGATGCCCGAGGTCGACTCGACGGTCAGGTCGACCGTGTTGCCGACGATCGCCCCGGCCCAGCCGTTGCGGAAGCCGACGACCTCGTGGGCACCGTTCTGGGACCCACGCCGGACGATCGCGCGGATCACCGCGTTCAGGCCCGGACAGTCGCCACCCCCCGTGAGGACGCCGACGCGCACGGCGCTGCTAGCGCTCCCCCTCGCGGTCGCCGCGCTTCTCGTCGCGCCCGCCCGGCTCGGTGACCTCCGGCGGAGCCTCCTCGGGCTGCTGCTCGGACTCCTGCGGCGCGCCCTCGAAGTCCTTGTTGTCCGGCGTGTCGCGCTTGGGCGCCCCCGACTCGGTCATGACCTCGATGCTACCCCTGCGCGTGCGGCGCCAACCAGCGCGCCGACGATCTCGCTGCGCTCGTCGGCCTCGGGGTGCCAGAGGACACCGAGCGCGAAGTCGTGCCCGTCGGACTCGACCGCCTCGGTGACGCTGTCGGGGACCGAGCGGCCGGTCACCCGCAGGCCCTCGCCGAGCTCGTCGACCGCCTGGTGGTGATGCGACATTACGGTCACGCGCTCGGCGCCGGCGGCGCGCGCGGCGAGCGACCCGGGCTCGAGCTCGACCTCGTGCGTGGAGAACATGCCGGGCGTCTCGAGGTGGCCGTCGTGGCCGACGACGTCAGGCAGGTGCTGGAGCAGCGTGCCGCCGCAGGCGACGTTCAGCATCTGGCCACCGCGGCAGATGCCGAGCAGCGGGATGCCGCGCTCGAGCGCGGCGTGCGCGAGCGCCAGCTCGAAGCGGTCGCGCTCCGGGACCGTGTCGCCCGTGCGCTCGTGGGGAGTCGCGCCGTAGGAGTTGGGATCGATGTCGGCGCCGCCGGCGAGGATCAAGCCGTCGATCTTGTCGAGCAGCGGATCCGGCGTCTCGGCGACATCGTCGTCCGGAGGCAGTACGAGCGGCATCCCGCCCGCCAGCTGGACGGCCGCGACGTAGCTGCGCGGGGTCAGCGCGACGAGATCGTCCCAATGACTCCACTGCGCCCGCACGAGGGCGGCGCAGATCCCGATCGCGACGCTCATGCGCTGAACCGTACTCGCGCCGCCTGGCATAGGATCGACGCCCATGGACCTGCAGAAGCAGAAGGTCGTCGTCGAGACCGATCGCTACCGCGTGACCGGATCGATGACGCTCCCGGCGGAGGGCTTCCGCAGCCGCCTCTCGGACCACATCAACCGCGAGGAGCTCGTCTTCTTCACGATCGAGGACGCGGAGCTGACCCCACTCGACGGTGGCGACAGCTGGACCGCCCCCGTCCTCATGCTCGCCCGCTCGCACGTGCGGCTCGTCACTCCCGGCGCCTAGGCGTCAGGCCGCCCACATTCGACAGCGCATCCGATCTCGGTTACGGCATCGCGGTTTGAGGCGGCTTGCCTCGGGCATCGCCGTGGCTTCACTTCCCTAGAAAGGAGCTAAGGCCAATGGCAGCACGAGACAGGACCACGGGTGCCACCGGAACCGACGTCACGGGGACCGGCACGGGCGCGACCGCTGGCCGCCTCGGCAGGGGCGCGCGCCGGCTCAGCACCGAGACGAAGTCGTTCTTCAAGACCAGCGAGTGGTGGACCTACGTGGTCATCCTCGTCGCCCTCCTGATCGCGGGCAACTCGATCGAGGGCGAGGAGGGCGGCGCCGACTTCTTCGCCGCCGACAAGGTCTGGCTCTACGTGACGATCCTCACCGTCGGCTACCTGATCAGCCGCGGCATCGCGAAGGCCGGCTCGCGCGACCCCTATTGGGACGAGCGCGGCGACCGCAACGCCGACCACTAGAGGCTCGCGGCCGAGCGCCCCGCCGGGCGCTCGGCCGCCGGCACGTCCGGCTTCCCGCCGAAGCTCTAGATTTGCCGCCAGCACCTGGAGAGGTGTCCGAGTGGCTTAAGGAGCACGCTTGGAAAGCGTGTATGCGGGAAACCGTATCGTGGGTTCGAATCCCACCCTCTCCGTCTTGGAGCGTTAGAGACCCAGGTCGCGGACGCCGCGCTCGCCCCAGCCGAGGTGGTGGGCGAGCTCGTGGCGGAGGGTGCGGGTGACCTGGGCGCGGAGGAGCTCGGGGTCGTAGCCGAAGTCGCGCACGAGGGTGTCCTGGTAGATGACGATCTTGTCGGGGTAGTACTCGCGGGCGACGGTGTCGCCCATGTAGTGGCCGTAGGCGCGGTACTCGCGGCCGTGGTGGGAGACGACGACGGGAACGTGGCGCAGGACCTCCTGGAACTCGTCGGGCAGGTCGTCGATCGCGTCGACGACCAGCTCGTCGAAGGGGGTCGGGGCCTCGTCGGGCACGGGCAGCTTGGCGAGCGTCTCGCTGCGCTGGACCATCCGCTCGACCTCGGGCTCGCTCGGTCCGTCGCCCATCAGGACGACGGTTCCCCAGGCCGTGAACAGGACCAGCGCGATCGCCCCGAGCAGCAGCGTGACCAGGTCCTCGGCGCCGGACAGCTCGGGCGGGTTGATCAGGAAGAGCAGAGTGCCGACGACGAAGGCCGCGATCGCGGCGGCTCTCAGCGGTGCACGCACTGTGTCCTTCATCGCAGTCCCTCCCTCACCGTCCAAGCGTAGGGGACGGCACGAGCCGGCCGGCAGAGCGGGGTCGATAGCGTCTCGGCTCCGTGGACTCCCAGCTCCAGGCGCCTGCGACCGAGTTCGACCGCGCGACCGCGATCGAGCCGCTCCCGGGCGACCGCTACGCCGCCGAGGTGCAGGACGGCTGGGGCGCCCCGCCGGGGCCCAACGGCGGCTACCTCGCCGCGCTCGTCGCTCGCGCGATGCAGGCCCACATCGCCCCGGCCGACGAGCGCCAGCTGCGCACGCTGAGCGCTCACTACCTGCGTCCCGCGCGTCCGGGCGAGGTCGAGATCGAGGTCGCGACGGTGCGCGCCGGCAAGCGCTTCTCGACCGTGCGGGCGACGGTCAGCCAGAACGGCAAGGAGATCATCGCCGCGCTCGCCGCCTACTCCACCCGCGACCTGCCCGCGGCGGCGACGTGGACGCCCTCGCCGCCGGCGGTCGCGCCGGCGCCGGCGCGCGATGCCGAGCGGCTGGGCCCCGACGAATACGGGCGCGACAGCGACGCCTGGATCGCCCCGACCGAGGAGATGCCCTCGATCGTCCATCGCGTGAAGATCGCTCCGCGGATCGGCGGGACGCCGTTCTCCGGCCGTGAGGTCGCGCCGGGGGAGGCGGTGGAGACCGGCGGCTGGATCGAGTTGCCCGACCCACGGCCGATCGACGCCGTCTACGTCGCGCTGCTGACCGACTGCTGGTGGCCGCCCTCGCTCGAGCCGCTGACTGCGCTCGCGATCGCACCGACGATCGACCTGACGATCCACGTTCGTGCCGACCTCCCGCCCGGGGGCCTCGCCGACCAGCCGGTCCTCGGCCGCTTCCTCACCAGCGCGGCCGTCGGGGGCCTGATGGAGGAGGACGGCGAGCTGTTCCTCGCCGACGGCACGCTGCTGGCCCAGTCGCGCCAGCTCGCCCTGCTCGCCCCGCTCCGCTAGCGGCCTCGCCTACCATCGCGGCCGTGGCAATCGCGATCGCATCCGGCCTCGACAAGGACATGGCGGGCTCGCCGCTGCTGCGCGGCGTCTCGTTCAAGCTCGAGCGCGGCGACCGGATGACGCTGTCGGGCCGCAACGGCAGCGGCAAGACGACGCTGCTGCGGATGCTCGCCGGGCAGGCCTCGATCGACGGCGGCGACCTCAGCATCGAGAAGGGCGCGCGCGTGACGCTGCACGATCAGCGCCCACCGCGCGAGCGCGAGCTGTCGGTGCGCGACTACGTGATGGCCGGTGCCGGCGACATGGCGGCGCTCGAGCAGGAGCTGGGAGCGCTTGAGCAGCAGATGGGCGAGCGCCCCGACGACGGGGCGCTGCTGAACCGCTACTCGCGCGCCCAGGACCGCTTCGAGCACGCCGGCGGCTGGGACTGGCGCCGGCGTGCGCTCGAGCCGCTGCACGGGCTCGGCTTCCGCGACGAGCAGCTCGACCGCCGCCTCGACACGTTCTCGGGCGGCGAGCTGACGCGCGCGTCGCTCGCGCGCGCGCTCGCGGGGGCGCCCGACCTGCTGCTGCTCGACGAGCCGACCAACCACCTCGACATCGACTCGCTCGAGTGGCTCGAGAAGTACCTCTCCGAGCTCGACGCGGCGGTCGTGCTGGTGGCCCACGACCGCTGGTTCCTCGAGGCGGTCGGGACGTCGGTGCTCGAGCTCGAGGCCGGCAAGGCGCGCTTCTTCTCTGGGCCGTGGCACGCGTGGCGCAAGGAGAAGGCGGCACGCGAGCTCGCGCTCGGCCGCGCGATCGACAAGCAGGCCGCCGAGATCGAGCGGATGGAGCGGTTCGTCGAGCGCTTCCGGGCCAAGGCGAGCAAGGCGCGCCAGGCGCAGTCGCGCGTCAAGCGCCTGGACAAGATGGAGCGCGTCGAGCGCGACCCGCGCGACGGCGCCGGGCTGTCGTTCCAGTTCTCGGCCCCCGAGCGCTCGGGACGGGTGGTGTTCGAGCTCGAGGGCGGACGGATCGACATCCCCGGCGACGGCGACGCCGCCCGCCCGCTGATCGACCCAGCCGAGCTGTGGCTCGAGCGCGGCGAGCACGTGGCGCTCGTCGGCGCCAACGGCTCGGGCAAGACGACGCTGATCGACACGCTCGCCGGCCGGCGCGAGCTGCCCAAGGGCAAGCTGCGTACCGGCCACAACGTCAACCTCAGCTACCTCTCCCAGCACGCCGAGTGGCTCGGCGACCAGGGCACGGCGCTCGAGGCCGCCCAGCGCGAGACCGGCCTGACGCCGAACAAGGCGCGCGCCCTCCTAGGCCGCTTCCTGTTCTCCGGCGACGAGGCGGAGAAGCCGCTGGCGGGCCTCTCGGGCGGCGAGCGCCAGCGGCTGTCGCTGGCGATCCTCGTCAACTCGGGCGCGAACCTGCTGATCCTCGACGAGCCGACCAACCACCTCGACGTCGACAGCCGCGAGGCGCTCGAGGACGCGCTGCGCGGCTTCGAGGGCTCGGTGCTGCTCGTGTCGCACGACCGCGCGCTGCTCGACGCCGTCGGCACGCGGACGATCGCCGTCGAGGAGGGCGAGCTGCGCTCCTACGAGGGCGGCTGGGCCGACTACGCGCGCGTGCGCGAGGAGCGGCGGCTGGCGGAGATCGAGCAGGAGGCGGACCGGCGTCGTGACGGACAGCGGGCGCGGCAGGCCCGTGCGGTCGATCGCAAGCCCCTGGCCGGCGAGAAACCTCGCGCGAACGGGGCCGGCGACCAACCCGGGAAGGGAATGTCGAAGAACGCACGCCGTCGGCTCGCGGCGCTCGAACGCGAAGTCGAGCGCGCCGAGACGGCGCTGCAGTCGCTCGAGGACGAGCTCGCCGAACCGGCGGCGTGGTCGACGCCCGAGCGCTCCGAGCAGTCCACGGAGCGCCATGCCGCCGCAAAGCAGGCGGTCGAGGACGCCTATGCCAAATGGGAGCAAGCGGGGGCCACAAACCAGGGTTAACCCGCCTGCTCGTCCTTTTTCGGTACCAGAACACCCCTTCTGAAGGAGTTTTCTTGCGCAGGTTCGGGTACGAACCCTGTGCATCGTCGACTCGCTAAAGACGAGGGTTGAGCATTGAACGGCAGGCTCGGAGGGGTAATCAGACGGATCGGACTGGCCTTGGTGGCGGTGCTCGCCGTCGCGACGGCCGCAACCACCAGCGACAACGAGGCTCAGGCCCTCAACCTCCAGCTGGTCCAGACGGCCCAGCTACAGGTGCCGTCTGTGACCGTGACCACCCCCTCGGTGCCCGTCCCGCCGCCGCCCGCGCCCGTACCACCGGTGAAGGTCTCGCCTCCGCCGGTGCCGGTGAAGCCGCCCGCGGTCCCCGTGAAGCCGCCGGCCGTACCGGTGAAGCCGCCGCCCGTGAAGCCCGCGCCGGTCAACCCCGCCCCGGTGAAGCCACCGGCCGGCAAGCCTGTCCTCCCCGGCAAGCCCGCTCTGCCCGGCAAGCCCGCTCTGCCCGGAAAGCCCGCTCTGCCCGGCAAGCCCGCCGTGCCCGGCAAGCCCGCTCTCCCGGGCAAGTCGCCCTCCGCGGGGAATCCGAACCGCGGATCCGGCCCGAACCGCGGATCGGGCCCGTCCGTGCCCGGCCTGCCGTCGATCCCGCGAGTCGATGGTCCAGGTGCCGTCGATCGCGCCGGCCGGGGCGCCGGCGGAACGGTCCGCTCGCTGCTTGGCCGCGGCGACGCTCCCGCGAGCGTCATCGGTGGCGGCACGACAGCCGCAGGCGGCGGACCGGCCGCTGCCGCAGCTGTTCCAATCGCCGCGCTGACGCAGGCCGCTCCGGGCTTGGCGCAGGTGCCGAGCCGCCGCGAGCTGGCGCAGCTGCCGCCCGCGCAGCGCCGCAAGATCGTCCGCCGGATCTTCGACACCCCGCTGCGCAAGGAGCGCCTGCGTCAGCTGCGAACCGCGATCGCCGAGTACCAGGACTGCCTCGGCGTGCTGTCGGACCGCGGTCAGCGGGCGCTCACCCTGCGCGCGGGACTGGGTGGCCGCACGCCGGCCTCGCGACGCGTCGTCGCACGCCGGCTGGGCACCTCGCTCCGAGGCGCAGTGCGGCTGGAAAGGTCTGCCCTGCAGCGCCTGGTGAGTGCCGGGGAGCGAGGCGTCTGCGGCGGTGGAGCCGGCGGCACGACCGCGGCCACGCTCGGCGGCGCGGACGACTCCGAGGGTTCCGCCGGCGATCGGGCCTCCGGCGCGAGCGACCCCGACGGCAACAGGGCGCTCGACGGGTCCACCCCCGCGGGCGACGTCCTCGCCGACGTGCGCGAGGGCGGCCCCGGCGTCGACCTCGGCGACGGCGACGAGGGCGCGACCGAGACGCTGCTCTTCTTCCTGCTCGCCCTGCTCGGTCCGCTGGCAGCGTTCGCGATCGCCTCGCATCGCCGGGCCGCTGCTGCCGGCACGGCCGCAGTCGATCCCGGCGAGCGCCCACTGCTGTTCCTCGACGTCGACGGCGTCATCGCGCTCAGCCCCTTCGGCGAGGGACATCCACCCGGCCGCGTGCGCGAGCTGGCGCTCGGCTCGGCCTACGTGCCCGACCGCGCCGGCGAGCTCGTCCGCGAGCTTGCGAAACGCTTCGACATCGTCTGGGCCACCGGCTGGCAGCAGCACGCGAACACGAGCCTGCTGAGGCTGCTCGGTCTCTCGGAGGCGCTGCCCACCCTCACCTTCGGCCGCAACGCCCGCCGCGGCTCGGCGAAGTGGAAGATCAAGCGCGTCGACGAGTACGCCGACGACCGCCCCGCCGCCTGGCTCGACGACCACTTCGTCGCCCGCCACGAGCGCTGGGCCGCCCACCGCGCCGAGCCGACCCTGCTCGTCCGCGTCGACTCCCGCACCGGCCTCGGCCCCGAGCACGTCGACCGCCTGATGCAGTGGGCCGACCGCGTCGCGCCCGAGGCCCCGGTCTACGCGAACGGCAAGGGCAACGGGAACGGGAACGGGAACGGCAACGGCAGCCGCAGCGCCAACGGCAAGCGCAATGGCAGTGGCACCCGGGCTCCGAACGGCAAGCCCAGCGGCACCCGCGCTCGCTCGAACTGACGTCGCGGCGCGTTCCAGAAGCGGAGAGGGAGGGATTCGAACCCTCGAAGGACGTTACCGCCCTTAACGGTTTTCGAGACCGCCCCGTTCAACCACTCCGGCACCTCTCCAGGGCCCGCTAGGGGGCTGCAAGGCTAGCGGAGGGCGGCGGCTGCGACAGCCCTCGCGGCTAGCGCATCGCCCGCGAGATCACCATCCGCTGGATCTCGTTGGTGCCCTCGTAGATCTGCGTGATCTTGGCGTCGCGCATCATCCGCTCGACGGGGTACTCGTTGACGTAGCCGTAGCCGCCGAGGACCTGGACGGCCTCGACGGTGACCTCCATCGCGACGTCGGAGGCGAACAGCTTCGCCATCGAGGAGTACTTGCCGAGGCCGCGCTCGTTGCGGTCGGCCATCGCGCAGGCCTTGTAGAGCAGCTCGCGCGCGGCGGCGGTCTTGCACTCCATGTCGGCGAGCTTGAAGGCGATCGCCTGGTGGTCGAAGATCGGCTTGCCGAACGAGATGCGCTCCTTGGCGTAGTTGGCGGCGTAGTCGGTCGCGCCCTGCGCGATGCCGACGGCCTGCGCCCCGGCGCCGAGGCGGGTGCGCTCGAGCGTCGACAGCGCCACGGCCATCCCGCGCCCCTCGGTGCCGATCAGGTGGTCGGCCGGCACGCGGACGTCCTCGAGCACGGGCTGGCCGGTCGGCGAGCCCTTGATCCCGAGCTTGTGCTCGAGCTTCGGCACCGAGAAACCGTCGCGGTCCTTCTCGACGACGAAGGCGGAGAAGCGCCGGTCCTCGCGGTCGGTGACGGCGAAGACCACGTAGAAATCCGCCACCGTCGCGTTCGTGATCCAGTTCTTGGTGCCGTTGATCACCCAGTCGTCGCCGTCGCGCACGGCGGTCGTGCGCATCGCGCTCGGGTCCGACCCGGCCTCGGGCTCGGACAGGCAGAACGCTGGCGTCCACTCGCCCGAGGCGCACTTCGGCAGCCAATGGCGCTTCTGCTCGTCGGTCCCGTGCAGCTGGATCGGCAGCGTGCCGAGCTCCTGGAGCATCAGGATCAGCGCCGAGGACGCGCACGCCTTGGCGACCTCCTCGATCGCGATGTTCAACATCAGCGTGCCGGTGCCGGTGCCGCCGAGCTCCTCCGGGAACGGCAGCCCGAGCAGGTCGTGATCGGCGAACGCCTTGCGGACGTCCCACGGGTACTCGCCGGTCTGGTCGATCTCGGCGGCGCGCGGGGCGACCTCGCCCGCCACCAAGTCGCGGATCGTGTCGCGGAAGTCCTCGAACTCCTGGGGTAGCGTGTAGGCGTCGGCGCCCGGCGTCGTGGTGGTGGTCATGTCGCAGGACGATAGGGAAGCCTCGTATCCTGCGGGCATGCGCCAGGAGCTGCGACCGCTGTTCGACCGAGTCGTGATCAAGGAGCTCGACCCGGATCGCGTGCGCCGCTCAGGGCTCGTCGTCCCACCCGGCACGAACGAGCCGCCGCCTCAGCACGGGATCGTCCTCGCTATCGGTCAGGGGCTCGACTGGTGGGAGTCGGTCGGCGTCCAGATGCCCGTCAAGCCGGGCGACCACGTCGTCTTCCCGGCCTCGGCCGGGGTCTGGATCGAGGTCGAGGAGGAGCGCCTGCTCGTCTGCCGCGTCGGCGAGCTGCTCGGAGTGCTCGAGGCCGCCGAGGACCGCGCCACCGTCTGAGGCGACCGCACGATGCGCCTGCTGTTCGTCTGCCTCGGGAACATCTGCCGCTCACCGACCGGCGAGGGCGTGATGCGCCACCTGCTCCGCGAGCACGGCCTCGAGGACGCCGTCGAGATTGACAGCGCCGGGACCGGCAGCTGGCACATCGGCCAGCCGCCCGACGCACGCGCGATGGGCGCCGCCCGCGAACGCGGGATCGAGGTCGGCGGCAGCGCCCGGCAGGTCACCGCGGCCGACTTCGAGGCGTTCGACCTGATCCTCGCGATGGACCGCGCGAACCGCGACGACCTGCGTGCGCTGGCGCCGAGCGACGAGGCGCGCGAGCGCGTGCGGCTGCTGCGCGAGTACGACCCGGAGGCGGTCGCCAGCGGCGAGCTCGAGGTCCCCGACCCGTACTACGGGGGGCAGGACCACTTCGAGGAGGTGCTCGACGTGGTCACGCGCGCCTGCGAGGGACTGCTCGACGAGGTGCGCGCCGAGGCGGCGTGACGGTTCCGCCCGCGCTCGCGGCGGCCGTCGGCGCGAGGCTCGGGAGCGCGGTCAGCGGCGGCCGTGCGGTATCCGGCGGCGACCTCAATGACGCCTGGCGGATCGAGCTCGAGGACGGCCGTGCAGCGTTCGTCAAGACGGCGGCAGACGCGCCGCCGGGTGGATACGCCACCGAGGCCGCCGGCCTCGACTGGCTACGCGAGCCCGACGCGCTCCCGGTGCCGGCGGTGCTCGCCGTGGCCGACGGGCGGGCTGATGAGCCACGCTTCCTCGCGCTCGAGTGGATCGAGGCAGGCCGGCTGGACGCCGCCGGCGAGGAGGAGCTCGGCCGTGGGCTTGCGCAGCTGCACGCCGCCGGAGCGACCTGCTTCGGCGGCCCGGAGCCGCTTCGGATCGGTCCGATCGAGCTGCCGAACGGCCCGAGCGACTCGTGGCCCGAGCTATACGCCGAGCACCGCCTGCGGCCGTTGGCCAGACGGGCGGCCGAATGCGGTGCGCTGCCGGACGGCACCGAGGCGCTGATCGAACGCGTCTGCAAGCGGCTGCCGGAGCTGGCCGGTCCGTCCGAGCCGCCGGCGCGCCTGCACGGCGACCTCTGGTCGGGCAACGTCCTCGCCGACTCCGCCGGCCGGCCGCATCTGATCGACCCGGCCGCCTACGGCGGCCATCGTGAGGTCGACCTGGCGATGCTGCGCCTCTTCGGCGGTCCGGGCGAGCGTTGCTTCGCCGCCTACGCCGAGGTCGCCCCCCTCGCCGACGGGCACGGGCGGCGGGTGTCGCTCTGGCAGCTGCTTCCGCTGCTCGTCCACGCCGTGCTGTTCGGCGGCGGCTACGGCGCCTCAGTCGCGCGAATCGCGCGTGGCTATGCGAGCTGAGAGCCGACCGCCGAAGATCGGCTTTGAGCAACCTGCGGGGTGCGGTACATGTCCTTGTCCTAGAACACGTTGCCGCGCGAGCAGGGGAACGGGCGGCGAGGGGACTCAGCGGCGAGAGGCGAAGAACGTGCGCAGCAGGTCGCCCGACTCGGCGGCCAGCAGGCCGCCGGCGACCTGCGGCCGGTGGTTGAGCCGCGGCTCGCCGAGGACGTCGAAGACCGAGCCGGCAGCGCCGGTCTTGGGGTCGGTCGCGCCGAAGACGACCCGCGGCGGCCGGGCGAGGACGATTGCCCCGGCACACATCGCGCACGGCTCGAGCGTCACGTAGAGGACGCAGTCGTCGAGCCGCCAGCCGCCGGTCCGCTTCGACGCCTCGCGCAGCGCGAGCACCTCGGCGTGGGCGGTCGGGTCGCCGCGCAGCTCACGCTCGTTGCGGGTCGCCGCGATCACCTCGCCGCCGAGCACGATCACGCAGCCGACGGGCACGTCGTCGTGCTCGAGCGCCCGCTCGGCCTCGCGCAGGGCGAGGCGCATGAAGTACTCGTCGCGCGGGAAGAAGTGCATCGCCTCAGGCCTCCTCAGCGGCTGATCAGCCGGCGGCCGCCGCGCCGGGCGAGCGCCTCGACCGGCCGCAGCGCGCCCGCGCGGTCGGCAAGCCGCAGCCCCGACGCCCAGACCGACAGCGGCGAGCGCGAGCCACCGTCGAGCACGCCGCTTTCGAGCAGCTCCCGGTACCAGTCGATCGTGTCGCGCACGGTCGTGTCGAGCGCGCGCGGGCGGTAGTCGAGGTCGCGTCGCGCCTTGCGCGACGAGTAGCGCCAGTTCTGGGCCATCAGCACCATCGCCTCCGCCGAGATCGCGAGCGGCAGCCGCAGCGCCTCGGCGCGGCGGGCGAAGCCACCGACCTCGGGCGGCAGCACGATCAGCGGGTGGCGCGCGCCCGCGAGCTCCCCGACGCGCGCGAGCAGGTCGGGCCAGCTCGTATCGTGGCCGCCGAGCACGTAGCGCTCGCCCGGCTTGCCGCGCTCGGCCACCGCGAGGTGCCCCTCGGCGACGTCGCGCACGTCGACGATCGTCGTCTGCCCGTCGACGACCGCCGGGAGCCGCCCGCGCAGGTAGTTGCCGATGATCCGTGTCGAGGTCTCGCCGGGCTGCGAGCGATCGACCGGAACCCCGAGCACATACGCCGGGTTCGTCACGATCACCTCGACGCCGTGGCGCGCGCCCGCCGCGAACGCCTCCATCTCGCCCTCGTGCTTCGCGTCGGGGTAGGTCAGGCCGAGCCCGCCGCCGCGGTAGAGGTCGTCCTCGCTGCCGACCTTCCCGGGCGCGACCGGGCCGATCCCCGCCACGCTCGAGGTCACGATCACCCTCCCGACGCCCTCGGCCGCCGCGGCCTCGACCGCGATCCGCGGCGCGAGCGCGTTGATCTCGTAGACGCGGTCGACCGGCTTCGAGGCCACCAGGCCGGCCGTGTGGAAGAGGACCTCGCAGCCGCGAACGGCGCGCCGCATCGCCGCCCGGTCGAGGATGTCGGCCCGCACCGGCTTCGGCTCGAGCCCGCCCAGCCGCGCGAGGCGTCGCTGGTCGCGATAGGTCACGCGCACGTCGTGGCCCTGCTCGATCAGCTCGCGCGTGACATGGCCGCCGACGAAGCCGGTCGCGCCGGTGACGCAGGCCCTCAAGCCGGCCCCGTCAGATACCGATGGATCGATGACAACTTGCCTGCCGTGCCGGTGTTGTCGCATACGTACACTGGACAGCCGGACGGTAACCCATGCTTCGAGCCACCCTCCTCACGGCGACACTGGCCACGCTCGCCTTCACGGCATCCCCGGCCGCGGCCGCTCCCGCGTACGTCCCGGGCGAGGTGATCGTCCGCTACGAGGACGAGGCCCGCTCCGAGGCGGTCAGCCTCGACGCGGGCGAGACGGTCCACGAGGCGATCGACGACCTGAGCGAGCGCGAGGACGTCGCCTACGCGGTTCCGAACTACATCGCGCGCGCGAGCGACTACACGCCCAACGACCCCGCCTTCCCGCTGCAGTGGAACCTCGGCGGCCCAACCGGCATCAACATGCCCGAGGCCTGGGGCCTCGCCCGCCGGGCGGGCCATCCGGGCGGCCGTGGCGCCGTCGTCGCCGTGCTCGACACGGGCGTCGCCTACCAGCGCTTCGGGCGCTTCCGGCGCGCCCCGGACCTGCGTCGGTTCGTCCGCGGCTACGACTTCGTCGCCGAGGACAGCCATCCCAACGACCAGAACGGCCACGGCACCCACGTCGCCGGGACGATCGCGCAGAGCACGGGCAATGCCCTCGGCGCCGCGGGGATCGCCTACCGCGCGCGGATCATGCCGATCCGCGTGCTCGACGCCAGGGGCGCGGGAGACACGATCGCGATCGCCCGCGGCATCCGCTACGCGGCCAGCCACGGCGCCGACATCATCAACCTCAGCCTCGAGTTCGACTCGGCGGTCCGCTCCGCCCAGATCCCGGACATCGTCTCCGCCCTCCACTACGCCCGCGATCGCGGCACGATGGTCGTCGCCGCGGCCGGCAACCGGGGCAGCCCGCAGGTCGCCTACCCCGCGCGCGCCAAGACCGTGGTCGCGGTGGCCGCGACGACCGCCCGCGGCTGTCAGGCCGAGTACTCGAACAGCGGCAGCCACGTCGACCTCGCCGCTCCGGGCGGCGGCGCCGACGCCGACAACACCGACACGGAGTACGACGCCCTCAACTGCCGTCCCGACCTGCGCGAGAGCTTCATCTACCAGCAGACCTTCCGGATCGGCGGCAGCGTCGCCAGCTTCGGCCTGCCGCCCGGCTACGAGGGCACCTCGATGGCCGCGCCGCACGTCGCGGGGGTCGCCGCGCTGGTGATCGGCGCGAACCGCCTCGGCCGTGACCCCTCCCCGGCGCAGGTCGAGCGCCACCTCGAGTCGACCGCGCGTGACGTCGGGCTGCCGGGCTGGGACCCGCGCTACGGCTACGGCATCCTCGACGCCGCCGCCGCGCTGCGCTAGGAGGTCCGGATGATCATCACGCTGCAGGGGGCGTGATGGGAGACCTTGTTCGGCACTGAGCCGAGCAGGAAGCGCTTGGCGCCGGTCATGCCCTTGTTGCCGATCACGATCAGGTCGGCGCCCTTCTCCTCGGCGACGTCGAGGATCGCGTCGGCCGGGTCGCCCTCGCGGGCGAGGGTCTCGACCTCGACGCCGGCGGCTCGCATCGCCTCCGCCCCCTGCTCGAGCGTCCGCTCGACGTCCTCGCGCGGGTTGATCATCCATTGCAGGTCCTCC
Organism: Thermoleophilaceae bacterium; assembly: GCA_035630335.1. Classification (GTDB taxonomy): domain Bacteria; phylum Actinomycetota; class Thermoleophilia; order Solirubrobacterales; family Thermoleophilaceae; genus JAAYBF01. The sequence goes on along the minus strand of DASQKV010000034.1, from coordinate 40,074 downwards.
GGGACCTGGAAGCGCTCGGCACGCAGCCGGCTCTCAGGCACCGGCTCGTAGGCGCTGACGAGGTAGATCTTCGCTCCGAGCGTGCGCGCCAGCTCGGTCGCCTGGCGCACCGCCTCCACCGCGGTGTCGGATCCGTCGGTACCCGCGACGATCGAGCCGATCACGCGACCGATCATAGGCCGGCCGGTCGCGCCGTCGTGAACGGAGCGTGACTAGGATCGGGGGCCGTGCCCGCCTTCTGGATCTGGATGCAGGTCGTGATCGTCATCTGCGTGCTCGCGTCGATGGTGATCGCGATCGTCAAGCTGTAGGGCGCTCGCGCTCGAGGTCCTGCTCTAGCCGCGGCAGGTCGATCGCCTCGCGGTTGCGTAATCGGTGCGACTCCTCCAGCGGCTGCACCCACAGCTCCTCGACGAGGATCACGATCATCGAGAGGATCGGCACGGCGACGATCAGGCCGACGAAGCCGAACAGCTGGCCGACGACCACCACGCCACCCGCGATCAGCGCGGGGTGCATCTTCACCGTCCGCGACATCACCAGCGGGATCGTCAGGTTGCCCTCGATCTGCTGCACCGCGACGTAGACCACGATCACCAGCAGCGCCTTGCCGGGCGAGTCGGTGAGGGCGAACAGGACGGGCGGGATGCCGCTCGCGATCGCCCCGAAGTACGGGATCACGGAGAACAGCGCGGTCAGGACCGCGAAGAAGATCGCGAAGTCGAGCCCGATCAGCGTCAGCCCGATGTAGAGCAGGACGCCCGAGATCAGCATGTCGGCGGCAACCCCCTGCATCCAGCCGACCCAGGAGCGCCGCAGCCGGCCCATGATCCGGTCGGCCTGCTCGCGGTGGGCCGGCGGCACCAGCCGGCGCAGGCCATCGATCAGTGGCTCGGGCCTGACGGCCATGTAGTACGCCGTGATCAGGATCAGGACGAACGCGGCGAGGACGCCCGCGAGACCGAGTCCGATCGAGGTGATCGGTCCGATCAGCTTGCCGGGGTCGTCGGTGTAGCGCTCGACGAAGCTGTCGATGCTCTCCGAGATCTCGCCCGGCTCGGCGCCGGTCACGTCGTGGACCTGGTCACGCAGGTCGTCGACGATCCCGGGCACATCGTCGGCGAACTCGTTCGTCTGGTCGATGAACGGCGGGATGATCAGCGCGAGGATCCCCGCCAGGACCGCGAGGCCGAGCAACACGGCGAGCAGCGCGCCCAAGGGCCGTGGCACGTGCCGGCGCTCGAGCCGGTCAGCGAACGCCGAGATCGCGATCGCGACGATCACCGTGATCAGCACTGCGAGCAGCAGCGTGAGCAGCTGCTGGAAGAGCAGCCCGAAGACGATCAGTCCCGCGGCCAGCAAGACCGCCCGGTAGGCCACGGTGCTGCGGCGCTCGCTCATCTTGGGATGGCTACCCGCGATGGCGGGCGCCCAAGCGGCTGGCGGCCGCTAGGCGGGACGCCGGCCGTCGGCTTCAGGCCGCGAACAGCGTCAGATCCGGCTCGCGATCGCCGCGCAGCACGCCGATGTCTACCTCGACGCACGCGATCCCGCGCGACTCGGCGAGCACCCGCGCCTGCGGCTTGATCTGCTGCGCGGCGAGCACTCCGCGGCAGGGCGTCGAGAAAGAGGGATCAGCCTCGATCCGCTCGAGATAGCGCGTCAGCTGCTCAACAGCGTCGATCGTCGCCACCCGCTTGATCTCGACCGCGATCCATCCGTCCTCGGCGTCGCGGCACATCAGGTCGACCGGTCCGATGTCCGTCGGCCACTCCCGCCGCACGAGCCGAAATCCCTCGCCGCAGCGCTCCGGCGCGTCCGCCAGCAGCTCCTGCAGCTCACGCTCCATCCCCTCCTTCTCGAGCGCCGCCGCCTCGCCCATGTCGTGCGTCACATCCGACACCACCTCCACCACCCGGATGTCGAGCCGGTCCTCCGTCGCCCCCGCCCGCTTGCGCACGACGATCAGCCCATCCTCCTCCTCGATCACCGTCGGCGGCGTCATCCAGTTCTGCGGCTTGAACCCACCCGTGTCCGCATGCACCATCACCGACCCGTCCGACTTGATCATCAGCAGCCGCAGCGCCTCCGGCAGCACGGCGGTCAGCCGACCGGTGTAGCGGACCTCACAGCGGGCGACGATCAGGCGCACGAGCCGAAAATACGGATTTGCCCGGATCGACCCCTCAGGCGAACTCTGGAATTAGGGTTCCATCCGGACGAGGCTGCTAGCTGCGAAGACCTGAATTCTGCGAGAAGATTTCAGGGCCTTGGGCCATGAGCCTGAAATTAAGCGTCCGACTTGGCGGTAGCATGAATTTGCGTAGGTCAAATTCAGGTTTGATAGCTTAAAGCCTGAAAATGGATCTCGTGGCGATCGCAAACAGTCCCGTTGGCCATCTGGTCCCCATCAGCGGAATGGATCCGTGGCGCGGTGAGCTCTACGAGCATCAGGCCTTCGTCCCCGCCGCTCTGCCTCGAGACCTTGGCGAGCTTCGCCTGAGTGACGAAACCTGGAGCGCGGTCGTCGGAGCCGCAGGAGCCCTGGCCAAGCTGGATCAAGCTGGCAGGCAGGTGCCCAATCCCGAGCTGGTGCGCCGGCCGACCCTCCGGCGAGAGGCGCAGAGCACTTCGGCGCTCGAGGGAACGTACGCCGCCTTCACCGATGTCCTAGAGGCAGATCTCGACGTCCGAGTAACGCGGTCAGCCGAGGTGCGAGAGGTCTTGAACTACGTGAAAGCGGCGGAGATCGCCTTCAACTGGATCGAGGACCGCCCGCTGACGCTCGGACTCCTGGGAGAGCTCCAAGGACTCCTCGTACGCGACACCGCCGGCGAGTTGAGCGATGCGGGGGGTGTCCGTGATCGCCAGGTCGTAGTCGGTCAACAACGCGGGCCGATCACTGAGGCTCGGTTCATTCCGCCGCCGCCCGGCAACCTCCTCGATGAGGGCGTCCAGGCATGGCTGTCCTGGGTGAACAGCACGAGTGAGATGCCGGAGGTCGTGCGTGCCGCGCTGGCGCACTACCAGTTCGAGACGCTCCATCCATTCTCGGACGGCAACGGGCGACTCGGGCGACTCATCGTCGTTCTACAGCTCATGCAGTACGGAGTGCTGCACTATCCCCTCCTCATAGTCTCGCCGTGGTTCGAGACGCGTCGCCGCGACTATCAAGACCAGCTTCTCGCGGTGAGCGAGACCGGCGACTTCGATCCCTGGGTCCGGTTCTTCGCGGAGGGCCTACGAGCGCAGGCAGAGGAGACCGTCCGTCGAATCGTGGCGCTGCTCGACTATCAGGAGGAGTTGCGCACGATGATCCGCGATCAGAACATCCGCGGGGTTCGAGCGAAGCTCATGGAGGACATCATCGGACAGCCGATCGTCGCGGTGACCTGGGCTCAGCATCACTACGGCGTGTCCTATCAAACAGCCAACGAGGCGGTTGCACGTCTCGTACGAGACGGCATCCTGAAGGAGATGACTGGACGCAGTTATGCGCGCTTGTTCATGGCGGACCGCGTCCTCACTGTCGTCGAGGACTAGATCCCCTCAGGGCTTCAGCACGACCTTCATGCAGTCGTCCTGCTTGTGCTTGAAGGTCTCGTAGCCGTTGGAGGCGTCGTCGAGCGGCATGGTGTGGGTGACGACGAAGCTGGGGTCGATGTCGCCGTTCTCGATCCGCTCGAGCAGCGGGCGGAGGTAGCGCTGGACGTGGCACTGGCCGGACTTGATCGTCAGCGACCTGTTCATGACGGCGCCCATCGGGAACTTGTCGATGAAGCCGCCGTAGACGCCGATGACCGAGATGGTGCCGCCGTTACGGCAGCTCAGCGCGGCCTCGCGCAACGCGTGCGGCCGGTCGGTCTCCATGCGGCCGGCGTGCTTGATCCGGTCGTAGGCGTGGATCGGCCCGTGCGCGTGGTGGGCCTCCATGCCTACCGCGTCGATGCAGGCATCGGGGCCGCGACCGCCGGTCATCTCCTCGAGCGCGTCGAGGACGTCGACCTGCTCGTAGTTGAGGGTCTCCGCGCCGGCCTTCTCTCGTGCCATATCGAGCCGGTACTGGAAGCGGTCGATCGCGATCACGCGCTCGGCCCCGAGCATGAAGGCGCTCGCGATCGCGAACTGCCCGACCGGTCCGGCGCCCCAGACCGCGATCACGTCGCCCGGCTCGATGTCGCACATCTCCGCCCCCATGTAGCCGGTCGGGAAGATGTCGGACAGGAACAGGACCTGCTCGTCGGAGAGCCCGTTCTCGATCTTGATCGGCCCGACGTCGGCGAACGGCACGCGCGCGTACTCGGCCTGCCCGCCGGCGTAGCCGCCGAGCATGTGCGAGTAGCCGTAGATCCCAGCCGGTGAGTGGCCCCAGAGCTTCTCGGCCATCCCGGCGTTCGGGTTCGAGTTCTCGCAGAGCGAGTAGAGGCCGCTGCGACATGCGGCACAGTTGCCACACGAGATCGGGAACGGCACGACGACGCGGTCGCCGACGCTCAGGTTGGGGACGTCACGCCCGGTCTCGACCACCTCGCCCATGAACTCGTGCCCGAGGATGTCTCCGCGCTTCATCGTCGGCACGTAGCCGTCGTAGAGGTGCAGGTCCGAGCCGCAGATCGCGGTGGAGGTGATCCGCACGATCGCATCGCGCGAGTTCAGGATCTGAGGATCCGGAACGTTCTCCACCTGCACGGTGTTGCGGCCGGACCAGCAGTTCGCCCTCATGACTTCCTCCCGTTCGAGCTCGGCGCCAGCGGGTGCGCCGGGCGCTGCTTGAGCTGCCGGCGGGCCATCGCGCCCTCCGGGCTTCCGTCCGACCGCACGACCTCGCCCGCCTCGAGCACCTGCTTGAAGCGGCGCAGGTCGTCCTCGACCTGTTGGCGCGGCTCCTCGCCGAACAGCTTCGCCAGCGTCACGCCGACAGCGCCGCCCGGCGGCTTGTACTCCATGTCGAGCCTGATCTCGGTGCCGGCCCCACCCGGCGCCGGCTGGAAGCGCACGGTGCCGGCGTTCTCGACGTCGGCGCCGGGCAGCGAGCGCCAGGCGATCAGCTCGTTCGGAAGGTCCATGACCACCTCGGCATCCCAGTCGACGGTGCCGCCGGTGGGCGCCTTCGCCTTCCAGTGCGAGCGCCGGTCGCCAGCCGGCTCGACCGCCTCGAGATGGGCCATGAAGCGCGGCAGGTTCTGGAAGTCGTGCCAGAAGGCGTAGATCTCCTCACGCGGGCGCCAGACCGTGATCGCGGCCTTCACCTCGGTCGTGTCGTCCGCGGTCTCCGCCTCAGAGCGGCGCATCGAGATGGCCGCGAGCGCGTCGACCGCCGTGACCGCGGCGACGGCCCCCGCCGCCGCGGTGAGCCTGTTGCGCTCCGAGTCCTTCTTGCCGAACGCCACAGCGAGCAGGACGAGGTCCTTGACGTCGCCGGCGACGCGCGCCCACAGCCACCCGACGGGACGCGGACGGCTCAGGATCCCCGCGGCCGTGGCGAGCTCGCGCACACCCACGATCCGCGTCCAGGTGCGGCTGCGGCTGTCGTCGCGGACGCCGATGAAGCGAGCGAACCGGCCCGGCATCAAGGTCTGCGGAGTTCCCAGTGCGAGGCTGAACCACCCGAGGAAGCGGGCGAGCCTCTTCTCCGGCGGGGACTTCTGCGCGTTCGGCGTCATGACGATCCTCCATCGTGGACGGGCGGCGGCGAGTCGGCGGCTCGCGTGGTGGAGCCCTCGGTACCCAGCGGCGAGCGCTCAAACCCATTCGCCCTAGCCGAGCGCGCCGACGCCGGTGGCCGGTAGGTTCCGCCGATGGACGACGACCAGGCAGTGCTGACCGAGCGCCGTGGGCGCGTTCTGCTCATCACCCTCAACCGCCCCGATGCGCGCAACTCCGTAGACGCGGCGCTCGCCCAGGGGATCGCCACGGCGCTCGACGATCTCGACGGCGACGACGAGCTGCGGGTCGGCGTCATCACCGGCGCCGGCAAGGGCTTCTGCGCCGGGATGGACCTCAAGGCGTTCGTCCGCGGCGAGAGCCCGCACGTCGAGGGCCGCGGCTTCGCCGGCATCACCCAGCGCTCGGCGGCCAAGCCGCTGATCGCCGCGATCGAGGGCTTCGCCGTCGCCGGCGGGCTGGAGGTCGCGCTCTCCTGCGACCTGATCGTCGCCTCACGTGGGGCGAAGCTCGGCATCCCCGAGGTCAAGCGCAGCCTCGTGGCGGCCGGCGGCGCGCTGCTGCGCCTGCCGCGCCGGATTTCGTACCACGCCGCGATGGAGATGGCACTCACGGGCGACCCGATCTCGGCCGAGCGCGGACACGAGCTCGGACTCGTCAACCGCCTGTCCGAGCCGGGCGCGGCGGTCGACGCCGCGATCGATCTCGCCGAGACGATCGCCAAGAACGCGCCGCTCGCGCTGGCCGCCTCGAAGCGAATCGTGCTCGAGTCGCCGGGCTGGGGCGACGACGAGGCGTGGCAGCGCCAGGGTGAGATCGCGGGCCCGGTCTTCGTCTCCGAGGACGCCCGCGAGGGCGCGACCGCGTTCGCCGAGAAGCGCGATCCTGTCTGGAAGGGCCGCTAGGTCGCGAGGCCGACGGGGCAGCTGACGCCTGTGCCGCCCAGGCCGCAGTAGCCGCCGGGATTCTTGGCGAGGTACTGCTGGTGGTACTCCTCGGCGTAGAAGAAGTCGCCTGCCGGCGCGATCTCCGTCGTGATCTCGGCCCCGCGCCCGGCTGCCGTCAACGCCGCCGAGTAGCGCTCCGCCGACTTCTCGGCAGTCGCCTGCTGCGTGTCGGAGGTCGTGTAGATCCCAGACCGGTACTGCGTCCCGACGTCGTTGCCCTGGCGCATCCCCTGCGTCGGATCGTGCCCCTCCCAGAACGCCTTCAGGATCTCCTCGTAGGAGATCTCCGCCGGCCGGAAGACGACCAGCACAGCCTCGGTGTGCCCGGTGCGCCCAGCGCACACCTCCTCGTAGGTCGGATTGGGCGTCGTCCCGCCCGCGTATCCCACCGCCGTCGTGTACACGCCCGGCAGCTCCCAGAAGACGCGCTCGGCACCCCAGAAGCACCCCATCCCGACGATCGCCCGCTCGGTCCCATCCGGGAACGGCGGCCCGATCGGCGTCTCCAGCACGAAGTGCTTCCCCGGCGTCACGATCGGCACGTCCCGCCCCGGCAGCGCATCCTCCGCGGACGGCATCTCAGGCTGGCGGCGGGTCAGGAACTCGAACACGGCGACTCCTAGATCGGGGCCCGTTCAAGGCTAGCCGACGCCTTATCCGATGTCGGAAGCGCTGGGAAGCGCTTATGGCGCGTTTCGCGAAGTGCCTATATGGTCGTCTCGTTCTCGCACGTCTCACTCTGGTCTTCCAGGAAGGATTCGCATGAAGAGGCTTCTGCTGGCCGTCATGGCCTGCGCACTAGTACTGCCCGCGTCCGCTTCGGCGCGGATCGACGCGCTCGACCCGGCCGTGCTGCCCGGCTCCGCCATCACCACGGGCAACGCGCTGATGGCCGATCCGGCCCAGCTCACGACCGCGACGCTGATCGAGTACGCCTACGGCGGGCATCCGCTCGGCGTCGGCAACCAGGTTCTCGATCCCGAGCCCAAGCAGCTCGTCGGCTTCCCAACGTTCGGCGACACCTACGGGATCCTCTCCTCGGGCGAGGTCAACACGATCGCCTCCGAGCTGACCAACACCGCGGAGGACACCGAGTTCGAGTTCCCGTTCCAGTTCGTCCCGACGCCGGTTCAAAACGACCGCGGGCCGGAGGCCGAGGACTGGACGGTGCTGCGACTCGACGTGAACGTTCCGGCGGGAGCTAACTGCCTGTCGCTCGACTATCGCTTCGCGTCGGAGGAGTTCCCGGAGTTCGTCGGCTCCTCGTTCAACGATGCCTTCATCGCCGAGATCGACTCGACGAGCTGGTCGGTCGGAGACGGTGGCGCACTGACCCGTCCGAACGACTTCGCGGTCTCGCCGAGCGGCAATCCGATCTCGATCAACGGCGTCGGCGACACTGCGGTGCTCGCATCCGAGGCGAACGGCACGTACTTCGACGCGGCCACGGGCCTGATCACGACTAAGGCTCCGATCACACCAGGCCCGCACCAGATCCATCTGTCGATATTCGACGCATCGGACGAGCGGTACGACTCGGCCGTCTTCCTGGACGACCTCCGCTTCATCGCGGAGGACGCGAGCACCTGCCAGCCCCCGAAGGGTCAGCAGCTCGCGCCTCCGCCGCCCCCGCCGCCGGGTCTGCCACCGGCACCGCCGGCGCCGCCAAGCAACGCCTTCACGCCGGGACCGAGCGTCAAGTTCGGCGCGGGTGGCACTCAGGCGACGCTGACGGTGAACGTTCCCGGCCCGGGCACGCTGACAGCCGGCTCGACCTCCGTCGGTGCCGCGGCTGCGGTCGCCCAGCGCCTCGAGGCCGCAGCGGCCGCCAAGAAGGCCAAGGGCAAGAAGAAGGCCAAGAAGAAGGCGAAGAAGAAGGCGAAGAAGCCGCTGGTCAAGACCACGACAGTCCGCGCCACCAAGGCCGGCCCGGTGAAGATCACGGTCAAGCTGACCGGCACGGGCAAGGCCCTGCTGGCCAAGAAGCGCAAGCTCACCGTGCCGATCACGCTGACCTTCACGCCTGACGGCGGGACGGCTGCGAGTCAGGTCAAGTCGGTGACCTTCAAGAAGGCCGCCAAGCCCTGCAAGAAGGCGAAGGGCAAGGCCAAGGGCAGCGCCAAGAAGAAGTGCAAGGCGCCCGCCAAGGGCAAGGCCAAGAAGAAGTAGTCGGAGGGAGAGCGGCTGGCGTCCTTCAGGGCGCCAGCCGCTCGACCACCCACGCGCCCGCGCCGGTGCGGCGGTAGCGCAAGCGGTCGTGGAGGCGGTCGCGGCGGCCCTGCCAGAACTCGACCTCGTGCGGGACCACGAGGTAGCCGCCCCAGTAGTCCGGACGTGGGATCTCCTCGCGCCCCTCGTGCTCGCGCTCGACCTCGCCGAACCGCTCCTCGAGCCACTCGCGCGACTCGATCACCTCCGACTGGGAGCTCGCCGCGGCGCCGATCCGCGAGCCGCGGGGACGAGTGGCGAAGTAAGCGTCCGACTCCTCGGCATCGAGGCGCTCGACCGTGCCGTCGACGCGCACCTGCCGCTGCTGGGCGTACCACGGGAAGACGAGCGTGGCACGCGGGTTCTCGGCCAGCTCGCGACCCTTGCGCGACCGGTAGTCGCTGTGGAAGCGGAAGCCGCGGCCGTCGACGCCGCGCAGCAGGACCGTGCGCGCATCGGGTGCGCCGTCGGCGCGAGCGGTGGCGAGGACCATCGCGTTCGGCTGGGGCATGCCCCCACCGAGCACCGCCTCGAGCCAACCCTCGAACTGCTCGAGCCAGGTCGGCGCCAGCTCGGCCTCGGAGAGGCTGCCGATCTCGTAGGAGTCGCGCAGGTCGGCGATGCGATCGATCGGGTCCGCCACGCCGCCCACCTTAGGGCCGTGTCGCTCCTGGGGGCTCTCGATGGACTACGAGGTCTTCCTACCGAGGCCACGGCCCCGGCAGCCCGAGCCGGCTCCGGCACGGGGAGCGTGACCGAGGTCCGCTCCCGCTGGACCTCGGTCACACCCGGTGCGGACGGCTTGGTGGCGAGCCTCCGCACGGTTCCTGCCCGTCCTGTTCACCCCTGAGCGCACCTTCGGCGCGCCTCGAACCGCCTGACAGAAGGCGAGACGAATCACGAGTGATCGTAAACGTCGCCATTCCTGAAGTCAAGCGCGCGACCGACCCTCCGCCGCGTCGCGGAAGTCACGGCACGCGGAGCTCTCGGCCAGGGCCTAGGGCTCGGGCTCGAGGCGCGGGAACTGCGTGGTGAAGCCGGGGTAGGTGCCCTGGCCGACGCACGGCGGGCGGGCGACCGCGCGGCTGTCCGTGCGGAAGGCGTAGAGCACGGCCAGCGGGGCCAGCTCCGGCGGATCCGAGGTCGTCGGCGGCGCGGGGTCGCCGTTGGCGCAGAGGCGGGGGTCGTACACCGGAAGGCTGCTGGAGAGACGGTCGAGGCCGCCGGGGACCATGTAGGGGTTCTTGCGGGTCTGGCCGAGGGCGCGGGCGTAGTAGCTGAGCGCCTGCGGGTTGAGCGTCACGCTCGCCCGCAGGTGATGGATCGGATCCGACTCGGGAGCCCGCTCGCTGCCCCGCTCCTGACGTCCGATCGACGCGGCGGTGGTGTTGGCGAAGAACGTGGTCACCTCGCGGCGGTTGAGCCTGAGGAAGTCGATCAGCGGGTTCAGGTTGCGCAGGAAGGGCTCGAAGTCGGCGAGCAGCGGCGGGAAGTCCTGCATCAGCTGCTCGAGGGCGGGGACCCCGCGGCTCGAAGCGGTGATCGTCGGCCCGAGGCCGGTGAAGAACTTCTCGAACTCCGGGCTCAGGCGGCGGAGCTCGTCGAAGGTGGCAGCCATCTCGCTGGCCGCGGGCTGCAGCTGCTTGACGACCGGGTCGGCGTTGCGCGCGAACTCGGTCAGGCGCGGCAACGTGAGCCGGCTCTCGCGCGAGAAGCGCGGCAGCTCCTCCCAGATCGCCTCGAAGTCGCGGTTGCGCGCCGCGGTGACTCCGAACAGGCGGTTGGACTCCGTGATCAGGCGCGCCAGCTGCCCGTCGCGCTCGCTGATCGCCGAGAAGAAGTCGCCCGTGCCGCGGATCGTCTCGCTCACCGCGCGCGACTGGGCGTTGAGCTCGGTCATCAGGTCGTCGCTCGTCTCGACGAACTCGGGCAGATTGCCGAAGAGCGCGTTGATGTCGGCGCCACGTCCCTGGACTGAGCCGGCCTGCGCCTGCATCCAGGTCTGGAACGCCTGCTGGGTGTCCTCGTCGAAGGTGCGGAAGATCTCGTCGAGCTCGACGGTCGGCGCGACGGCGGAGGTCGCGAGCATGCCTCCGTCGTCGATCGTGCCCTTGGACCGCGTGCCCGGCGTGAGGTCGACGTAGGTCTCTCCGAGCAGCGACTTCTGGCGCAGCATCGCGCGGGCGTTCGTCGCGACGGGCGCGTAGCGCGACCGCATCTCCAACGTCGCCTCGGTTGTGTTGCTGGGTCCGGTCTGGATGTCGATCACCTTGCCGACCGGCACGCCCGAGATGCGGACGTCGGACTGCTCGGCGAGCTGGGTGGCCTCCGGAAAGCGGACCTGGAAGCGGTAGCCCTCCGAGCGCAACGGCACGACGCCGCCGAACGACAGCCACAGGTAGAGCAGCACGCCGACGCACGCCATGACGAAGGCGACCATCGCGAAGATCTGGAACGGACGCGGTGCCTGCTTGATCACGGCGTTGCCCCCCCGCCGCAGCGCTCGTCGAACGAAGGCGCGTTGAGCAGCCTTACCAGCGTCGCCAGGTACTCGTTGCGCAGCTCCGCGCCGGGGCGCGGCGGCTTGGTGAAGCTCTGGAGGATCTGGAGCTGGCTACACGACATCAGGAGCAGGTTGCGGCGCAGCGGGTTGATGCCGTCCTGGGCCGCCATCAGCGAGTTCGTGTTGTGATTCGCCCAGGGCAGGTAGAAGAGGTAGCCCTCCTTGCCCTTGCCGCTGCCGGGCGGGTCGTAGGCGAGCTCGTTGAAGAGCGCGTTGAAGACCTCGGTGAACTTCATCAGCTTCGGTGTCGACTTCGCCAGGTCGTATGCGGCCGGCCGCAGCTCGGAGACGATCGGCTGCACGTCACGGGCGAAGGGTCGCAGCTGGTCGCGTAGGACGGGCGTCGTCCGCGCCGAGAAGGGGCGCAGCTGACGCAGCGTCGGACCCAGCGCCCGCGCCGTCGGGCGCAGGCTCGAGAAGGTGGTCTCCATCGAGCGACCGAGGCGGTCGATCTTCGCCAGCGCCGTGTTGCCGGACCGCAGCGCGGCGGGCAGCAGCCCGATCGTCTCGGAGAGGTTCTCGTTCTGGTTGGCGAAGCGGCGGAAGACGGACGCGCTGCCGCCGACGAAGCGCGCCAGCTCGCGATCGTGGGCGCCGAGCTCGGACATGATCGCCGAGAAGTTGTGGACCACGCGCTCGAGCTTCTGGCGTCGCGCGATCACGTAGCGGTTGGCGCGGTTGAAGTCGCGCGAGAGCGGCTGGAGGCGCCGGAACGTGTTGGCGAGGTCGCGACCGCCGCCGTCCCCGAGCGCCTCGCCGGCGTCACCGAGCAGAAGGCGCAGGTAGTCCTGCGTGTCCCCGTCGAGGCTCGCGAAGAACTCCTCCGGGTTGACGTCGGGAGCGGTCGAGTTGTTCGAGATCGTCGCACCCTCCTCGAGCGGCTCGCCCGAGGACGGGCTGCCGGGATCGAGCTCGGCGACCATGTCCTTGAGCCCGGTCTTCGGGCGCAGCAGGATCGTCGCGTTCGGATAGACGCGGTCGAAGCGCGGCTCGATCCGCAGCGTCGCGATCGCGCGCCCGTCCTCGAGGTGGACGCTGGCGATGTCGCCGACCTTGACGCCGGACACGTTTACGGCCTGGCCCTGGCCCGGCAGGACGCCCTGGGCGGACTCCAGCTCGGCCTTGATCTCGAACGTCTGCTCACCGACGACCGGAATCCACGCGGGCGGGTTGAGCCGCTGGTGGGCGAGGATGTAGCTGCCGACCGCAACGCCGAGCACGACCAGGCCGAGCATCGCCACGGCGGCCTTGAGGTTGTGGCGAAACGCCTTGCCGAGGATCTGCCTCATCGGACACCTCCCGCGGCGAAGCTCTGCAGCGGCCGCAGCTGAGCCGTCTCGGCCTCGTCGGGGTTGACCGCACCGATGCCCCGGGGCGGGATCGGCGGCGCGGCCGCGTCCGGAACCGATCCGTCGGCGGGGCCGACCGATGCCGGGCCGTTGACGTCGGGGACCGGGTTCTTGTAGCAGGGCCGCTTGCGCTGGATCGGCGGCAGCTTGTTCGGGAACGCCGGGCTGGTGCGCAGCAGCGGCAGCGTGCCGTTGCCGTGCAGGGCCTGGAGCTGGTAGTTGGTCTTGCCGGTGCTGAGCGGCCGGGCGCCACCCGGGCCGCTGACGCGCAGCATCGGGCCGTTGCCGTCGAAGGTCTGGCCCTCGCCGGCCTGTCCGACGACCGAGTGCCAGAACTCCTTGTAGTTCTCGGTGTTGGCCGAGAACTGCCCGTCGTCCACCTCGATGTTGCCCGTCGGAATGATCACGTCGGTCACGCAGCGGTTGAAGTCGTCGGCCTTCGGAACCCACTCGCGCGACGTGTGCGTGGCGCGGGCAAGATCGCGGGTCGCGGGAGTGAGGTCGTCGAGCAGGTTGCCCAGCTCGTCGGGACCGAAGAACTGCGTCGCCTGCTCCAGCCACGGCCCCGACGCCGCGACGGTCGCCGGCGTCTCGCGGATGCCAGGCAGGATCTCGCGCGAGAAGGCCTGCGTCGGCGGCAGCGCGGCGTCGATGCTGCGCAGGCCCCTGCGCAGGTTCGCCGCCGTCGGCCCGAGCAGGCGCACCGTCTCCTCGAGCTCCGGCGCGCGCGACGCGGTCGTGGCCATCGTGGTGTTGAAGTCGGTGATCAGCTCCCTGAGCTGTCCCTCGTTGCGGGCCAGGCCGCGGCTCGTTCCCGCGAGGCCCTTGACCAGGCGCGAGAGGTCCCGCGGCTCCGTCCCGCGCAGCGCGTCGCCGCCGATCGCCGAGCCACGCAGCGCGCCGACGCTGGTGTCGAGCGACTTGTTCAGCGCCTGTGCGCCCGTGAGCCCGCGTACATCCGGATCGAGGTCGGCGTCCTCCGCGGCGGTCGGCTTCGAGTCGAGCGCCTCGCCGAAGCCGACCAGGGTCTTCTGCAGCGAGCGGCGCGTGTCGGACTGGAGCGTCGTCAGGACGTTGTCGAGCTGGACCGGCGTCGCGGTCTGGGTGACCGGGATCACGCCGCCGTCGGGCAGCTCGTCCGCGCTCGGGGTCCCGGGCTTCAAGTCGACGAAGAAGTTGCCCTCGAGGAACAGGCGCGGGCGGATCTTCAGCGACGCGTCCTCACGCACCGGCCGACCGCTGTCCTGGATCTCCATCGTCACCACCGCGAGGTCGCTGTCCTTGTAGCGACCGACGTCGACGACCTTGCCGACGTCGATGCCGGCGATCCGAACCGGGGATCGCGGCGCCACCAGGTTCGAGTTCTCGAACACCGCCTGGATCCGGTAGGTCTGGGTGAACGGGATGTCCTTGGTGAAGGCGAACCACGTGCCGATCGCGATCACGATCAACGCGATCAGTCCGGCGCGCACCGGGGACATGCCGTCGCGGAACGCTCTCACGGAAGCCTCCGCTCGGTCTTCTCGGTGCGGACGCCGCCCGGGTTCGCCGGGTTGCCGATCGCCAGCTGGTTCTCACCGTTGCCGGTGGCGGTCGAGTAGCCCTCGTTGCCGGCCTCGCACTCCTGCGGCTGGCCGGGCGCGGCGGTGTACGGATACGGGTTGCTGTGCAGGAAGCTGTCGCGGTAGAGCTTCTGCTTGAGGAACGTCGTGCCCGCGGGGAAGCCGGGCGGGCCGTTCGCCGGGGTTGCCGCCGGGCCACCCTCGCTTCCGGCGGTGATCGGCAGCGACATCGGCGCGATCCGCAGCATGCTGCCGATGATGTCGCTCTCCGAGGTCATGCTCGCCACGTTGCGGAAGAACAGCGTCCCGTAGTTGCACGTCGACTGGGCCGGGGTGATGAAGGCGAGCGTCGGCTGCAGCAGCGTCGCGGTGCGCGTGAGGCGGTTCAGGGCGCTGGGGACGCGCGGGTCGTCGCCGAGCCGGTCGAGCGTCGCGAGCGTCCGCGTCAGCCGCCGGTTGAGCGCGGGCGACCGCCGCAGCGCGGGCTCGCCGGCCCGGAAGGCGGTCGCCAGGCCGGGAGCGGCGGCCGCGAGCGATGCGAAGGCGGGACGGAAGCGGCGGAACAGCTCCTCGCTGTCGGCGAGGAACGGGCGCTGACGCGGAAGCTCGCGCGTCGCGGTGTCGAGCGCCGGCGGGCCCTCGGAGATCGTGTCCTGGAGCGAGTCGCTGACCGACTCCCAGCTCGCGAAGGTCGTGTCGAGCGCGACCCACACGGCGGCTTGGGTCTCGGCGATCGGCGCGACCTGGGACGCCGCCTGCTCCAGCGCCGGGAACAGGCGGTCGAAGCCGGTGCGCGGTGCGGCGATGTTGCGCATCACCGGCTCGAGCTTCTCGACCAGCGGCCCGAGCTCGGCGAACGTCCGGTTGAGCGCCTCGCCGCGGCCCGCGAAGCCGGCGCCGACGGTCTCGGAGTTCGTCCGCGCGCCCTCGCGCGTCGGGTCGTCGAACATGTTGAAGAAGTCGTCGATCTCCTGGGTCTCGACCTTCGACGCGGAGCGCGGGATCGTCGAGTTCTCGGGATATCCCCGCTCCGAGCGGCCGCGGGTGACCTCGACGTACTTCAGCCCGAGCGCCGAGCGCGGACGGACGATGATCGTCGAGTCCTTCGGCAGCGGGATGATCCGCTCGTCGAGTGCCAGCGTCAGGTGCGCGGTGACGTCGCCGTTGTCCTTCGGCGCCGTCTCGATGTCGGTCACGACGCCCACGCGCGATCCGCCCATCCTGACCTCGTTGCCGCGCACGAGTCCGTTCGCGTCGGGCACGTCCGCCGTCAGGTCGTAGGTCGGCACGAACGGCAGCCCCTCGTTGGCGTTGTACGAGAGGAAGACGGCGACCATCGTCACGATCACCGTGACGGCGCCGACCAGCACCGGGCTGCTGCCGAGCACCGAGGAGCCTGGGCGCCGGCGCCTCACCGCTCTCCCTCCTCGGATCCGAGCAGGTAGTCGAGCAGCGGCTCGGCGTGCTCGGAGTCGAGGTCGTAGCCCGCCGCGGCGGCGCTGCTCTCGACCACCGAGTCGTTGCGATCGCCGGCCGGGAACAGCCGCTCGATGTCCTCGCGGGTCGCGGCCGTGCTCGCCCTGCCGCCCCCGGTGTTGCCGAAGTTGGTCAGCGTCGCGTCGCAGGTCGAGCTGGGCGAGCGCTCGGCGCACTCGCCCTGCAGCGCGAGGCTCCCGCGCACGTAGTGGCCAGACTCGTCGACTCCGTTGACGGTCCCCGTGTAGAAGTAGAGCGTCTTCATCAGCTCCTCGATGCCGCCCGTGTCGTCGAAGCTCGCGAACAGCTTCGCGAGGTCGGTCGACGCGGGCCGCAAGGGACGCCCGAGCTCGGCCAGGTCGCCCACGAGCGGGCGGATCTCCGGGAACAGCTCGCGGCCGCGGTCGGCGAAGTCGCCGAGCGAGACGAGCGCCGGCGTCGCCGCGCTCGTGAGCGGGCCGAGGCGCTGGACCGTCGCGTTGATCGCCTGCGCCTGGCCGCCGAGACTGTTGAGCGCCGGCGTCATCTGATCGGCGAGGCCGGAGAACGCCTCCGTCGTCGGCCTCAGCTCGCGCAGGAAGGCCGGCAGGCGCTGGAAGTTACGCTCGATGTCGTCGCCGCGCTCGGCGGCGGCGGTCGCCGTCGCACCGGCGTGGTCGATGAAGCTTGCAGTCTCCTTGCGCTTCTCGACCCATGCGGCGAGCACCGTGTCGGACTCGTCGATCAGGCGCCCGAGCAGCCTGTCCTGGTCGGCCAGCACCTTGATCACGCGGTCGGTCTCGCGCAGCGCCGGGTTCGCGCGGCGGACCGCGGCGCGCAGGCGCTCGCCGTTGCCGGCCATACCGGCGCCGAACTCGTTCAGCAGCAGGCGCAGGCCCTCGCGCTGCGGAAGCCGCGAGATGTTCTGCAGCAGATCGACCGGAACCGGTGCGACGTTGTTGCCAACCGGCAGCAGGTGCTGGCCCTCGCCACGCCCGTCGGCGATCTCCTTCAGCTCCGGGGCAGGCGGCTCGCCCTCCTTGCGCGGACGGGTCGGATCGCACTCGATGAACTGCTCGCCGATCAGCGACTGCAGCCGGATCTGGCAGGTGGCGTCCTGGCGGAAGGGCACGAAGGCGGGGTCGTCGATCGCCAGCACGACCGCCGCCTTGTTGTCCTCGGTCAGGTCGACGTCGTGGATCGAGCCGACCTTGACGCCGGCGATCTTCACGTCCTCGCCCGCGATCACGAAGCTGCCGTTGTCGAACACCGCCCGTACGAGGTAGCCGTCGTCGCCGTCGTCGCGTGCCGCGATTCCGAGCAGCGCGCCGATCACGACGCCGAGCACGACCGCGATCCCGATCAGCCGGCGGCTGAAGAAGCCTCCCTGCGTGGCGCTCGGACGACCGCTGCTCATGGAGCCCCCACCATCTGGGAGGGATCGCAGTCCGCGTTCGCGAGCTCGCCGATGTCGACGAACGGCGCCGAGCCATCGGCCGGGGAGGGTGCTGCCGCGCCCGGGCAGCGACGCAGGTTCCCGAGGCTCAGGTTCGCGCTGCGACCACGCTGGGCCGGCGGCTTGGGCTCGTAGTGCCCGCCCTCGGGGTCGTCCACGAACTCGAACGCGTCGAAGACGGCCGTGGTGCGGCCGTAGTGGCCGCTCTTGTCGTAGGGCGCGAACGCCCCGCCGAAGCTCCGCAGCCAGCCGACCAGATCAGGTCCGTAAGGCCGGATGAAGCTGAAGATCGGCGTCGACTGCCGCAACGACTTCTGCGCGCGCGGGAACGCCTCGTCGGCCATGTCCGCCAGCGGCGGCAGATCGCGCATCGTGTCGTAGAGGTCGTTGCCGGCGCCGGGGCCGTTGAACGTCTTGGAGAGCTGCTTGAAGATCGGCACCGAGTTCGCCACGAACGGCCGCAGGCGCCGCATGTAGCCGGGCAGCACGCGCGCCGACTCCTCGGACTCGACCACGAACCGCTCGAGGTCGTCGATCGCCGGGCCCCTCAGCGAGGCGAAGGTCTCGCTGCCCTGGCGCAGGGCGGGCGGCAGGTTGACCAGCACCCGCCGCAGCGACTCGGTGTCCGAGCTGAGCGCGGCCGCCGTCGTACCCGCGTTGTCGACCAGGTCGACGAGGTCCCCGCGCCGGTCCGAGACCGCCCCGAGCGCCTTCGACGACTCGACCAGCAGCTCCTGGAAGGTCTCGCTGTCGCGGTTGATCTCACGGAACAGCCGTGTGCCGGAGGCGAGCGCGGGCGGGAAGTAGGTCAGCGACTTGTTGCCCTCCTTCTCCTTGCCCGCGTACCAGTCGGCGAAGCCCTGGATGAAGTGGTCGAGCCCCTTGCGCGTGCTCGGGTCGAAGGTGTTGAAGAGCTCGTCGAGCTCGACGATCGCCGTCGTCTTGTCGCCCTGGATGACCGCGCCGTCGGCCAGCTCGGGCTTGAAGTTCGGCGCCGGCGTGATGTCGACGTAGCGGTTCGCCGTGCCGACGAGCCCTTGGGCGCGGATCAGCGCGCTCGACCCGCGGTGCAGCGGCGCGAAGTCCTCCGAGACGGAGACCGTGACCTCGGCGCGCCCGTCGTCGGTCAGCTCGATCGCGTTGACCTCCCCGACCGGCGTGCCGCCGATCCGGGCGAGGTCGCCCTTGACGAGCTGGCCGGCGTTCTCGAAGACGAGCTTGTACTCGTAGCCGTCGTCGCGGGTCAGCCAGACGAGCAGCAGCGCGACGACCGCCAGGGCGAGCGCACCACCCGCGAGCAGACGCCCCGTGCGGCCGCTCGGCGCAGGGTCGACGGCAGCTGGGGGGGTGCCCACGCGGGGGGTCTCGTCTGTCCGCTCTGTCAAGTTCTCCTCCACGGAGGGAACCCGACGCGGCTAGGCCGTGCAGGAACCTCCGTCCGGCTCGGCATCGTATATGGCGACGTTTGGCCCTGCCAGGGGGAACCCATGTCCCCGGACACGTTGACGAACCACGCGCGAGCGCGCGCCGGTTCCCCGGGTTGTAAGCGCGTGTGCTCCTACCCCTGTTCACCGTGTACCCACGCGTGTATATTCGGTTCAGGCTCGTGGCCCTAGATAGTCCCAGAGCAGTACGCGCACCCCATCAGCTGCCCCCCGGGCGGCACGGCCTCGCCAGGAGCTTCGTCGCCCGCAACCAGCGCGAGCGCATCCTCGCCGCGGTCGCCCAGGTGGCGAGCACCCGTGGCTACGGAGCCATGAGCGTGCAGGACATCGTGCGCGAGGCGGGAGTCTCGCGGCGAACGTTCTACGAGCAGTTCAAGAACAAGGACCACGCCTTCCTCGCCGCCTACGACGAGGCGAGCGGCCGGCTGCTCACGGCGGTGCGGATCGCATTCGAGGGTGAGACCTCGATGGAGGGCCGCGCGAGCGCCGGGTTCAAGGCCTTCCTCGAGCTGCTCGCGGCCTCGCCGGCGTTCGCCAAGATGTGCATCGTCGAGGTGCTCGCCGCCGGGCCGGACGCGATCGCCCGCCGTGCCAAGACGATGGAGGAGTTCACCGGCTTCTTCGAGGACAGCGCGCGGATGGTACTCGGCAAGGACGCGCCGTCGCCGCTGATCGCCGAAACGATCGTAGGCGGGGTCTACGAGACGGTCTACCGCCGCATCGCCCGCGGCGAGACGGCCGACCTGCCGAAGCTGCTCCCCGACCTGGTCGAGTCCGCGCTGCTGCCGTACGTCGGCGAGGAGCGCGCGGCCGCCCAGCGACGGCTGCTGCTCGGCGGCGACGAGCCCGCCGCTCCGCCGGCCTGACCGCGGCACCACTTCCGGCACTCCGCAACTTACGCCTCGGCGGCGCGTTACAGGTAGCGTTGGAGTTTGCATCGCCGGGAGGCCTCCGTTAGCGTGCGAAGTCGCGCTCTCGGCGGGAGATCCTGCCGCGAAACTTCGGATCCAGGAGGAGACATACAGAGATGCGCAAGCTCGTAGCCTTGCTGGCGGTCGTCATGACCGTCGGGGCGATCGCGGCGGCCCCGTCGGTCGCTCAGCAGCCCCAGACCAGCGTTGACGCAAACGCCACGGTCACGCCGAAGAAGGCCGGCACCAAGAAGAACCCGCAGGGCGTGAAGCTCAGCGGAACCGTGAAGTGGAGCAGCGAGGCAGGAGTCGAGCCTCCGATCGTCACGGCCGCCACCGTCTACATCGGCAAGGGCGGCAACTACAACGGCGGCAAGTACCCGAAGTGCTCGAAGGCGACCCTGAAGCGGGACGCGGACAACTGCCCGAAGAAGTCGATCATGGGCGCCGGCAGCGGCAACGCCTACGCCGACACGGTGATCACGAAGCCGAAGGTCGTGTTCTACAACGGCGGCGCGAACTGGATGTACCTCTACACGACGCTCTTCAACCCGGCGTTCGTGCAGGAGCCCGTCCCGGCCAGGATCACGAAGGTCGGCGGCAAGTGGAACTACAAGGTCCGGATCACCGTCCCTGAGAACCTGCAGGTCGTCGCGGGCGTTCCGATCGCCCTGCGAGACTTCAGGTACACGGTCGGCGGCAAGAAGTACGCGAAGGACTACATCGCCACGACGTCGTGCCCGAAGGGCAACAAGTACGACTTCCAGCTGGAGACGGAGTACCTCTACAGCGACAACACGAGGAGCAAGAGCGCGACTGCGGATACCGTGCCTTGCACGAAGTAGCGGCCCGCTAGGGCACTGGTCGGACCGGTCGGGCGCCACGGCGCCCGACCGGGACGCCCACCGGTAAGACCGGCTGACTGGCGATCCGCCGGATTAGCCGCTAGATTGAGTACCTGGCCTGCGAATAGAGAAGCGCCCGCCCCCCTCCAATTGGCGGGCGCTTCTCTATCCGCAGGCCTTTCTCTTTGCCGTGGCGGGACGGTGGGCGCGCCGTGGGGGACGGCAGGCGCCTCGCCCGGGGGAGGCGCCTGCCCGTAGCCGGGGCGGGCCATAAACTTCGCGTTTCTTAGTTGTCAAGAGAGAACGGACGGTTTATGGTTGCTGCATGAGCAGGCAGCGAAGTGTGCGGTTGGCTCCTGGTCCCCAGGGCATCCCGCGGACGGAGGTCGCGAAGCTCCAGCGGGCCCGACTGCTGGATGCGATGGCGCGCGTGGTGGCCGCGGTCGGCTACGAGGAGACGGCCGTGGAAAGGGTCCTGGTGCAGGCCGGCGTGTCGCGCCGGACGTTCTACGAGCTATTCGACGATCGCGAGGACTGCTTCCTCGCCGCCTACGACGACGCGATGCAGCCGGCGTTCCGGGTGATCATCGAGGCCTATCTCGAGTGCGAGGCGCCGGAGCAGCGGATCGAGGCGGCGCTGGAGGCGTACCTGCGCTTCTGCGCCGAGGAGCCGCACCTCGCGCGAATGTGCGTCGTGGAGGTGTTCGCCGCGGGGGCGGAGGCGCGCAACCGGCGGGCGGAGGCGATGGATCGGATGGCGGGGCTGATGGAGCACGCGCTGAACGAGCTCCGCGGGGACGACAAGCTCGACCGGCTGACAGCCCAGGCGCTCGTGGGCGGCGTTCACGAGGTCATCTACCAGCCGATCGACCAGGGGAACACGGACTCGCTGCCCGGCCTGGCGGCCGAGATCGTGGCCGCCCAGATCAACCCGCTCGTATGGGTGCGAGGATGACCGCGGGGGACGCGCACGTGCGAGTCCAACGCGTTTCTAGTCGCGGTCGCACGCCATCTGATTCCGTCCTCCACAAACCCGACGGTACAGCTGGTCATAGAACGCAGGGGCAACGTGCGCCGCGGCGGCTGGGGCAGATCCCCGGCGGTCGTCACGGGCTCGCTCCGGAGGCTGTGGCGGAGTCGCAGCGAGAGCGGATCCTCATCGGGATGGCGGCCGCGGCCACCGAGCGCGGCTACCAGGCGACGAGCGTGGCCGACGTCGTGGGCCGCGCCGGCGTGTCGCGCAAGACCTTCTATCAGCAGTTCGCGGGCAAGGACGAATGCTTCGCCGAGGCTTACGCCGAGGCGATGGACCCGCTGCTCGAGGTCACGCTGAGCGCCTTTGAGAGCGAGGGGCCACCCTGGGCGCGGCGTCTGCGCGGGGCGCTCACTGCGCTGTGCGCGGCGCTCGCCGCGAATCCGGCAACGGCGCGGCTGTGCTTCGTGGAAGCCCTCGAGGCCGGCCCGGCGACGGCCGCACGCCGCCGCGAGGCGATGCGCGGCCTGCTGCCGCTGTTCGAGGCCGCGCCGGCGGACGCCCTGACCGAGCTGCCGTTCGGCGAGTCCCTGCGCATGGGTCGCATCGGCGACCTCAGCGAGATGCTGCACCAGGAGATCGCCGCCGGCGCCGGCCGGGCACTCCCCCGCCTCGCCTCCCAGCTGACCTACATGATGGTGCTGCCCTTCCTCGGCCCTGAGCGCGCCGCGCGTGAGCTCGACGGCGAGCCCGGGGTGCGAGTGGCGAGCTAGGCGGCCTTGCGCTTTGCCGCTGCCTTGCGCTTGGCGGCGGCCTTCTTGGACTTGGTCGTGCAGGGTGTCTTGACTTGTGTGTTGAAGTCGCGTTGCTTGCCGTTGTGGCCGTCCATTTGGACGCTGGCGACGTGACTCTTTGGCGCTGAGCAGAGGTTGATTCTGGACTTGGCTGTGCGGGTGACGGTGAGGATGCCGTTTTTGCCGCCGGCGAAGTTGAGGTTGAACTTGGTCACGGGTGCATCTGGGACCTTGTTGAAGGTGTTGACCAGTCGTCCGTCCTTGGTCGTGGAACTGGTGCCCTTGACGTTGACTGCGATCTCGCCCCTGAGCGCGACGATGAGCATCGGCAGGGTGCGGATCAGGTTGCCGCGGGCGTTTCGCCGGATGTTCTTGACGAAGTAGACGTTGCCCGCCAAGGGCTTATCGAGGATCGGGGTCGTCGCTTTCGCGCGTCCGACGATCGAGCCCTTGGGACAGTGGTCTCGATGTCCGGCTTGGTGCCCTTGCACAGCAAGATCCAGATCTGGTCTGGTTTCAGCCCATTCGTTTCTGGACCGAGGGCGACAGACATCTCGGTCGATCCCTCCCCGACCGAGGCAACTCCGGCCGCTTGGGAGCCGGAAACGCTTCGTGCACTCGCTTTTCCAGGCCGGGATGGGTAGGCTGCCGGTACTTGGAGTTTTTGGAAACAAGCCTTTCCCTCGTCGGCGGGTGTCAGCGTGGCTGAGCGCGAGCGCCAACCGGGTGGCGCGACGGCGACGATGTCCGGGCGCCGCCGGCCAGACCAGATCCCCGGTGGGCATCACGGCCTGACTCCCGAGGAGGTCGCCGGCTCGCAGCGGGCGCGGATCCTCGACGCGCTGCGCGCCGCGGTGGCCGAGCACGGCTATCAGGACGCGAGCGTGGCGGACGTGATCAAGCGAGCCGGGGTCTCGCGAAAGACCTTCTACGCACAGTTCGAGGACAAGGAGGCGTGCTTCGTCGTCGCCTACGACGAGCACGTCCAGCGGCTGCAGGCCGTCGTGCTGGACGCGTTCGATGCGCAGGACGAGTGGGTGCCGGCCCTGCGGGCGGGGGTGACCGCGCTGCTGAACGCGCTCGCCTACGACCCGGCGATCGCGCGCTTCTGCTTCGTCGACGTGCTGGCCGCCGGGCCGAGGGCGGCGCAGCGACGCAACGAGACGATGCGGGCGCTCGAGCAGATCCTCGAGCTGGGAGCCCGCGAGCATGGCCCGGGCGGCGAGGGCGCCGCCGCGCTGCCGCCGGCGCTGGGCAGGAGCATGGTCGGCGGGCTCGGCGAGGTGCTCTACCAGGAGATCGTCGCGGGCCGGGCCGAGCGGCTGCCGGAGCAGGTGCCCGACCTGATGTACGCGCTGGTGCTTCCGTTCGAGGGCCAGGAGGCCGCGGAGCGAGAGCTGAGCCGGGGGCCGCGAAGGAGATCCTCGACTCGCTCTTGACGGTGCTCGCGGCGAAGTCGTCAAGTTTGGAAACAGAAAGTTTTTGAAATAGGCGTTGCCGCTGCTGGAGCGGATTCCCGCGCTTGGTGTCGCCCGAAATCGGGGAATTCTCCAGGCACCTACCCGTTTCTGGCGTATGATCGGTGTCGTGACGACGGCGTCGAGCATCGGGCTCCCAAAGCACGGAGTGCCTGGACGGCGCCGCTCCGACCAGCTGCCGGGAGGGCGTCACGGGCTGTCTCCGGAGGTCGTCGCCGAGTCGCAGCGCGACCGGCTGCTGAAGGCGATGACCGTCACGGTCGGCCGGCGCGGGTATCGCGACGCGCACATCACAGAGGTCGTCGACCGCGCGGGCGTGTCGCGGCGGACGTTCTACGAGCAGTTCGAGGGCAAGGAGGAGTGCTTCGCTGCGGCCTACGGGCGCGCGCTCGAGCAGCTGGTGTCCGCGACGCGCAAGGCCTTCGACGCCGAGGAGGACTGGGTCGACTCGTTGCGCGCGGGGCTCGGCGCGCTCCTCACCCTGCTCGCGAAGCGCCCCGAAGTCGCGCGTGTGTGCTTCGTCGAGGTCCTCGCGGCGGGACCGGGGGCCGCCGCATGCCGGGAGGAGGCGATGCGGGGCTTCCTGCCGCTGTTCGAGAGCGCGCCGACAGAGCTGCCGCGGACGCTGCGGATCTTCGAGTCGCTCGGGATGGGGCGAATCGCCGACCTGAGCGAGATGCTGCACCGCGAGGTGGCCGCCGGGCGGGCGGCCGACCTGCCCGAGCTGCTGCCCGAACTGACCTACATGATGGTGCTGCCGTTCGTCGGTCCCGAGGCGGCAGCCAAGGAGCTCGAGCGCACAACGGCACACGAGGCGGTGGCCTGATGACCGCGCCGCTGACCGCCCCCGCCCTGGTTCCCGACGAGCGCGTCGAGCAGATCCTGTCGGCCTACGACGAGGCGATGGAGGTCGCGCTGCGCGGCGTCGAGCACGCGTACATGGACACCGGCGGGGAGTGGACCCAGCGGATGCACGCGGCGATCGCGCGACTGGTCGACCTCGCCGTCGCCAACCCCAAGCTGACGCGCCTCTGCACGGTCGAGATCTTCGACGCCGGCCGGCACGGACTCAAGCGCCGCGACCGCTCGATGCTGCGCTTCATGCGCTTGTGCGAGTTCGGCTACGCGCAGGCGGCGCCCGAAGGCCTCTCGACACGGCTCGTCCCGCAGGTCGTCGCCGGTGCCGTCTTCGAGCTGATCCGCTCGCACGTCGTGGACGACCGCCTCGAGCACCTGCCGGAGGCCCTCCCGACCGCCACCTTGATCGTCCTCGCGCCGGTCGTCGGGCGCGACGAGGCGCTGCGCATCGCCGGCGCCACGGCCTAGCGGCGCGGCGTTACGGCGGATCCGGACGACCGGCCACCACCGGCCGTGGTCACCGTCCGAACGGCGGTTTCGCGGCGAGCCCCAGCGGGAAACCGACCGCTATGGGGGCGCGGCGGGCGCTACACAGCCTGACGATATGCGTCGTCGGCTTGACGCTGGCGGGCTGTGGCGCCCACGACGCCGACGGAGCGGCTGACGCCGCCGAGCAGCTCTACACCGCCGCGAAGGGCGGCGACGGAGCGGCCGCCTGCGAGTGGCTGAGCGCGGACACGCGCGAGCAGCTCGAGCAGGACGAGCAGAAGCCGTGCCTCGAGGCGATCGTCGCGCTGGAGCTGTCCGGCTCGCGCTCGACGAAGACGTCGGCCTACATCACCGAGGCGAAGGTGGACCTCGACGGAGGCGACAGCGTCTTCCTCGAGGAGACGCCGAGCGGCTGGCGCGTGACCGCCGCCGGCTGCAAGCCGGTGCCGGACCAGGAGGCGCCGTACGAGTGCGAGGTCGAGTCCTGATGCGCGCGATGTTCTGGACCTACACGGTCCTGATCGCGGTCGGCCTCGCGTTCTACATAGCGATCGGGCTGATCGGCCAGTGAAGAAGTTCGTCCGTGACAACAGCCTGTCGATCTTCTTCCTGGCGCTGTTCCTGCTCGCGCTCGGCTTCCAGTCGCTCGCGGGCTGGCAGGACTTCAACAACGCGCAGCTGCGTCATCACGGCGAGGCGATCGGCTATGGCCGCTACCTCGTCTCGTCGGAGTTCGGCGTGGCGATGCTCGAGAACTGGCAGTCGGAGTACCTGCAGTTCACGCTCTACGTGGTCGCGACCGTCTGGTTCCTGCAACGCGGATCGCCGGAGTCGAAGGAGCTCGACCAGCCCGGGCCGGAGTCCGACGAGGAGCAGAAGGTCGGTCGCCACGCGGACGCCGACTCGCCGCGCTGGGCGGGTGCCGGCGGGCTGCGCGCCAGCCTGTACTCGAACTCGCTGCTGATCGTCATGGGTGCGATCTGGGTGCTGTCGTGGCTCGGGCAGTCGATCACCGGTCGTGTGGCCTACAACGAGGAGCGCATCGAGCACATGCAGGGCGCGCTCAGCTACGGCGAATATCTCGGCAGCGCCGACTTCTGGGAGCGCACGCTGCAGAACTGGCAGTCCGAGTTCCTCGCCGTCGGCTCGATGGCGATCCTGGCGGTCTACCTACGCCAGCGCGGGTCGCCCGAGTCGAAGCCGGTCGGCGCGGCGCACGAGCACACGGGCGTCACCGGCTAGCGGCCGCAGAGGCGCCAGGCGAAAAGGACGGCCGAGACCGACGTCGCGAGGTTGAGGCTGGAGACACCCGGCCGCATCGGGATCCGCAACCGCGCGTCGGCCCGTGAGACGAGCTGCGCGCTGAGGCCATGGCGCTCGCTGCCGAAGGCGTAGATCGCGTCCGCCGGGAGGGCGGCGGGGTCGATCGGCGTGCCGTCGGGGTCGACGGCGAAGAGAGGGCGGCCGCCGGTGTCGAACTGCGTCGAATCCCCGGTCGCGAAGCCACCGCCATCGCGACGCCCGACCCGTCCCACCGGCAGCGCGAAGTGCAACCCGCCGGAGCCGCGAATCGCTACCGGATCCCACGGGTCCTGCTCACCGGTCGTCAGCACCCCCGCCGCGTCCACCGCCGCGGCCACGCGCACGACTGCGCCGAGGTTGCCCAGGTGGCGCGGATCCTCGAGCAGCACCACCGGCGCGTCACGGCGATCGAGCGCCTGTGCCGCGGCGAAGGCGGGCCGGCGGGCGATTGCGGCGACGCGCGTGTGATGGGCATAGCCGCCCAGCTCGCGGTAGGTGTCCTCAGACACCTCCGTGGTCAGCTCCCGCAGCCGCTGCTCGAGGTCCGGCGCGAGGTCTTCCGAGAGCCGCCGGAGCTCCGCGGCATCGCTGCTGAGCACCGCCTCGACCTCGGCCCCGAAGCGAAGCGCGTGCTTGAGCGCGTGGAAGCCCTCGAGGATCGCCAGGTCGTCGTCCGACCGCGCTGCACGGAAGCGGGCGATCAGGGGATCACGAGCCGCCTGCTCCATCGGTCGTGCAGCTTATGGGTCGGCGTGGACTAGGCTCCGAGCACCGCCTTACGCCGACCGGAGGGAGTCACCGTACATGCGTAGAAGCACGATCTCGAGCAGCCGCCTGCTCGCATTCGCCCTGGCGTTCGCGCTCGCCGGGGGAATAGTCGCCTGTGGGGATTCCGGCGACGAGAGCGACGGCAGCCCGAGGCAGGCCACCGGCGCGAGTCGCGACGACACGTCCACACCGAGCACGGGCGCCGACCGGCCGGCCGACGGGGCGAGTGAGAAGGAGCGCATCTCCGCGACCGTCCGCGGCATGTACGACGACTTCGCCGCCGGGAACGCCAAGGGCGTCTGCGCCGCGCTGTCGGTGGACGCGCGCCGCTCGGTCGCGATCAACGTGATCGGCGGCTCGACCGAGCCGGCCGAGCGCCGCACCTGCGAGGAGAGCCTCGCCAAGTTCGTCGACGCGGCGGCCGGCAGCGGCCTGCTCGAGCGCACGGGGGCGATCGACGTCGGCGGCATCACGATCAGCGACGGTCTCGCGACCGTCGTCGTCAGCACCGGCGATCGGTCTGGGAAGGTCGGGCTCGTCAAGGAGAACGGCGATTGGCGCCTCGACGCGGCGCCGGGAACCCCGGGCACGCCGGGGTCTCCCCGTGCGTCCGCGGGCTCGGGCCCCTAGCTTCGAGATAGAAACGCGGGTATACTCGCCGCGGCTTCCGGGGGGAGCCACCGGTCCGCACTCATCGCTGGCCCGGGATTACTCGAATAGGAGGGCAGCTATGAGGTACGTCATGCGCGTGGCCGTACTCGCATTGGCCGTGGCAGGGGTTCTGATGTCCGCGACGACGGCGATGGCCGCAACGGCGCCGGGCTACGAGGAGTTCGACGACTGTCCCGGGCGCAACGTGAACGCCGACATCTCGCTCTGTGCGGTCACGAAGGTCTCCGGTGGACACCTGAAGATGGGCAGCAAGACGGTCCCGATCACGGATCCGATCACCCTGGCGGAGAGCGTCGCGCCGCCGGCACAGGTCTTCGTCGGACGCTTCGACGGCGGGCGACAGGTCGTGCCCGGCGGACTGGTGGGCATCACGGGCCTGAACTGGCTGGTGAACCTGTTTCCCGCGAACCTGCTCAAGGTCTATGCAAGAAGCGAGCTGGCGGGCACCCCGTCGAATCCGATCCAGGATCCCGTGTACCTCCCGCTCAAGGTCAGGCTCGAGAACCCGTTGCTCAGCAGCAGTTGCTACGTCGGGTCCAACTCCGACCCGATCGCGCTCAACCTGACCCAGCACGCGACCAACCCACCGCCGCCAAACCAGCCGATCAACGGCACGCCGGGCAACCTGGTGGCCGATCCGGTGCTCCCGAACGTGGTCCGCCTCGAGGATGCGGTCGTCGTCGACAACGCGTTCGCCGCCCCGCGAGCGAGGGGATGCACGCTCCTGCTGCCAGGCCTTGGCCTGATCGACCCGATCGTCAACCTGCAGAGCGGGCTTCCGTCACCGGCCGGGACCAACGAGGCGAGGCAGAACGTCGACCTCGGGCTGGCCGACATCCAGTCCGTCTACGCGCCTGACGGCTTCGAGTAGGCCGAGCGCACATCGACGCCGTGAGTGGGGCGGGGCCAAAGGCCCCGCCCCACGTCGTTGAAGGACACTCGCCGACGTCGTCTCGACCAAAGAGGGGTTGTTTGCAAACAGTTTCGTTTGTATGCTTCGAAGCGAGCTCGGAGGGTGCTCGAGTGCCCTCGAACGTCGAGCCTTGATCGAACCTTCACGCCACACCGAGGCGTGTAGCCGTGTGGCGGGGCCACTCCGGCCCCGCCACACACCCCTCCTCAGAGCACGCGGTCGGCGCGCAGGCGGGCGAGGATCTCGGAGGCGACGATCGACGCGCCCGTGACGTTGAAGTGCACCCCGTCGGCTTGGCGGACACGTACGGCGCGGCCGTCGCGCATCAGCGTGTCGCGGTAGCGGAAGCCCGGAGTGAAGACGTCGTCGATCGGGACGACCCGCGCTCCCGCGGTCCGGCGCGCGGCACGACGGACAGCCGCGTTGACGGGCCCGTAGACCTTGCGGAACGGGCCTCCGCGCGGAGCGGGCAGCGTGAGCCAGTAGACGCGTCCCGCGCTACCGCGCGCGTAGGCGCGCATCATCCGCCCCGCGCGACGGGCGTACTCCTCGATCCAGGCGTCGCCGCAGCAAGGAGCGATCGCACCCGACGGCGTCGCCATCGAGAACCCGTCGTTCGCACCGAGGTAGACGACGGTCACGTCCGGGCGGATCCGGCGTGCCTGCGAGCGCGACTTGGCGATCCAGTCGAGCATCTCCGGCTTCGAGATGCCAGTGCTGATCTGAGCGTCGCTGCGCAGCGACGCGGCCCGGCCGAGGCCGTCGCGGAGGAAGCCGTCGACGATCTGGATCATCGAGTCGCCTGTGGCGAGAACCTTCAAGCGGCCGCCGCGCGGGCGCACCCGCACCGAGCGCCGGATCCGCTGCTCGCCGTTACGGACCTCGAACAGCCAACGGCCCGGCGCGGGGACCCGGACCCTGGGCGCGATCCGCGCTGTGCCGCTCACGAGCGTGAGTCCGCGACAGCTCCAGCCAGACGCCGGCGGCGCCGTGCAGAGCTCGGCCGCGTACTCCTCGGCGGCCGCTCGCCGACGCACGACCAGCTCCAGCGGGCGCCCTGCGCGCCCCTCTGACGGCGCCGCGAAGGAAAGCGGCTGGTACTGCTGCGGCGCGGCCGGCTCCGGCATCGTCAGCGCGGGCGCCGCGACCTGGGCGGCGGCCGGCGCGGCGCCGAGCAGGGCGACGGCGAGCGTGGTCGTGATGGCGAGCTTGTGGGCTGGCGGCATCGGGGGACCGTAGCTAGGAGACCGGCGCGCTCGCGGCGGCGGGATCGTCGCCTGCCTGTCGGGTCACGTCACCCCGCCGCCTCGAGGGAGCTCCACCGGACGGCAGGCGGCTAGGTCCGTCAGGCCTCGCGGAAGCCGTAGCGCAGCTGGAGCCGGCGCAGCGGCTCGGGCGCCCACCAGTTCCACTCGCCGAAGAGGCGCATCAGCGCGGGAACGAGCAGGGCACGGACGATCGACGCGTCGAGGATCACCCCGAGCGCGACGCCGAGCGCGATCTGCTTCATGAAGAAGACGGAGCTGACGCCGAAGGCGAGGAAGACGACGGCGATCATGATCGCGGCCGCGCTGATCACCCGCCCGGTCCGGCCGATGCCGAGCGCAACGGCCTCCTCGTTGTCGTGGCCGGCGTCGTGGAGCTCCTTGATCCGGGCCATCACCAGCACCGCGTAGTCGGTCGCGAGCCCGAAGACGACCGCGAACAGGAAGACGAGGCTGGTCACCTCGACGGCCGCGGGACCGGTGTAGTCGAAGACACCGTCGAGCCAACCCTCCTGGAAGGCGAGCACGATCAGGCCCAGCGTCGCCGCGAGGGTGAGCGTGTTCATCACGAGGGTCTTGATCGGCAGCAACACCGAGCCGGTCAGCAGGAACAGCACGATCAGCGTCGTCAGGACGACGATTGCGACGACCACCGGCGCGTGGTCGAGGAGGCTTTGCTTCTGGTCGATGAAGCGTGCGGTGTTGCCGGACACGAGCGTCGTCGCGGCGCCCGGCGGATCGAGGTCGCGCAGCTCGCGCACCGCGTCCTGCGGCCCGCCGCTGAGCGCGGGCCCGTCGGCGCCGAAGTTCGCGTAGGCGACGTCGCGGTCGGCGCGCACGAACGGCGTCGAGGGCGAGAGCCCGTCGATCGCATCGATCCGGCGCCCATAGGCGGCGAGCTGGGCCGGGCTCGTCTCGCCACGCACCGCCACGGTGATCGCCTCGCTGACGTCACGTGGATAGTGGGCCTCGACGTAGCGGTAGGCGTCGTAGGATGGCTTGCCGGGCGGCACCGCCTCGGCGCTCGGGCCGGTGAGCGTGGTGAACAGCAGCGGCGACGCGGCGAGCAGCAACAGGCCGGCGCTGGCGATCGCGGTGGCGACCGGGCGGCGCATCACGCCGCGCGCGAGCCGGTACCAGCCACCCGACGCGTCGGAGACGGCCGGGCCGCGGCGGATCGACCACTTGTCGATGTTCGTCCCGAGCAGCGCCAGCAGCGAGGGCACCACGAGGATCGCGATCACCGCGGAGAGCACGCCGACCGCCGCGCCGGCGACGGCCATCGAGTAGAGGAAGCGCTGTGGCATCACTACCAGTGCGGCAAGCGCGACGGCGACGGTGAAGCCGGAGAAGAGCGCGGTGCGGCCGGCGGTGAGCACGGTGCGGCGGTGCGCCTCACGCGTCGCGCCGCCGGCGGCGATCTCCTCCCGGTAGCGGGAGACCATCAGCAGCGCGTAGTCGACAGCGAGCCCGAGGCTGAGCCCGGTGGCGATGTTCATCGCGAACAGCGACGTGTCGACGACGCCCGACATCAGGCGCAGGACGAGGAACGTCCCGAGGATCGAGATCACGCCGATCAGCAGTGGGATTCCGGCCGCGACGACGCCGCGAAAGACGAGCAGCAGGAGGATGGCCAGCACGGGGAAGGCGATCAGCTCGGCCTTCGTCAGGTCCTCGCGCGTCTGGTCGTTGGTCTCGTTGAAGCCGGCCGCGAAGCCGCCCACCCCGACGTCGAGCGAGCTCGATTCGGCGATCGGCGCGACGTCCTCGGCGACGAAGCCGCCGGTGTCCTCGACATCGGCGGTGGTGAGGTGGACGGAGACAACGAGCGACTCGCCGTCCTCGGCGATCACGCGCTTGGACGCCTGCCTGGTGGCCGCGAGCGCTTGCGGGCTCAGGTTCTCGCCGGCCGCTGGAGCCGCGAGCGGATCGACGACCCGCCCGACGTGCTCGACGCCCCGGATCTCCTCGCTGAGCCGGGCGACCTCGCGGCGGACCGCGGGACTGCCGGCGTCGAGCTTCCCGCCATCCGGATCGCGCACGACCAGGAACAGCGCCGCGTTGGGGTCGTAGCCCAGTGCTCCGCGCAGCGTCTCGGTCGCCTGCTCGCTCTCCGACGCGCTGTCGGTGAAGCCGGCCGCCTTCAGGTGCTTCTCGACGTCGTGGCCG
Source organism: Thermoleophilaceae bacterium (assembly GCA_035630335.1). Classification (GTDB taxonomy): domain Bacteria; phylum Actinomycetota; class Thermoleophilia; order Solirubrobacterales; family Thermoleophilaceae; genus JAAYBF01. Next base: position 7,988 of record DASQKV010000034.1, on the reverse strand, counting down.
ACCCCGATCGCCAGCACGGCGAAGGCGCCGACGAGCGCCAACACGAGCTTGGGACGGTTCCAGGTGAGGTCCGCGATCCGGTTGAGCATGCGGTGGACCGTACCAGAGTTAGTTCCTAAAAGGAACCCATGGATTTACTTCGGGAACCCACCCCGCTACAGTCAGGTACCGATGGCGCGCTCCTCCTACGACCACCTGAACTGCTCGATCGCCCGGACGATGGCGGTGATCGGCGACGCCTGGACGCCACTGATCCTGCGCGACATCGCCGTCGGGATCACCCGCTTCGACGCGCTCCAGCGCGACCTCGGCATCTCGCGCAAGGTGCTCTCCGAGCGGCTCGCGACGCTCGTCGACCACGGCGTCCTGGCCCGTGAGCCCTACCAGGAGAAGCCCACGCGCTACGACTACCACCCGACCGAGAAGGGCGCCGACCTCGCGTTCGTTCTGCTCGCCATGCAGTCGTGGGGCAACCGCTGGGAGGCGGGCGAGGACGGCCCGCCGATGCTCGTCCGCCACGAGCCCTGCGGCGCCCTGATCGAGGCCGTGCCTTCCTGCAGCAGCTGTGGCGAGCGGCTGGCGGTCGGCGACCTGACGCCGGTCCCCGGCCCGGGCTTCAAGGACGGCCCGGACACCGCCGAGGTGAGGGCCGCACTCGAGCGACTGGCGGCGACGCGACTCGCCGCCGCCAGTCCCTGACGCTCAGCTGAGCTCGGCCATCGCCGGCTGCGGCTCGCCCGAGTCCTCGCCCGCGGCCTCCGGACCGCCGCCGGGCGCCGCCGCCATCTCCTCGGGCGACGGCGACCGCAGCACGGTCATCGCGATCACGAACGCGACCGCTACCAGCGCCGCGCCGATCACGTAGGCGACGTGGAAGCCGCCGTTGAGCGCCGAGATCGCGGACTCGCCGTCGGCGAGCAGGCCGTCGGTGCGGTCGGCCGCCAGCGTCGCGAGCACCGCGAGGCCGACGGCGCCGCCGACCTGGACGGTCGTGTTGATCAGGCCCGAGGCGAGCCCGGAGTCCTGCATGCTCACGCCCGACATCGACAGCATCATCAGCGACGGGAAGCCCATGCCGGCGCCGAGGCCGATGAACACGACCGGCGGCACGACGTCGAGCAGGTAGCTGCCGTCGACCGGCGTGCGGGCGAACAGCAGCAGCCCGAGGCCGATGAACGCGAGGCTCGAGACGAGCGCGTTCTTCGGGCCGAAGCGCATGATCAGCGGCTCGGAGAAGCGCAGCGACATCGCGCCCATCACGACCGTCGACGGCAGGAACGCCAAGCCGACCTCGAGCGGGTCGTAGCCGAGCACGCGCTGCAGGTAGAGCGCGCCGAGGAAGAACATCGAGAACATCCCCGCGACGAGGAACACCATCACGGCGTTCGCCCCGACGACGTTGCGCGACTTGAACAGCCGTAGCGGCATCAGTGGGTGCTCGAGCCGCGACTGGCGGTAGACGAAGGCGGCGACGAGCGCCAGGCCGACGGCGCCGAGGCCGAGCACGCGGCCCGAGACCCAGCCGTCCTCGCTGACGCCGAGGATCGCGTAGACGGCGAGCATCACGCCCGAGGTCAGCAGCACGGCGCCCGGGATGTCGGCGCCCTGCTCGAAGCCGATCCCGCCGCGTCCGTCGACCAGCTTCAACGCGAAGTACGCCGTTGCGATGCCGACCGGGATGTTGATGAAGAAGATCCAGTGCCAGGAGATCAGGTCGGTCAGCACGCCGCCGGCCAGCAGGCCGATCGAGCCGCCGGCGGAGGCGACGAACCCGTAGACGCCGATCGCCTTCGCCTGCTCGCGCGGCTCGGGGAACATCGTCACGATCATGCCGAGCACGACCGCGGAGGTCGCGGCGCCGCCGGCGCCCTGGACGAAGCGCGCCGCGATCAGCATCTCCTGGTTCTGCGCGAGCGCGCAGAGGGCCGAGGCGACCGTGAAGACCCCGAGGCCGATCAGGAAGATCTTCCGCTGGCCGATCAGGTCGCCGAGCCGGCCCGAGAACAGCAGCAGACCGCCGAACGGGATCAGGTACGCGTTGACGACCCAGGCGAGGTTGCTCTGGGAGAACTCGAGGTCGTCCTGGATCGAGGGCAAAGCGACGTTCACGATCGTCGCGTCGAGGACGATCATCAGCGCCCCCGCGCAGAGCACGTAGAGCGCCAGCCAGCGCTTGCGGTCATCTGTTCTCTCGGCGGCAGTCACGTCGGTCTCCTAGTCGTCGGGTTCGCCATATAGACCGCGCGTCGATCCGAAACTCATCGCGGCCGGAGCGCCTTAGGCGTTGGCGTGATCGGGAAGTTCTAGCACAAGGTTGGAAAACCCAACCATGTAGACGTCTTTCACAACTGCAGCTAGACTCTCTGGCGTGGGCAAGCGTAGCTACGGCGAGGCCTGTGGCATCCCCCGCGCGCTCGACCGGATCGGCGAGCGCTGGGCGCTGATGGTCGTCCGCGAGCTGCTGCTGGGCCCGAAGCGCTTCACCGACCTGCGCGAGGGCCTGCCCCACATGAGCGCCGACGTGCTCGCCCAGCGCCTGCGCGAGCTCGAGGAGAACGGCATCGTCGAGCGGCGCATCCTCCCCCCGCCTGCGGCATCGAAGGTCTACGCGCTGACCGACTGGGGCCGCGAGCTGGAGTCGGTGCTGATCGCGCTGGGCCGCTGGGGAGCACGCGCCCCGCTGGCGGCGGAGTGCTCGGAGATGAGCGTCGACTCGCACATCGTGTCGCTGCAGACGCTGTTCGACCCGGCCCTCGCCGGCGACTTCTCCCCGGTTGTCGAGCTGCGGCTCGCCGAGCACGTCTTCCACGTCCAGCCTGTGGCCGGCCGCCTCGAGGCCGAGCGTGGGCCGGCCGCCAAGCCCGACATCGTGATCGCGACCGACCCCTGCACGCTGATCGCACTGACCCACCGCGAGGTCGAGCTGGCCGACGCCGTCGAGGCAGGCAGCGCCGAGGTCACCGGTGACAAGCGCGCCGCTCGCCGCTTCCTGCGCCTGTTCCCACTGCCCGAGCCGGCCGCGTGCGTCGAGCCTCTGGCCACACCGGCCGTCTGACGTCGGCCGCATCTCGGACACTTCGCGGGTGTTGCAGCGGTGTCAAGCAAGCGGGAGGTCGGGATGATCAAGGTCGGAGCAGCCGTTGCGGCGACCGTCGCCGTCATGACGGCGACGGGTCACGCGTCCGAGGCGCAGGCGGCGTGGTCGCGCCCCTTCCAGCCGTTGCCCACTGGGCAGGTCGGCCTAGGCGTGCAACTCGCCGCCTCGCCGTGGGCGCCCGGGTCGGTCATCGCGTGGGAAAGCGGAAACCAGGTCCTGCGAGTCCGCAGGATCGGGCCGGGCGGATCGCGCGGACCGGTCCGAACGATCGGCCGCAGCGACGAGCCATCCTTGGTGGCCGTCGACCGCAGGGGCGTCGCGACCGTCGTCTGGTTCGACGCCGCGGATCACTCGCTCAACGCCCGCCGACTGAGCGTCTCGAGCCGATTGGGACCCGTGCTGCGTGTGGCCGGCCCCGCTCTCACAGGCGACTATCCCTACCGCTCCGCCCGCCTGGCGGTCGATGCGGACGGAGACGCGACAGTCGTCTGGGCGCAGATCGAGGCGATCGGCGAGGAGAGGCTGATCGGGATCGGAGCGGGCGCCGTCCATGCACGCCGAGTCACGGCAGACCACCGGCTTGGCCCAGTGCTCGACCCGTCCCACGCCGGCGACCTCGACGTCGCCCCGCGGGTGGCGGTCACGCCGTCGGGACGAGCCACGATGGCCTGGGTTCGCACGACTGCCGGGGTGAGCACGGTCGTCGCGAGCAGGATCGGTCCCGGCAGGGCCGGCGCGGTCCATACGGTCTCAGACCCCACGCATCCGCCCCACCTGGAGTACTCGAGCGACGGCATCGAGGTGACGAGCGACCCCGCCGGACGCTCCACCGTCGTGTGGCGGACGGGCGGGGGACCGGGAGGGCCCACGGCTGTTGCCGCTCGACGGCTCCGCGCCGGCGGAGAGCTTGGGCCGACCCGAGCCGTCGCACCCCTCGGCGCCGCGGTCGGGCCGATCCACGCGCTCGCGGACCGCGCGGGAAGGGTCGCCGTCCTCTGGTACCGGCAGGGCGACGCCTACACGATCGAGGCCAGACGACTTGCTCCACGCGGCGGCATGGGATCGCTCCAGACGATCGCGGGACCGAGCGAGTACCTGTCCCACCCCGACGCGACGGTCGATTCCACGGGTCGCGTCACGGTGGTGTGGGCGTCGGGAATCAACGGCAAGCGCCACGTCCGCGTGCGTCATGCCGCACCTGGAGGACCTTGGGGACCCGCCCGGAGAATCTCACGCAGGCGCGCCGCCGACATCCTCAGCCCCCATGTCGTGGCGAGCGGCCCGGACGACCTACTGGCTACGTGGAGCCGGATCCGCCGGCCCAACTCGGTCGTGGAGGCCGTCCGCAGGTGAACCGGCGTGGCCGGCGTGGGCTCGCCGTGCTGGCGGCCGTGGCGGTGGTGGCGGGGATCGCGATCGGCGCGGGTAGCGATGACAAGCCAGTCGAGCGAGCGCCCGCCCTTGGGGGTCGGGCGCCAGCACCGGCGCTGTCACTCGATCGGGCCGTCGGTGAGCTGCTCGTCATGGCCTTCCCTGGGACGAGCCCGCCCGACTACATCCGGCGCCGGCTGCGCAACGGCGAAGGCACCGGGGTAATCCTCTTCGGGGCGAACGTGGTCGACGCGGCGCAACTGCGCCGGTTGACGAGGAGCGTCCAACGGGCCGCCGGTGGGGACGCCCTGATTGCCACGGATCAGGAGGGCGGCGAGATCCGCAACGTGCCGTTCGCTGGGCCGGTCGCCGCCCAGAGCGCACTCGGATCGAGCGCAGAGGCGAGCGCGGCCGCCACCGAGGCGGCCCGCGGCCTGCGGCGCGCCGGCGTCAACGTCAACCTCGCCCCGGTGGTCGACGTCGACCCGCCGGCCGGCGGCGGCGTTCTGGCCAGCCGCATCTATCCCGGCTCGCCGCGACAGGTCGCGGACCTGACCACGGCGGCCCTGCGTGCGCACGCTCGCGCGGGAGTCGCCGCCACCGTCAAGCACTTCCCCGGCCTCGGCCGTGCCACGGTCAACACCGACGACGGCTCGGCGACGATCGACGCTCCGCGAGCCGCGCTCGACGGCGCCGACCTCGAGCCCTACCGCGCCGCCGTCGCCGCCGACGCGCCGCTCGTGATGGCCGGCCACGCGCTCTACCCCGCCTACGACGCAGCCAACATCGCCTCCCAGTCCCCCACCCTGCTCACCGACGTCCTGCGCGACCGGCTCAGCTTCCGCGGCGTCGTCATCACCGACTCGATCGAGGCCCAGGCCGTCCTCGACCGCTCCGGCGTCGCCACCGCCGCCGTCAGCTCGATCGCCGCCGGCGCGGACATCGTCCTGATGACCGGCTCCGGCAGCTGGAACCTCGTCTATCCCCGCCTGCTGCGCGCCGCGCGGCGCTCCCCCGCGTTCCGGGTACGCGTTCGGCAGAGCGCGCAGCGCGTGCTGGCGCTCAAGCGGCGACTCGGCCTGCGCGTCGCGCTATCCCACTCCACGCAGTAGGTCCCCGAGCGGGATCTCCAGCGCGCGTGCGAGGCGGACCATGGTGGACAGGCGCGGATCGCGCTGGCCACGCTCCAAGCGACTGACTTCACTTGGGTGCATCTCCGCCAATCGGGCGAGCGTGCTCATCGTGAGCGCGCGACGAGCACGCTCATAAGCGAGGTTCGCACCAAAGCTGCCATGAGCGGAGACGGACATCCGGGAGCGACTTCGGTGGCTTGGACGCGCTCTCCTGCCGCCTCCACGAGTTGTTACACGTTGCCAACTAGTCAATCCCTGTGATAGCGCATATGCTATTGATGTATTGGCAAGGCAACGCGCCAACTCAAGCCGAAGGAGCCATCCCGTGTTGATCGCCCTGCATCCACCCGCAAGCGCCCGTTCCACGCTCAAGACAGCCTCAGAGGTGCCGTCGCACCAGTGCTACGATGGCACCGTGCCGCGTGAACTGACACAACGGGAGCTGCGTAATGACAGCGGTGAGGTGATGCGCGCACTCGACCGGGGCGAGAGCTTCGTGATCACCCGTCGCGGCGTAGCCGTCGGCGAGCTGTCGCCGGTCGGGCGCCGCCGACGGGTGAGTGCCGACGCCCTGCTCGACGCGTTCGCGAAGGCACCGGCGATCGACGCGGATCGGCTGCGCTCGGATCTCGACGCGCTCGCCGAGCAGGATCCTGAGCCGCGTGCCTGAGATACGTCCGGGCGCCGGCCTGCTCGATACGTCGGTGCTGGTCTCGCCGGCCGGCGGGTCGAGCCTGCCGGACGAGACGTCGATCTCGATGTTGAGCCTCGCGGAGCTAGCTGCCGGACCACACGCGACCAGCGACGCGAGCGAGCGGGGGCGGCGTCAGGAGCGTCTCCAGATGGTCGAGGCGATGTTCGATGCGCTGCCGTTCGACGCGTCGTGCGCGCGAGCCTACGGCCGCGTCTACTCGGCTATCGCGGAGACTGGCCGCAAGGCCCGTGGCCGCCGTGCGGTCGATCTGCTGATCGCCGCGACCGCCGTCGCGCACGAGCTACCGCTCTACACGCGCAACGCCGGGGATCTGCGAGGGCTGGAGGGCCTCCTGGAAGTCGTCGACACCTCGAGTACCGTCGCCTAACAGGCCGCGCTCGAGCGCGCGAACCGGGCGACCGATCTACTCAGCCGCCTCCTCGCGCGCGAGCGCGAGGGCGCACTTGCGGGTGTCGTCGAAGTGGCGCTGCTGGATCGGCTGGGCCCACTCGGCGAGCTCGCGGAGTTGCTGGTCTCCGATCTGCTCGGCCATCGTGCCGACGATCTCGACGTGGCCGAGCTCGCCAGCCTCGGCCATGATCATGAACTCGAGCCCGTCGAGGGCGTCGGCGTCGTCGCCGAGGTAGTCGTCGCGCATCTGCGACGCCTCCTGCTTGGTCTCGCGCGCCTTGTCCTCGATCGCCGTCTTCTTGCCGTCGAGCTCGGCGGCGATCGCCTCGCAGCGCTCGCGGGTCTGACCCGCCTCCTCGCGCATCCGCTCGAGCGTCGAGACGACCTCGTCGTCGTCGCACATCCCGATCACCTTGCCGACGGTGTCCTGAGACGCCTGGGCTAGCCCCAGCACCTCCGCCAGCTTCTCCTCGATCGGCTCCAGCTCCGCCATTGCCCCGCCTCCTGTAGATCGTTTGCCGAGGCGAGGCTTACCCGCCGTAACGGGCCGCCAATCGTGGGCGCCCGCTAGGCGGCTGTCGAGGCCGCGACTTCGGCCTCGGTGCGGCCGCCGCCGCCCTGGCGCTGGCCGTAGAGCGCACCGATCAGCATCTCGGTGACGCGCGGATCGAACTGCGTGCCCGCGTGAGCCACCAGCTCGGCGATCGCGTCGGCGTGGGACATGCCCTTGCGGTAGGGCCGGTCTGAGGTCATCGCGTGGTAGGCGTCGCAGGCGAGGATGACGCGCGCCTCGATCGGGATCTGCTCTGCGGCGAGCCCGTCGGGATAGCCCTTGCCGTCCCAGCGCTCGTGCTCGTGGCGGACGGCGCGCGCGATCGCACCCATCCCCGGGATCGCGCGGATGATGCGCTCGCCGATCACCGGGTGCTCGCGCATGATCTCCCACTCGCGATCGTCGAGCGGGCCGGTCTTGTGGAGGATCTCGTCGGGGACGCCGACCTTGCCGATGTCGTGAAGGAGCGCCGCAGTGCGTAGGCGCCCGACCTCGTCGGGCCCGAGTGCGAGCGCCTCGCCGACCCGCTCGACCAGATCGACGACGCTCTCGGAGTGGTCTCCGGTATAGCGGTCGCGTTCACCGAGCGTCGATGCGAGCGCCGCGATCACCGCGCCGGGCCCGCCGGCGAGTTGCTCGGCGTCCTCGCTCCCGGACACCGGGGGGCTGTAGACGATCGCCTGGCCGCCGCCGGCTGCGCGGGCCTCGTCGAGCGCCGACGCGGCGGCG
>DASQKV010000033.1:0-17845 GCA_035630335.1 Thermoleophilaceae bacterium | reverse complement strand
GATCGACGCCCACTTGGAATGCCCCGACATAACGCCGATCCTATCTTCGACCTAGACGACGAACTTGCCGTCGCGCTGCAGCTCGACGCCGTCGACGACGATCGAGCCGCCCTGGCGCAGGTCGCAGACCATGTCCCAGTGGACGGCGGACTTGTTGACGCCGAGGCTCTCGGGGTAGGCGGCGCCGACGGCCATGTGGACGGTGCCGCCGATCTTCTCGTCGAGCAGGATCTCCTTGGTGCCAGTCGCGATCCCGTAGTTGGTGCCGATGCCGAGCTCCCCGAGCGTGCGGGCGCCGTCGTCGGTGTCGAGCATCTCGATCAGGAACGGCTCGCCGCGCTCGGCCGAGGCATCAACCACGCGGCCGCCCTCGAAGCGCAGCCGCACGCCGGCGACCTCACGACCGCCGTAGCTCGCGGGGAACGAGAACGCGACCTCGCCGTCGACGGCGTCCTCGACCGGCCCGGTGAAGAACTCGCCGTCGGGCATGTTGTGGGTGCCGACGCACGGGATCCAGTGGCGGCCGGCGACGCCGAGCTTGATGTCGGTGCCGGGCGCGGTGATATGGACCTCCTCCTTGCCCTCGATCCACTCCGCGAGCCGCAGAACCTCGTTGGACTGGCGCTGCCAGGCGGTGACGGGATCGCCGTCGGTCGCCAAGCACGCCTTGTAGAAGAACTCCTCGTAGGCGGACAGCGACATGCCGGCCTCGCCGGCATAGGCGTGCGTCGGGAACAGCGTCAGCGACCAGCGGTGCTTGCCCTCGGCCGCCCGCTGCATCGAGGTCTCCATCAGCTTGCGCCGCGCACGCTGGGCGCGCGCCTGCTTGGCCGGGTCGGCGCCGGACAGCGCGCGCGGGTTCGCGTCGGCCATCACGACGATCCGGACGTCGGCCTCCTCGGCGGTCCACTCCGCCGGCGGCGCGACCCAGTCGAGCTGCTCGTCGGAGGCGAGGTCGAAGAACGCCGCCTGGGCCTGCTCGGTGGTGAGCTGGAGCACCGGCAGCCCGCCGGCGCGCAGCACCTCCTCGTAGATCGCCTGGATCAGCGGCTCGCCGGTCGTGGTCCCCTGGATCACGCAGACGTCGCCCTTCTCGACCTTCGTCGAGTACCGCACGAGGATCTGTGCCAGCGCCTCGACTCGTGAGTCCTTCACCGCGTCTGCCCTCCGTCTTGGATCGTTGTCTCCGCCACCTGCTCAACTTTGCCGCCGCCAGCCGCGATGCGTCGTAGCAGCCACTCGTGCAGCCGCCGCTCGCCGTTGAGCTCGGGATGAAACGCGACCGCCAGGACGTTCGCCTCGCGCACGGCGACGGGATGCCCGTCGACGTCCGCCAGCACCTCGACCTGGGCGCCATGGTCGCGCGCCCACGGCGCGCGGATGAAGATCGCCTTCACATGCCCGATCTCGTCGAGGTCGAGATCGGCCTCGAAGGAGTGCAGCTGGCGCCCGAAGGCGTTGCGCTCGGTGTCGATGTCAAGGATCCCCAGGTGGCTGCGGTCGAGGACGATCATCCCGGCGCAGGTCCCTAGCACCGGCGCCCCGCCGCGGACCAGCTCGCGCAGCGGCTCGGCAAGGCCCTCACGCTCGATCCCGAGCGTGATCGTCGTCGACTCGCCGCCGGGGATCACCAGGCCGTCGAGCCGCTCCAGATCGGCCGGCACACGTACCTCGCGTACACGGGCGCCGAGGCTCTCGAGCAGCTTGCGATGCGCCTCGAAGTCGCCCTGGAGGGCGAGCACCCCGACCACCGGCGCCGTCGGCTCGAGCACGCGCTGCGCAGCTACCAGCCGCGCTCTTGGAGCAGGCCGCCCTGCGCCTCGATCGCGTCCATCCCGATGCCGGTCATCGGCGCCCCGAGGTCGCGCGACGCGGCGGCGATCCGCTCGGCGTCCTGGAAGTGCGTGGTGGCCTCGACGACCGCGACAGCCGTGCGCTCGGGATCCTCGGACTTGAAAATCCCGGATCCGACGAACACGCCCTCGGCGCCGAGGCGCATCATCAGCGCGGCGTCGGCGGGAGTCGCGACACCGCCGGCGGAGAACATCACGACCGGCAGCCGGCCGGCCGCGGCGACGTCACGGACCAGCGGCAGCGGCGCCTGGAGGTCCTTTGCCGCGGTCGCAAGCTCGGACTCGTCGAGCGCGCCGAGGCGACGGATGTCGCCCCCGATCTGGCGCATGTGGCGCACCGCCTCGACGACGTTGCCGGTTCCGGCCTCGCCCTTGCTGCGGATCATCGCCGCCCCCTCCGCGATCCGCCGCAGCGCCTCGCCGAGGTTGGTCGCACCGCACACGAACGGCACCTTGAACTTCCACTTGTCGATGTGGTTCGCCTCGTCGGCCGGCGTCAGGACCTCGGACTCGTCGATGTAGTCGACCTCGAGCGCCTGCAGCACCTCCGCCTCGACGAAGTGCCCGATCCGCGCCTTCGCCATCACCGGGATCGTCACCGCCGCCTGGATCTCCTCGACCTTGGTCGGATCCGCCATCCGCGCGACCCCGCCGGCAACCCGGATGTCGGCCGGCACGCGCTCGAGCGCCATCACCGCACACGCACCCGCGGACTCCGCCACACGCGCCTGCTCGGCCGTGACCACGTCCATGATCACCCCGCCCTTGAGCATCTCGGCGAGGCCCGACTTGACCGCGAAGGTTCCTTCCTGCTTCACGAAGCCCATGCTACGCACTCGGCTCTACGGGCGGCCTAGCCGGCCGGTCGATGAGCTATTTCAGCTTGAAGGCCTTGATGCGGTCGGCGTACTGCGACTCGTCCATCGCGTAGACGCCATACGCCAGTGCTTGAACGACACTCATCAGCGCTGAGTGCGAGCGCACGTAGGCGGGGCTGTTCGAGCTGTAGAAGAGCTTGTGGTCGGCGAGCTTCGCGACCTCCGACAGCGTCGCGTCTGACACCGAGATCGTCGCGGCGCTGCGGTTGCGCGCGAGCTTCATCGCACGTACGACGAGCGGGTGCGGCCGACCGGCGGAGAAGCCGACGAGCACGGTGCGATCGTCGATCCGGCCGAGCTTGGCGAGCCCCTCCTGGCTCGGGCTGGCGACTACCTCGCAGCGGACGTCGAGCAGCATCAGCAGGTGGCGCAGGTAGCTCGCGAAGAAGGCCATCTGATCGGTCCCGCAGAGCACGAGGCGGTCGGCGCGCGAGATCAGCTCGACGCAGTGGGCGACCTCCTCGCGGTCGAGCTTGCGCGCGGTCTCCTCGACGTTGACGTGGTCGGCGGCGAGCGCCGCCTCGAACTCGGTCTGGTCGATCGGGAAGAGCGGCGGGTTGGCGAGGTCGACGGTCCCCTGTTCGCCGTCGCGGGCGCGGCGGTACTCGTCGCGCGCTGCGGCCTGAAGCTCGGGGAAGCCCTCGAAGCCGAGCGCCTGCGCGAAGCGGACGACGGTCGAGGACGAGGTGTTCGCGCGGCGCGCGAGCTCCTCGGCGGTGTGGAAGGACGCCTCGTCGAGGTGGTCGACGATGTACTGCCCGACGTCCTTCTGGGAGCGCGAGAACTCGTCGAAGCGGGAGCGGATCTCGGCGGAGAGGGTGAGTGCTGCGGTGGCGGAGGACTTCACGGCGGATTGTTTCGCCCGCCGCTCCGAAGTTCCTTCTAAGCGCGGTCGCGGCCGCTACCGCGAGGCGGTCACCACAGCTTCCACGGCGCCCGCTCTTCCTGCCACAGGTCGTTGAGCTGGACGGAGTCCTTGTAGGTGTCCATGCACTCCCAGAAGCCGGTGTGGCGGTAGGCGCGCAGGAGGCCGTCGCCGGCGAGCCGCTCGAGTGGCTCGCGCTCGAGCACGCTCGTCTCGGTCAGGTAGTCGAAGACGCTCGGCTCGAAGCAGAAGAACCCGCCGTTGATCCAGTGCTCGGAGCGCGGCTTCTCCTCGAAGCCGAGCACGCGGCTGTCGCCGTCGAGGCGGGTGACCCCGAACTGCAGCTCCGGGCGGACGACGGTCATCGTCGCCGCGGCGCCGTGGTCGCGGTGGAAGGCGAGCAGCTCCTGGAGGTCGACGTTCGCGACGCCGTCGGCGTAGGTCACGCACGCGGTGCCCTCCCCCAGCTCGCCGCGAGCCAGGTGCAGGCGCCCGCCGGTCGGAGTCTCGAGCCCGGTGTCGACGCACCTGACGAACACGCCCTCCGGCCAGGACGTCTCGGCGACGAACCGCTCGATCGCCTCGCCGCGATAGCCGGTGCAGAGCACGAAGTCGCGGAAGCCCTGGACGGCGTAGATCTGGATTACGTGCCAAACGATCGGCCGGCCGCCGATCTCCACGAGCGGCTTCGGGATCGACTCGGTGTGCTCCTGGAGGCGGGTGCCGCGCCCACCGCAGAGGATCGCGACGGTCGGTGGCCGCTGGCCGGTTGTGTGCTCCATGCGGGCGGGATTATCGCCAGATAGCCTCCGCCGCCGTGAAGCGACTCGAGACGCGACTCGACGGACCGGTGCTGATCGAGCCCACCGTCCACCCCGACAGCCGCGGGTTCTTCCACGAGACCTACCGCCGCGACGTCTACACGACGCTCGGGGTCGACGCCGAGTTCGTCCAGGACAACCACTCGCGCTCGGCCCGCGGCGTCGTCCGCGGCATGCACTTCCAGGTCGGCGAGGGCCAGGCGAAGCTGATCCGCTGCGCGCGCGGATCGATCTTCGACGTCGTGGTCGACCTCCGCCGCGGCTCGCCTACGTTCGGCGAGTGGGAAGGCGTCCAGCTCGACGACGAGCGGCTGCTCCAGCTCTACGTGCCGGTCGGCTTCGCACACGGCTTCTGCGTCACCAGCGAGGTGGCGGACGTCGTCTACAGGTGCTCCTCCTACTACGACGGCGAGATCGAGCGCGGCATCCGCTTCGACGACCCCGACGTCGGCATCGAGTGGCCTTCGGAGCTGAAGCTGCTGCCCTCCGAGCGCGACGTGTCGGCGCCGCTGCTGCGCGAGGTGGAGTCCGAGCTGCCGTTCAGCGTCTGACGGGGATCGACCCCGGGTGGTTGATCCGCCCCGTCCGCGGTAGCGAATAGCAGTGGAGATGACACGTGCGACCGCCGAGCGCCTCGCGGACGAGGAGCTGATGATCTTCGTCCAGGAGGGCAACTCGGGCGCGCTCGAGGTTCTCTACGACCGCCACGGCGGGCCGGCCTATTCGCTGGCCCACCGAATCGTCGGCGACGCGCAGGCCGCGGAGGACGTGACCCAGGAGGCGTTCCTCTCGGTTTGGCGCACGAGCGCGGGCTACGACGCGGCGCGCGGCAGCGTGCGCTCGTGGCTGCTGCAGATCGTCCGCAACCGCGCGATCGACTCGCTGCGACGGTCCGCTTCGCGCGGCGGACGGCTCGACCTCGACGACGAGGGCCTGCTCGAGGCCCAGGAGGCGCCCGAGCAGACCGATGCCGAGGCGTCCCGCCGCGAGCGCGCGCGCCAGGTCCGCGGCGCGTTGCGCGACCTGCCGCGCGACCAGGTGCAGGTGATCGGCCTCGCCTACTTCGGCGGCTTCACCCACAGCGAGATCGCCGAGCTGCTCGGCATGCCGCTCGGGACCGTCAAGGGCAGGATGCGACTCGGCCTGCAGAAGGTCCGTGCCAACCTTGGGGAGCAGATCGCATGAACGAGCACGACCACCGTCAGTGGGAGGACGACATCGCCGCCTACGCGCTGGGCGCGCTCGACGAGTCCGAGACGGCGCGCATCGAGCTTCACCTCGCGGACTGCCAGAGCTGTCGCGCGGATCTGCGCTGGCTCGCGCCGGCGGTCGACGTCCTGCCGGCCTCGGTCGAGCAGCTCGCGCCGCCGCCGGAGCTGCGGCGGCGAATCGTGGACGCGGTCGCCGGGGAGGATGGGCCGATGGCGCGGCCGGCCCGTGACCGGGCGCCGTCGCTCGGGGCGTCGCGAGCCGGCCGGCGCTCGCGGCGAAGCTCCTCCCGGCGAATCGCCTCGCTGCGCCCCGCGCTCGCCGGCGCCGCGGCGGTCGTGGCACTGGCCGCCGGACTCGCCGCCGGCTACGCGCTGCGTGGCGAGGACGACGCTCCCACCGCTGCTACCACCACCCTCCCGGCCAACGTGCTCGCCCCGGGCGGCACCGCGACCGCTTCGCTGCTGCACCACGGCGACTCGTGGACGCTGAACGTCCGCGACATGCCGGCGCCGCCGGGCGGAGCGGTCTACCAGGTGTGGCTGCGCCACGACCGGCGGATGGTGCCGTCGGTGCTGTTCGTCCCCTCGCGCGACCGGCGCGCCACGGTCGCCCTCCCGGCCCGCGTGGCCGAGGCCGACGAGGTGCTCGTGACGCGTGAGCCGCGCGGCGGCAGCAGGGCGCCCACGTCGGACCCGATGCTCGCTGCCGAGACGTCCTGACGGCCGGATTCGAAGCCGGTTCCGGCCGCGTGCGCGCGTTCCCGGATCCGCCGCAAATAAGCCGTTAGCGCGCGGCGATGCCGGGTAGCGCTGCCGGACCCACAGATGCAAGGAGGATCCGATGGCAGAGGCAGTACAGGAGGTCGCCGGCCAAGCGCAGGAGAAGGCGGGTCAGGCGGCAGACCAGGCAAGGACGAAAGCGCGCGAGCAGGTCGACCAGCGGTCGACCCAGATCGGCGAGCAGATCAGCTCGAACGCCAGCGACGCTCGCAGCGTGGCCGACGAGCTGCGCAAGCAGGGCAAGGACGGCCCGGCCCGCATGGCCGACCAGGCCGCGGACCGCGCGGAGCGGATCGGCAGCTACCTGACCGAGGCCGACGGCGATCGCATCCTCCACGACGTGGAGGACTTCGGCCGTCGCAACCCCTGGGCCGCCGCGCTCGGCGGCCTGGCGATCGGCTTCGCTGCCTCGCGGCTGCTGAAGGCGTCGAGCAGCCGTCGCTACCAGAGCTCGTACGGCAACGGCTCGTACGACCGCGGCGCGTACGGCGCCGGCTCGCCGGGCGAGCAGTGGAACAGGACCTACGACGAGACCACCGGCGAGCTGCCGGCGGGGATCGGGTCCGGCGCGACGCCCGGGACCACCGGAGGGCTGTAGGGATGGCCGGCCAAGGACCTCCGGAGCTGCACGATCGCCCGGCCGGCGAGCTCCTGCGCGACCTCTCCGACCAGACCACGCGGTTGATCCAGCAGGAGATCGCGCTGGCGAAGGCGGAGCTGAGCCAGAAGGGCAAGCGCGCTGGCGCCGGCGCCGGGATGTTCGGCGGAGCGGGCCTGTTCGGCCTCTTCGCCTTCGCGGCGCTGACGACCGTCCTGATCGTCGTGCTGGATTCGTTCATGACGCTCTGGCTCGCCGCACTGATCGTCGCAGTGGTCTACGCCGCGGTGGCCGGCGTGCTCGCGATGCAAGGCAAGAAGCAGATGGAGAAGGTGGGCCCACCGGTCCCCGAGCAAGCAGTCGACAGCGTGAAGGAGGACGTGCAATGGGCGAAGACCCGAGCCAAATCAGGCATGACATAGAGGACACGCGCGCGGAGATGGGCGAGACGGTGGAGGCGCTCGGCTACAAGGCCGACGTGCCGAGCCGTGCCCGCGACCGCGTGGACGCGGTGAAGTCGAAGGTGACCGGGAAGGTCTCCGGCGCGACCGGACGGGTCTCGGACGCCACGCCGGGCACCGGCGACATGAAGCAGGGCGCCCGTCAGGCCGTCGGGGTCGCCCAGGAGAACCCGCTCGGGCTGGCGATCGGCGCGGCCGCCGTCGGCTTCGTCGCCGGCATGCTCGCCCCCTCGACCAAGGTCGAGGACGAGAAGATCGGCCCGATGGCCGATCAGGTCAAGGAGAAGGCCAAGGAGACCGGCCAGGAGGCGATGGAGCGCGGTCGCCACGTGGCCGAGCAGGCGGCGGAGAGCGCCAAGGAGACTGCCCGCGAGGCCGGTCAGGAGCAGGCCCAGGAGCTCAAGGAGTCCGCTCAGCAGAGCGCTCAGGAGACCCGCCAGCAGGTCGGCTCCAGCGGTAGCGGCAACGCTTCCGCCTGAGCACGACGACGACGCGGCCGGCCAGTCCCCCGCCGGGGGCTGTGCCGGCCGGGCCGTCCGTCGGGGTTTGCCGGCGTTGACTCATCCGGCACCCCCAAGGAGCCGACTGGGGCTCCAGTGCTTCCAAACGACTGGCAGCCATGTCGATCCCGCGCCATCGAGGGCTTCCGCTATCTCGAGGATCGCGAGATCCTGCAGCTGCTCTTCGTGGGTCGGCGTCGGCCCTACGACTATCCGTGTCCGCTCGAGATGTACGAGCGGTTCGTAGCCGCGCCGTCCAAGGGTCAGTTCCACAACGACGTCCTCCAGCCCCATGCCAAGGCCCAGGGATGGTCTCCGCGACCCCAGGACTGGCCGCGCAACGACCCGCTGGGGCCTTAGCTGCCGCCCTTCGCCAGCTTTGTCACAGGCCGCCCGTTCGGCTCAATGACTCGCACAGACCGACGATGAAGCCGCCGCCCCACGCGTGGTGCATCGTGGCGAGGGCCACGGGGGAAGCGAGCAGGGCCGGCTCGCGCCGCCGCGCGGCCCCAAAGGCGCTCACTCCCGTCAGCGCGGCGAGGTAGGCCCCGATCGGGACGAGCAAGGCCCGTCGCCTGATGCCCAGCAACAGCAGGATCGTGTGCCAGATGACGAGGGCCGGCGGGGCGAGTTGCCGCGGATGAGGGCGCTGCCGATGGGTGACGACGGTGGCCGCCCGGCCGCGACCGTAGAAGAAGTACTGGCGCGTGAGCCCGCCCAACGACGGACGTGACAACAGGCCGACGCGTAGCTCTTCGTCGAGCCAGACTCCGCCGACCGCCTGTAGGCGCAGCGACAGCTCGGCGTCCTCGTTGTAGGCAACTGTCTCGTCATAGCCGCCGACCGCCTCGACGGCCTTGCGCGAGAAGCAGCCGTGCATCGCCGACTCGACCCAGCCCGACTTGCCGCCGACCCGGTACGCGGACCCGCCGATGCCGACCCGCGTCGTCTGCGCGAAGGCGACAGCGGCCTGGAATGGACTCTCGGCGGTAGCCACGACGGGAAAGCCGACCATCGCGGCTCCCGTTCGCTCCAACGTCTCGACGGCGCGCGAGACGAACCCCGGCGGGTAGAGCGCATGAGCGTCGCAGCGCAGCAGACAGGTGGCACGGTCGTCGGCGACCCGCAGTGCGAGGTTGAAGGCGGCCGACTGGAACCGGCCGGGATTGTGGACGACCCGGACGAGCGGAAGCTCGGCGGCGAAGCGCTCAGCGATCGCGACCGTCGCGTCGGTCGATCCACCGTCCACGACCAGCACCTCGAGGTGGTCGCGGGGATAGGGGTCGTCGAGCAGGCCACGCAGGCACTGCTCGATGTGGAGCTCCTCATTGAGCGTCGGAACGACGATCGTCACAAAATCGGCCATGCGGACTCCGCGCTCGGAATCACCACGGTAGCTACCCGGATCGGCGGCCGGAGACATCGCCGGGTACGCGCAGTCGCTTCCGAATGCTGTGTATCACCGGCGATACGCTCATCCGATGGGCCACCAGGTGAGCATCCGCGAGCTACGCAACCACGGGGGCGATGTCGTCGACCGTGCAGCCAGTGGCGAAGAGATCACCGTCACCAGAGCCGGCAAGCCGGTGGCCGAGTTGCGTCCAGCCGCTCATCCAGCGTTGTCGGCTACCACGCTCCTCTCGCGCTGGTACGACGCCATGACGCCGCGACCGCCCTCGCCAACGACCTCCCGATCTACACCGCCAGCCCGACTGACTTCGCCGACACCGACGGCCTCGTCGTCCTTCCCGTCGAGGTCCCAGCGGTCGGTGCCCAGCCGGCATCGACGTAGGCGCCTCTTTCAGAGTGGGCCGGCCAGGACTCGAACCTGGGACCTACGGATTATGAGTTGACCTGGAAGGGGTCGGAGTTGAGCCGGTTTGGCTCTAGGTCGCGGAGTTGGGCGAGGTTGGCTGGGGACACTTTTGCCGAGTTGGGGACATGGTCCGGGACACGGTTTGCGCGGTCGTCGGGCTAGCCGGGGTAGTGCCCGTTGAGGCGCTTGTAGGCGCGTTCGTAGACCGTGCGCGTCTTGGGGTTGGAGGGATGCCGCTCGCCGAACGCCACGAAGGTCCAAGCCAAGCTGCTGTCCTTGCGTTGGACGAGCAAGAAGACAAATCCATACGGAGCCTCCGAAGGCGCCCGCTTCCCAAGCGGCACGTAGAGCTTGCGGCAGCCAGGGAGCGGCACCGGACCATCCGGCTTGCAGTTGAGCCAGTCGAGCTTCTGCTTGCCGCCTTCGATCGCCTTCCGCGCGTTCTGCGCACGAGCACGGGGCGGCGAGAGCGGGTGGTACCGCTCGACCTCCTCCTCCCATGCCCGCAGGCCAAAGACGACCTCGGCGGACAAGCCGCCTCCCCCCTGAGATGGCACCGTGTTAGCCCTCGTCGTCGTACGGGACGTGACCAGACAACCGCTCGAAATCGTCGGCCGATGCTGGCTTGGTCCCGTCGATGGCGTGCAGCTCATCCATCGGCGTAATCGGTGCCTCGAGCGTCAACTCGCCGTCGCGCGTGGGCACCACCTCGTAGCGACGACCGTCGATCTCGACGATCTCGCCAACCGTGAGCTTCCGGGCCGAAATAGCCATCGTAGATATCGTAGCTCGGGCAGAGGCCGCCACATCAAAGGCATCGATTCTCGAGGTCTACAGACGGTGATCGCAGCGGTCACAGCCCGCTATCGCGCTGGCAACTCGAGCCGCTAGTGGACGATGGCTCCCAGATAGTCAGCGAGCGCTCCGGCGCGCTCCGTCCGAAACCTGTCGAAATCGTCCTCAAAGAGGCTCGGGGGAATCAGCGCCGAGTCGAGGATCGAATCGTCCTCAGGCAACAACTCACGGTACTCCGACGGCTTTCGATCACTGATCGTCCGGTTCTCAGTTCGCGAGATGATCGCGAAATTCGCAAGGCTGTTGATCTGCGGGTCGGGTACTCCGTCTGCGAGAAGACAAGCTCTCGGGTAGCAGTGGTGGAACTCGCTCCGGTTGGGCTCCGCCAACACCTCCTCGACGACGATCGGTTGCCCCGAGATCAAGGACTTTGGTCCGCGCTGCGCCAGCAACAACACAAACGCCTTGGTCGCGACGGTTCGGATACTGAAGCGGTGGCTCAAGAAGAACGTCGGATCAGGGACGACCGATATCTCGTCCAGTACGGACTCTTCGCCTCGCCGGAGCTTGAGCGCCTCTTGAATATCCCGCCGAATGTTGCGCTGCGGATTCCCGCTATATCGATGCGAAAACGACGACCGCCAGAACCAGCGCGTCAGAACTTCTCGCTCATCGTCCGTGAGCGGCGCGGCGGGTCGCTCCGAAAAGAAAGCAGCGAGAGGGATCAGCAGGCTCGCATATGGGACAAGCTTGACGTGGCGGACATGGAAATTCGTTCGCAGGAAATCAATCGCTCGACGGATCGAGTTCGCCACCAAGTCAAAGGACTCTCGCACCTCGGCGCCGCTCATCTCGACGAGCGCTGCAGGAAGCGGATCATTCTTGAGCACAGCAGCGGTGCAGCGCAGCATGAGGTCCGTGTCCTCCCCAACGGACTCGAAGCCAAAGTCTGCAAACTCCTCCGCTAGCTCCTCAAAGCGCTGCTGAAGGTCGAACTCGTCGCTCCACGTCCACGCCGTCAGTAGCTGGAATACATCGAGCTCAATGCCCATCCGGTTTACGCGCTCAAAGACGATCGCGACGCTAGTTCGGTCCTCACTCTCAAACGTTTGGACTGGTAGTAGCGCCTCGAGAAACCTCTGCTGGACCTGCACGATCTCCTCGTTGCGCTCGTCGGGAAGATCTCGCGTAACACGCGAAAAAGCGACCGCATCAAAGAACACCGCCAGCGGGAAATGCTGCTCGGCGTCGAAGTCAGCCTCCTGAAGCGCAACAAACCGCGATTGTTGGGCATCTTCCTGAGCGGCGAAGTCGTAGTAGACGGGCAGCCACGCGTCTGCGTCGGCCTCGCCAGGCTCGATGGACCACTGAAAGGTCGAAAAGAGGGAAGTCAGCCGCTGCTGACCATCGAGCACGTAGTCGACCGGGTAGTCCTTGTCAGGAGCCGGCAGCTCAAAGACACCCAAGAGATTCTCCCGCTTTAGACGGTGCTGGGTCCGCCACAGGAGCACCGATCCGACAGGGAAGCCCTTGAAGATGCTGTCCATTAGCAGCGCGGCGCGCTGAGGCTCCCAGACGAACCGCCGTTGGAAGCCAGGGATGCGAATTGTGCCGTCGAGAAGGCGGTCGATGGCACGACGAATCGGAAGCGGCTCACTCATCGGTGGTAGGCGACTCTAGATGCGAACGCGGACGTATTGCCAAGCACTGCCTCGCGTTGTCACTAGGCCCGCCACTCCTAGTGGTCGGGGTAGCGGGCAGGAATCCCTCTAGTGCGGGCGTTGCACGTCTCGCTCGATCCGACCCCGCCCTCCCATCCTACGTTTCAGGAGTGGGTTGGGAGGCCGGGGTCGGATCGAGCGAGACGTGCGTGGAGGGACGGACCGGGTGAGAGTGCGAGACGGGGTTGGGCGCTGATAAGAGGCCAAGGTGGACGGGTGAAGTAGTGGGGCCAGGGCCGGCACGGGCGCGGTACGGAGGGCAGTGAGGGAGGCCGAGCGGCGGATGGCCGTGGCGAGATGGCATGGCCGGCCGGGCGCGGACGGGAGGAGCCCGCGCCCCGGTAGATCGCTTAGGCCGTGGGTGGTGCGTGGATCTAGACGAGGTCGCGAGCGTGGGAGATCAGGTTGGCGAGCATCTGGGTCAGGGCGCGCGGGTCGGCCGTTGCTCGGACGAAGCCCGCGATCGCCTCGGCGAGCCACAACTCGGCGGTCTCGGTGCCGAACTGCTCAGCCAAGCAGACCAAGCAATCGGTGCTGCCGAGCTCGTGGTCGAGGTCGGCACCGCAGGTCTTGCAGGCGTTGGCGTCGTTGTGGCGGCGGCCGATGGTGTCGGCGTCGCGGTGGTCTAGCCAGGCTCGGAAGTCCGGGCGGTCTGAGAGGGGCATCTCGGTGTCCTCCTTGGTAGGAGGCGACCAAATCGACAGGAGGAAGCGCCGCAGGCGATACCTTGCGCGCGCGTCCGAATCTCGGTTCGGGCGCCACGCCCCCGGCCTGTTCACGCAGGTGCGGGGGCACTTATCTATGGGTTTGTCGAACCTACGAGGCGCTGGCGCGCGGGGCAAGGGCGCGGGGTAGGTCGTCGCAAAGTTGTAACCGGCTCAGTCGGCCGGTCCAGCTGAGGGATCCTCGAAGGCGGCGGCGAGTCGCTTGGCCGCGTCGCGTCGGGGCTTGTAGGCGAGGTACTTCTGCGTCGTCTGGATGTCGGCGTGGCCCATCCACTCCATGACCTCGCGAGGATCCGCCGCGCGGATTGCGTGCGTGCCGAAGGTGTGGCGCAGATCGTGGAAACGCAGCTGGCGCAGACCTGCCGTCGCCAGCGCGGCCTTGTAGCGGGCACTGAGCGCCTTGTAGCCGAGGTGGCGACCCAGCCGGTCGCAGAAGACGAGCTCTTGGTCGGTGGTGAACCGGTGACGGTCTCGCAGCCGAGTAAGCGCCTCGGCTACCTCGCCCATCATCGGCACCGCTCTACCCTGGCCGCTCTTGGGAGTCCCCTCCCTCCCACCGCTCCAGTTGCGTCGCACACGAGAACCGTTGCTAGATCGAAGTCGACGTCCTCCCAGCGCAGGCCGAGCAGCTCGCCGATACGGAGGCCAGTGAAGGCGGCGGTGAGGTAGAGGATCCCGTCTTGCTCGTCGAAGGCCGCATCCACGAGGGCCATGACCTCTTCGCGCGAGAACACGTCGATCCCGGCGCGGCGAGCCAGCCGCGGGCGCTCGACCGTCGCCACGGGATTGCGCGGCAGCCGATGCACCCTCATCGCCCGCTGGAAGACGGCGTGCAGTACCACCAAGTACTTCTGAGCGTCCGGTTGGAGAGCTTGCGCTTGGCGGCGAACCTGCCCTTCCACTGCTCGAGCCCCTCCGGCGTGAAGTCCTCGAGCCGCCGATCGCCGAACGACTCGTTGAGGACCCGCACCATCATTGAGTAGTCCTCGACCGTCCTCGGCTTGCAGGCCCGCTCATGCTCGACGTAGCGCAGCCAGTCGGCCGCAGCATCCGCGAAGGTCGCGCCTGTGCGGACCATCCCGGCTAGCTCGCCCCGGCGCGCCTCCGCGAGCGTCGAGTCGAGCCACGTCTGCGCCAGCGCCTTCGTGAAGTAGCCAGCCGCCGGACGGCCACGCCGCGTCCAGGCCGGACCCAGCTTCTTCTGCACCTGGCGCCCGTCAGGCAGCCTGTACTTCGCGTACCAGACCGGGCCGCGCTTTCGATCGACGCGAAAGACGTGGCCGCTGATCGGCCTGTCGAGCGAAATCCGCATGTCCCAGAACCTCGCGGCTCTCGGGACATATTGGGGACACGCTCTGCGACAGCTCGGCTACGGAAGACGCAAAACCCTGTCGCTACCAGGGCTTTCTAAGTGGGCCGGCCAGGACTCGAACCTGGGACCTACGGATTATGAGTCCGCTGCTCTAACCAGCTGAGCTACGGGCCCCGCCGGGCCAAAGCTAGCGCGTGGCGCAGCGCTACTGGGCCTTCGCCAGAGCGGCCTCGAGCTCGCGCGCGCTGTACGCGCCCTCGAGGGACGCGGCGACCTTCCCGTCGCTGTCGATCGTGAAGAGCCACGGCTCGGTGGGCAGCTTCCAGTCGAGCACCTGCTGGCGGAAGCCCTTGTCGAGCTCGTTCTCGTTGTAGATCTCCATGTGGATGAACTCGGCGTCGCTGTCGTCGCTCGCCTTGACCTGCTCGGCGATGTCGACGACCGGACCGCAGACGCGGCTCTGACACAGCGCAGGCGTCGCGAACAGGAGCACGACGGGCTTCGAGCCGAGGACGTCGGCGAAATCCGAGTCGTGCATCGTGTCCGGCGGCGCGCGCGTGTCGATCTGCGCCATGTCGCCTCCGACCTCCGCCTTCGTCGGCGTGTGGACCTCGATCGCTGCCTCACCCGGCTCGGGCACGGGACCGTCCTTCACGACGCGCACCGCCACGCGTTCCGCCGCCACCAAGTTGTCGTCGAGCTGCACCAGGCCCAGCACCTCGTAGTCGCCGGGCTTCTGGAACCGCACCCGCGAGACGTAGACGGACGTCGCGCTGTCGGGATCGGCCCTCACGCCCTCGCTCTGGAACTGGGGCTTCACCTCGAGCGACTCGTACCGCGCCGGGAACGGCCCGCGCACGGCCCCACCCTCCAGCGGGGCCACGTAGACGGCCGCCGGCGCGTCCACGATCTGCTTGCGCCCCCGGTCGAAGAGGCCGAAGCCGAACCGGTTCGCGCCCGGCTCGAGCAGCGAGACGGACGGCGACAGGACCGGGCCGGCCCCGAGGCCCTTCCGCAGCTGCGCGATCGTCTTCCCGTCGGGATTGGGGAAGTCCTCGGCCGTGGCGGGCGGAGGCGCGGCCCCTCCCCCGTCGTCGTCTTCCGACTCGCCGCAGCCGACGGCCGCGAACGCCGACAGCACGAGCAGGAGCGCTGCCAGACCGATTGTGCGCCTCACGGGCTTGCACACTATGAGAAAGAATGTTGCGGTCGCGTTATATGGTCCGCGGATGCCAGAACGCGCCGCCCTGATCACGGGAGCCTCGAGCGGAATCGGCCTCGCGATCGCGCGCGTCCTCGGCCAGGACGGCTACGGGATCACGGTCTCGGCTCGCCGGCCGGAGAAGCTCGACGAGGCCGCGAAGGAACTCGAAGCCGATGGCCTGGAGATCCAGTCCGTGCCCGCCAACATGGCGAAGGACGAGGACATCGAGAACCTGATCGCCAAGCACAAGGAGCGGTTCGGGCGACTCGACGTGCTGGTGAACAACGCCGGCGTCGGGATCGGCGGCCAGATCGAGGGCTACGAGACGAAGAAGCTCGACATGCAGCTCGACGTCAACCTCCGCTCGGTCTACCTCACGACGCGTGACTGCATCCCGATGCTGAAGGACGCCGGCAAGGAGCACGGGAAGGCGCTGATCGTCAACACGGCGTCGATCGCCGGCAAGGCGGGACAGCCATGGCTTGCCGCCTACTCGGCCACGAAGGCCGGCGTCGTCGGCCTGAGCCAGGCGATGCACGGCGAACTCGGAAACGACGGCGTCCAGGTCACCGCGTTCTGCCCGGGCTTCGTCGCCACTCCGATGACCGACTGGGTCGAGGGAGAAGTGCCGAAGGAGGAGATGATTCAGCCGGAGGACATCGCCGAGGCGGTGCGCTTCCTGCTGCGGACGTCAGCGAACTGCGTGGTCCCGGAGATCCAGTTCATCAGGCCGGGCGACGTCCACGGCGCTCCCTGACCCGGCCTCGATCTGCTCCATCGCCGCCTCGTAGTCCTCAAGGCGGCGGAAGAGGCGCGTCCACGCCCAGCCGTGGCGCTTGCGCAGCTCCGGTGTGCGGTTGCGCTCGCCGGTGTCGGCGAGGCGGCGCTCCGGCGCGCGGCCCTGTAGCTGGCGGTGCTCGTCGATCGCCTTGCCGAGGGTCGTGCCGTCCGGGGCGTCCGAAGCGAGGCTGGCCTCGAGCATCGTCTTCAGCGTGATGAGCTCGCGCTGGCTCGCCGGACGAGAGCGGGCCGGGGCCTTCGTGTAGCGGTCCCAGGCGCGCGCGAAGCTGGCGAAGCTCGTGCGACCGCCGTTGCGGTGGGCGGCGAGCATCGGGCACACGCCGCCGTCGCGGTCGGTGTAGGCGCCGACGATGATGCGGTTGTTCTCGATCGCGTCGAGCATCGCCCGCTTCGTGTCGATCGGCAGCCATTCGATGGCTACCCGCAGTTCCTGCGCCGGTCGGCGCCGTCTCCTCAAATCAGCTCACCTCGCGTGGGAATAGGATGCCCGCCCGCCCTGCAACTTAATCGTCACCGTCGGCGCCTGCAAGGGCGCTCCTCCTGACTGAAAGGAAGTTTGCATGCGACTCGGGCTCCACGTCGGCTACTGGGGACTCGGCTTCACGGCCGAGCAGCAACTCGAGGTCGTGCGCGAGGCCGAATCCCTCGGCTACGACTCGGTCTGGACGGCAGAGGCGTACGGCAGCGACGCGGCCACCGTGCTCGCGTGGCTCGCGGCACAGACCGAGAAGATCCGGATCGGGTCGGCGATCTTCCAGATGCCCGGCCGCTCCCCCGCGATGACCGCGATGACGGCCGCGACGCTCGACCAGCTCTCGAACGGCCGCGTGATCCTCGGGATCGGCTCGTCCGGGCCCCAGGTCGCCGAGGGATGGCACGGCCAGCGCTTCGGCAAGCAGCTCCTGCGCACGCGCGAGTACGTCGGGATCCTGCGCAAGGCACTCGCACGCGAGCGGCTCGAGTTCGACGGCGAGTACTACGAGCTGCCGCTCCCCGACGGCCCCGGCAAGGCACTGAAGCTGATGATCGGGCCGGTGCAGGAGCGGGTGCCGATCTACATCGCGGCGATAGGGCCGAAGAACACGCAGCTCTGCGGCGAGGTCGCCGATGGCTGGCTGCCGACCTTCTTCTCCCCCGAGCACGTCGGTGAGTCGCGCAAGCTGCTCGAGGAGGGCGCGGCGCGTGCTTCGAACGGCAAGGCGATCGACGAATCGTTCGACATCGCGCCGAACGTGAACCTGTGCATCGAGGACGACCTCGAGTCCGCGCGCGAAAAGGTGCGGCCGATCCTCGCGCTGTACGTCGGCGGGATGGGGTCGCGCGACAAGAACTTCTACAACCAGCTCGTGCAGCGGTACGGGTTCGAGCAGAACGCGAAGGAGGTGCAGGACCTGTACCTCGACGGGAAGAAGGACGAGGCGGCCGCCGCGCTGTCGGATGAGCTGATCGACACGGTGTCGCTTGTCGGGCCGAAGGAACGCGTGCGGGACCGGCTCGAGGCGTA
>DASQKV010000032.1:0-3644 GCA_035630335.1 Thermoleophilaceae bacterium | reverse complement strand
GATAACTAGGAATTATCAATGCCCGCTGACGGTGTTTCCAACACCTATCAGGAGAGACTCGACGGGATCCTGCGAGCCCACCAGGAGTTCCGCAGCCATGTGGTGCCGCTGTGCGCGGCCGAGACGCCGATGTCGGAGTTCGTGCGCTCCTTCATGACCGATCCGATTCACGAGAAGTACGCGATGGGCGGCCCCGTCTTTCCCCTAGCCGAGAACTTCATCGGCGCGCGAGAAGTGCTCGATCTGCACCAGCTGACGATTGACCTATGTCGTGAGCTCTACGGCGCCGGCTACGCCGATCCGAGGCCGCTCAGCGGGACGGGAGCAGTGACGAATCTCCTCATGACGCTCTCCGAGCCCGGGCAGCGAGTGCTGCTCCAGGGCTCCGCCAGCGGCGGTCATGCCTCCATGACGCCGATCTGCAGGCGCCTAGGCTTGGAGATCGTCGATCTGCCGTACGACTACGAACGATTTCAGGTCGATACCCATGGTTGCCGCGCTCTCGCCGGCGAGAGCATCGACTTCGTCCTGCTCGCACCGTCGGACATCCTCTATGCGCCGCGCATCGAGTCGCTTGGGTTCGCGGATTCCACGACCGTCGTATACGACGCCACCCAGACGCTGGGACTGATCGCCTCGGGACATCTTCCGTCTCCGCTCAACTCCCACCCCCGGCTGATCGTGTCCGGGGGTACTCACAAGACCCTTCCTGGCCCGAGTTGTGGATTGCTGATGACTTCCAACGAGGAGATCGCGGCCCGCCTGGACACCGAGTTGAGCCCGAAGTTCGTGCGGCACTCGCATCCACATCACACGGCGGCGCTCTGCGCGACACTGATCGAGCATCGGGAGGTTGGGATGCGGTACTCCGAGCGAATTCGCGAGCATGTTGCGACGTTGACGCAGCATCTGGACGCTGCGGGGCTGGAGGTACTTCAAGACGACCAGCGGGTGTCTGAGACCCATCAGGTCTTCGTGCACGTATCAGAGGCGGAGCTCGACTCCGTGTACCGCCGTGCGCTCCAAGCCGGGATCACCTTGAACACCAAGCGGAAGCCGCTTTTCCGGGAGACCGGACTTCGCCTCGGTGTTCAGGAGATTGCCCGATACCGGTGGAGCGCTTCCGACGTCGAGGCGCTCGCCGGGATCCTTGCGAAGGTGGTCAGAGGAGACACGCCGGTCGAGGCACTGCGCCGAGAAGTACGTGAGATGACGGCGCTGAACACGTTCGCGCCTGAAATCAGCCTCGCTCGAGGCTAGAAGACGATCAAGCGCGGGGGATCGACCCCAACGCTGCCGTCGAGCATCCCTGTTACCTGCTCGGCCACCTGGGCCGTTACTTGGATGTCTGCTTCGAGCGCCATCTGCCGTGCCCTCAGGGCTGATCCCCGAGCCTCGACCTCGGAGCTGTGGTGCAGCCACCGGCCAGCCGAGAGGTCCGCGAGAACCTGGCCCAGTAAGGCGTTGGCGATCAAATTGCGGTCGTTGTTGCCTGTGCCGAAGCGGAGGGCGCGATCGTAGTCTTCCAGCGATCCTGGAGCGTCTCCACTGAGGCGCCGGAACTCGCCCCGCTCGAAGTAGAGGTTGTAGAGCAGCCGGTCATTGAGAGCGAGTGCGTTGTCGATCGCCGCATCGATGGTCTCGAGGGCGTGTGCGTGCCGGCCACGGATCCAGTCGACGCGTGCCTGGGCCTTCCATATGCCGAGCATGTGGCCGTCGTGGGAGATCGTGGCAGCGACCTCCTCCTCGAGCTGGGCGAGCCGCCGGTCCTCGTCATCGAGAATGGCGCCCCTCAGGACCCTTATGCCAGAGGCGCCCGTGATTGAGTGGCTCTTGACGAATAGCGCCCCGGCCTGCTCGCCGAGAGCCTCAGCTTCACTGAAGAGCGAGAGCGCTCGATCGAGGTCGCGTCCTTGGTGCCTGAGCACATGAGCGTGAGCCCAGACGCACTTGGCCCGCAGCGGCGCCTCTCCGGCCGAGTCGGCCCAGTCGGCAAGCTCCTCAAACATCTCGGCAGCCTCCTCGTAGCGATTCAGCAGGTGAGCGATGTCTGCCTGGAGGAACCGCATCTCAAGCTGGAGCGCCGAGTTCCCTGCCGGCGGGGCGGTTCGCGCGCTACCGATGCTGCTCGTCAGCAGCTCCTCCTCGGCGTCGGAATAACGCCCGAGGCCTGCGAGCTGGGAGGCGCGCCCGTAGGAGAACAGGTCGTAGCGGGCCTGCTCGGCGGCGAGGAACTCGAGTATGCGCTTGCTCTGACGGGAGCGCAGGTGGAGGTTGGCTAGCAGCGCATAGTTCCGTGATCCCACCGCCGAGCGTATGACTGGGAGCAGCACGGCGTCGAAGTCGCCTGCTCCGACCACCTCCGGATCCGTGAACATTGCGAACACCGCGGCGTCGACGTCCTTGCCGCGCCTGCGCGCCGACTCGAAGAGGCTTGCCGCCGCGTCGGAGACCTCGGGGGCGAGGGCGCGCAAGGCATCGTCACGCGCGATGTCGTGCATCCTCAGGTGTCTGCCGTCGGGCGCGATCGGAGACAAGAGAGACTGGTTGATGGCATCCTCGAGATGGACGTCGAAGTCCGCGAGCGGGCAGCGCTCTAGCGTCCTCACCGGGATCTGTCGGTTGATGACCGCCAAGAGGGCCGCATAAGCCACGAGGTCGCGCGTGCCGTCCATGAGATCGACGCCGTCCAGCAGAGTGGCGCGCTGACCGCTGGCACGCGAGCGGGACAGGGTTGCCAGGGCGACGGAGCGGCGTGCGTAATACGGCAGGCCGTCGCACTGGTCGTGAAGGTCCTCTACCTCGGAGCTACCGAGATGGAGCCCCTCCTGAGCGGCCAGTTGTCCGAAGGCGGTTACATCCAGACCACCCATTCGAATCCGGCTCATCTGGAGGTTATGGAACTCCAGCGGGTCGATCGACCCCAGCACCAGCCTGTCCTTCGTCCGTATGCGCAGATACTGGTGTGAGGCCTTGCCCACCGCCTTCCAAACGCCTGGAGAGTTGACGTTGTCGAGGACGAGCAGTATCGGACGATCTCGGAACTCACCTTGCACATAGGAGATGAATCGAGACCAGTTGCCGTCCTCGCCGAAAGCTGCCTGACAGACCTGACGCTGGATCTCGTCGAAGCCAACGACGTCAGCGAGGTCGAAGTACAGGGCGCCCAGGACGGTGCGTGGCCAGCTGTGATCCGGATTCGGCTTTCGGTTCCCATTTACGACATCGACCACGTACTCGAGAACGAAGCTTTTTCCGACGCCACGCCGCCCGAAGACATTGACGACCGGCTCGCGCTCGATCTTCTCCACCAGCTCCGCCACCTCGCTGGTCCGGTCCACCACAGGCTGTCTCTCCATCAGCTGAGCCGAGCGGAGGGCGAGCGGGCGCGGCGCCGATCCCCTTCGGTCGCCCACCACGAGGACGACGGCCGCAACCGCCGCCAGGCCCTCCAAGATGGCGGCGATGGCCACCGAAGTGGAGAGCAGGCTCGTCGGGTCGGCGAGCAGCAGCTTCACCAACAAGAGTGCGAGGAAGAGCACAAGCAGGCCGGCGGTCAGCGCGAGGACGCCGCGTGTCGCCCTCCGAAGCTGCAGCTTGCGCCAAGGCGACCGGCCTGCTTCCACCGATAATTCCTAGTTATC
>DASQKV010000031.1:0-32735 GCA_035630335.1 Thermoleophilaceae bacterium | reverse complement strand
GTCTCCTGCATCTACGGGATCGGCTCCCCGGATCTCTATCGCGAGCAGATGATCCTCTTCAAGATCGGCGAGGAGGTCGAGCGCGAGACGCTCTTCCGTCAGATGATCGCGATGCAGTACGCGCGCAACGACACGATCCTCACGCGCGGCAGCTTCCGGGTGAAGGGCGAGGTGCTCGAGGTGTATCCGGCTTACGCCGAGTCGGCGTACCGGATCCAACTCTTCGGGGACGAGGTCGAGGCGATCACCCACTTCGACCCGCTCACCGGCGAGATCCTCGACGAGGTCAACCACGTCTCGGTCTGGCCGGCGACGCACTACGTGACCAAGGAGGAGACGATC
This sequence comes from Thermoleophilaceae bacterium, assembly GCA_035630335.1. Classification (GTDB taxonomy): domain Bacteria; phylum Actinomycetota; class Thermoleophilia; order Solirubrobacterales; family Thermoleophilaceae; genus JAAYBF01. The sequence goes on along the minus strand of DASQKV010000031.1, from coordinate 32,393 downwards.
GAGCGCTCGGTCGATCAGATCCGCTTCGAGCTCGAAGAGCAGACGAAGTGGTTCGAGTCCCAGGGCAAGGACCTCGAGGCACACCGGTTGCGGCAGCGGACCCAGTACGACCTCGAGATGCTGAAGGAGCTCGGCTTCTGCAACGGGATCGAGAACTACTCGCGGATCCTCGACGGCCGCGCGCCGGGCGCGAGGCCGTACTGCCTGATCGACTTCTTCCCCGACGACTTCGTCTGCTTCATCGACGAGTCGCACCAGACCGTGCCGCAGATTGGCGGCATGTACGAGGGCGACCGCTCGCGCAAGCAGACGCTCGTCGACTACGGCTTCAGGCTGCCGAGCGCGCTCGACAACCGGCCGCAGAAGTTCGACGAGTTCCTTTCAATCACGCCGCAGATCGTGTTCGTGTCGGCGACTCCGGGCGACTTCGAGCGCACGCGCTCGGCGCGGCTCGTCGAGCAGATCGTGCGCCCGACGGGGATCGTCGATCCCGAGGTCGAGGTACGCGAGACCAAGAACCAGATCGACGACCTGATGAACGAGATCCGCGCGCGCAGCGAGGCGGGCGAGCGGACACTGGTCACGACGCTGACCAAGAAGATGTCCGAGGACCTGACCGACTACCTGATGGAGTACGGCGTGCGGGTCCGCTACCTGCACTCCGAGGTCGACACGCTCGACCGGATCAAGATCATCCGCGAGCTGCGACTCGGCGAGTTCGACGTGCTCGTCGGCGTCAACCTGCTGCGCGAGGGGCTCGACCTGCCCGAGGTGTCGCTGGTCGCGATCCTCGACGCCGACAAGGAGGGCTTCCTACGCGGAGAGACGTCGCTGATCCAGACGATCGGGCGCGCGGCACGCAACATCCGCGGCCGCGTGATCATGTACGCCGATCGCGAGTCCGCTGCGATGCGCACCGCGATCGAGGAGACGGACCGTCGCCGTGCCGTTCAGGTGGCCTATAACCTCGAGCACGGGATCACCCCGGAGACGATAAGCAAGGGAATCTCCGACATCGGCGAGTTCCTCACCGGTGCCGAGTCGAAGGTGCCAAAGGGTCGCGGGCGCAGGCGCAAGCCCGAGGAGGAGGGGATGTCCGCCGAGCAGATCGCGCGCACGCTGATCGAGCTCGAGGAGGAGATGCTCGCTGCCGCCGAGGAGCTGCGCTTCGAGTACGCGGCCAAGCTGCGCGACGAGATCAAGGAGCTGCGCCGCGACCTCGACAAGCTCGAGGCCGGCGCCTGAAGCGACTCGGCGCGGGCCGGTGGCGGCTACGATCAGCCGCCATGGACGCCGATCTGAAGCGACTGGCCGACGCGGCCGAGCGGCTGGAGGCCCAGGCGCGCGAGCTGCGCGACGAGATCGAGACGCTTGCCGCGGCGACCCGGGCACGGGCGGAGGCCGAGGCTGCACGCGCCGAGGCGGACGCTCCGCGGTCGTCGAAGGCAGAGCCGGCGGACGACTCCGAGGCGCGAATCGTGGCGTACAGCATGGTGCTCGACGGGAAGTCCCGCGAGGAGGTCGCCCAGCATCTGGCCTCGGAGCTCGGGCTCTCGGACAGCGACGCACTGCTTGACGACCTCTACGCCCAGGCGAGCTGACCGAACGTCTGTTCGCCCGCGTAGACTAGGGGCAGTGACGCCCTCCAAGAACGGCGCGGGCGGGGCCGCCGACGAGATCGTCGTAGCGGGCGCGCGCGAGCACAACCTCAAAGACCTCCACATCCGGCTGCCGCGCAACGCGCTGGTGGTCATCACCGGCCTGTCCGGATCCGGCAAGTCGAGCCTCGCCTTCGACACGATCTACGCCGAGGGCCAGCGCCGCTACGTCGAGTCGCTGTCCGCCTACGCGCGCCAGTTCCTCGGTCAGATGGACAAGCCGGACGTCGACTCGATCGAGGGGCTGTCGCCGGCGATCTCGATCGACCAGAAGACGACCTCGCGCAACCCGCGCTCGACGGTCGGCACGGTCACCGAGATCTACGACTACCTGCGCCTGCTGTGGGCGCGGATCGGCCACCCGCACTGCTTCAACTGCGGCGAGCCGATCGCCGCGCAGTCGGCCGAGCAGATCGTTGACCAGGTAATGACGCTCGATGAGGGCACTCGCTTCATGGTGCTCGCGCCGGTCGTGCGCGGACGCAAGGGCGAGTACGGGAAGCTGTTCGAGGAGCTGCGCGCGGAGGGGTTCACGCGCGTGAAGGTCAACGGCGAGCTGCGCCGGCTCGAGGAGTCGATCGTGCTCGACAAGCGCTACAAGCACGACATCTCGATCGTCGTCGACCGGCTCGTGATGCGCCCGGACCTGCGCAAGCGGCTCGCAGACTCGATCGAGACGGCCGTCGCGCACGCCGAGGGGATGGTCGACGTCGAGCGGCTCGACGAGGGCGCCCAGCAGGGCGAGGTCACGACGTACTCTGAGCGCTTCGCCTGCCTGAACTGCGGCACCTCGATGCCCGAGCTCGAGCCGCGGATGTTCTCGTTCAACTCCCCGCACGGCGCCTGCCAGCGCTGCACCGGCCTCGGCTCGCAGATGGAGATCGATCCCGAGCTGATCGTTCCCGACCCGTCGCTGTCGCTCAGCGAGGGGGCGATCCTGCCGTGGTCGACCAGCGCCTCGAACTACTACGAGCAGATGACGCAGGCGATCGCCGAGAAGTGGGAGGTGGACATGGACACCCCCTGGGAGGAGCTCGACGACGAGGTGCGCGAGACGTTCCTCTACGGCACCGACGGCGAGCGGATCTACGTCTCCTACCGCAACCGCTACGGGCGCAAGCGCTCGTACATGACCCGCTTCGAGGGGATCGTCCACAACCTCGAGCGCCGCTACCGCGAGACGGACTCCGAGCATTCGCGCGAGAAGATCGAGGAGTACATGTCTGTGCGGCCGTGCCCGGACTGCCACGGCGCGCGGCTGCGGCCGGAGAGCCTTGCCGTCAAGGTCGGCGACCTGGGCATCCACGAGCTGACGCACATGTCCGCGCGGCGGGCGATCGAGTGGTTCGAGGCGCTCGAGCTGACGAGCACCGAGCGCCAGATCGCGCGGCTGATCCTGCGCGAGATCGACGAGCGGCTGCGCTTCCTCGACAACGTCGGCGTCGGCTACCTGTCGCTCGAGCGCGCGGCAGCGACGCTGTCGGGCGGCGAGGCGCAGCGGATCCGCTTGGCGACGCAGATCGGCTCGAGCCTGGTCGGCGTGCTCTACATCCTCGACGAGCCCTCGATCGGCCTCCACCAGCGCGACAACGAGCGTTTGATCTCGACGCTCGAGCGGCTGCGCGACCTCGGCAACACCGTGATCGTGGTCGAGCACGACGAGGGCACGATGCTCGCCGCCGACCACCTGATCGACCTCGGTCCCGGCGCCGGCGAGCACGGCGGCGAGCTGGTCGCGCAGGGAACGCCGAAGGCCGTGATGGCCGTCAAGGAGTCGCTCACCGGGCAGTACCTGGCGGGCAAGCGGACGATCCCGCTGCCCGAGCGGCGGCGAGTGCCGACGGGCGCGATCTCGGTCGAGGGCGCCTCCCAGCACAACCTGCGCGACGTCGACGTCGAGGTTCCGCTCGGGGTCTTCTGCTGCGTGACCGGCGTCTCGGGGTCGGGCAAGTCGACGCTCGTCAACGAGGTGCTGCACAAGGCGGTCTCGAACCGCCTGCACCGCACCAAGCAGCGGCCCGGGGCCCACCGGCGGATCGGCGGCCTCGACGCGGTCGACAAGATCATCAACATCGACCAGTCGCCGATCGGGCGCACGCCGCGCTCCAATCCGGCGACCTACACCGGCCTGTTCGACTCGATCCGCGACCTGTTCTCGAAGACGCAGGAGTCGCGCGCTCGCGGCTACAAGCCCGGCCGCTTCTCGTTCAACGTCAAGGGCGGACGCTGCGAGGTCTGCCGCGGGGACGGCCAGATCAAGATCGAGATGCACTTCCTGCCCGACGTCTACGTGCCGTGCGAGCAGTGTGACGGCCGCCGCTACAACCGCGAGACGCTCGACGTCCGCTTCAAGGGCAAGACGATCGCCGACGTGCTCGCGATGCCGGTCGAGGAGGCGCTCGAGTTCTTCCAGCACATCCCGAAGATCAAGCGCCGCCTGCAGGCGCTGCACGACGTCGGGCTCGACTACATCCGCCTCGGTCAGCCCGCTACGACGCTTTCGGGCGGCGAGGCGCAGAGGGTAAAGCTGGCAACCGAGCTGGCGAAGGTCGCCACTGGGCGAACGCTCTACATCCTCGACGAGCCGACGACAGGGCTCCACTTCGCCGATGTACAGCGGCTGCTCGAGATGCTCCAGCGGTTGGTCGACAACGGCAACACCGTCGTCGTGATCGAGCACAACCTCGACGTCATCAAGACGGCGGACCGGATCGTCGACATGGGCCCCGAAGGCGGCGACGAGGGCGGCCGCGTCGTGGCGACCGGCACCCCGGAGCAGGTAGCCGCGACGCCGGGGTCCTACACGGGCAGCTTCCTCGCCGAGATCATCGACGCCGAGCCCGCGAAGAAGGGCCGCCGCCGGCCGAGGAAGACCCCGGTCGCGGCGGCGGCCTAGGAAAGCGCTAGAGCGGGCGCCCCGAAGGACGCCCGCTAGCTCGCTACGGCGCCAGGCAGTAGGCGCGCACCGTCAGGTTGTGAGCTGCACCGGTGGTGTTGTTCGCGAACACAGACCAGCCGTTCGCACCGCTGCGGCGAGAAGCGACGACGTACATGTTGCTGAATCCGTCGTTGCCCCCACTGATGATTTGCTCCCCCGCCAGACAGTTGACGGTCGCCGAGCTGAAGCCACCGGCCGGTATCGAAGCGACGTCAGAGCGCTCGGTGATGGTGCCCAGCTCGCTCGCTCCGACGACGTTCGGCGCGATCTGCGCGGCGCCGACGGAGTCGGCTCCAAGGGTCGGATTCGGGTAGGTCCCAGTAAGGGCGCCTCCAGCCGGGCCACTCGGCGGCGCGCTATCGGCGGTGGTTGCCTTGTCGGCGGTCGTTGCCTTGTCGGCGGTCGTAGCCTTGTCGGCAGCAAGCGCCTTGTCCGCGTTCGCCGCGCTCGGAACCTTGCCGAGCGTCGACTCGTTGATCTGACCGCCGGTCAGGGCGTTGTCCCTGACCTTGCCGCCGGTCACTGTCTTGTTCTTCAGCTTCTTGGCGGCAATCGACCTGTTCTTGATGTCCTTGCCGTTGATCGTCACGGCCGCATAGCCGGTTCCGCCGAGCGCGACGAAAAGGGCGATGAGGGAGATAGCGAGTGCCGGCGATGGCCGGCGCGTGCGCTTGAGCACTATGTGTCCTCCTGTGTTGGGCCGGGCGCCACTTGCGTGGGCGAGAGACCGCTCGGCCAGTTGAGGCGACACTAGTCGCCAGGTGAGGATGATGGAAGGGCCGGAGGACGGATGTTCGAGGCCGCTCTGCGAAGCTGCGCGGCGTGGGCGCGGGTGAGGCACGGCTCTGGTGGCGGAAGTGGCGCTGGTATGAGCGCGACGCGCTGCCGTGGCGGCGGCTCGCCATCCATCGCGAGCTGGCGCGACGGGGCGCGTTCGCGCGCTGGCCGGTCCAGGGCAACGTGCTCGAGCTGCTGCGCGAGGGGCGGCTCGAGGTGGGGGAGGGCACTCTGTTCGAGCCGAACGTCTGGCTGACGGCGCCCGATCCCGCGCGGATACAGATCGGGGCGGGGACGTTCCTCAACCTCGGCGTGATGGTGGCGGCGGTGGAGCTGGTCAAGATCGGTGACCACTGCATGTTCGCGAACGGCTGCTTCGTCACCGACGGGGCGCACCGGTTCGACGACCTCGAGCGGCCGGTGCCGTGGCAGGGGTTCACAAGCAAGGGGCCGACTCGGATCGGCGACAACGTCTGGTGTGGAGCGAACGTCGTCGTCACGAGTGGTGTGACGATCGGGGAGCGTGCGGTGATCGGGGCGAACAGCGTCGTCACGACGGACATCCCGCCTCGAACGATCGCTGCCGGCGCGCCGGCCAAGCCGATCAGAACGATCGAGTACGGCGGCTGAGCCTCCGGGCCGTCCGTGCCGACAAGCGCATCGGCGCTCGGGCGCTACTCGGGAAAGAGCGTCGGCTGTGGGGGCGGCGGTGGCTCTTCGGGCGTGGAGTAGACGGGCGCGACGGGCTCCTGGGGCGGCGGCCCGGCGGCCAACAGCGCCGGCAGCTTGGCTAAGTCCTCGCGCAGCTGCTCCTTCACGCGCGGCGTGCGCAGGCCCGCGGCGGGGTGGAAGATCGGGAAGATCTGGACGCTGCGACCGCCGACCTTGTGGACCTGGGGCGCGCCGTGGACGCGGCTGATGCCCGTGTTGGAGCGCGTCAGCAGCTTCGTGGCGAAGTTGCCCAGCGTGCAGATCACCGTCGGCTCGATCAGCTCGACCTGACGGTAGAGATACGGCTTGCAGGCCTCGATCTCGCCCGGCTCGGGATCGCGGTTGGCGGGCGGACGGCTCTTGAGCACGTTGGCGATGAAGACGTCGCCGCGGTCGAGCCCGTTCTCGGCGAGCAGCTCGTCGAGCAGCTTGCCGGCACGGCCGACGAACGGAATCCCCTGCAAATCCTCCTGGGCGCCGGGCGCCTCCCCGACGAACATCAGGTCGGCGTTCGCGTTGCCGGCCCCGAAGACGGTCTGGGTGCGCGTCTGGGACAGCGGGCAGCGGGCGCAGCTGCTGACCTCCCGGTAGAGCTTCACGAGCTCCTCGCGCCGTTGCTCGGGCGTCGTCATCGGCGATTAGCCTAGTTCCGCAGTCGGCGCTACCCTTAGCCGTACGGCCGCTACCCGCCTCGGGAGTGGACCGTAAATCGGACCGACCGGTACCCACAGGGACTGGAACGGAAGATGCCACCAACCAAACCCCCGGGCCATGCCTCCTCCGGCGTGGCGATCGTCGGCTCAGGCCGGCTCGGCTGCGCCTTTGCGCGCGCCCTGCGCGGCGGCGGCCTCGAAGTCGAGGGACCGCTCGGCCGCGGTGTCGTCCCACGGAGCCCGATCGTGCTGCTGTGCGTTCCGGACGGGCAGATCCCCGCCGTCGCCGAGCTGATCGGAGCGGGCGGTCCGAGGCCCGAGACCGTGGGCGACGGTCGGCGGTTCGTCGGGCACGTCAGCGGCGCGACGCCGCTCGCGGCGCTCGAGGCGGCGGGTGGGGAGGTCTTCGGCCTGCACCCGCTGCAGACCTTCGCGGGTGGCGAGGGCGCCGAGGCGTTCAAGGGGGTCGGCTGCGCCGTCGCCGGAGCGACGCTGGAGGCGCTTGCAGTCGCTCGCGAGCTCGCCGAGCGGCTGGGGATGACGCCGACCGAGATTTCCGACGCCGAGCGTGGCGCCTACCACGCCGCCGCCTCGGTCGCCTCGAACTTCCTCGTGACCTTGCAGGCGACCGCTGAGGAGCTCGCGGCCGGTGCCGGCATCGAGCCGGCCGACGCGCGCGCGCTGCTCGGTCCGCTGGTGCGCCGCACCGTCGAGAACTGGATCGAGCTCGGTCCCGCTGCGGCACTGACCGGACCGGTCGCCCGTGGCGACGACGCGACGGTCGCTCACCAGCGCGACGCCGTCGAGGTCCACGCGCCGCACCTGCTGCCGCTCTTCGACGAGCTTGTCGAACGGACGCGTGCGCTTGTCCCCGCTCGCGAGGCGGTCGCCGCGTGAGGACCGTTCGCACCGTCGCCGAGCTGCGGGCCGCGCTTGGAGAGAGACGCGGCGAGGGCGCGAGCGTTGCGCTGGTACCGACGATGGGCTCGTTCCACGAGGGCCACCTCGAGTTGATGCGCGCCGCCCGGGCGGCGTGCGACACGGTCGTCGTCTCGCTGTTCGTCAATCCGAGCCAGTTCGGCCCGAGCGAGGACCTGTCGGCCTACCCCCGTGACGAGCGGCGCGACGCCGCGCTGGCAGCGGACGAGGGCGTCGACCTGCTGTTCGCGCCGCCGGTCGAGGAGGTCTACCCCGACGGCTTCGCGACCACCGTCAGCGTCGGCGGCATCGCCGAGGTGCTCTGCGGCGACCCCGGCCGCCGCGGCGCCGCCCACTTCGACGGTGTCGCGACCGTTGTGGCAAAGCTCTTCAACATGGCGCAGCCGGACGTCGCCTTCTTCGGCCAGAAGGATGCCCAGCAGGCGCTCGTCATTCACCGAATGGTGCGCGACCTCGACATGCCGGTGCGGATCGAGGTGCTGCCGACCGTCCGCGAGCCGGATGGGCTCGCGCTGAGCTCCCGCAACGCCTACCTGACTCCCGACGAGCGCGAGCGCGCCACCGGGCTCAGCCGTGCGCTGGCCGCCGCCGAGGCGACCGTCGAGCGCGGCGAGGTCGGCCGCGACGCCGTCCTCGCCGCTGCACGCGCCGAGCTCGAGCGCGCCAGCGTCGAGCCCGAGTACCTCGAGCTGCGTTCCGCCGACGACCTGGCCCCGGTCGAGCGCGTCAATGGCTCGACCCTGCTGGCGATTGCCGCCCGCGTTGGCCGGGCCCGCCTGATCGACAACACCGTCCTGACGTCGGATGCGACCGCTTCGCGCCCCGACGCCCCTACCCGAGGAGCCCCCACCAGATGAGACGAACGATGCTCAAATCGAAGATCCACCGGGCGACGCTGACCGGCAGCGATCTCAACTACGTCGGCTCGATCACGGTCGACGCCGACCTGCTCGACGCCGCCGACATTCGCGAGCACGAGCAGGTCCACGTGCTCGACATCGACAACGGCGCCCGCTTCGAGACCTACACGATCGCCGGCCGGCGCGGGTCGGGCGAGGTCCAGGTCAACGGCGCGGCGGCGCGCCTCGTCCACACGGGCGACAAGGTGATCGTCGTCTCCTACGCGGACTACGAGCAGGCGGAGCTGGATGCCTACGAGCCGCGTGTGGTGCACGTCAACGCGGGCAACGAGATCGTCACGGTCGACGACGCGGTCGCGGAGCTGCTCGCATGAGCGCCCGGCCGGAGATAGCGACCGCCCCGCCCGCGAAGGGCAAGCCAGTGACGCTGTCCTCGCTCGCGCAGAAAAAGGCGCTCGGCGAGCCGATCGCGATGGTCACGGCCTACGACTACCCCGGCGGCCAGGTCGCCGAGGAGGCCGGCGCCGACGTCGTGCTGGTCGGCGACTCGGCTGCGATGACAGTCCTCGGCTACCCGAGCACCGTGCCGGTCTCGGTCGAGGAGATGCTGATGCTGACCGCGGCCGTGCGCCGCGCGCTGCGCACGCCGATGCTGGTCGGCGACCTGCCGTTCGGCTCCTACGAGGTCTCCGACGAGCAGGCGGTTGCGACCGCCCAGCGCTTCGTCAAGGAGGCCGGCTGCGACGCGGTCAAGCTCGAGCGCGGCGGCACGTCGGTCGACCGGGCCCGCGCGATCGTCGCCTCCGGCATACCGGTGATGGGCCACGTTGGCCTGACGCCCCAGACCGCGACCGCACTCGGCGGCTACCGCTCGCAGGGCCGCACGGCCGAGCGCGCGCTCGAGGTCGCCGAGGACGCGCTCGCGCTTCAGGACGCCGGCTGCTTCGCGATCGTCTTCGAGGCGATCCCGTCGGACCTGACCGACGAGTTGATGCCGCGCCTCGAGATCCCCGTGATCGGCATCGGCGCGGGGCCCTCTACAGACGGCCAGGTCCTCGTCATGCACGACCTGCTCGGGATCTACGACGGCCATGCGGCGCGCTTCGTCAAGCGCTACGGCAACGTCCGCGAGCAGATGATCGCCGGCGTGCGCGACTACGCCGAGGACGTGCGAACGCGGCGCTACCCCCAGCCCGAGCACGGCTACACGATGGCGCCCGACGAGCTGGCGCGGCTGCGCGAGCTGATGGCCGAGAGGGTTCGCGACTAGCTACTTTCGGGCATCTGGCGGGTTGGAGGGGATAGACCTCGATCCCAACCCCAGGAGGCACGTCCGGTGGCCCGACTCTCGAAGCTGCGCCCATCGCCCGCGATGGTCGTCGCGCTGATAGCCCTGTTCGTCGCGCTTGGCAGCGGCGCGTACGCGGCGATCGTCGTAACAGGCAAGAACGTCCGCAACGGCAGCCTTACCGGAGTCGACTTCAAGCAGCGCTCGCTGCACGGGTCGAAGCTGCGTGCCGACTCGATCGGCGGCGGCTCGATCAAGGAGTCGACGCTCGGACCTGTGACGGCGCTCTCGCACGCCGCCGTCGTGAACGCCGGCGGGCAGCTCGTGCGCGGGCGAGGGGTCCTCAGTACCGCGCGCACCGCGCAAGGTCGTTATCAGGTCATCTTCGACCGTGACGTACGTGGCTGCGTGTACGTGGCGTCCGTCGGAGACCCCACCGCCGCCGGCCCGGGAACCGGCACGGCGTCCGTCGCGAGCCTGGCGACGAACATCAACGGCGTCGACGTGCGGACCGTCTCCTACAACGCCGGCGGCAATCCCGTCAACGAGAACCGGCCGTTCCACCTGCTGGTCAGCTGCTGAGCGGCGTGCCGGGAGGCGCTTGGGCGCCTCCCGGCACGACAGCTGGCTCAGGCTCGGGGTCGGTCACACTTCCGGCGTGATCTTCGAGACCGACAGCGCGGCGGCCACCGAGGCGGCGGGCGCGGAGCTCGCGGGCCGCCTGTCCGCGGGCGACGTCGTGCTCGTCTCCGGGGACCTCGGAAGCGGCAAGACGACGTTCGTACGCGGCGCCTGCCGGGCGCTCGGGGTCGAGGGTCCCGTGACGAGCCCGACGTTCACGATCGGTCAGCTGCTGTCCGGTCGCCTCGAGATCGCGCACCTCGATCTCTACCGGCTCGACTCGCTCGCGGGCGAGGACCCGGCGCTGCTGGACGACTACCTCACGCCCGAGCGGATCGGCTTCGTCGAGTGGCCCGCCGTCGGCGAGCCGGCGATCGAACGGATCGCGGCGCGAGTCAGGCTCGAGCACGCCGGCCGCGACCGGCGCAGGCTGGAGGTCGTGTGAACGTCGTTGGGATCGACACCTCGACTCCGGGTAGCGCTGCCTGTGTGGTGCGAGCCGACGGCGAGGCGTTCGAGGTCGAGCCGGCCCCGGAGCGGCTGGGCGCGGGGCCGGGCCACGCACGCGAGCTGATGCCGGCGATCGCGCAGTGTATGGACCGCGCTGGCCTCGCCTGGCGCGAGCTCGAAGCGGTCGCCGTCGGAGTCGGGCCTGGGCCGTTCACCGGCCTGCGGATCGGCGTGACGACGGCGCGGGCGCTGGGGAGCGCCCACGACCTGGAGCTGCGGCCCGTCTCGTCGCTGGCGGCGCTGGCGGCCGGCAGCGACGGCTCGTCTCCGATCCTGGCGACGATCGACGCCCGCCGCGGCGAGGTGTTCGCGGCGCTCTACGAGGACGGTGGCGCCACCGTCTGGGAGCCGTTCGTGGCTGCGCCGGACGCCGTTGCCGAACGCGTCCGCGATGAGGGTCTCGCCCCGCTGGGCGTCGGCGACGGGTCGGTACGCTTTCGGGACGTCCTCGAGGAGGCCGGCGTCGAAGTCGCGCCCGACGATGCCCGGGCCCACGTGGTGCGGGGGCTGTCGGTCTGCAGGCTGGCGGCGACGACGGCGCCGACGCCAGTCGAGGCCGTGCTGCCGGACTACCTCCGCCTCCCCGACGCGAAGCCGAGGACACAGTGAACGAGCCGCTCGAGATCAGGCCCCTCGCTTACGCCGACCTGCCGCAGGTGATCGCGATCGAGCGCCGCGCCTTCACGACGCCGTGGTCGCTGGCGATGTTCGTGCTCGAGCTGTCGAAGCCGTCCGGCATCTGCCTCGCAGCGCTGCGCGGCGGGCGGCTCGTCGGCTACCTCGTCTGCTCGCGCTACGACACCGTCTGGCACGTCATGAACGTCGCGGTCGACGACCGCCTCTGGCGCCAGGGAATCGCCAAGGCGCTGCTCGGCCGGCTGTTCGAGCAGGCGGACGCGCCGGGCGAGCAGTACACGCTCGAGGTGCGACCCTCGAACGTGGCGGCGATCCGCCTCTACGAGGACCTGGGCTTCCACGCGGCCGGCAAGCGGCGCGGCTACTACCACGACAACCGCGAGGACGCGCTGATCATGTGGCGCAAGTCCGACGAGGTCGCCGCCGCCCGCGCCGGCGAGCCGCGAGCAGGCGCGGCCGGCGCGTGATCCTCGCGATCGAGACGAGCTGCGACGACACCTGCGCCGCGGTCGTCACCGCGGACGGCGCGATCCGCGCGAACGCGATCGCCTCGCAGGGGCTGCTGCACGAGCGCTACGGCGGCGTGGTCCCGGAGATCGCGTCGCGGCGCCACCTGGAGCTGATCGACGTCATCGTCGCCGACGCGCTCGAGAGCGCCGGCGTGGGCTTCGACGCGATCTCGAAGGTCGCCGTCACCCAAGGACCGGGGCTGATCGGCGCGCTGCTCGTCGGGCTCTCGTCGGCCAAGGCGCTCGCGGCGGCGCGCGAGCTTCCGCTCGTGCCGGTCGACCACCTCCACGGCCACGTCGTCGCTCCGACGCTCGAGCCCGACCCGATCGAGCCGCCCTACGTCTGCCTGGTGGCGAGCGGCGGCCACACGTTCGTGGCCCGCGTCGACGACCCGCGCTCCTATGCCGTCCTCGGCGAGACGCTCGACGACGCCGCCGGCGAGGCGTTCGACAAGGGCGCGCGCATCCTCGGGCTCGGCTACCCGGGCGGTCCGGCGATCGACCGGCTCGCGCGCGAAGGCGACCCCGAGGCGTTCGACTTCCCACGCTCGCTGCCAAGCGGCCACTCCGCCGCCGGGCTCGACTTCAGCTTCTCCGGGCTCAAGACCTCGCTGCTCTACCGCGTGCGCGACCTCGGCGAGGCCGAGACCGAGCGCCGCCGGGCCGACCTCGCGGCCTCCTACCAGGCGGCAATCGTCGCCTCGCTGGTCGCGCGGCTCGGCCAGGCGATCGGCCAGCAGGCGGTCCGCAACGTCGCGCTCGGCGGGGGAGTGGCGGCGAACTCCGCGTTGCGCGCGGCCGCCGGTGAGCTCTGCCAGGAGCTCGGCGTGCGCCTCTGGATCCCGCCGCACGAGCTCTGCACCGACAATGCGGCGATGATCGCCGCCGCCGCGCGCTTCGGCGACCCGCTCGAGTACCCGCGCTACCTCGACCTCGACGCCGCCGCCCGGCTGGTCTAGCGCGATGGCGACCGTCACGCTCTACGGCAAGCCCGGCTGCTGCCTCTGCGACGAGGCGCGAGCGGAGATCGAGGCGCTGCGGGCGCGGATCGCGTTCGAGCTCGAGGAGGTCGACGTCTCGCTCGACGCCGGTCTGGCGCGCGAATACGGGGAGCGGATCCCGGTCGTCGACGTCGACGGACGCGAGGCGTTCGAGCTCGGCGTCGAGGTGGCGGAGCTGGAACGACTGCTCGGTAGAGTGGCCGGCAAGTGAGCGTCCAGCAACCCATGCGCGACGGGGCCGCGCCGGAGGACGGCGTCCGCGAGCGGCTCTCGCTCGGCGTCGCCGCCCGGCTCTCGCGCTACCTGCAGGTCCTGACCCAGGCGCGCAAGATGGGCAAGGAGACGATCTCCTCGCAGGAGCTCGCCGACTACACCCACGTCAACTCGACGCAGATCCGGCGCGACCTATCGGGGTTCGGCAAGTTCGGCAAGCGCGGCGTCGGCTACAACGTCGACTCGCTCGTATCGCAGATCCGCAAGATCCTGCACACCAGCGGCCAGCACAACATCGCTCTCTTCGGAGCCGGCCATCTGGGCCGCGCGATCGCCGCGTCGGACATCTTCGCCGACCACGGCTTCCGCGTCGTGGCGATCTTCGACACCGACCCGGAGAAGTTCGGGACGCGGATCAGCGAGCAGCTCGTGGTGCGGCCGGTCGACGAGCTCGAGCAGGTCGTGCTCGAAGACGAGATCGTCGTCGGCGTGATCGCCGTCCCGACCGAGGCGGCCCAGCGGGTCGCGGACGCGCTCGTCGCCGCCGGCGTGAAGATCATCTTCAACTACTCCGAGGCGCTGCTGGCGGTGCCGCCCGAGGTCACGGTGCACACCTCGAGCCCCGCGGTCGACCTCCTCTACGCGCTCTACTTCTACCTCACCTGACGATGCTCGACATGCCCCGCGCGCGTGAGGTCTTCGAGGCCTCGGAGGACTTCACGGTCGGCCTCGAGGAGGAGTTCCAGATCCTCGATCCGCGTACGCTCGCCCTCGACCAGCGCTACGAGAAGCTGCGCGCCGCCGCCCAGGCCGATCCCGTGCTGAGCGAGGCGGTCGCCGGCGAGCTGATCGAGTCCGAGATCGAGATCCGCTCGGGGCGCGGCGAGACCTTCGCCGCTGCCGCGGCGGCGCAGCGCGGAGCGCGCGCGCGCCTGTTCGCGCTCGCGAGCGTTCACGACGCGCGCCTCGCCGTCACCGGTACGCATCCCTGGAGCCCCTGGCAGGAGCAGCGGATCATCGACACCGACCACTACCACCGCGTCGAGGAGGGGCTCAAGTACGTCGCCTGGCGCAACAACACCTTCAGCCTCCACGTCCACGTCGGGGTGCGCGGTGCCGACCGCGCCGTTGCCGTCTGCGACCGCCTGCGGCCGCTGCTGCCCGAACTGCTCGCGGTGTCGGCGAACTCGCCGATGCTCGACGGCCGCGACTCGGGGCTGCACAGCGCGCGCACACAGATCTTCACCAAGAGCTTCCCGCGCTGCGGGATCCCCGACGCCTTCGGGAGCTGGAAGGCATACGCCGACTACGTCGAGTTGCTCGTGCGCACGCGCTCGATCGTCGAGCACACCCAGCTCTGGTGGAGCGTCCGTCCGCACCACGCCTACGGAACCGTCGAGGTCCGGATCTGCGACGGCCAGTCCGACGCCGAGGCGTCGACTGCGCTCGCCGCCCTGATCACGGCCTGCGTCGCCCAGGCCGCGATCGACCACGACGACGGGGTGCCGTTCGAGCACCCGCCGGCACGCCTGGTCGAGGAGAACTTCTGGCGCGCGATCCGCTACGGGCTCGACGGCCGGATGATCGACCTCGACCGGATCGAGGAGTTCCCCTCGGCCGCGATCGTCGACCGCCTGCTCGCCTGGACCGCCCCGGCGCGCGCGTCGCTCGGCCTCGACCCGGTGCTGCCGGCCGAGAACGGCGCCCAGCGCCAACGGCGCGCGCTCGCCGGAGGTGCTTCCATGGAGGAGGCCTTCGCCGCCGAGGTGGAGACGGCGGAACGGACCTATTCGAGCTCGGAGGTAAGGGCATGAACGACCCCACAGGACAAGGACCCGCGGACCCAGGGCAGGGGGCGCCTCCGACCGAGGAGGAGCTGCGCGCCGCGTTCGAGGAGCAGATGCGCAGCATCCGCGTCGAGGACGTGCTGCTGCAGACCGCCGCGACGCTCGTCAACCTCGGCGCGCACAGGCTCGGCCTGACCGCCCCGCCCGGCCAAGACCCGCCCCCGGACCGCGACCTGCCACAGGCGCAACTCGCGATCGAGGGCGCGCGGGCGCTCGTGCCGCTCTGCCCGCCGGAGCAGTCCGAGCCGATCCGCCAGGCGCTCGCGCAGCTCCAGATCGCGTTCGCGCAGGAGGCTCAGGGCGCTGGTGCGCCGTCTCCGGGACCCGGGGCACCCGCCGCGGGCGCCGGCGAGCCGGCCCAGCCCGGCACGCAGACCCAGCCCGACGCCGGACGCTCGGGCGACGCTAAGTCACGGATCTGGACGCCGCCGGGCTCCTGACCGGTCCCGGGGGCGAGACCGAGCCGTACCGGGCCCCGACCGGGCTCGTGTCGCGGACCTGAGCCCCGCCGGGCTCCGACCGGCCGGCATTCCGCCGAATCCGCCGTTAGACTGCCCGCCGCTCTCTGACCGGGCGGCTGCCGCATGTGCGGCAATCACGCGCGCGCACGCCGCGCGCGGCCCCCGAGCCTCGCCCGATTCCGAAGAACCACACGGAGGAAATCCCCCTTGACCGACTTCCTTACCGACCACGGCGCACTCGTCGCACTTGCCTGTGCGGCAGCCGCCGTCGTCTACGGCCTCTTGACCACGCGCTGGCTGCTGGCCAAGTCGCCCGGAAACGACCGCATGCAGGAGATCTCGGCCGCGGTGCAGGAGGGAGCCAAGGCATACCTGACGCGCCAGTACCAGATCATCGCCGTCGTAGCCGTGATCCTGGCGATCATCCTCGCGATCGCGCTCGACATCGAGACGGCGATCGGCTTCGTGATCGGCGGCGCCTTCTCCGGCGCGGCCGGCTTCATCGGGATGAACGTCTCGGTGCGCGCCAACACGCGGGTCGCCGAGGCGGCTCGCGGCGGTGTCGGCAACGCGCTCGACGTGGCGTTCAAGGGCGGTGCCGTCACGGGCATGCTCGTCGCCGGTCTGGCGCTGCTCGGCGTCGCCGGCTACTACGCGATCCTGCGTGCGTTCGACGTCGACCAGAAGGACGCGATCGACGCGCTCATCGGGCTCGGCTTCGGCGGCTCGCTGATCTCCGTCTTCGCCCGACTCGGCGGCGGCATCTTCACCAAGGCCGCTGACGTCGGCGCCGACATCGTCGGCAAGATCGAGGCCGGCATCCCCGAGGACGACCCGCGCAACCCGGCGGTTATCGCCGACAACGTCGGCGACAATGTCGGCGATTGCGCCGGCATGGCGGCCGACCTGTTCGAGACCTACGCGGTCACCGCCGTCGCCGTGATGTTGCTCGGCGTCCTCACCTTCGAGCAGATCGACGCGGTCGCGATGTTCCCGCTCGTCATCGGCGGCGTCTCGATCCTCGCCTCGATCGTCGGCACCTTCGCCGTCCGCAGCGCCGCAGGCAACGTCGAGCGGGCTCTCTACCAGGGCCTGATCGTCTCCGGCGTGCTCGCCGCGGCGGCGTTCCTGCCCGTGTCGCTCTGGCTGATGGACGACCTCTCCTTCGTCGACAACGCCTCCGACCTCCTCACCGGCGGCCTCGACTCCGCTCCGTCAGGCATGGACATCTGGTTCTGCACCCTGATCGGCATCGGCATCACAGCGCTGCTGTTCGTGATCACCGACTTCTACACCTCGACCCGCTTCCGCCCGGTGCGCAGCACGGCGAGGGCGTCGGAGACCGGTCACGCCACGAACATCATCCAGGGCCTCGCCCAGGGCTTCCAGGCGACCGCCGCACCGGCGATCGTGATCGCGATTGGCATCCTCGTTGCGAACGAGCTCGGCGGCATCTACGGCATCGGCGTCGCCGTCATGGCGCAGCTGTCGCTGACCGGCCTGATCGTCGCGCTCGACGCGTTCGGTCCGATCACCGACAACGCCGGCGGCATCGCCGAGATGGCGGAGCTGCCCCAGTCGGTCCGGGACGTCACCGATCCGCTCGACGCGGTCGGCAACACCACCAAGGCCGTCACCAAGGGCTACGCGATCGGCTCCGCCGTGCTCGCCGCGCTCGTGCTGTTCGCCGCCTTCGTCTCCGAGCTCCAGGAGGAGGCCGACAAGTCGCTCGAGATCCTCAAGGGCTTCGACATCGCCGAGCCCGAGGTGCTCGTCGGCCTGCTGATCGGCGGCATGATGGTCTACCTGTTTTCCGCCCTCTCGATCGAGTCCGTCGGCCGCGCCGGCGGCGGCGTCGTCGAGGAGGTCCGGCGCCAGTTCCGCGAGAAGCCGGGAATCATGGACGGCACCGAGAAGCCGGACTACGGCCAGTGCGTCGGCATCGTGACCAAGGCCGCCCAGCGGGAGATGATCCTGCCGGCCCTGATCCCGATCGTCATCCCCGTCGTCGTCGGCCTGCTCAGCTACCAGGCGCTCGGCGGACTGCTGATCGGCGTCATCGTCGTCGGCTTCTTCGCCGCGGTCTCGATGACCTCCGGCGGTGGCGCCTGGGACAACGCCAAGAAGCTGATCGAGGACGGCGAGTTCGGCGGCAAGGGCTCCCTGGCCCACGAGGCCTCGGTCACCGGCGACACCGTCGGCGACCCCTACAAGGACACCGCCGGCCCCGCCATCAACCCGATGATCAAGGTCGCCAACATCGTGGCCATCCTGATCATCCCGTTCCTGGTCTAGCCGGCCGGAGCGACCGCTTCAGGCGCGGGGCCCGTGGCGAAAGCCGCGGGCCCTTCGTCGTTCTGGGTCCGGGCCGCGGGGTGAGACCCGAGTTCCGGAGGTGAGACCCGAGTTCCGGCCGCATTGTGGCCGGAAGTCGGGTCTCACCTTCAGCCATTGGCCCGGGCGTTGGTGGCCGCGGGTCCTGTCTCCGGTGGCGGGTTCCGTGCTCGGCGGGCTCGGTCTCCGCCCCGTGCCTGGCGCCTTTGCCGTGTAGGGCTCTTACGGGGTTAGACGGCAGGGGCTTCGCCGAGCGCCCGCCTGCGCGCGGATACCCGACCACCGTCGCCACCCGCGGAAGATGCGTCGGTGGCTGACGAACTACTCCAGCTCGTCAGCGAGGAGGTCCATCAGGAGGCCGTCGCGCCAGTGCCCTTCAGGGGCGCGCTCGGATTTGCGGAGGATGCCGACGGGCTTGAAGCCGATGGCTCCGTAGGCGGCGATTGCTCGCTCGTTCTCGACGCTTGGGTCGATGGTGAAGCGGTGGTGGCCGCGATCGTCGATGAACCAGCGGATGGCGGTGCGAAGCGCCTCGGGGCCGAGACCTTGGCCCTGGTGGTGGGGCAGGAGCATGATGTCGAGGGCGACTTGGCGATAGTCGGGCTCTGTCTCCTCGTGGAAGGCGAGCCAACCGGCGATGGCTTCGTCGACGTAGATCGCGAAGGCCGAGCCGTCGTTGCGGAAGCCCTCGCGCTGGTAGTCCGGATCGCTCGTGTCGCCCCACCATTCGCGTATCCCGTCTATGTAGACGGCTGGCAGGAGCGCCTCGATGTCCTCGTCGCTCAGGGGCCGCAGTGTCAATCGCTCGCTCTGAAGCACGGGTAGCTCCATGGCTCCGAGTCTTGCATCGGTCCGGTTTCCGAGGCGGTCGAAGGCTCGCTGCAGTTCACCGACGTGGCTTCCGCGGGTGGCGACGGTGGTCGGGTATCCGCGCGCAGGCGGGCGCTCCGGCGCAGCCCCTGCCGTCTGGCCCCGTAAGAGCCCTACACGGCAGCCCGCGCCAGGCACGGGGCGAAGTCCGGAGCCCGCCGAGCACGGAACCCGCCACCGGAGACAGGACCCGCGGCCACCAACGCCTGGGGCTAGCCGGAGAGCCGGCAACCCCCGTCCCGAAGCGGGAGTAGCTTTCCCCGCCGTGGCTGAGTGGAGACCCAAGGCGGCTGGGCTCGAGCGGGTGCTGGGAACCGGTGCGTTGTTCAGCACCGCGTACGGCAACGTCGGCAGCTCGATCTACTACGCGCTCGGCCTCGTGGCGGTGTTCGCGCTCGGGATGACGCCGGTGGTCTTCCTGATCGCCGGGATCATCTTCATCTGCACCGCCGCGACCTATACCGAGGCGACGACGATGTATCCGGAGGCGGGCGGGTCGTCGTCGTTCGCGCGCAGGGCGTTCAACGAGATGTGGTCGGCGCTGACGGCCTGGGGCCAGATGCTCAACTACATCATCACGGTCGCGATCTCGGCCTACTTCCTGCCGCACTATCTCGGGATCGTCTGGGAGCCGCTGATGTCGCCGCCGGCGGACATCCTGGTCGCGGTCGGGATCGTCGTGCTGCTGGGCTTGATCAACATCGTCGGGGTCGAGGAGGCGGCGGGCTTGAACGTGTTCCTGGCGATCGCCGACTTCGTGACGCAGGTCGTGCTCGTCGGGCTGGGGATCGTGCTGGTGCTGTCGCCCGAGACGCTGGTCGAGAACGTGAGCTTCGGGACGTCGCCGACGCTGTCGGACTTCCTGATCGCGATCCCGGTCGGGATGGTGGCGTTCACCGGGATCGACACGATCTCGAACATGGCCGAGGAGGCGAAGGACTACGGGCGGACGATCCCGCAGGCGATGCGGGCGGTGGTCGTGGCCGTGATGACGATCTCGCTGACGTTGCCGGCGGTGGCGCTGTCGGCGATGCCCGTCGAGAACGGCTCGACCCAGCTGGCCGAGCCGCCGGAGGAGGGTGGCTTCGCTGACAACCCGATCCTCGGCGTGGTCCAGAACCTCGAGCTCGGGGCGCTGCAACCGGCGGCCGAGATCTATGTCGGCCTGCTCGCGGCGACAATCCTGCTGGTGGCTACCAACGCGGGGCTGATCGGCCTGTCGCGGCTGAGCTACTCGATGGGCCAGTACCGGCAGCTGCCGGGAGTGCTGCGCCAGCTCCATCCTCGCTACAGGACGCCGTATGTGGCGATCCTGGTGTTCGGCTTCATCGCCTGCCTGGCGATCCTTCCGGGCGAGGCCACCTTCCTGGGGACGATCTACGCGTTCGGGGCGATGCTGTCGTTCACGATGGCGCACGCGTCAGTGATCGCGCTGCGGTTCAAGGAGCCGGACCGCGAGCGGCCCTACCGCGGGCGCGGCAACGTCCGCGTGCGCGGAGTCGAGCTTCCGTTGTACGCGATCGTCGGCGGGCTCGGGACGCTTGCGGCCTTCATTGCGGTGACGGTCCTCAACACGGAGACGCTGATCAGCGGTGTGCTCTGGCTGACGCTCGGGATGACGCTCTACGTCGTCTACCGCCGCAACCAGGGCCTGAGCCTGACCGAGACGACGAAGATCGTGGTGCCGCTGCCGGCGGTCGAGCACGAGGTCGAGTACGACTCGGTCCTGGTCGCGTTCGAGGACGCGAACTACTCGGGCGAGGCGATCGCGACGGCGGCGAAGCTGGCGGCGCGACGGCGGCGCGGCATCCATGTGCTGGTGACGATCACGGTGCCGGCGAACCTGCCGGTCGACGCGTCGATGCCGGTGCTCGAGGCGCGCGCTCAGCAGGCGATCGACTCCGCGCGGATCCGTGGCGGCCGGCGCGTGACGGGGCACTGGGAGAAGGTGCGCGCGGGCGAGGCGGGGCGGCGGATCGTGCTCGAGGCCCGCGAGATCCGGGCGCGTGCGATCGTGATGGCGCTGCCGCCGAAGCGGACCGGGGCGTCGGTGTTCGGGCGGACTGTCGAGACGGTGCTGGCGGAGCGCCCGTGCCGGGTGATCATCGACTCGACACCAGCCGCTCCGGCGCGAGCGGCGGCGTAGCATCGGTCTGATGACGCGGGCGTACGTCTCTTCTCAGCGCGTGCTCGGTGCGCTGCTGTGCGTGGTGGGGCTCGCGATGGTCGTGGTGACGCTCGCCCGCGGGGGCGGCCCGCTCTCGCTCGGGGTCGTAGCTGGCGTGTTGTTCGCCGCGCTCGGCGCGGCGCGGGTCTGGCTCGCGCGCGCGCTCGGCTCTGAGGACCAGCGGTGAGCGCTACTGGGGACGGGCGCCAGCCTGGCCGCGTCCGGGCACGGTTGCGGAGCGGGTCGGGCGAGGCGGAGGCGCGGATCGAGCGCGAGCTCGGTGCGCCGGCGCTGTTCGCGATCGCGGCAGGGGCGGTCGGGTCGTCGATCTACTTCGTGCTCGGCATCGTCGCCCAGGACGCGCTCGGGCTGACGCCGATCGCCTTCCTGCTCGCGGGCGCGTTCTTCGTGCTGACGATGCTGAGCTACCTCGAGGGCAACTCGCTGCATCCGGAGCGGGGCGGGGCGTCGGTGTTCGCGCGCTATGCGTTCAACGAGCTCTGGAGCTTCGTGGCGGGCTGGGCGATCGTGCTCGACTTCCTGATCGTGATGGCGATCGGGTCGCTCGCCGTCTCGGGCTACCTGACCGTGTTCTGGAGCGTGCCGGGCGAGGAGGGCGTCGAGCTCGTGATCGCGGCGGCGGTGCTCGCCTGGGTCGCGTGGGCGAACGTGCGCGGCCAGACGGCCGATCGGTACCACAACGTGTTGCGACTGATTCTGCTCAGCGCCGCGCTGTTCGTGGTGATCATCTTCACCGGGCTGCTCGAGCATCACGACTTCGGTGCGCTGGTCGACTCGGTCGACCTCGGCGAGAGCCCGACGTGGGAGGGGCTCCTCTTCGCCGCGGTGGTGGCGACCGTCGCCCTGACGGGAATCGAGTCGGCGTCGGGCCTGGCCGGAGAGCTGCGGGTCGGCCGAGCGGCGCTGCGGCGGGTGGGCGTGGTGGCGTCGATCGGCGTGCTCGTCATCTTCGTGGGGATGGGCTTGATCGCCGTGCTGGCGCTCCCGGTCGAGGGCGGCGCGACGGCGCTGGGCGGCGAGTTCGTCGAGGCCCCGGTGCTGGGCGTGGTGTCGCAGTTCGAGCCGGCCTGGCTCGCGGAGCTGCTGCGCTACTCCGTCGGGCTACTGGGGGTGCTCGTGCTGGTCCAGGCGGTCAACGGGCAGATGCTCGGCATCGGGCGGCTCGTCTACTCGCTCGGCACGCACCGCCAGATCCCGAGTGCGCTGTGCCGCCTGGACAGAGAGCGCGGAACGCCGTACCTGGCGATCTCCGCCGCCGGGGTCGTGGCGTTCGCACTCGCGTGCTCGGCAGACGTCGAGTGGCTCGCCGGGATCTTCGCGTTTGGGGCGATGCTGGCGTTCACGCTCGCCCATCTGTCGATCGTGGTGCTGCGCTACCGCGAGCCGGATCGCGCGCGCGCCTTCCGGGTGCCGTTGAACGTCCGCGTTGGGGGTGGCGAGATCCCGCTGCCGAGCGCTCTCGGGGCGATCCTGGGTGCCGCCGCCTGGGTCAGCGTGATCGTCCTCCACGAGGGGGCGCGCTACGTCGGGGGCGGCTGGATGCTCGCGGGCCTTGCCCTCTACGTGATCTACCGCAAGGCCCAGGGCAAGTCGCTGACGCAGCGGTTCACGATCCCCGAGGGGGCGCTGCGCGAGAGCCGGGACGTCGAGTACGGCAGCCTGCTGGTGCCGGTCTTCGGCGAGCGCTTGGACGACGACATCGTCGGGACGGCGGGACGCCTCGCCTCGGACCGTGCCGAGGAGGGGGAGGGGGCGATGCTCGAGGCGATCTGGGTGTTCCAGATCCCGATGTCGCTTCCGATCGACGCGCGTGTGCCGGAGGAGCGGGTGGAGGAGGCGCGGCGCGCGCTCGCTCGCGCGAAGCGGGTCGGCGAGGAGTACGAGGACGTGCAGGTGTCGACCGCGATGGTGCGCGGACGCACGCTCGGGGCCGCGATCGTGGGCGAGGCTAAGCGGCGCGGCGTCGAGGCGATCGTGCTGGCCGCGGAGGCCCCGACGCGGATCCGCGGCGGGGCGATGCTGGGCGGCCGCGCGATCGGCAGCGACCGCTTCGCGGGCGACCTGACGCGCTATGTGATCGAGAAGGCTCCCTGCAAGGTGATCCTGACCGCCCCGCCCGCCGGCGATGAGCGCGACGCCGTCGAGCCGCTGACCGTCGGCGAGCCCGCCGGGCCTTAGCCGAGCGGCGCTATTGTGCGGCACATGTTCGTCTTGATCGTCGGCTGCGGCCGGGTGGGCTCGTCGATCGCGAAGTCGATGCTCGCCGATGGCCACGAGGTCTCGGTGCTCGATGAGAACCCCGAGGCGATCGCGCTGCTCAACCGCGGGCAGCAGCAGAGCTGGGAGGACCTCGGCGGCTCGTTCACGGTCGGCACCGCGCTCGAGATCGATGCGCTGCTGCAGGCCGGCGTCGAGCGGGCGGACGCGTTCGTCGCCTCGACCGACGGCGACAACACCAACCTCGTGATCGCCCAGATCGCGCAGCGCCGCTTCGAGGTCGAGCGGGTCGTAGTGCGCGTGCTCGACCCGGGCCGCGCCAAGTGGTACGCCGAGCAGGGCCTGCAGACGATCTGTCCGACCCAGACCGCGATCGAGCTGCTCGAGGCCGCTGTGCGCGGCCAGATCCGCTTCGAGGGCGTGGCCGGCTGACCGTGGAGGCTCTCCCGTGTACGCACTGATCGTCGGTGCCGGCAAGGTCGGCTGGAACCTCGCGCGCGAGCTCGTCGACAAGGGTCACGAGGTGAGCCTGATCGAGGCGAACCGGCGCCGCTACGAGACCGTCGAGGAGGAGCTCGAGCACGCGATCCAGTACGGCGACGGGACCGAGCTGTGGGTGCTCGAGCGGGCCGGGATCGAGCGGGCGGACCTGGTCGTGGCGGTGACCGGGGACGACGAGGACAACATCCTGATCTGTCAGGTCGCGACCGAGAAGTACGGCGTCGACCGCGTCGTGGCGCGCTGCAACAACCCGCGCAACCTCCAGCACTTCGAGCTGCTCGGCATCAAGCCGGCGGTCTCCGCCACCGACCTGATCCTGCGCCTGATCGAGCACGAGGTGCCGAAGTACGGCCTCGTCCACCTGCTCGACCTCAAGGAGGAGCGGCTCGAGATCATCGAGATGGAGGTCGGCGAGGGCTCGCCCGCGGACGGGATCCGGGTCGCCGATCTAGGCCTGCCTGATGGCTCGCTGGTGATCTCGGTGCTGCGCGACGGGGGTGGCTTCGTGCCGGTCGGCGACTCGGTCGTCAAGGCCGGCGACGAGGTGTTGCTGGTGCTCGACATCGGTCTCGAGGATGCCGTGACGCAGCGCTTCGTCGGGCGCTCCGAGGCCGCCTGATCGGCTTGGCGACGCGCGAGGTCGACCACCTGCTGATCGGCGGCGGCCTGGCCGCCGGCAACTGCGCGCGCTGGCTGCGCGAGGAGGGCGGCCTCGACAGCTCGATCATGCTCGTCGGGCGCGAGCTCGACCCGCCCTACAACCGGCCGCCGCTGTCGAAGGGCTACCTGCGCGGCGAGGACACCAAGGAGGACGCGCTGTTCCGGCCGGCCGAGTGGTGGGAGGAGCAGCGGATCGAGCTGCTGACGCGGACGAGCGTGATGAAGCTCGATGCGAAGGCGCGGGTGGCGACGCTGTCGAACAAGGACGAGGTCCGCTTCGACAAGGCGCTGCTCGCAACGGGGGCGAACGTCCGCCGGCTGCGCGTGGACGGCGCCGAGCTCGACGGCATCCACTACCTGCGCGCCTTCGGCAACTCGGACTCGATCCGCGCCGACGTGGAGGGCGCCGAGCGCGTGGTGTTGGTCGGCGGCAGCTACATCGGCTGCGAGTGCGCCGCGTCGATCACCAAGGCGTTCGGGGCGAAGTGCATCATCGTGATGCGGGAGAAGGAGACCTTCGACCTCCAGTTCGGCAGCGAGGTTGGTGGCTACTTCCACCGCGTGCTGGAGGAGCACGGCGTCGAGATCCACGGCAGCGACGAGCTCGACCGCTTCGAGGGCGCCGACGGCAAGGTCACCCACGTCCACACCAAGGGCGGCCTCGAGCTCGACTGCGAGGCCGTGATTATCGGCGCCGGCGTGATGCCGGACGTAATGCTGGCCCGCGCCGCCGGCCTTGAGCTGGGCGAGAGCGGCGGCGTGCGCTGCTCGTCGCGACTCGAGACCTCGGTCCCCGGCATTTTCGCTGCGGGCGACATCTGCGAGTACGACAGCGTCGTCCACGGCCGCCCACTGCGCGTCGAGCACTGGGACGTCGCCTTCAACCAGGGCAAGACCGCCGCGCTGAACATGCTCGGCCGCGAGGTCGACCACGAAGTGATCCCCTACTTCTTCTCCGACATGGCCGATTGGGCCTCGATGGAGTACGTCGGACCCGGCAAGGGCGACCCGGTCATCCGCGGCTCGCTCGCCGAGGGTGACTTCACCGCGTTCTACGTCGACGAGGCGGGCGTAGTGACCGCCGCGCTCACCGTCGGCCGCTCGGATGACCTGGAGCACGCCAAGCGCTTCATCGCCGAAAAGAGCAGACCCGCGCCTTTGGCCCTGGCAGATTTGCACACGGATCTCGCCGTTCTGTAACGGCCGAGCATCGACGGCCGAAGCTTGCGCCCTCGCCGGCTGCTACGTCCGATCTAGCAGATAAGCTGCAAGCAGATTGGCAACTGGGGGAGAAGGACTCGAACCTTCACTACCTGGACCAGAACCAGGCGGGCTGCCAATTACCCCATCCCCCACCGATGTCTCCGAGCATAGCTTCTTCGTCGTCGAACTAGACCTTATGGCCTCCAGCGCACGCCCACCCGGACAGACCAGAGACCTCGTCTTCGAACTGCTCGAAGCGGGAGTCGGCCCGGCCGATATTGCAAGGCAGCTGGCCATCTCCAAGCCGACGGTGTCGTATCACGCGCGCCGTCTCGGCAGGAAGCCGATGGACAAGTGCGCACGGCGGTACGACTGGCCCGCCGTTCAGCGCTTCCATGACGCGGGGAACACCGCTCGCGAGTGCATGGCCCGGTTCGGATTCAGCTCTCAGACATGGCACGAGGCTCGGGCACGCGGCGATCTCGCTACGCGACCGGCGGCCGCGCCAGTCTCGGCATACCTCGTCCAAGGTCGACGTGTCGGTCGGGGGCATCTGAAGCGCAGGCTTCTCGATGCGGGGTTGAAGCAGCGGCGCTGTGAGGAATGCGGGGTCAGTGAGTGGCGTGGGAAGCCACTGCCGCTGGCGCTCCATCACGTGAACGGCGACGGGGACGACAACCGCCTCGAGAACCTTCAGCTCTTGTGCGGCAACTGCCATAGCCAGACGCCGAACTTCTCTGGTAAGAACCACGGTCGGCCGCGGCTTCCAGACGGGGCCGTCTGGGTTCGCAACGTCAGGCATAGGCGCCTCCCGGTCCGAGGCACGGCGTGCTGCTGAGTCGTGCGGCGGGCTACGCCGCCGTCTGCTCCGCCCAGTCGCGGTAGAGGCGGGCGTAGGCGCCGTCGGCGGCGAGTAGCTCCTCGTGGGTGCCCTGCTCGGCGATGCGGCCGTGGTCGAGGACGACGATGCGGCCGGCGTCGCGGATCGTGGAGAGGCGGTGGGCGATGACGATCGCGGTGCGGCCGGCGAGCAGGCGGCGGAGGCCGCGCTCGATTCCGGCCTCGGTGTGGACGTCGACGTTGGAGGTCGCCTCGTCGAGGATCAGGACGCGCGGGTCGGCAGCGGCGGCGCGGGCGAAGGCGACGAGCTGGCGTTGGCCGGCGGAGAGATGGCCGCCACGCTCGCCGACCTCGGTGTCGTAGCCGTCGGGGAGGCGCTCGATGAACTCGTGGGCGCCGACGGCGCGGGCGGCGGTCTCGACGACGTCCTCGGGCGCGTCCTCGTCGGCGCCGAAGGCGATGTTGTCGCGGATCGACCCGGAGAACAGGAAGCTCTCCTGGGGGACGATTCCGAGCTGGGAGCGCAGCGAGCGCTCGCGGACGTCGCGCAGGTCGTGGCCGTCGATCGTGACGCGGCCGTGCTGGGGGTCGTAGAAGCGGGCGACGAGCTTGGCCAGCGTCGACTTGCCGGCCCCTGTGGAGCCGACAAGAGCGACGGTCTGGCCCGGCGGAATCTCGAGCGAGACGCGGTCGAGGGCGAGCACCGGTGCGGTCGGATCAGTCTCGCCCTGGGAGGCGCTGGCCTCGTCGCCGTCGCTCGCGGCGTAGCCCGTCCGGCCGTACGCGAAAGACACGTTCTCGAACGCGATCGCCCCGCGAATCTCGGGTAGGTCGATCGCGTGCTCGGCGTCGCGGACCTCGGGCTCCTCGTCGAGCAGGTCGAAGATCTTGTCGAGCGCGGCCATGCCCGACTGGTAGGTCGTGTAGAGCTGCGAGAGCTGCTGGATCGGATCGAAGAAGCTCTGCAGGTAGAGGACGAACGAGACGAGCACGCCGATCTGGATCGCGCCGTCGATCGCCTGGTTGCCACCGTAGATCAGGATCGCCGCGGTCGCGATCGCCGACAGCAGCTCGACCGCCGGGAAGTAGGCCGCGTTGAGGTAGACGGTCCGCATGTGCGCCTCGCGGTTGGCGTCGTTGAGCTCGGAGAACTGCTCGACATGGCGCGGCTCCTGGCCGAACGCGCGCACGATCCGGACTCCCGAGAGCGTCTCCTGCAGGTAGGCGGTGACCAACGCGATCTTCTCGCGCGTCAGCCGGTAGGCGTCGGCGGACGCGATCCGGAACGCGACGCTGCCCGCGAGCAGGATCGGGAAGACGAGGAACGTCACGAGCGCCAGCCCCGGGTCGAGCCAGACGAGGATCCCCGCCGTCCCGACGAGCGTCAGCGTGGCCGCGAAGAGGGTCACGACGCCGTCGGTGACCAGCGCGTCGAGCGCTTGGACGTCGTTGGTCAGGCGCGAGATCAGCACGCCGGCGCGGTTGCGTGAGTAGAAGCCGATCGACAGCGTCTGGAGGTGGGCGAAGATCCGTCGCCGCAGGTCGGCGAGCGCGCGCTGGCCGACCCAGCCCGTGAGGTAGGTCTGGGCGTAGGTGCCGGCGAAGTAGATCGCGGCGGCGGCGACGAACGCGACTGTGATCCAGGTCAGCGCGTCGAGATCGCCGCCCTTGACGCCCTTGTCGATCGCCTGGCCCGCCAGGTACGGCGGGACCAGCGACGCCGCCGTCGCGAGGGTCAGCGCCACGAACATCAGGATCACCCGCGACCGGTAGGGCCGCAGCAGCGCCAGCAGCTTGCCGAGCTTGCGCGTGCGCCCACGCTCGCCGCGGACGATCGTCCACAGCGCCCGCAGCTCGGTGGGACCCTTCGCGCGCCGGCCAGGTGCCTCGGGGGTCCGGGGGCGTGAGCCCCCGGGGAACATCCTCATAGGCCTGCCACCTCCCGCTCCTCGTCCTCGCGGGTCAAGAAGACCTGGTCGGGCAGGCCGCGCTCGGCGATCTCGGCGTAGAGCGGCGAGGCCTCGACGAGCTCGTCGTGGCTGCCGTGCGCGACGACGTGGCCGTCGTCGAGCACGACGACCTCGTCGGCGAGCGCGAGCGTCGATAGGCGGTGGGCGATCACGAAGGTGGTGCGCCCGCGCATGACCTCCCGCAGCGCCTCCTTGATCTGGCTCTCGGTCGTCGCGTCGACGCTCGAGGTCGCGTCGTCCAGGATCAGGATTCGCGGCTCGGCGAGCAGCGCGCGGGCGATCGCGACGCGCTGGCGCTGACCGCCGGAGAGCGTCAGGCCGCGCTCGCCGACGAGCGTGTCGTAACCGTCGGGAAGCTCGGCGACGACGTCGGCGAGTCCGGCGCGGCGGGCCGCGTCGGCGACCTCGGCGTCGCTCGCGTCAGGTCGCGCGTAGGCGATGTTCTGGCGCAGCGTCGCCGAGAACAGGAACGCGTCGTCGGAGACGAGCGCGATCTCGCGCCGGAGCGAGGTCAGGTCGACCTGACGCAGGTCGACACCGTCGACCAGGACGGAGCCGGCGGTCGGGTCGTAGAGGCGTGGGATCAGGTTGACGAGCGTCGTCTTGCCGGCGCCCGTCGCGCCGACCACGGCGACGGTGCGGCCGGCCTCCACCGTCAGGTCGACGTCGCGCAGCACCGGCGCCGCGCCCTCGTGGGCGAAGCTGACGTCGCGCAGCTCGACGCGGCCGCTGCCGCGCGCTCCCGGCAGGCCTGGAATGGCGCTGACGGGCTCGCGCGCCGGCAGGGGCCGTGCGCCGGGCGGCGACGTCAGCCGCGGCTCGCGATCGAGGATCTCGAAGATCCGGTTGCCCGAGGCGACGGCCCGCTGCGCCATCCCGAGCGAGATGCCGAGCATCCGCATCGGCCCCGTCAGCATCAGCACGTAGCCGTAGAAGGCGACGAACTCGCCGACGGTGATCGTCCCGTTCACCGCCTGGCGGCCGCCGACGACGATGATCGCCGCGAGGCCGAGCTGCGGCAGGAACCCGATCAGTGGGTTGTAGAAGGCGCGCAGGCGGGTCGAGACCATCGACTGGTCGAACACGCGTCCGACGGTGTGGTGGAACCGGCGCATCTGGCGGTGCTCCTGGGCGAACCCCTTGACGACCCGCACGCCCGACACGTTCTCCTCGGCGGCGGCGGTCAGCTCGGCGATCCGCTGCTGGACCTCCTGCGACGCCGGGCGGTTGAGCCGTCCGTAGCGCGCCGCGGCCCAGATGACCAGCGGGGTGGGGGCGAGCGCGACGAGTGCGAGCAGCGGATTGACGGCGATCATCACCCCGGCGGCGATCAGGATCGTCAGCCCCGCCTGGGTCATGAAGACGAGCCCGTAGCCGAGGAAGAAGCGGACCGACTGCAGGTCGACCGTCGCCCGCGACATCAGCTGTCCCGTCTGCTGGCCGTCGAAGAAGCCGAGCTCGAGCGACTGCAGGTGGGTGTACATGAGGTTGCGCAGGTCGAACTCGACGCCGAGCGACACCCGGCCCGCGACCAGCCGCCGGATCACGCTGAACGCCAGTCGGAGCAGGCCCGCCGCGACGATCGCGCCGGCGAGCGGCCACAGCGACGCGCCGCCGTCGTCGATGTCGTCGATCGTGCGGCCGATCAGATACGGGATCAGGATCCCTGCGCCCATCGCCGCGCTCGCCAGCAACAGCGATGCGATCACCCCGCCGCGGTAGGGGCGCAGGAAGCCGAGCAGGCGACGAAAGACGCGCATCGGGCCTTACTTTACTTAATGAAGTGACGGGCGGGAGAGTCGCGCCGCGCACTGCTCACGGCGGTAGTCGAAGATCCTCCGCAGCTCGCGCCGGACGATCGGCGCCGCCAGCTCGCCGAGCGGCCAGAGCGGCAGCGCGTAGCGGACGGTGTCGCGCATCAGCGTCCCGCCGTCGCACGGCTCGAACTCGTGCGTGTGGTGCCAGAGCCGGTACGGCCCGACGAGCTGCTCGTCGACGAACCGCTCGCCCGGCGCCCACTCCGCGATCCGCGTCAGCCAGTCGAGCGCCAGTCCGCGCAGCCGCAGCCGGTACTGCAGGATCGTCCCCGCACGCATCTCGATCGGCTGTGGCGTGACGACGCGGAAGCGCAGCAGCGGCGGCGTTATCGCCTCGAGGTTGAGCGGCTCGGCGAAGAACTCGAAGATCTCCTCGGGAGCGCCGGGGAGGACCTGCTCGCGTACCAGCGTGTGGACCCGCACGGCTAGCCGAGGCAGTCGTCGTAGTCGAGCGCCCGCGGCATCCGAATACGATCGTGGCATGCCGCGGGATCAGGGGGTGCGGACGCTCAGCCGCGTGGAGCTAACGGCGGCGCTCGCGGCACGCCAGATGCTGCTCGAGCGTGAGTCGCTCGATCCCGTGGAAGCGATCCGTCGCCTGACTCCGCTCCAGGGACAGGACTCGCCGGCGCCGTACGTGGCGCTGGCGGCGCGCCTCGCCAACTTCGAGCAGGGCAGCCTCGAGGCGGCGCTCGGCACGGGCGACGTCGTCAAGACGACGATCATGCGGATCACGCTCCACCTCGCCGCCGGCTCGGAGTACCCGGCCTATGCGCAGCTGGCGCGCCAGGGGCGGATGCGCGGCTGGCGCAAGGCCTACGCGCACCTCGACGAGGACGAGGTGATCGCGGAGCTCACGGCCTGGCTGCGCGAGCCGCGCACCAACGACGAGATCCGCGAGCGCGTCGGCCGCTACGACGGCGTGACGGACGACCCCTGGACGTCGGTCACCTTCGCGCGCACGCTGCTGCCACTCGTGCAGCTGCCGCCGGCGGGCTTCTGGCGTGAGCGCGGACGACCGCGCTTCGCCGTCGACCCACGTCCGCTGCCCGACCCGGCCGACGCGGCCACGCTCGTCCTCTCGCGCTACCTGGCGGCCTTCGGGCCCGCGAGCCGCCGCGACGTCGCCGCCTGGGCCGGCGTCGCCCAGCGCGACTTCGCCGAGGCGTGGGAGCGCATCCCGACCGTCGCGTACCGCGACGAGCACGGAGTCGAGCTGCTCGACCTTCCCGACCAGCCGCTGCCGCCCGCCTCGACGCCGCTGCCGGTTCGCTTCCTCGCGCGCTGGGACCAGACGCAGCTCGCCTACGCCGATCGCGAGCGGATCGTCCCGCTCGAGGTCCAGCCGCTCAAGCTGACCCACAGCGGCGATGCGACGGTGACGGTCGACGGCCGCATCGCGGCCAGCTGGCGTCTGCGGCGCAGGCGCGACGCCGTCGAGGTGGAGATCGCCCCGCACGTCGAGATCCGCCGCTCGGCGCACGCCGAGATCCGCACCGAGGCCGAGCGCACCGCACGCTTCTGCGAGCCGGACGCACGCAGCGTCGAGGTCGTCGGCCTGTAGGCGATGACCTGGCGCGGAACGGCGAGCCGGTCGCGTCGCCGAGGAGGTAGCTCCGGGTGGACTCGAACCACCGACCTCACGATTATGAGTCGTGCGCTCTAACCAGCTGAGCTACGGAGCCTCGCTCGCCAGTTTAGCCTTGGCGCCGGTGACCGACCGGCCTCTTCTCGTAGCCGTGCCGAACGTCAGCGAGGGCTCTGACACGGCCGTGCTCGAGGCCCTGGAGTGGGCGCTCCACCCGGCGGCCTTCCTGGACCTTCATCGCGACGAGGACCATGGGCGGGCGGTGTTCAGCGTTGCGGCGCGGCAGGGGGACCTGGCGGCCGCGCTGCTCTCCTTCGCCCGCGAGGTGGTCCGGCGCGTCGACCTGACCCGCCACGGCGGCATCCACCCGCACGTGGGGGCGCTCGACGTGATGCCGGTCGTATATCCCGACCTCGCGTCGCGCGGCGCGGCCTGCGCCGAGGCGCTCACCGCGGCCGGGCTGATCGGCGAGGAGCTCGTCATCCCGGTGATCCTCTACGGCGAGCTGGCCAGCAAGCCCGAGCACCGCGAGCGCGCCTGGCTGCGCGCCGGCGGCTGGCAGGCGCTTGCCCAGCGGCTCGAG
>DASQKV010000030.1:0-48321 GCA_035630335.1 Thermoleophilaceae bacterium | reverse complement strand
CTTCGAGGATGGCCCGCAGCCCACGGGCACCGGTGCCCCGGAGGATGGCCTGCTCGGCCACCGCCTCGAGGGCATCGTCGGTGAGCTCGAGCTCGACGTTCTCGAACTCGAACACCTTGCGGTACTGGCGCACCAAGGCGTTCTTCGGCTCGATGAGGATGCGCACGAGCGCCTCCTGATCGAGGTTCGACACGGCGCCGATGACCGGCAGGCGGCCGATGAACTCCGGGATCAGGCCGAACTTCATGAGGTCCTCGGGCAGCACCTGGCCGAGCAGGTCGCCGAGGTCCTTGTCCTCCGAGCGGCGGATGTCGGCGCCGAAGCCCACGCCCTTGGCGCCGGCCCGGCTCTCGATGATCTTCTCGATGCCGGCGAACGCCCCACCACAGATGAACAGGATGTTCGTCGTGTCGATCTGGATGAACTCCTGGTGCGGGTGCTTGCGCCCACCCTGCGGTGGCACCGACGCGGTGGTGCCCTCCAGGATCTTGAGCAGCGCCTGCTGCACACCTTCGCCCGACACGTCACGGGTGATCGACGGGTTCTCGGCCTTGCGGGCCACCTTGTCGATCTCGTCGATGTAGATGATGCCGGTCTCGGCCTTCTTGACGTCGTAGTCGGCGGCCTGGATCAGCTTGAGCAGGATGTTCTCGACGTCCTCGCCCACGTAGCCGGCCTCGGTGAGGGCGGTGGCGTCGGCGATGGCGAACGGTACGTTGAGCAGCCGGGCCATCGTCTGGGCCAGCAGCGTCTTGCCGCACCCCGTCGGGCCGATGAGCAGGATGTTCGACTTCTGCAGCTCGACGTCGGGGTCGCCGTAGGCGCCCGCCTCGACGCGCTTGTAATGGTTGTAGACGGCGACGGCGAGGATCTTCTTGGCCTGGTCCTGACCGATCACGTAGTCGTTCAGGAACTCGTAGATCTCCTTCGGCTTGGGGAGCTCGTCCCACTTCACCTCGGAGGTCTGCGAGAGCTCTTCCTCGATGATCTCGTTGCAGAGATCGATGCACTCGTCACAGATGTAGACGCCGGGACCGGCGATCAGCTTCTTCACCTGTCGCTGCGACTTCCCGCAGAAGCTGCAGAGAAGCTGCTCGTTGGAGTCTGTCGGCCGTGCCATCCCTCGTCCTCCCTCAGCCGGTGGGCCGAGCCCGTCCTACTTTATGGGCTCGATCACCGTGTCGATGAGGTTGTAGTCCTTCGCCTCTTCCGCGGTCATGAAGTAGTCGCGCTCGGTGTCGCGCGAGACCTTCTCGAGCGGCTGCTTTGTGTGGTCGGCGAGGATCTCGTCGAGCCGCTTGCGCGTGTCGATGATCTCCTTCGCGTGGATCTCGATGTCGCTCGCCTGACCCTGGAAGCTCGACGACACCTGGTGGATCAGGATCTTCGCGTTCGGCAGCGACATCCGCTTGCCGGCGGCGCCGCCGGACAGCAGCAGCGCGCCCATCGACATCGCGATCCCGACGCAGATCGTCTGCACGTCGGGCTTGATGTACTGCATCGTGTCGTAGATCGCGAGGCCCGCATAGACGGAGCCGCCCGGCGAGTTGATGTAGAGCGAGATGTCCTTGTCGGGATCCTCAGCCTGCAGGTGCAGCAGCTGGGCGACGATCAAGTTCGCGATCTCGTCTGTGACAGGGGTGCCGAGGAACACGATGCGCTCGTTCAGCAGCCGGGAGTAGATGTCGAACGCGCGCTCTCCGCGCGAGGTCTGCTCGACGACCATCGGTACCAGTGGGCTCATTGCTCTCGCTCTGTTTCGTGTGTTCGGCAGGAATCCTCCCGCCTGTGCGGCGGAAGGCGGCCGGAGGCGGCGACTGGGGCGAGTCTAGCGCTCGACGAAGGCCGGCTTCGCCGATTCGACGATGGCGTCGAGCGCCTTGCGCATCGCGATGTCCTCGCGCAGCGCCTCGTCGGCGCCGCGGGCGCGAGCCTTGTCGAGCGAGCGCCGCAGCGCCTTCTCGCTCGGCGGCGGCTTGCTCGGATCGGCCGAGGCCTCGCGCAGCGCCTCGATCAGCTCCTCGTCCGAGACCTCGATCCCCTCGGCCGCGATGATCGCCGCGAGCACCGCCTCGCGCCGCAGCGCGCGCTCGGCCTCGGGCTCGGACTCGACGATCAGCTCCTCCGACGTCTTGTTGACGATCTGCAGGTACTGCTGCGGATCGAGCCCCTGGGCCTGGAGGCGGCGGGTGGTGACGTGCCACATCTCGTGCGCCTTGGAGTGGATCAACGCGGACGGGATGTCGATCGTCGCGTTCGCGGCGGCGGCGTCGACCGCCGCCTCGCGGAAGTCGCGCTCGACGGTCTCCTCCTTCGCGGAGCCGATCCGGTTCGCGATCTCCGTGCGCAGCTCGTCGAGCGAGTCGTAGCCCCCGGCCTCGACCGCGAGGTCGTCGTCCAGCTCCGGCAGTCGCTTCTCCTTGACCTCCTTGGCCGAGACGGCGAACACCGCGTCCTTGCCGGCCAGGTGCTCGGCCTGGTAGTCGTCGGGGAAGGTCACCTTGACCTCGCGCTCGTCGCCCGCGGCGACGCCCTCGAGCTGGTCCTCGAAGCCCTCGATCAGGCGGCCCGAGCCGAGCTCGAGCAAGAAGCCGCGCGCCTCGCCGCCCTCGAACGGCTCGCCGTCGATCGACCCGACGAAGTCGATCACCACGTAGTCGCCGTTCGCGGCCGCGCGCTCGACCGTCTCGAGCGAAGCGAGCGACTCGCGCATGCGCTCGAGCTCGCCCTTGACCTCGTCGTCGGTCGCCTCGGGCTCGGCGCGCTCGACCTCGAGGCCGCGCCAGTCGCCGAGCTTGGCCTGCGGCCGGATGCCGACCTCGAACTTGAAGCCAAGCGCTGCGCCCTTCTCGGGCAGCTCGGTGACGTCGAGTTGCGGGTCCCCGACGGTGGCGATGCCGGCGTCGCGGACGGCCGCCTCGTACCACTCGGGCAGCCCGCGCCGGACGGCCTCCTCGAGCACCGAGCCGCGTCCGACCTGACGCAGGACGACCTCGGCAGGCACCTTGCCCTTGCGGAAGCCGGGAACCTTCAGCTCGCGACCGATCACGCCCGCGGCCTCGGCGACCTCGCGGTCGACGGCGTCGGGGGCGACCTCGACGTCGACGCGTACGCGCGACTCGCCGAGGTCCGTGGTCGTTGTCTTGACGGCGCTCATCCGGAGGGCGCGGGACGATAGCGTGGCGCGCCGTGGGCTCCACTCCTCCGCCGCACCGGGGTCCAGGCGAGCGTCTCGCGGCCTGGATCTTCACCGGCCCACTCGGCCACCTCTTCAGCGTCGTCGCCGACATCGGCTCGTATTGGCTGAGACAGCTCGGTCGCAGGATCCGCAGCGGCACGCGATGACCCGCGCGGACACGCGGGTAGCGCTCGGCCGAGGGGCTTCCGTGCGCGAATCCCAGGCGATGAGATAGTGGTCATTGGCATGACCGATGGCGCGAACGACGGCGGAACCGAGCGGCAACGGACGGACGAGCTGGCACGCCTGGCCACCGATCATGGCCGGTTGGCGATCGACACGGAGTTCGTGTCCGAGCGCCGCTACCAGGCGCTGCTCTGCCTCGTCCAGGTCGCCGTGTCCGATCCGGGCGGCCCGGACGGCGTGCGGACGGAGGTGCTCGACCCGCTCGACGACACGCGGCCGCTCGACGCAGCGCCGCTGGCGGCCGTGCTCGCCGATCCGGACGTCGAGATCGTCGTCCACTCCGGCCGCCAGGACATCGCGATCCTGCGCCGGACGTGGCGGACCGAGATCGCGAACGTATTCGACACGCAGATCGCCGCCGGGTTCCTCGGGATGGGCAATCAGGAGGGCTACGAGTCCCTGACGCGCCGTGTGCTCGGCGTGCAGCTGCGCGGCGGCGAGGGCTTCACGCGCTGGGACAAGCGGCCGCTCACCGAGCGCCAGCTCTCCTACGCAGCCGACGACGCGCGCTGCCTGCTGACCCTCGGCGAGACGATCACGCGCCAGCTCGCCGACGTCGGGCGACTCGAGTGGGCGCGCGAGGAGTGCCACGTCGTCGAGCGGTCCACTGACGAGCGCTCTCCCCGCCGCGCCTACGAGCGGCTGCCGAACCTGCGTCGTCTCGACGCCGCGCAACGGGCGGTCGCCTGGCGGCTGTGCGAGTGGCGCGAGGCGGCGGCGCGCGAGCTCGACCGCCCGCCGTCCTACCTGATCCCCGACCAGGCGCTGATGCAGCTGGCCAAGCGCCGGCCCGCCGACAAGCACGGGCTCGAGCAGATCCGCGGGCTGCCCCAGCAGACGCTCCACCGCCGCGGGCGCGAGGTGCTCGACGCGATCGCGGCGGCCGCCGGCGACGAGGCGATCGACGCGCCGCCGGCGCCGGCCCAGCGCGAGGCCTCCGAGGCTCCGGTCGTGTCGCTCGCCCAGGCGCTCGTCCGTCACCGCTCGCGCGAGCACAAGGTCGCGACGGAGCTGATCGCGACGCAATCCGAGCTGATGGCCGTCGTCGCGGCGCTGCGGCGCGGCGAGGATCCGGACGGCATCCGCGTCCTCCAGGGCTGGCGCCACGAGCTCGTCGGCGCGGAGCTGCGCGCGCTGGTGGACGGCCGGCTCGCGATGTCGGTCGCTCCCGACGGCTCGCTGCTGGTGGAGCAGACCGACTAAGGTCCGCCTCGAAACGAGTCCTTGGAGGGACGGACTCCCGTGTACCAGGCAGAGAGCTCAGGAACGCTGTTGCGCGAGCGGCGATCGCGGCCGGCCGGCGCGGGCCGGCGCGGCGCACGCGTCTCGCGCAACGTCGTCGTGCTCGGCGCCGTGAGCATGCTCACCGACGTTTCGTCCGAGATGGTGTCGGCGATCCTGCCGATCTACCTCGTGCTGGAGCTCGGCGCATCGCCGCTGCAGGTCGGCGTGGTCGACGGCATCTACCAGGGCGCGACTGCGCTGGTGCGTCTGGCGGGCGGCTTCGTTGCCGATCGCTGGCGGCGCTACAAGGAGGTGGCGACGCTCGGCTATGGGCTGTCCGCCGCCTGCAAGGGCGCGCT
The DNA here is from genome assembly GCA_035630335.1 of Thermoleophilaceae bacterium. Lineage (GTDB taxonomy): Bacteria > Actinomycetota > Thermoleophilia > Solirubrobacterales > Thermoleophilaceae > JAAYBF01. Next base: position 43,314 of record DASQKV010000030.1, on the reverse strand, counting down.
GGTGGCGATCGGCGGGACGGTGTCGGCTGTCACGGCGATCGTGCTCGTCGATCGTGCTGGGAAGGGGATCCGGACGGCGCCCCGCGACGCGCTGATCGCGCTGTCGTCGACGCCCGCGGCGCTGGCGACGGCGTTCGGCGTCCACCGCGCGATGGACACGGCGGGAGCGCTGCTGGGCCCGCTGGTCGCGTTCGGGCTGTTGCTGCTCGCCCCCGCGCGCTTCGACGCGGTGTTCGTGGTCAGCACCTGCTTCGCGGTCCTCGGCGTCGCCGTGCTCGTACTGCTCGCCGACGGGAGGCCGCGAACCAGGAGCGAGTCGCTCGGGCTCGGCACCGATCCCGTCGCCCCCGACTCCCCGCCCACCTCCGCTGCCGGCGAGGCACCCGAGCGCGTCCAGCCGACCCTACGCGAGGCGATCGCCCTGCTGCGCGAGCCGCGCTTCCGGGCGCTGGTGGGAGCAGCCGCCCTGCTCGCGATCGCGACGATCAGCGACGGTCTGCTCTACCTCGGCCTCCAACGCCGGCTCGACCTTCCGGTCACGGCGTTTCCACTCCTGTTCGTCGGCTCGGCACTGGTCTTCATGGCGCTCGCGATCCCGGCGGGCCGGCTCGCCGACCGCATCGGCCGGCGGCGGGTGTTCCTCGGCGGCCACCTGTTGCTGCTACCCGCCTACGCGATGCTGCTGGTCCCGTCTGGCGGCATGGGGCTGGTCGCCGTCGCGCTCTGCGGACTGGGGGCCTACTACGCGGCCACCGACGGCGTCCTGCAGGCGATCGCCAGCGCGCTGCTGCCCGACCGGCTGCGCGCGAGCGGGCTCGCGCTGCTGGTCACGGCGACCAGCCTCGCCAAGCTCGTGTCGTCGGTGGCCTTCGGCCTGGCCTGGACGCTCGGCGGGCTCGAGCTTGCGGCGACGACCTTCGCTGCGGCGCTCGCGCTCGCCCTCGCCGGCGCGGCCTGGGCGCTGCGCAGATCGCCTGAGGCGATCGCATGAACGGCCGGACGCTCGCCCTGCTCGCGATCGCCGCGCTGTGCGTCGTCGCGGGCGGCGCCTACGTCGCGGTCGCCACGCTGAACGCCGGCGACACCACCACCGACGCGCGACCGCGGGTGGTAGTCGACGACCGTGGCGCCGCGGCCGTCGGTCCCGGCAGCGAGCTGCTGGTGCGAGCGGTCGACCCCGACCACCCGCGCCTGAACGGTCGCGCCTACCGCACCGAGATCGCGCCCGGGGCTACGCCCGCCGCGGCAGGCGGGCTGGCGTGCGAGCGCGTCTACGCGAGCGGCGCCGGCGGCGGCCTCTGCCTCGCCGTCAAGCGCAACGGCTTCAGCTACGAGGGCTTGATCTTCGATCGCGACTTCCGCCGCCGCGCCCGCTTCCCCGTCCCGGGCGTCCCCGACCGCGCACGCGTGTCCGCCGATGGGCGCTACGGCGCGTTCACGACCTTCCTCTCGGGTCACACCTACTCCGCCGGGGTGCGCCAGTTCTCGACCCATACGGCGATCGTCGACATGCGCGGCGGCGAGTACCTGCTGCGCCTCGACGAGCTGGACGTCGAGCGCGACGGCGAGCCCTTCGAGCACGCCGACGCGAACTTTTGGGGCGTGACCTTCGCTGGCGGCGACCGCTTCTACGCCACGCTCGGCACCGGCGGGGAGCACTACCTGCTCGAGGGGCGGATCGGCACCCGCCGTGCGCGGATCGTCCGCGACCATGTCGAGTGCCCGTCGCTGTCGCCCGACGGCCGCCGGATCGCCTACAAGCGGCGGATCGGGAACCAGGATCGCTGGCGGCTGCACGTGCTCGACCTACGCAGCGGCCGCGACGTCGCGCTCGCCGAGCGGCGGTCGATCGACGACCAGCCGGAGTGGCTGGACGACGACCACGTCGTCTACTCGGACGACCGCAGCGTGTTCGCCGTCCCCGCCGACGGCGGCGGCCGGCCGCAGCGGCTGATCGCCCGGGCGAGCTCTCCGGTCTCGCTCGGGCCGGGCTAGCCCGCTCTCACGCGTCCGCGTGCAGGGCGGTGGCTAGCGCCGCGTCGGCTGCGCCGGCTCCGCGAGCTCCGGCTCGAATGGGTCGGGCACCGGCGGACCCGGCAGGCGACAGGCGCGGCCGCGGCAGGTGGCGAGCCGGTCGAGCTCGGCACGCAGGACGCGTCGGGTGGCCGCGTAGCGGGGATCGTTGTGGCGCGAGCGCAGCTGGAACGGATCGCGCAGGAGGTCGTACAGCTCGCGCTCGCCGCTGCGGTAGGCGACGTAGAGCCAGCGGTCGTTGCGGACGGCGCGGTATGTGCGGATCGTCCGCACCGGCACCGGGCCGCCGTCCTCCTCGGGCGAGGTCGAGGTCGACCGCAGCCCACCGGTCTCGTGCAGGACGAGGCGCCCGCTGCGCAGGCGCGGATCGCGGGCGAACTTCAGCAGCGAGCGCCCGTCGACCGGCGCTCCCCCGGCGGCGCTCGCGCCAGCCATCTGGACGATCGTCGGCGCGAGGTCGATGTTCGAGGCCGACTCGAGGCTGATCGTGCGGCCGCGGATCCCGGGACCGCGGATCAGCAGCGGGACCCGACTCGACGGCTCGTACGGAAGCATCTTGCCGGTCGGGACGGCGTGCTCGCCGAGCAGGAAGCCGTTGTCCGAGGTGAACAGCAGGTAGGTGTTGGCGAGCGTCCCCTGGGCGCGCAGCTCGCGGACGATCGCCGCTACCGCCTCGTCGACCGCGAGCAGCGACTCGCGCCGCGCACGGAACTCGGCCGTGATGCGGGCGACCGCCGCACCGTCGAGCGGCTTGAAGCGGCGCATGAACATCGGCTTGTCGGAGCGGTCGAGCTCGTTGAAGGCGCGCGACCGCGGCAGCGGCAGCGACGCGGCGCGCCCGCGGTGGCGCGGCGCGGAGCGGACGGTCACACCGGTGACGCGCCTGATCTCCGCCTCCTCGTGATGCGGCGCCAGCAGCGCCAGCGACAGGAAGAACGGGCGGCCCGAGTGGCTGCCGCGGCGGATCACGTCGAGCGCCTTCTCGCGGTAGACGTCGGTCTGGTAGTAGGACGGGTTCTCGTCCCCCGTCGGGCTCCCGTAGGTGACCAGGCGGCCGTTCTCGTTGAGCGTGTAGCCCCACATCCGGTAGGTCGCGGGGTCGACCGCTCCGTACCACTCGCTCCAGCCGGGCGGAACGATCGCCGGACGGTCGGTGCCGTAGCCGTTGAGGTACTTGCCGATGTGGGCCGTGTGGTAGCCGGCGCGTTGGAGCCAGACCGGCAGCGCGTCGGCGTCGTTGAAGCGCCCATAGCCGCCGGTCGGCCAGTAGAGGCCCATCACACCGTGGTTGTGCGCGTAGCGGCCGGTCAGGAACGTCGCCCGCGATGGGCAGCAGACCGGGTAGGAGACCGAGGAGTTGTAGAAGGTGACGCCGCGGCGCGCGAACGCCTGCCGGGTCGCCGGCATGGCGCTCAGGTCGTCGACCGTCTGGTCGTCGGTCATGATCACGACGACGTTCGGACGCTGATCCTGCGCGCGAGCGGTGTCCACGCCAAAGCCCGCTGCGAGGCCGAGCGCGACGACCGCGGCTATCAGCCGAGGGGCCACGTTCACCGCAGACACGGTAGAGGGCGTCGAGTTTCGGCGCGCCGGGACCGCTACCGGCCGAGCGTGTTGCCGAGCAGCCGCTCGACTGGATCGGTGAGCTGCTCCGTGGGAAGCGGGTCGAGGACCTGGTGGACCTGATCGACGACGGGGTCGAGAACCGTCGTCGGCGACGGGCTGGCCGGGGCGCTCGGAGCTGGCGCCGCCGGCGCGGGGCTTGCAGGCGGCGGCTTCGGTGGAGGCGACGACGACGGCTGAGCGGGTGCCGGGCTTGGAGCCCCCTCCGACGGCGGACCTCCGTGCGTGCTCGCCGGCGTGTCGCCGCCGTTCGCGGGCGCGGACGAGGACGGCGGTGGGGAGCCTCCGCCGGGGCTCGGGGAGCCATGCGATCGATCGCCTCCGGTTCCACCGCCGCCATCGGGAGCCCGATCCTGCCGAGAGCCCCCGTCGCCCGCGGCGTGCTCGCGGGGCGTGGACCGCTCCCCCGCCCCGGACCGGACGTCGAGCGCGAGGGCGGATCGATCCGAAAGGCTCGCGGTCGCGGTCGTGAGCGGGACCTCTCGCTCGACGAGCGCGGATGGCCGGTCGTCGGCGCGCCCGCCGGCCCCCGGCGCAGGCAGGGTCGTGAGGCACGACCCCGCGAGGGCGAGGGCGCCAGCCGCGCAGACGCCCTGGGCGATCGGCGGCGCGGTGGCGCCGATCCCGGCGGGCGCGGCGGCGACCCACCTGACCAGCCGCTGGGGCGCCGTGGCGGCGAACGCCACGCCGGCGATCGCGCGCTTGCCCGAGTAGTAGTCCACGAAAGCGGCGACAGCGGCGGCGTCGAGCTGCGACCCGGCGCGCTCGCAGAGCCGGTCGAGAGCGTTCCTACGGCGCACGAGCGGCGCCCGTCCCGGCTCTGGCGACACCAGCCGATCGAAGGCGTCGGCGACGGCGACGATGCGCGCGCCGAGTGGAATCTCGTTGCCCGCCAGTCCGTCCGGATAGCCGGTTCCGTCGATGCGCTCGTGGTGGTGGCGAACGATCGCGGCGACCTCCGGATCTCCCGCGGCCGCCACCTTCGCGGCGCCGTCGACCGCGTGCCGCTCCAAGAGCGCCTGCTGCTCCGGTGTGAGCGAGCCGCCTTCGCCGGCGAGGACCGAGCGCGGGAGGCCGACCTTGCCGACGTCGTGCACGGCCGCCGCCGTCCTGATCTTCGCCACCTCGCTCTCGGGCAGGCCGAGCCGCTTCGCGATCCGTTCCGCGTGCCTGGTCACCCGTCCGGTGTGGCCGTGCGTGGACGCGTCGCGCGCCTCGAAGACGACGCTCAGGCGGCGCAGCGCCGCCAGCTCATCCCTCACCCCGCCTGTGCTGCTCGATCGGCGCGGCTCGCCGTGAGACTCCGCGACCGCCTTGGCGAAGCGCCGCTCCGCATGGACGCGACGGGCCCAGCTCCAGAGCAGGAGATCGCCGAAGGAGATCTCCCTCGACTGCGGTCGCTGCGTCCAGAGCGCCGCGCAGACGCTGCCCGCCGCCGCCGAGAGGCCGGTCGCCAGCAGCGCCGACAGGAGCAGGTCCGGGATTCCTGCGAACGGGGAGAGCGGGATCACCACGAGCGCGGGCGCCACGATCACGGCCGCCGTCGCTGCCAGCGCGTGCGGCAGGTAGCGCCGCGAGTCCACGCTCTCCAGTGCGTCGAGTGGCGCTCCCTCCGAGAACACTCGCGCCCGATCGTACGCCGAAGCGCTTCCCCGCGCAACGGCGGCAGGTTTCTACCCAGACTCGGTCAGGCGCAGCTTCTCGGAGCGCGACAGGCGCTTGATCAGCGCCTCCTCGCGCATCGCCTCGGAGCGTGACGCCATCGGCTTCGACCAGACGACCTCGACCGGTAGCCGCGAGCGCGTGTACCGGCTCGCCCGGCCGGCCTGATGTTGCTCGAGGCGCCGCTCGACGTCGTTCGTCCAGCCGCAGTAGAGCGTCCCGTCGCCGCAGCGCAGCAGGTAGACGAAGGCGGTCGCGGCAGCCGCCACGCGGCGGTCAGGAGCCGACGGTGCGCCGGAACGCGAACGCGGCGCCGGCCGCGATCAGCGCGGCCAGGAACGTCGGACCGATGCCCATCACCCCCACCACCGCCAGCACGAGGAAGACGACAGCGGCGATTCCCGCCCCGCCGCCCACCAGCGCGAGCGAGTAGGCGCGACTCTCCTTTTGACGACGAGTCAGGTTGGCCATGCCGCCAACTGTAGTCACCGCGGTCGGACCTACGCCGACACGCGCTCGCCGGCAGGTACGTAGTGCTCGATCGCGGCCTCGTGCCCCAGGGCGAAGGGGATGCCCTCGTGAGCGAGCTTGCGGACGTCCGCGTAGCTATCGCCGGCCGCCGACCACCCCTCCACGTCGGGCGACTCGGCCCACCAGCCGTCGGGCTCATGGTGGTAGATGACGCGCACCGTCTCCATTGACGCTCGACTATTCACAGTAGCTCTCTCGCCTCTTCGTCGGCAAGCCCCACGTCCCTGGTGAGGATCTTCCTCACCAGTCCGCCGGGGAGCGTGGCCTTGTCATGGAAGGCGAACGAGAGCGGCGGATAGTCGGGGGACTGCAGCCGGCGATGCGACCCGACCTGGCGCACGACGCGGTATCCGAGTGGCTGCCGCTCGAGCGAGCCCCCAAAACGAGGCGTTGGGTTGGCGATCCGGGGTATGCGAGAGCGGGGATGGCGGAGGCGACCCGGATCGGATTGGTGGGGGCCGGCGGGGTCGGGCAGCGCCATGCGAGGGTGCTGGGCGGCTTCGCGGACGTGGAGCTGGCGGCGATGACGGATCTGGACGCGGCACTGGCGAACCGGTTGGCGGCGGAGCACGGGGCGCGCGGCTACGACGGCGTCGAGCGAATGCTCGACGGTGAGGAGCTGGACGCGGTCTACATCTGCGTGCCGCCGTTCGCGCATGGGCCGCCGGAGCGGGCGGTGCTGGCGGCGGGCCTGCCGTTCTTCGTCGAGAAGCCGCTCGCGGTGGACCTGCCGACGGCGACCGCGATCGCCGACGAGGTCAGGGCCGCGGGCGTCGTCACCGCCGCCGGCTATCACTGGCGCTATCTCGACACGGTCGAGGCGGCGGCGGCGCAGCTGCGCGAGACGCAGCCGCGGCTGCTCGTCGGCGCCTGGCTCGACAAGCTGCCACCGCCCGCGTGGTGGAGCGACCGGACTCGCTCCGGCGGCCAGACGATCGAGCAGACGACGCACGTCCTCGACGTGATGCACGTGCTGGCGGGGAGCGTCGACCAGGTCTACGCGGTCGGCGCCCGCGGACAGTGCGACGGCGCGGAGGACACGGCAGTCGACGACGTCTCCGCGGCGACGCTGCGCTTCGCCAACGGCGCGATCGGGTCGCTCGCGTCGACGTGCCTGCTCGGCGCCAAGCACCGCGCCGGCCTCGAGGTCTTCGGCGATGGGCTCGCGCTCTCACTGTCGGAGACCGAGCTCGCGCTCGACCGCGGCGACGGTGCCGCCGTCACCCCGGCCGCGTTCGACGCGAAGCGCCAGGTCGATCGCGACTTCGTCGACGCCGTTCAGGGACGTGGGAACCGGATTCGGGCGCCCTACGACGAGGCGCTCGCCACCCACCGCCTGGCCTGTGCGCTCGCGCTGTCGGCCGAGCGCGGCGAGGCCGTCGAGCCCGCGAGCGTCGAGGCCCATGCCTGATCCTGTCCCAACACGGATCCTCGGCCTCAGCGGCCCGCGCCAGGCCACGCTCTTCGAGGAGCAGGCACGCGCGCCCGCGGACGGCGAGTTCCTCGTGCAGACGCTCTTCACGGGCCTGTCGGCCGGCACCGAGCTGACCTTCTACAAGGGCACGAACCCGTACCTCCACAGCGGCTTCGACGAGGAGCTCGGGGTGTTCGACGGCGGCCGGCCGGCCATGCGCTATCCGATCACGCGGCTGGGCTACATGGAGGTGGGACGGGTCGCCGAGAGCCGCGCGCACGGAGTCGAGCCGGGTCAGACGCTCGCGATGGCGTACGGCCACAGGACGGCCCATGTGGCCGACGCGACACGCGAGCGGTACGTCCCGCTGCCCGACGACGTCGAGCCGTTGCTGGGGATCTACGCCGCCCACATGGGGCCGATCTGCGCGAACGGCCTGCTCCATGCGGCGGCCGAGCTCGCGAGCGGACCGGTCCGAGCGCTTGGCGAGGGCGTCGCGGGCCGGCGTGTCGTGGTGATCGGGGCAGGCGTCGTCGGCCTGCTCACCGGCCTCTTCGCCAGCGAGCACGGCGCCGAGGCCGTCGCCGTCGTCGACCCGAGCGAACGCCGGCTGGCGGCTGCCCGGGCGCTCGGCCTCGACGCGCACCGAGAGGAGCCCGAGCTGTGGCGGCGCTTCAAGCAGGAGTGGGTCCACGGGCCCCGCGACCGCGGGGCCGACGTGGTCTTCCAGTGCCGCGGGCGTACCGAGAGCCTCGCCGTGGCGCTGCGCTGCCTGCGCCCGCAGGGGACCGTGATCGACCTCGCCTTCTACCAGGGCGGCGCGGACGCGCTGAGGCTCGGCGAGGAGTTCCACCACAACGGCCTCGGGATTCGCTGCGCGCAGATCGGGCGAGTCCCCCGCCTTCTGCGCGACGAGTGGGACCGGGACCGCCTGTCGCGCGAGACGGTGGCGCTGCTGCAGGCGCGCGGCGCCGACATCGCCGCCGCGCTCGTGACCGACGTCCTGCCACTCGAGCAGGCTCCGCTGCTGCTCGCTCAGCTTGCCGCCCGCGAGCGCGAGGTGCTCCAGGCCGTCTTCAGCGTCTGAGCCCGGGCGCGCTCGACGACCTCCTCGTAGAGCTGGACGTAGCGCTCGGCCATCAGGGCAGCGTCGAAGCGCTCACGCGCCGCCGCCCGGCACGCCTCCGGTCGCAGCTCGCCGGCACGCTTCAGGTAGCCGGCCAGCTCCTGCTCGTCGTCGGCGAGGAAGCCCGTGACCCCGTGCTCGACGATGTTGCACAGCGCGCCCCGGCGCAAGCCGATCACCGGCGTGCCGCACGCGAGCGCCTCGACGGCGGCCGTCGCCCCGGGCTCGTCCCAGCGCAGCGGGAAGACCACCGCGCGGGCGGAGGCGACCAGGCGCAGGTTCGCCTCGCGGTCGAGGCTCCCGAGCCAGCGCACCGGACCGCCCTCGAGCGGGCGGACGCGCTCGAGGTAGAAGCGCGCGTCACGCAGCTGGCTCCAGCCGCCGTCGCGGTCGGCGAGGCGCGCCGCGACCTCCTCGGCGTCGCGTGCGGCGGCCACCGGCCCCGCCAGGCGCAGCTCGATGCCGTGCTCGCGACACACCCGCGCCGCGATGTCCGCCCCCTTCTCCGGCGTCAGGCGCCCGACGAGCGCGACGTACTCGCGCTTGTGACGCTCGTACGGCATCTTCTCGACGCACGTGGCCAGCGGCACAGCGCCGAGCGCCTGGCTGCGCAGGCCGGCCGGCGCGAGCTCGAGCTGGCGCGCGGAGACGCCGTTGAAGAAGACCCGTCCACGGCCGTCGAAGACCGAGTAGAAGTCCGCGTTCTTGCGCAGGTCCCAGTGCAACGTCTGCAGCGCCGGCGGAGCGGCGTCCATCCGTGCGAGCGCGCTCGCGCCGACGACCTCCAGGTGGTCGTGGACCAGGTCGATCTCGCTGTCGGCGCACAACTCGTCGAGCACCATCTGCATGTGCGCGTGGACCACGCCGACCACGCGGTTGTACGGCTCGGCGAGCCGCTCGAACTGGCCCCGATCGAAGAGCGAGACCCGGCGGTCCACCTCGATCTCGCTCTCGCCGACCGTCGCCAGCACGACCCGGTGGCCGCGCGCCCTCAGCTCGGGGATCAGCGTGGCGAGCACGTTCTCGATCCCGCCGTAGCCCGGGGGCGGCACGGGTAGCCACGGACCGGCGTTGACCAGGACCGTCAGACGGGCCATCCCGGATCGCTACCCGGCGCTGGGCGTTCGAAGCTCCAGCAGCGCGCGATCGAAGAAGCCGACCACCCTGCGCTCGTACTCCTCCGGGCGAGCCTCGAAGGCGCCCATGTGCTTGTCGGCGGGCGCCCGCCATAGCTGCTTCGGCTCCCGCGCGGCGCGATGGTAGCTGGGGTTCATCGTCTCGTTGTCCGCGCCGGTCGACTGGATCAGCAGCACCGGCCGCGGCGCGATCCGCGGCATCAGGTCGATCAGCTTCGCCGGCGGCGCGCTGTCGGAGAAGACGGCCGTCGCGGCCGTGACGGTGGCGACGAACGGCAGCGCCAGCCACTTGCCGGCGCCGGAGAGCTCGCCGTCGAGCTGCTCCGCCGCCGACCGCGTACCGGCGCCGTCGGAGACGACGGCGTCGAGGCCCGCTCCCTCGGCCGCCGCCTGGAGCATCAGCTCGCCACCGACCGAGAGGCCGATCCCGCCGATCCGCCCGGCGTCGACGTCGGGACGCCGCTCGAGGAACTCGATCGCCGCCAGGATGTCCTTGTCGCCGCCCCAGCCGAACGCGTTGCCGTCGCCGTCGCTGGCGCCCTCGCCGCGGCGGTCGAAGAGCAGCACGCCATAGCCGTGCTCGACCAGCATCCGCGCCCGGTTCTGCGGCCCCTTGCGACCTGGGAAGGCAATCACCGCCGCGCCGTTGCGCGAAGGCACGTACCAGCCCTCGAGCTCCAGGCCGTCGCTGGTCTCGAGCGTCACGTCGCGATGCGGCGCGCCGAGGTCGGCGGGAGGCACCTCCGCGCGCGAGAGGTGCGTGAACGCGTAGCCCATCCCGAGCGGGACGACGAGCTGGAGCGTCACCGTGACGCCGGCCACGCCGATCAGCGCGCGCCGGCCGTAGCGCCACGGGCACCGGTCGTCCAGCCGCCGCGAGCGCCACAGGGTGACGGCGGCCAATCCGAGCAGCGCCAGACCCGCCGGGATCGCGAGCAGTCCGGTGTAGTCGTCGCCCGACAGCGCGACCTCACGCCAGTAGTGCACGGCCTCGAGGCCGCCGACGATCCCGAGCGCGGCGAGCGGCAGCGCGATCGCGGCGCGGGCGCCGGCACGCGATCGCGGGAAGACCAGCGCCGCGAGCGCCAGCATGGCGAGCGGCACCAGGCCGCTCACGAGATGGTCGGCAGCCGCGGTCCCGGGCTGGGGCTGCAGGAACGAGTCGTCGATCACGTGCAGGGCGATCGCCCCCGCGCAGGCGAGGAAGATCGCGTAGTCGAGCGACGCGTAGCCGGTCGGACGGAGGCGGTGGGCCGGGCGCTCTCGAAGCGCCGTGTGCGTGGTGGCGGTCATGGGGCGATCATGCGGCTCGCTGCGCCGCGGATCATCGGGGCGGGACCCTGAACCGCCCCCCTGATTCGAGGCGGGACGGCGTCAGCGGCGCCGCTCGACGTCGACCAGCCGGCGATCGACGTAGCACCACGCCCAGTCCTCGCCCGGCTCGAACGAGCGTGCGATCGGGTGGCCGCTCGTGTGCGCGTGCCTGGTGGCGTGGCGGTTCTTCGACGAGTCGCAGCAGCCGACGTGCCCACACACGGCGCAAATCCGCAGGGCACGCCAATCGTCGCCGAGGGCCAGGCACTCGGGGCACCCGTCGCGACTGTCGGGCTCGACGTCGCGGACCTGCGCGGTGTGCGGACAGCGGCTGCGGTGTCCGGTGGCGCGCTGAACCGCGAAGCGAAGGTTGTCGCGCAGGCCCATGGATCCGTTACGAGGGGCGAACGACGGGACTCGAACCCGCGACCGCTCGGACCACAACCGAGAGCTCTACCAGCTGAGCTACGTCCGCCAGGACCGGCTGAGCCTAGCACTGGTGCGCAAGGCCCTCCGACGGGACTCGGCCGCTGCCGCGAGAGCGAACCGGACGCATGACTTCGCGCGAGGTGGGTACGCGGCCCGGCATGTCACTACTACAAAGAGTCACCCAGTTCTCTCGCAGCTCCCAGGGACAGAGCGTGATCGCCCAGGCGCGCGAGCGCCTGATGGGCGGCAGTGGCGGCGGACGCTCGACCGGACGGCGGCCGACCGGCCGGCGCCCGGTGGGACGGCGGTCCGCCGGACGCAACGCTCGCGGCCGGCGCACACGCTGACGGCGGCCTGACGGACTCGGACGCGGGACCTAGGGGTTCGGCGCAGGCGCTGCCGGCGTGGTTGCCGGCGGCGCCTGTGAGTCCGGGATCGCCGTGGCGTTCGGGTCGTTGCCCGACTGATCGAAGTCGAGGTCGTCGCGGTCGGCGTCGCGCGTCTCGCCGCTCTCCTCGTCGCTGGTCTCGTCCGCGTCCTCGATGCCGTCGTCGTCGGCGTCGTCGTCCTCCGGCGGCGGCCGAACGGCGAAGTCCTCTCCAAACAGCGGCATGGTGCCCTGCGCCGCCGCGAGTGGGACCTTCCAGAGCTCCTCGACGACGGCCGGGTGCTTGCGCACCACGTTCTCCTCCTCGTCGTCGTCGGAGTCCTCGTCGAAGTCGTGCAGGACCTTCTCGTCGCCCTGGAGGTCGGTCACCATCAGCCAGCGGGGGTCGCCGGCGGCGATGCTGGTGATCGACGCACACATGAAGGCGCGCCGCTTCGGCGGGTCCTCGTCGTCGAGCAGGGCCGTCAGGTCCTCCCCGTCCATCCGGCCCGGGCGGTCGATGCCGAGCATCGACAGCAGCGTCGGCGCCACGTCGTGCGTGGAGGCGTAGTAGTAGCTGAAGTTGCCCGAGCGCCGGCCGCGCGGGTCGCGCAGCAGGAACGGCACGAAGTAGGCGTCCCGGTAGGTGCCGGGCGCGCCGCGGCCGAGCCAGCCGTGCTCGCCGAGCATCGTGCCGCCGTCGCTGACGAACCAGACGATCGTGTTGTCGGTCAGGTCGAGGTCGTCGAGCTTGTCGAGCAGGCCGCCGACCGCGCCGTCGACGCTCTCGACGCCGTCCATGTAGGCGTCGCGCGCCAGCGCCACGGTGTCGTCGTCGATGTCGGCGGGCACGATCCACTCGCGGCTCTTGGTCTGGGCGCCGAGCGACGGATCGACCTCGAGCGTCCGCGTCCAGGCGCGCGGCGCGTAGTACGCCTCGGCGGGATCGAAGGCGTCGACGGCGAGGAAGAACTGCTTGTCCTTGAGCCGCTCGAGCTGACGCTCGCCATCGCGCGCAGCGCGGTCCATCGCGTCGGCGCCGCGCCGGATGCCGCCGACCAGGTAGCGCTCGACCTGGCGCCGTGTCTGCTCACGCCCGAGCGTGCCCTCGATCTGCGGCGGAGCTGGGTAGTCCTCGGCGTCGACCTCGATGGTGCGCCGCACGACGCCGTCGTAGCGCGGACCGGAGAAGAACGGGTTGTCGGTGATCCAGGTCGTGTCGATGCCCTCGGCCGTGAGCACCTCGGTGACCAGCGGCTGCCGCACGTAGACCGGGTTCCAGCCGGGAACGGCGGCGAAGCCGTCGCGCCGCCGCCACTCGCGGTAGGGGAACGCGCGCTTGCCGGTCACTAGCGCTCGGCGCGCGATCACGGCCGGCGTCGCCTCGGGCACCGCGCGCTCGAAGCGCAGCGAGTCACCCGCGAGGTCGTCGAGGTTCGGCGTCGACGCGACCGCGTTGTCGTCGAACGCGCCGTCGAAGGCGCCGACGCTGTCGGCACGGATCCCGCTCGCAACGATCAACAGCACGTTCGGCTTGTCGTCGTCGTCCTGTGCCTGCGCGGCCGTCGCCGCGAGCGCGCTGCCGGCGATCCCGCCCAGCGCGGCGGTGCCCGCCGCCGCGCCGCCGCGGCCGAGCAGCCGCCTGCGTGTCAGCCGCTCGCTCATACGCCGCTCGAGCGCTCCCCGGGCCCGCTCATCCGCCCATCACGCCCTCGTCGCCGAACTGCGGCAGCGTGCCGCCGGCCTCCTCCTCGAGCACCCGCCACAGTCGCTCGACGATCTCGGGGTTCTGGTCGGCGAGGTTCGTGATCTCCTGCGGGTCGGCCTGGGTGTCGAACAGGCGGATCCGGCGCTTCTCGCTGTGCGTCACCAGCAGCCAGCGCCCGTCGCCGCAGATCAGGTAGCGGGCGTAGCAGGCCGTGAAGTACGGGCGCTCGTCATAGGGCTTCTTGCCGTCGAAGACCCGCGACAGGTCCTCCCCATCCATCAGCCCTGGTGCGCGGATGCCCTGGAAGCCGAGGATCGTCGAGGCGACGTCGTGGGTCGAGGCGAAGTAGTCGCTCTTCTCGCCCGCGAGCTTGCCCTCGGGGTGGCGGATCATGTACGGCACCTTGTAGATCGGCCAGTTCGGGTAGGCGGCGTGCTTGCCGAGGATCCCGTACTCGCCGAGCGTCAGGCCGTGGTCGCTGAAGTAGATGACCGCCGTGTTGTCGAGCAGGCCGAGGTCGTCCATCTTGTTCAGCAGGCGGCCGATCCAGCGGTCGACGAACGTCAGCTCGGCGGCGTAGAGCTCGCGCACCCGCTCGACCGTCTCGTCGTCGATCCCGAGGTCGAGCACGCGGCTGTAGGGCGTGTCCCACGGCTGGATCGGGATCACGCCCTGCTTCTCGCTGCCCTTGACCCGGGCGTACTTGGACATGTAGACGCGCGGCGGGTCGAGCGACTCGTGCGGGTCGAAGGCGTCGACGCCGAGGAAGAACGGCTTCTTGTCCTTGAGCTCGTCGAGGCAGTCCATCCCGCTGCGGATCACCCGCGCGGCCGAGTAGTCGCTCTCGCGGCGGCGGTAGAGGTTGTTCCAGCCGACGTACTCGCGCAGCCGCTGGACCTCGATCGAGTCCGACAGCTTCGGGAACAGGTAGCGCTCGATCGCGCTGCGCGGGGCCGGGCGCTTGAACGGCCGGTTGAAGGCGCGGTAGGAGCCCTGCGAGTAGTCGGGCCGCGCCATGTTCAGCGTGCGGCGGAAGTTGACGAAGCGCGGGCCGACGAGGAACGGGTTGTCGGTCACGTACGCGGTCTCGATCCCGGCCTCGGTCATCACCTCGGTGAACATCGGCTGGTAGGGGTAGATGTCGTTCCAGCCGGGCTCGGCGGGCAACTTCGGCGTGACGGTCCAGTTGCGGAACGGGAACGAGCGCATGCCGGTGATTAGCGCCCGGCGGACGCTCCCGGTCGGCATCGCGTCGGGAACGGCGTGGTCGAACAGCAGCGACTCCTTGGCGAGTGCGGCGATGTTCGGAGTGTCCGCCAGCTCGTCGTGGTCGGCGTAGGCGCTGATGAAGTCGCGCCGGGTGCTGTCGGTGAGGATCATCACCACGTTCGGCGCGTCCTCGGCGTGGCTGACCTGCGGCTCGAGGTCGTCGTTGCAGGCGCCGAGGCCGAGCGCGAGCGCGCCTGCGCCGCCAGCCTGGAGCGCACGCCGGCGAGTGAGTCGAGGTTGGAGGGCCATCCGAGGGGGCGCAGACTATCCGGCGCGCGGACCGCGGGACGCGGCCGTTGCCCGTGCGTGAGCCGCTGGCGGCCGTCACCCCTCTCTGTATGCTCGCCCGCCGTGCCGGCCCCCTCCTTCGACCTCCAGTCGCACTCGATCCACTCCGACGGCGAGCTTCCCGCCGGCGAGGTCGTGGCGCGCGCCGCCGCCGCCGGCGTCGAGCTGCTGGCGCTGTCGGACCACGACACGATCGACGGGGTCGACGAGGCGCTCGCGGCCGGCCGCGAGCACGGCGTCTCGATGGTCACGGCGACCGAGATCTCGGCCGTCGACGGCGCCTACGAGGACATGCACGTGCTCGGCTACGGCGTCGACCACCGCGACGAGACGCTCGCCGCGCGCCTGCTCGACGCCCGCGGCGACCGCGAGCGGCGCGCCGAGGCGATGGCGGCGCGGCTGAACGAGCTCGGCTTCGAGATCGACCCCGGCCCGGTCGAGAGCCGGCGCGCCGCCGGCAAACCGGTCGGGCGCCCGCACCTCGCGGCCGGCGTGCTTGCGCACCCCGCGAACGCCGAGCGGCTGGCGGACGAAGGCCACTCCGACGTCTCCAGCTTCATCCCCGCCTATCTGATCCAGGGCACGCCCGGCTACGTCGCGCGCAGCCACCCCACGGTCGCCGAGGCGATCGGGTGGATCCACGACGCCGGCGGAATTGCGATCTGGGCGCACCCCTTCTGGGACGTCAAGGACGACGGCGAGGTGCTGGCGCTGGTCGACCGCTTCCGTGCGGCCGGGCTCGAAGGCGTCGAGGTCTTCTACGTGACCCACACCCAGCAGCAGGTCGAGCTGCTCGCGGAGCGCTGCGCGGAGCTCGGCCTACTGGCGACGGGGTCGTCCGACTACCACGGCCCCGACCACAAGCTCTTCAGCAGCTTCCGCGCACACGAGACCCACGGGATCGAGCCGAACCTCGGCCCGATCCCGGGTCTCGCTGTCAGCTAGCTACGCGGCGACGGGCGCGAGCCCGAACTCCGCACGGAACTCGTTCGTGTCGTGCAGGTGCGGGAACGGCTCGTCGGGCACCGGCACGCCGAGCGCGTCGGCGAGCGGCTCCCAGCCGTCCTTGCCGAGCTCCCAGACGACCAGGCGGTCGGACGGGATCTCGTTCTTGATCGTCTCGATGCGGTCGTAGTACATGCCCCGCACCCACTCCTTGTCGTCGAAGCGGCCCTGGAAGTCGCCCTGCCAGATCAGCTTCTCGATGACCTCCCAGAGCACCGGCGACGGCGGCTCGCGGTTGGCGTCCTGCTCGAGCTCGCCGGCCATCGCAGCCTGCTTGACCGCGAGGATCGTGTTCTGACAGCTCTTGTAGAAGCCGTCGAAGTCGCGGGTGTTGAGTAGCACGGGCGCGTCCGGGAACGCCGCGACGATCTCACGCCAACGAGCGGCGGCCGGCCAGTCGACCGTCGCCTCCCAGCCGTCGAAGACCTCGTGCCAGTCGACGTCCTCGCCGTCGGCGATCTGCTTCCAGTACGGGAGGTCGCGCTCCTTGTTCTCACCCATGATCAGGTCGATCATGTGAAAGCAAGGGTTCGCTCCGAGCTGCTCGAGCGCCCCCTTGAGGGACATCGTTCCGGTTCGACCGAATCCGACTCCGATCAACTTCATATGTGTACTCCCCTGTCGTGAGGCCTTGGGCGTGAGTGCGAGTGCCGAGTCCCAAGCGTCCTCGGGTGCCGCGAGAACCCTAACTCGCGGGCTGAGTTCCCGCAGGACCGGGCCTGATCGTCGGCCCCGACTTCGGCCCTGAGCCCGCGAGGGGCTTGGAGTCGCCGTCCTGCGCGGCCTGCATCGCCGCCATCGCGGCGGCTCGCGCCTGGGCTGGAGATCGCTCCATCGTCCGCGCGAACGGGATCGCGAGCAGGATCAGCAGCATCGCGACACGGAAGGACCAGCCGAACGCGTTGCGCGCGGCGCCCGCGGTGCGGCGGAAGACCTGCTCGTCGAAGCCGGGCGCCGGGTCCAGCCGGTCGCTCGAGCCACCGGCGAAGCCCGCGAGGCCCTGGTGCATGATCGCCCCGACGACCGGCAGCGGGACCTGGAAGTCCTGGGCGATGTCGGCGACGTCGTCCTGCGCCGATCCGACGTGGAGGTTCAGCGTCGCCGAGAAGGTCGCGATCAGCAGCGCGATGCCGACCGCGGCGCCGAGCTGGCGGGCGGTGTTGAGGATCCCGGACGCGAGGCCGAGCTCCTGGCCCTGCACCGCGCCCATCGCTCCGACGTTGATCGTCGGGAAGCCCGTTCCCATGCCGATGCCGATCAGCACGAGGCCCGGGAAGACGAACGCGTACTGCTCCCACCCGTCCCACAGCGCCGGCATGAACGACATCCACAGCAGTCCGAGCGCCATCAGTGCGAGCGCCGGGACGGCGAGCTCGCGCGGGGGCCGGCCGTCGGCCGCCTTGGCGATCTTCGGCCACACGAGCAGTCCGGTCACGGGCACAGGGATCAGCGCGAGCGCCGCCTCGAAGATCGTGAAGCCCCAGAGGTTCACGAACGCGAGCGCCAGCAGCAGCAGCGTGCCGAGCGCGCCGCCCCCGAACAGCGCCATCGCGGTGTTCGCACCGACGAACTGGCGGTTCTTGACCAAGCCGGGGGTGAGCATGGCGCCGGGGCGGCGCTGCGAGAAGACGAAGGCGACGGTCAGCAGGATCGAGCCCTGGAGCAGGAACAGGATCAGCGCGTCGCCCCAGCCGCGGTGGTTGGCCTCGAGCAGGCCGAAGACGAGGCAGAAGACCGCCAGGCCGAGCAGCGTCATCCCGAGCAGGTCGATCCGGCGATCCGCGGTGAGGTCGTAGGTCTCGGGCCAGATCCGGCGCGCCAGCACGATCCCGAGGATCCCGAACGGCACGTTAATCAGGAAGATCCAGTGCCAGCTCGCCAGCTCGACGATCGCGCCGCCGAGCGCCGGTCCGCTCGCCGACGCCGCGAGCGCGACGACGGCGATCGTCGCCAGCGCCTTGCCGCGCTCCTGGATCGGGAACGCGACGGCCGTGATCGCGAAGCCGATCGGCGCGAGGATGCCCGCTCCCATGCCCTGCAGTACGCGCGCCGCCACCAGCAGATCGACATTCGGCGAGATCGCGCACAGCAGCGAGCCGAGCGTGAAGACGGCCATGCCGATCATGAACAGCATTCGGCGCCCGAACTGGTCGGCGAGCTTCCCCGCCGTGACGAGCAGCACCGCGAACGAGATGTTGTAGGCGTTGACGACCCAGGTGATCGAGTCGATGTCGGCGTCGAGCTCGTCCTGGAGCTCGGGCACGGATACGTTGACGATCGAGACGTCGAGCAGGCTCATCGCCCACCCGATCATCATCACCGCGAAGATCTTGTTCCTCTTCGCGTAGAGGACCTCCGCCGGAGGGTTGACCCGAGTCCTCGCCACGGGCCGGGAGACTAGCCGCGCGGCGGCTAGTTGGGGCTGCCGACGGGCACGACGACCGGCACGCTGTCCTCGGCGACGGCCTCGACCGACTCCTCGAGCTCGGCGTCCTCGCCGTCGCCGGCGCAGAGGATCTCGAAGCGGCCGGTGCCGACCTTGGGGTCGGGACGCACAGGGACGCCGCGGATCTCCTCCCAGCCGAGCCGCTCGACCTCGAACGGGTTCATCAGGATCGCGAGCGTCGGGTACTCGCAGGTCCGCTCGTGCTGGTCGATCGCCTTGGAGATCGCCTCGAGGTTCTTCGCCTCCGGGGAGCTCATCGGTCGCCCGAGTATGCCTCAGAGCCGCCGCGAAGCGCTCCGAGGACGGCGCTAGCCTCGGCCGCCTGATGAACGGCGAGGGCGGGAGCAGCGGGGCGGCGGAGCAGCGCTTCGACGCGGAGGTCCGCGTGCGCGACGTGCGCTACGAAGCGCCCGACGGCGGCTTCGCCGTGCTGGTGGTCGAGGACGCCGGCGGCGAGCGGATCTCCGTCGCCGGGCCGCTCGCCCACATCGGCGCCGGCGATCGCGCGCGGATCGTCGGGCGCTGGACCGAGCATCCGCAGTACGGGCTCCAGGTCCAGGCGGACACGGGCTACGAGCTCGACCCCGACGACAGCGACGGCGCGCTCAAGTACCTGACGACGATCAGCCGGATCGGCAAGCGCCGAGCGCGCCAGCTCGTCGAGCGCCACGGCGCGGAGGTGCTAGCAGCGATCGACGTCGATCCCGAGGGCGTCTTCGCCGCGCTGCCGCGGATGAGCGAGCGGGCGGCGGCGGCCGCGGCGCAGTCCTGGCGCGAGCGTCGCGCGCTGCGGGACCTGTACGTGCTGCTCGCCCCGCACGGCGCCGGCTGGCTCGCGAGCGCGCTCTACGAGCGCCACGGCACCGACGCGATCGCGCTCGTGCGCACCGACCCGTACCGGCTCACCGAGGAGCACGGCGTCGGCTTCCAGACCGCCGACGCGATCGCCGTGGCGCAGGGCGTGCCGCGCGACTCCCCCGGTCGCTATCGGGCGGCGGTCGTTCACGCGCTGCAGCGCGCGGAGACGCGGGGTCACACCTACCTGCCAGCGCAGGAGCTGCGCCGCGAGGCCGAGCGGCTCGTCGGACCGCTCCCGCCCGCGACGCTCGACGAGCTCGCTGGGGCGGGCGCGCTCGAGGGCGATCGCGTCGACTCGCCCGTCGGAAGCGAAGGCGACTCGGCCATTGCCGGCGAAGGCCACTCGTCGACCCGCAGCGATGGCATCGCGGCGACTCCGCACGGCGCAGCTTCTGGCGACGACCGCTTCGCCCTGCCAGCGACCTGGCGCGCTGAGGCGGCGCTAGCCGACCGCCTCGGCGGCCTGGCCGCGACGGCGCCGGCGCCTCCCCCGCCTTGGCTCGCGCGCGCGGTCGAGAAGCTCACCGACGAGCAGCGCGGCGCCGTCGAGGCCGCGTTCGAGCGGCGGCTGTCGGTCGTGACCGGCGGGCCGGGCACCGGCAAGACGACGCTCGTGCGCACGGTCGCCGAGCTCGCGGGACGCGCCGAGATCTCGCTCGCGCTGTGCGCGCCGACAGGCCGGGCAGCGCGCCGGCTCGAGGAGGCGACCGGCCACCCGGCCACCACCATCCACCGGCTGCTCGAGTGGCTGCCGCACGAGGGTCCGCTGCGAGGGCCGAGCTTCCCGATCGAGTGCGATCTGCTCGTCGTCGACGAGTCGAGCATGCTCAGCCTGCAGGTGGCGAAGATGCTCTTCGACGCGGTCGACGACGGGACGAGCGTCGTGATGGTCGGCGACGCCGACCAGCTGCCGCCGATCGGCGCCGGCAAGCCATTCGCCGACCTGATCGAGTCAGGCGCGGCGCCGGTGGCGCAGCTCACGCATGTCTTCCGCCAGTCGGCGAAGTCGATGATCGTCAGCGCCGCGCACGCGGTCCGAAGCGGCGAGCGGCCGTCGACCCAGCCGGCGGACGACCAGTTGCGCGACTTCTTCCTGATCGAGCACGAGCTCGACACCGAGGCTGCCGACACGGTCGTCGACCTCGCCACCGGACGGCTCGCGCGCCACTACGACATCGATCCGATCCGCGAGCTGCAGGTGCTTTCGCCGATCTACCGCGGCGCGCTCGGCATCGACGCGCTCAACGCGCGCCTGCGCGCCGCGCTGAACCCGCACGGCGACGAGCTGCTCGACGGCGACATCCGCACCGGCGACAAGCTGATCCAGACGCGCAACGACTACGACACCGGGCTGATGAACGGGCAGACCGTGATCGCCCTCGGCGCCGACGACGACGAGGAGCGGCTCGAGGTCGAGGTCGACGACGGGCGGCGGATCGAGCTGCCGGCGAGCGCGATCCGCTGGCTGCGCCCCGCCTACGCGATCTCGGTCCACCGCTCGCAGGGTTGCGAGCTGCCGGTAGTCGTGATCCCGGTCCACAACGCGTACGGCGGGATGCTCTCGCGCAACCTGCTCTACACCGCGATCACGCGCGCGAAGACGGCGTGCGTGCTGGTCGGTCAGCCCGAGGCCGTCGCGCGCGCCGCGCGCAGGGCGGACGCGTTCCAGCGCCACACGCGACTCGCGGAGCTCGTAGGCGCCGGCTGAGCCTCAGCCGGACGTCGGCAGGTGCAGCGTGCGCGCGTAGTGCTCAATCGTGTTCCGCAACCCGTCGCGCAGGTCGGTCTGGGGCTCCCAGCCGAGCAGGTCCTTGGCACGCGTGATGTCCGGCTGGCGCACCTGGGGATCGTCGACCGGCAGCGCCTCGAAGACGATCTCCGACCGCGCCTCGGTCAACTCGATCACGAGCTTCGCCATCTCGAGCAGCGTCATCTCGCTCGGGTTGCCGATGTTGACCGGCTCGTGGACGTCGGACTCCGCGAGCGCGATCAGTCCGCGGATGAGGTCGTCGACGTAACAGAAGCTGCGCGTCTGGGACCCGTCGCCGAAGACCGTCAGCGGCCGGTCGCTCAACGCCTGCTTGAGAAACGTCGGCACCGCCCGGCCATCGTTCGGGCGCATCCGCGGGCCGTAGGTGTTGAAGATCCGCGCGATGCAGGTGTTGACGCCCTGCTGGCGCAGGTAGGCCATCGTCAGCGCCTCCGCGTAGCGCTTGGCCTCGTCGTAGACGCCGCGCGGACCGATCGGGTTGACGTTGCCCCAGTAGGTCTCGGGCTGCGGATGGACGAGCGGATCGCCGTAGACCTCGGAGGTCGAAGCGATCAGGAAGCGGGCGCGCTTCGCCTTCGCAAGGCCGAGCGAGTTGTGGGTCCCATAGGCGCCGACCTTGAGCGTGTGCAGAGGCAGCCGCGCGTAGTCGATCGGCGAGGCGGGCGACGCCATGTGGAAGACGAAGTCCACCGGGCCCTCGACCTCGTAGTGCTGGGTGATGTCCAGCATCCGGAACTCGAACTCGCCGCCGCGGATGTGGTCGATGTTCCGCAGCGAGCCGGTCTCGAGGTTGTCGACGCAGATCACTCTGTGACCGCGCTCCAGCAGGTGGTCGCAGAGGCTGGATCCGAGGAAGCCGGCGCCGCCGGTCACGAGGGAGGTGGGCATCGCGTTCAGGCTACCGGCGATCCCGGATTCCAGCGCGCCGAGCCCCTTCACGTAGGGGTTGTGGCCGTGGTACGGTCGCCTGGGAGAGGAGGGCCGGTGAGGCCACGGGAGGAGGCGACCAGTCAGGCAGACGCGGCGGGAGACGCTTCCGTGCGGCCCACCGTGGGAAGGGCGCTGGGAACGACAGAGCTCGATTCTGCGCCGTTCGACCTGAGACGGATGATCGAGGCGACCGCTCGGCCGGTGGTGGCGGCGGCCGGCGACAAGGGCCTCGTGCTCGAGGTCAAGACGACCGAGGCGCTGCCCGGACAGGTAGTCGGCCACGCTCCGAGCGTGCGGCAAGTGCTCTCGGCCCTGCTCGAGAACGCCGTCAAGTTCACCGAGCGCGGTGAGGTGGTTGCCTCGGTCACCGCGCACGAGACGGGCAGCGGGCGCGTCCTCGTCCACTTCGAGATCTCGGACACCGGGCCGGGGATCCCCGAGCGGGCGCTCGAGGAGCGCGACACGGGCGGGCTGGCCGAGGCTCGCCAGCTGGTGGAGGCGATGGACGGTCAGATGGAGTGCGCGAGCGCCATGGGGCTCGGCAGCACGCTGTGGTTCAGCGTGCCGCTCGACCTGCTGGGCTAGCGGTTGCCCACCGCGGCCGCGACGCGCTCGCTAGCGGCCGTGGAAGTCGGCGTGACCGGGGCCGCGCTCGAGGAAGGTCTTCACCGCGCGCTGAAGGTCCTCGGTGGCGAACAGCTCGCCGGCGTCGCTGCGCACCGCCTCGTCGGCGGCCGGCACGCCGCCCTCCACGTAGCGGCGGACGATGTGCTTGGTCATCGCGTGGGCACGGGTGGGGCCGGCAGCGAGCTCGAGCGCCAGCTCTCGAGCCCGGTCGTCGAAGGAGTCGTCGGCGAACACGCGGTTGACGACGTTCCAGCGCTCGAGACGCTCCGCCTCGAAGAGCTCGCCGGTCATCACGAGCTCGCGGGCGCGACCGGCGCCGGCCCGCTCCGCGAGGCGCTGGGTGCCGCCCATCGAGGGCGTCAACCCGACGACCGCCTCGACGAGCCCGAACTTCGCCGACTCCGCCGCGACGACGATGTCGCAGGCGAGCGCGATCTCGAACGCCGCTGTGAGCGTGAGGCCGTGGGCGGCGAAGATCGTCGGCGCCGGCAGTTGCTCGATCGGCTCGACGATCCGTCCGAGCAGCTCGGTCCACAGCTCGGATGCGTCCGCCGGCGTCAGGCCGTCGAACAGTGCGACGTCGACCCCGCCCGAGACGACTCGGCCCTCGGCGCGCACGAGCAGCGCGCGCGGCGGGTTCGCGCGGACGTCGTCGACAGCCTCGATCAGCGAGTCGATCAGGGCGCGGTCGAAGAGGTTCAGCGGCGGGCTGTCGAGGACGATCTCGGCGAGGCCGTCTGTGCGCTCGAGGCGAACCGGGGCCATGGACGCGCGGAGGCTACACGCCGCCGCGGTGCCCCGGGCCGGCCGGGCCGCGGCCTAGCCTTGGGCCGGTGGACAAGCTGAGCGCCGCCAACATCGTCTTTCCGACGCGCACCGCCTCCCCCGCCCGCGCGCTCGGCGTGCGGCTGATCATGGCCCTGATCCTGGTTGGCCTCGTGACCGCAGTGGCCTATGCCGACCGGGCCGGCTACAAGGACGTCGACGGCTCGGTGTCGCTGCTCGACTGCATCTACTACGCGACCGTGTCGATCACCACGACCGGCTACGGGGACATCGTGCCGGTGTCCGACAGCGCCCGCCTGTTGACGACGTTCGTCGTCACTCCGCTGCGGGTTCTGTTCCTGATCCTGCTCGTCGGCACTACGCTCGAGTTCCTCGCGTCCGCCACGCGCGCCAACCTGAGACGACGGATCTGGAGGAGGAAGTTGCACGACCACGTCGTCATCTGCGGTTTCGGGACCAAGGGCCAGAGCGCCCTGCGCTCGCTGATCGGTACCGGCACGAACCTCGACCAGATCGTCGTGATCGACGAGCGCCAGGAGGCGCTGGACGCGGCGAGCCGCGAGGGCGTCACCGGCGTGCTGGGCAGCGCGGAGCGGCGCGAGGTGCTGGTCGAGGCGGGCGCCTCCGATGCCTCGGCGCTGATCGTCGCCACCAACCGCGACGACACCTCGGTGCTGGTGACGCTGACGGCGCGCGAGCTGGCCCCGAACGCGACGATCACCGCCGCCGCCCGCGAGGAGGAGAACGTGCCGCTGCTTAGGCACTCCGGCGCGGACACGGTCGTGACGTCCGCGAGCGCCGCCGGGCGGCTGCTCGGCCTCGGCACCTCCGCGCCCGAGGTCGTCGAGACGCTCGAGGACCTGCTGTCGTCCGGGAGCGGCATCGACCTGATCGCCGAGCGAGTGGACTCCCAGACCGCCGGCTCGCTCTACGAGACCGACGAGCGCTGCGGCGGACCGGTGCTGATGGTCTACCGCGACGGCCGGCAGCTGCGGCGGGGAGAGCTCGACGAGGTGCGCTCCGGCGACACGATCGTCCACGTCGTCTGCCGCGACAACGCCGCGTAGCTACCAGGCGGCAGGCCGGTAGTCCTTGAGGAAGCAGCCGTAGAGGTCCTCGCCCAGCTCGCCGCGCACGATCGGGTCGTAGACCCGCGCCGCGCCGTCGACGAGATCGAGCGGCGCGTGGAAGCCCTCGTCGGCTAGCCGCATCTTCGTCGGGTGCGGCCGCTCGTCGGTGATCCAGCCGGTGTCGACGCTCGTCATCAGGATCCCGTCGGTCAGCATCTCCTGGGCGCTCGTGCGCGTGAGCATGTTCAGCGCCGCCTTCGCCATGTTGGTGTGCGGGTGTCCCGGGCCCTTGTAGCCGCGACTGAACTGCCCCTCCATCGCAGAGACGTTGACGACGTACTTGCGCCGGGCCGTCGCGGCGGCCATCGCCGGGCGCAGCCGGCTGACCAGGATGAACGGCGCGGTCATGTTGCAGAGCTGGACCTCGAGCAGCTCGGTCGGGTCGACCTCGTGGACGCGCTGGCTCCAGCTGTTGACGGGGTGCTGGTCAGGGACCAGGCCGCCCGCGTCGATTGCCGTGTTGGCGGCGACGCGCTCCGACGACGCCGATCCCGCAGTGAGCGCCAACGCCGTCAGCGCATGCGGCGTCGGCGCCCAATGCTGCCCGTTCGACCCGTTCAACGCCGCCGGGCGTGCACCGCCGGCCTGGCCGAAGGTCGTCAACTCCGGCAGCGGCCCCGGCGGCAACGGCGCCGACTCCGCGTCGGCGAGCAGCGCGTAGGCCTCGGCCGAGCGCCGAACCGTCTGCGCCGCGTTGTTGATCAGGATGTCGAGCGGCCCCCGCTCGGCGACCGAGTCCGCCAGCGCGATCGCCTGCGCCGGGTCGCGCAGGTCGAGGCCGACGACGTGCAGCCGGTCGAGCCAGTCGGCGCTGTCCGGCATCGCCGTGAAGCGGCGCACGGCGTCGTTCGGAAACCGCGTCGTGATCGTCGTATGGGTCCCGTCGCGCAGCAGTCGCAGCGCGATATGCATCCCGATCTTCGCCCGCCCGCCGGTGAGCAGCGCCCGCCGACCCGTCAGGTCCGTGCGCGCATTCCGGCGCTCGTGATTCTCAGTCGCGCAGGTCGGACATAGCTGGTGGTAGAACGCGTCGACATCGACGTAGCGCTCCTTGCACACGTAGCAAGCACGCGCCTGCAGGAGCCTGCCTGCGCTCCCGTTCGAGCTCGTCTGCAGCGGCAAGCCCTGCGTCTCGTCGTCGATCCTGCCCGGTGCCGCGGTTGCCGTCGCCGCCGTGACCGCCCGATCCGCGGCCAGCACCGCCTCGCGCCGCTCGATCTTCCTCCGCCGCTTGACCGTCTTGAAGAGCTTGGCGACCGCCTGCTGCACGACCACTGCATCCTGGTGCTCGACCGGAATCTCGTCCAACTCCGCGATCACACGCAGGCAGACCTCCAGCTCCTCCGGATCGATCCCATCGCCCATAGCGAGGACGCTAACGCTTGGCCAACGATTTTCGGCAGCAAAGGCGCTCCCGCCTGGATTCGACCAGGGACCTACGAATTAGAGTTGGTCTAGAAGTCGCCGCGCGTCCGGGACCCGTCTGGCCGCGACTGCTGATCAGGAGCCAGCGAGTTCGGCGCGGGCGCGCCCTGCGAAGTCGGGAGCGCCGGCTCGCTCGAACGCTTCGAGCAGAACGGCTACAGGGCGACCGCCGCCCCACTCGCCAGCCTGGAGTTCGAGAACGTCGAGGACCGCCTGCGGCTGATCGTCGAGGGCGCGACACAGGAGGTCATCTGGAGCGACGACCTCCACTCCGTGCCCGCGCAGCCCATCGGGCGAGTAGCCCCGGTCGCGCGTGACCAGGTAATCGGCCTTGCCGGCCACCGCGAGCGCGCATACGTGGTGGTCGTCGGGATCAGCGGTCAGTTCGGCGAGGTTCAGGGCGGCAGGCGCGTCCGCGATCTCGACCCGCCCGGCGGGGAAGCTCTCGGCGAGGTAGCCGACCCAGCGCTCGGCAATCTCGGCGCTGAGCGCCTTCTCCTCCACTAGCTTGCGTTTGGCCTCAGTCAGCAGCTCGTCGCTCCACAGCAGATCGAACAGCCGTAGGCGCAGCGCAAGACGGCCGAACAGGTCGTGCAGGACCCGGGAGAAGAGGATGTCGGTGTCGAGCACGGCGCGCGATACGCGCCCGGTGTCACTCAAGCGGTGAGCCCAGCTCGTCCAGCGAGCGGGAGAACTCGCTCGCCGAACGATCGGCGTCGGCCATCCGCTCCTCGAATGCCAACACCGCCGACAACGGAATCTGCCAGTAGCTCGACCCCGCCATCCGCTCCGCCTCGATTTCGCCCGCGTTGATCAACCGCACCACGTGCTGGCGCGAGAACCCCAGCCGCCCCGCCACTTGCTGTGGCGAAAGCAACTCCCGCTCCTCAGCGACCGTCACCGTCACGCTCTTGCCCTCAGCCAGCAACCGCTCTACCTCAGCCGCCACCGGAGCCATCGGCTCGCCCGCCTTCGGATCGACATGAACCGTCTTCATGCGAACCAGGCTAGCAAACCTGTCCTACCTGCACACAGCCAGCCGACCCGGGAGAGCGCCCCCGCCTGGATTCGAACCAGGGACCTACGGATTAGAAGTCCGTCGCTCTATCCAGCTGAGCTACGGGGGCCTTGGGCAATGATCGCCGTTGAGACCGCGCCTTGTCGAGTGCGGTCGTTAGGTGAGAAGGTAGCCCGGTGAGCGCTCGCGCGGGAAGGCAGCGGTGACCAGCGTCCTTCCTCTGGCGATCACGATGATGGCCGGGCCGCAGATCATGTCGGCGATCATCTTCATTACCGGGGAGCGGGATCCCGTCAAGGTGTCGCTCGCCTTCGTCCTGGGAGTCGCGATCGCCGCGACGCTCGGCATCTCGATCGCGATCGGGCTGGCCGGGCTGCTCGGCGACACGCTCGGCACGGACAACTCCTCCGAGCCTTCGACCACCGCCCGCGTCCTCGAGCTCGCGCTGGTGGGGCTGCTGATCGTCGCGAGCATCAAGACGTACCTCGGCCGTGAGACCGCCGAGCCGCCGAAGTGGCTGGGCCGCCTGCAGGGCGCCGACGCGAAGCAGGCGCTGAAGATCGGCCTGCTCGTGATCCTGCTGATGCCCAGCGACGTCGTGATCATGCTCACCGCCGGAGTGCACCTCGTGAGCCGTGACCTCGGCGTCGCCGAGGCGCTTCCCCTGATCGGCATGACGACGCTGATAGCCGCGCTGCCGGCGCTCGCCTACCTCCTCTTCCGGAAGCGCGCCCGCGTAGCCATGCCGAAGGTGCGGACCTGGATGAACGAGAAGAGCTGGCTGGTCAACATCCTCGTCTACATGCTCTTCATCGTTCTCATACTCGCCTAGCCGCGGCCTCCTCGGCCCCACGTCCCCTCGAGCCGTTGACGGCGATCTGATGGATGATCACGATGTCGACGGCGAAGATCGCCAGCGACCAGAACGGATAGGCGGGGATCGACAGCAGCGCGGCGATGGCGCTGATCCCGGCGGTCGCGATGCCCATCACCCGACCGAAGGCGTTTCCCGCCCACAGCGAGAACGCCGCGAACACCTGCAGCACGCCAACGATGAGCGCCACCCAGCCCCACGTCTGCAGGTCGCTGAAGATGAACTGGGTGTCGTCGACGAAGAACGTCGCCTCGTCGATCGCGGCAATCCCATAGATGACGTTCAGGACACCGAGGATGAGCAGCATGACCCCCGCAAAGGTCACCCAACCGGAACGCGTCTCTCTCATGAGGACTCTCCTTTGCCGTTGGCTGAGAGCAGCATCTCGCTACGGCTGGGAGAAAGCAAGCGCCGAAGCCTCGCGCTGGCGGACGCGTTGCCGGATCGCGAACTAGGTTCGAATCGGGACGACTGGATTTGAACCAGCGGCCCCACCGCCCCAAACGGTGTGCTCTACCAGGCTGAGCTACGTCCCGAGGTAGCCGAGTCTACGGCCCAAGCGGCGCGGAGACAATCCATCCAAGCCTCCAGCTTTGATCGGAAGAAAGTGTCGTCGGCGGTGACCGTCAGGACTCCGTGCTGACAGCGCCAGATCCGTCCGGTGAGTTGGTTGCTGTTGGACTTTCGCTGCAGCGTGATCCGGGATGGCTTGACGTCCAGCGACTCACCCCAGAAGGCGCGAAGCTCTGCGACGTCCTGATCGGCGTGGTACTGAAGCGCATACCTGATCGGGTTACGGGCGAATCGACGCACCCAGAAGTTGCTCAGGCCGACGATCGCGGGGTCTGAGTTGCCAACCGCCACCCTGTTCCGATCCCGCTTGTAGCCCTCGGCCATGTAGAGACAGACGAAGTCGCGGAAGGTGGCATCTACAGCGAGCTGTTCGAACGCGCGCTGGCCATCCGCGTAGGCCTCGTCGCGCAGCCGCTTGTGCTTGTCCCGCATCGCAGGGGCCCCGAGGCGCTGACGGTGGGGAGGGAATGCACCGCCTGAGCCGGATCCCTCGATCGGCAGATCCTTCACCCAGTAGTAGATCGTTGTGCGCGGTAGGGCGAGGCGCTCGGCCAGCTCGTCGATCGTGAGCTTCTTGGAGACTCGGAGCTCGCGGGCCTTGTCGCGGATGTAGGAGGCGTGCGCCAGGACGAACGTATGTTCCCATGCGGGTCGGACAGAACATCTGCGTGGAAGTGGCTCGTGGGGCAGCACCGATAGGGTGCCGGCCGCGATGGCCGAGGTGCAGCCGCTGAAGACCCTTCGTTACGAGCCGTCCGTGGTCGGGGCGCTCGACGACGTGATCGCTCCGCCGTACGACGTGATCGACGCCGAGCTGCGCGCGGAGCTGGTGGCGCGCTCGCCGCACAACGTCGTCGAGGTCGATCTCCCCGTGGATCCGGAGGGTGGCGACCGCTACGCACACGCGGCCACGCTGCTCGCACGCTGGCGCCAAGACGGCGCGGTTGTGCAGGAGGACGAGCCGGCGTTCTGGGCGCTCGATCAGGAGTACACGGCGCCCGACGGCTCCCAGCGCCGGCGGCGGGGGTTCTTCGCCCGCGTGCGCGTCGAGGACTACGGCCCCGGCCGGATTCGTCCCCACGAGCGCACTCACCCCGGCCCGAAGGAGGACCGGCTCGCCCTCACCCGCGCCACCCAGGCCAACCTCTCGCCGATCTTCAGCCTCTTCCCCGACCCGACCGGCGCCGCCGAGCAGGCCCTCGCTGCCGCGGTCGAGGGCGAGCCGTTCGCCGCGGCGACCGACCACGAGGGCACGCGCAACACGCTCTGGCGCGTCGCGGACCCCGACCGCGTCGATGCCCTGCAAGCCGCCCTCGCCGACGCAGAGCTACTGATCGCTGACGGACACCACCGCTACGAGACCGCGCACGTCTACGCCGAGGAGATCGGCGGCGAAGGCGCGCACCGCTACGTCCTCATGTTCCTCTGCTCGCTCTCCGACCCGGGGCTCCTCGTCTTCCCCACCCACCGCCTGCTCACCGGCCTGAAGGACGACAGCGCCAAGCAGGAGGCGATCCGCGACACGCTCAAGCGCGACTTCGAGATCGCCGAGGTCGAGCGCGGGCAGCTCGAGCCGAGCGGCGACCCCCAGGGCCGCGTGCAGCTCGGCTACATGGACTCCTTCCACCGCCAGCCCTACCGGCTGACGCTCAAGGACCAGTCGATCGCAGACCAGGCGCTCGCCGGCATGCCCGAGCCCTACCGCCGCCTCGACACCGCGGTGCTCGAGGCGATCGTGCTCAAGGGCGCGCTCGGGATGACCGAGGACGACATCTCGCACCTGCGCGGCCTCGGCTATTCGAAGAGCTTCGACGACGCTCTCGACGCCGTCGAGACCGGTCGTTACGACGCTGGCTTCTTCATGCGCGCCACGCCCGTCGAGCAGGTGCGCGAGGTCGCCGAGGCCGGCGAGTCGATGCCCCCGAAGTCGACCTACTTCTATCCGAAGATCCCCACGGGCCTAATCTTCAACCTGCTCCAATAAACAGAGTGAAGATCTACACGCGCAAGGGCGACGACGGGACGACGGGCCTCTGGTACGGGGGCCGCGTCGAGAAGTCCTCCGCGCGTCCCGAGGCCTACGGCTCGGTCGACGAGGCGGCCTCCGCGCTCGGCCTCGCACGCGCGGCCGCCGAGCCCGGCTCAGAGCTCTACGACGACATCCTGCGGATGCAGAACGAGCTCTTCGTCGCGGGCGCCGAGCTCGCCACGGCCCCGAGCGCCGCGGACCGCCTCGAGCAGGGCGTCTCGAAGGTCACCGCCGACATGGTCGAGGCGCTCGAGCGCGACATCGACCGCTACATGGAGCGCGTCGACCTCCCGCCCAAGTTCGTCATCCCCGGCGGCACCGAGCTCTCGGCACGGCTCGACGTCGCCCGCGCCGCGATCCGCCGCGCCGAGCGGCGCGTGACCGCGCTCAACCTCTCCGGCGAGCTCGCCGACGAGACCGTCCTGCACTACCTCAACCGCCTTGCAGACGCCGTCTTCGCGCTCGCGCGCTTCGCCGACCGCCCCGAGCCCGAGCTGTTCAAGGGGAGGGACGCCGGATGAAGGCCGTCGCGCGCCGCGTCGGCAACGGCCTCAAGCAGCACGTCGAGATGGGCGGCCACAAGCTGACCTCCGACGAGCCGACTGACGTCGGCGGCACCGACGCGGGTCCCAACCCCCAGGAGCTGCTCGCCGCGAGCCTCGCCTCCTGCAGCGCGATCACGATGGAGATGTACGCGATCCGCAAGGGCTGGGACGTCGGCGACGTCGTCGTCGAGGTCGACTACGAGCCCGCCCAGCGCGGCTCGCCGACCCGCTTCCAGATGTCGGTCAAGCTGCCGAAGGAGCTGCCCGAGGAGCAGCGCGAGCGGCTGATGCAGATCGTCGCCAAGTGCCCCGTGCACCGCACGCTCGAGGGCGAGGTCATGTTCGAGGAGAAGCTGGAGCTGATCTAGCTCAGGAGCGGGCGCCCTTAGCCTGCTTCGTCAAGCGGCTCAGCTCCTTACCGAACGCCGCCTCGACCTCTCGGGTCATCGTCAGCCCGAACATCGCCTGGACCGCCTTGGCCGCGACCGGGCGCAGGCCCTCGATCGACTGCATCACCTCGGGCCAGCGCTCCTCCGGGTAGCCCGCGTCGGCGAACGGCTTCCAGACCTCGGCGAGGTAGAGCCCGACGAACGCGCGCGCGATCGACTCGCAGCGCTCCCTCATCTTGCCCACGACGACGAGCACCGGCTCGAGCGAGACCCCGTTCGAGACGACCTCCTCGGCGAGGTCGAGCAGCGACGGGACCGGCGCCTCGTAGCGGTCGCCGCCGAGCGGGACGAGCATCCCGAGGCGCTCCACCCGGGCGAGCAGGTCCGGGCCGATGCCGGCGCCGAAGCGCTCGATCAGCTCCTCGAGCGTGAAGACCTGCGGCTCCTCGGCCGCGAACGGCGCCCTGACGACCTCGCCGAAGCCCAGCAGCTGCTGAGCGGGGCTGCCGGTCGCGCCGAGCAGGCGCTTGATCCCGCGCAGGTTGAAGCCCTCGGCCTGGAGCTCCTGGATCAGGCGCAGGCGGGCGATGTGCTCGGGCCCGTAGTAGCCGACGCGGTCGCGCACCTCGGGCGGCGGCAGCAGCTCGCGCGCCTGGTGCGAGCGGATCGTGCGCACGGTCATGCCCGTCTCGCGACCGAGCTCGTCGATTGTGAGCGACTGCGAGGCGCCGTTGGGCGAATTCGCCATGAGACGAGGCTACCACGATTGACGTTACATCGAATGGCGTCACATGATACGGTGAGACAATGTTCGGAGAACTGCTGGCTGCCACGACCGAGTCCGCGCCTCCCGCAGGAGGCGCCGCTACCGGCGAGATCCTGCTTGCGACCGTCAGCGCGTCCGTCCTGACCGGCGTCTTGATCTGGCTCGGAAACGGCCATCGCCGTGGAACCGTCCCGATCCTTGGCCGCATCGCCGCCTTCTCGAACCGCGTGACCGGCCAGCCCGGGTGGGCCGCATTCCCCGCCGCGATGGCGGCGGTCTCGCTGATCGTCGCGGTGATCGGCATGTACTGGGACATCGCGCTGCACATCGACGTTGGCCGCGACGAGGGACCGCTCGCCAACCCCGCCCACTACTTCATCCTGGCCGGCCTGTTCGGCATCTTCAGCGCGGGTTTCGTCGCGATGGTCCTGCCCGAGGGCAAGCCGAGCGCGAGCGCGATCAAGATCGGCCACAACTGGCACGCCCCGCTCGGCGGCGTCCTGATCTGCGCCTGCGGCGCGTTCGCACTGCTCGGCTTCCCGCTCGACGACTTCTGGCACCGGATCTTCGGCCAGGACGTGACGCTCTGGGGCCCGACCCACCTGATGCTGATCGGCGGCGCGTCGATGACCCTCGTCGGGATCGCGGTACTACAGACCGAGGCCCAGCGCGCGCAGAAGGCCGCCGGCGTCACGGTCGACGAGGCGCCTTGGATGCGCAAGCTGCGCCTGATCGCCCTCACCGGCGGCCTGCTGCTCGGCATGTCGACCTTCCAGGCCGAGTTCGACTTCGGCGTCGGCCAGTTCCGGATGGTCTTCCAGCCGATGCTGATCATGCTCGCGGCCGGCGTCGTGCTGGTCGCAGCGCGGATCTGGCTTGGCCGCGGGGCCGCGATCGGAGCGGTGCTGTTCTTCGTCCTGATCCGCGGGCTGCTGGCGCTGCTCGTCGGCCCGGTCCTCGGCGAGACCACCCCCCACTTCCCGCTCTATATCGCCGAGGCCGCGATCGTCGAGCTGGTCGCTCTGGCGATCCCGCGCGACCGCCCGCTCGCCTTCGGAGCCTGGTGCGGACTGCTGATCGGCACCGTCGGCCTCGCCGCCGAGTGGGGCTTCACCCACCTCTGGATGCCGCTGCCGTGGACGTCGGCGATGTTCCCGGAGGGCGTAGTGCTCGGGTTGGCGATGGCGCTCGGCGGGTCCCTGATCGGCGCCTGGGTCGGTGCCCACCTCGCCTCGGACACCCTGCCGCGCACGCCATCGCTGCGCGCGGCGGGTGCCGTCGCCGCGGCCGTCGTCGGCGGCCTTGTGATCTTCGCCCTCTACACCCCACCCGGGCCGCCTACGACCGCAACGGTCGCTTTGCGCGAGATCACCGCGGCCCCCGAGCGCACGGTCGCCGCCACCGTTCGCTTCGATCCGCCCGACGCCGGCGACGACGCCGAGTGGCTGACCGCGACCGCCTGGCAAGGCGACGGCCTCGTCGTCGACCGCCTCGAGCGGGTCCGCGACGGCGTCTACCGCACGACCGAGCCGATTCCCGTCCATGGCAACTGGAAGTCGATGATCCGCCTCCAACGCGGCAACTCGATCGACGCAGCGCCGATCTACATGCCGGCCGACCCCGCGATCCCGGCGCCCGAGGTCTCGGCCCCGCCACGCTTCGAGCGCACCTTCATCCCCGACAGCCAGGTCCTCCAGCGTGAGCAGAAGGGCTCCGCAAGCGACGCCCTGACGGCGCTCGCCTACTCCGTCGTAGCGGCGATCGCGCTGGCTCTGCTCGCACTGCTGGCCTGGGGCCTGCACCGGCTTGCGATGACGGCCCCGCGTGCCGGCGACCCTCCAGCTGCCCGCCGCCGCGCCGCGACCGGCGACAGCCCACCCCGTGGTCCGGCGATTCCGGCTCGTTGACCGTCCACCGAGCGACCTAGGAATACTCCCCGAACCAAATGACCGACACCGCCGTCGACACCACCGCCCGGCACAGCAACGGCTCCGGGCCCTCCCACGTCAGGATCGCGATCGTCGGCGCCGGGTTCGGCGGCCTCGGCATGGCGATCAAGCTGCGCGAGGAGGGCATCGAGGACTTCGCGATCCTCGAGCGCCACGACGACGTCGGCGGCACCTGGCACGCGAACACCTACCCCGGCTGCCAGTGCGACATCCCGTCGCACCTCTACTCGTTCTCGTTCGAGCCGAACCCCGACTGGAGCCGCACCTACGCGACCCAGCCGGAGATCTGGCGCTACCTACGCGGCGTCGCGGAGCGCCACGGCCTGATCGAGCGCATCCGCTTCGGCACCGAGCTGACCGGCGCCAGCTGGGACGAGGACGCCAACCTATGGCGGATCGAGACCTCGCGCGGCCCGCTGACCGCCGAGATGCTGGTCGCGGCGCCCGGCGGGCTAAGCGAGCCGTCGCTGCCGGCCGTCGAGGGCCTCGGCGAGTTCGAGGGCAAGATCCTCCACACCGCCCGCTGGGACGGCGACTACGACTTCACCGGCAAGCGGGTCGCGGTCGTCGGCACAGGCGCCTCGGCGATCCAGGCGGTCCCGCAGCTGCAGCCTGCCGTCGAGCGCCTGACGCTCTTCCAGCGCACGCCACCGTGGGTCGTCCCCCACCGCGACCGCCCCGTCACCGACCGCGAGCGCAAGCTCTTCCGCCGCTTCCCGGCGCTGCAGCGGGCGATCCGCAGCCTCGTCTACTGGCGCAACGAGCTGCTCGTGCCGGCGCTCGTCTACCGCCCGCCGCTGCTGAAGATCGCGGAGCGCGTCGCGCGCCGCCACATCGCCGAGCAGGTGTCGGACCCCGCCCTGCGCGCGAAGCTCACGCCCGACTACACGATCGGCTGCAAGCGGATCCTGCCGTCGAACCTCTGGTACCCCGCGCTCCAGCAGCCGAACGTCGAGATCGCCTTCGGCGGCCTCGAGCAGGTCCGCGGTGACGGCGTCGTGATGCCCGGGGGCGAGCTGCGCGAGGTCGACGCGATCGTCTTCGCGACCGGCTTCTACGTCACCGAGATGCCGCTCGGCGACGTGATCCGCGGGCGCGGCGGCGTCGCGCTCTCCGACGTCTGGCAGGGCAGCCCGCAGGCCTACCGCGGAACGGCCACGGCGGGCTTCCCGAACATGTTCTGGATCACCGGGCCGAACACCGGCCTGGGCCACAACTCGATCGTCTTCATGATCGAGGCGCAGCTCAACTACCTGATCGGCGCGATCCGGACGATGGGTCGCCGCGGCGCGAACGTGCTCGAGGTCCGCAAGGAGGCACAGGACGCCTACAACGCCCGCCTGCAGGCCAAGCTCCCCCAGACGGTCTGGAACTCCGGTGGCTGCCAGAGCTGGTACATCGACGCCAACGGCCGCAACACGACGATCTGGCCGGACTTCACCTGGCGCTTCTGGCAGGAGAACCGTCAGTTCGACGCGGCGAGCTATGAGCTGACCGCGAGACGGCCGGCTGCCGTGGCTGCCTAGCCCGGCGTCGTCCGCTTCTCCCACATCTCGATCTCGCCTAACGACCGGAAGCCGAGCCGCTCGTAGACCGGGCGGCCGAGATCGGTCGCCTGAAGCGTCGCGGTCGTGCGGCCGCGCTCGCGCGCGTCGGCCATCGCATGGGCCATCAGCGAGCCCGCGAGGCCGCGCCCTCGCGCAGCCTCGCGAGTGGCGACGAGCCAGACGCTGCAGTCGTCCTCGAAGTCGAAGGTGACGAGGCCCGACACCAACTCGCCGCCCTCCTCGACGCCGTAGGCGTAGAGGCCGTTCCCAGCCCGGAGGCGCTCGAGCGCCGCCGCGAAGGCGTCCTCGATGCCGTAGGCCTCGTCGTTGATCCGAGCGAGCGCGAGCAGGTCGATGTCGCGGCTGAAGCCGGCCGGCTCCGGCGGCCGCTCGAGGTCGTCGAGATCGAGCACCATCGCCTCGGGATCGGAGTCGAGCACGTGACCGCGATCGGCGAGCAGCGCCGCCGTCTCGGTGTCGGCCTCGGGAACCCAGACCAGCCATGCGGCGACGTCCGCGGCCGCGTACGCCGCCTCGATCTCGTCGTACTGGGCGGCGAGCGCATCACGGTCCCAGTAGACGACGTCGTTGACGATCGACCGCTGCGGGACCCGGGGCGTGATCGTCGTCACCGTCCCGTCGCGGTCGATCGCGCGCATGCCCTCCGACGCGCCGTCGATCGTCCGCGACCACTGCGCGAGGCTCGCGACCAGCCGTCGCCAGCCCTCGGCGTCGTCGACGTAGGCCATGGGCGCGATCATACGTCGCGTGCCGACCGCCGCCGAGCTGCGCGAGCTGCTGCTGACGCCCGAAGAGGCCGCTGCGATGGACGCGCCCGGCCGGATCGACGCGGCCGTGCTCGTGCCGCTGTTCGAGCGCGACGGCGAGACCGTCGCCGTCTTCACCGAGCGCCGCGCCGACATGCGCCGCCACGCCGGCGAGATCTCGTTCCCAGGCGGTCGTCAGGACGAGCCCGACGAGGACCTGCGCACGACCGCCCTACGCGAGGCGCACGAGGAGGTCGGCCTCGACCCGGCGGCCGTCGACCTCGTAGGCGCGCTGCCGCCGGTCGGCACGTTCGTCACCAACTACCGCGTCCACCCGTTCGTCGGGCTGATCGACCCCGAACGCACCTGGATTCCCCAGGAGACAGAGGTCGCCCAGGTGCTCGAGCTGTCGCTCTCGGACCTCGTGCGCGGTCACGAGCTCAAGCGCCTGGTGCGCAAGGGCGTCCCGATCAAGATGCCGACCTACACCGTCGACGGCCACCTCGTCTGGGGAGCTACCGCCCGCATCGTCGAGCAGCTGCTCGCGCGGCTCAGCCCACTCCTCTGAGCCGTGCAGCCCCTGCCTAGACGTCTTTCTCCACCGGCACGCCGACCATGTTGCCCCACTCGGTCCACGAGCCGTCGTAGTTCTTGACGTTGCCCTGTCCGAGCAGCTCATGGAGGACGAACCACGTGTGGGCGGAGCGCTCGCCGATCCGGCAGTAGGCGATCGTGTCGCCGTCGAGGACGCCCTTGCCGCCGTAGAGCTCGCGCAGGTCGTCGGCCGTCTTGAACGTGCCGTCCTCCTTGACCGCCTGCGCCCACGGCACCGACGCCGCGCCCGGGATGTGACCGGCGCGCTGAGCGCCCTCCTGCTCGTAGCCGGCCATCGCGATCAACTCGCCGGAGTACTCCTGCGGCGAGCGGACGTCGACGAGGCTGACGTCGCGGTCGAGCGCGGCGAGGACCTCGTCGCGGTAGGCGCGAATCGAGTCGTCTCCCGGCTGGGCGTCGAAGGTCGCCGGGTCGTAGGCCGGCACGTCGGTCGTCGTCGGGCGCCCCTCGGAGATCCACTTCTCGCGCGGGCCGTTGACGAGCTTGACGTTGTCGTGGCCGTAGTACTTGAGGTACCAGTAGGTGTAGGCGGCGAACCAGTTGTTGCGGTCACCGTAGAGGACGATCGTGTGGTCGTTGGAGATCCCGCGGCTGCCGAACAGGGCGCCGAAGTCGTCCGGCCCGAGGAAGTCGCGCTTGACCTGGTCCTGGAGGTCGGTCTTCCAGTCGAAGCCGATCGCGCCGGGGATGTGCGCCTCGGCGTAGAGGGCTGGGTTCTCGTCGACCTCGACGATCCGGATCGAGTCGTCGTCGAGGTGGTCCTCGACCCACTGCGTGTCCACCAGAACGTCCTTGGCGTAGTCGGCCACCGGTCCTCCTCTGCTCGCCGTGAAAGGGGTAAACCCTGATCGGGTTTCTTCCTTATATGTAGCACGCGGCTGCCGATAGGTCGTGCTCGGTGGCGAGCCGAGCGGCCGGCTGTTTGGCCACCGGGCCAACGATCGGTCCTACGGGGCGAGCTAGCCTGAGCGTGTGAGCGACACCGCCCAGGCGCAAGCCGATTCCGCGGCGGCGAGCGGCGACGTCTCGGCCGCCGCCTGGGACGAGGCCCTCGCGGCCGATGGCGAGCCGCGGCGCCACTACGGCGAGCTGATCGCCGCGCTCGATGGAGCGCCCGATCTGGCGCGGATGGCGGCGGACCTCCAGGCCACGATCGACTCCCGCGGAGTGGACTTCAGCGGCGACGAGGGCTCCGCTCGGTTCTCGGTCGACCTCGTGCCACGGATCGTCGAGCGCTCCGAGTGGGATCTGCTCCGGCGCGGCCAGGCGCAGCGCGTACAGGCGCTGATCGCCTTCGTGGCCGACGTCTACGGCGAGCGCGCGATTGTCGCCGCCGGGATCGTGCCGCAGCGTGTGATCGACACGGCCGAGTACCTCGAGCCGGACATGGCCGGCGTGCCGGTGTCGAACGCGACCTACGTCGCCGGCCTCGACCTCGTACGCGGCGCCGACGGCCGGCTGCGCGTGCTCGAGGACAACCTCCGCACTCCATCGGGCATCGCCTATGCGCTTGCGCTGCGCGCGGCGGTCGACGAGCACCTGCCGCTTGCGGCGCCGGGCGGACGCGTCGATCCCGAGCCGGTCTACGACTTGCTCGGGCAGGCGCTACGCGCCGCGGCGCCCGGCGGCGCCGACGATCCCA
The DNA here is from genome assembly GCA_035630335.1 of Thermoleophilaceae bacterium. Classification (GTDB taxonomy): domain Bacteria; phylum Actinomycetota; class Thermoleophilia; order Solirubrobacterales; family Thermoleophilaceae; genus JAAYBF01. Next base: position 4,721 of record DASQKV010000030.1, on the reverse strand, counting down.
AGATCGTCCTGCTCTCCGACGGCCCCTCGAACAGCGCCTGGTACGAGCACCGCTCGCTCGCCGAGCGACTCGGCATCCCGATCGTCGGGCCGCGCGACCTGCGTGCCCGCGAGGGGCGCGTCCTGGCGCGGCTCGAGGACGGGCACTCGCACGAGGTCGACGTCGTCTACCGGCGCACCGACGAGGACCGTCTGCGTGACTCCGCGGGCAACCCGACGTGGATCGCGGAGGCGCTGCTCGATCCGCTGAAGGCGGGGACCGTGTCGGTCATCAACCCGTTCGGCTCGGGCGTCGCCGACGACAAGCTCGTGCACGCCTACGTCGAGCAGATGGTCCGCTTCTACTGCGGCGAGGAGCCGCTGATCGAGTCCGTGCGCACCTACGACCTCTGCGACGAGAGCGTGCTCGCCGAGGTCCTCCCGCGGCTCGACGAGCTCGTCGTCAAGCCGCGCAGCGGCTACGGCGGCGCGGGCGTGGTCGTCTGCCCGCACGCGACCGTCGAGGACCGAGCGGCGGTCCGGGGTCGCGTGGTCGAGTCGCCCGAGGACTACGTCGCGCAGGACCTCGTCGCGATCTCGACCCACCCGACCGTCTGCGACGGCCGGCTCGAGCCGCGCCACGTCGACCTGCGACCGTTCGCGATCGGCGCCGGCGGCTCGGTCGTCACGGCACCCGTCGCGCTCACGCGCGTCGCGCTCGACGCGGGCACGCTCGTCGTCAACAGCTCGCAAAACGGAGGAGGCAAAGACACGTGGCTGATGGCCTGAGCGCCGCGCGACCGCTGATCGGGGTCACGACCTCGGAGGTCCGGTTCGCGGAGAGCATCGACCAGACCCCCCAGGCCGACCCGCCGCGGCGCGAGATGGCGCTCGGGTTGACCTACCTGCGTGCGATCGAGACGGCCGGCGGTCTGCCTGTGGTCATGCCGCCGCTCGAGCTCGAGGCGGTCGAGCCGCTGCTCGATCGCCTGACTGGCATCTGCCTGTCGGGCGGTCCCGACCTCGACCCCGAGACCTACGCCGAGCGCCCGCACCCCGAGCTCGGCCCGATCGAGCCCGACCTCGACCGCTTCGAGCTCGAGCTGGCGCGCCGCGCCGACGACCGCGGCCTGCCGATCCTCGCAATCTGCCGGGGCGCCCAGGCGCTCAACGTGGCGCGTGGCGGCTCGCTGCACCAGCACCTGCCCGACCGGCCGGGCGTGACGCTCGAGCACCGCCAGCGCATGGGCGGCGACAAGATCGCCCACGAGGTGACGATCGCCGCGGGGAGCCAGCTCTCGCGGCTGATGGGCTTGCGCGAGGCGGCCGTGAACTCGTTCCACCACCAGGGCGTCCACCGCATCGGCCACGGGCTGCGCGCGGTCGCATGGTCGCCCGACGGCGTGATCGAGGGCCTCGAGGCGCCGGCGCGCGACTTCGTCGTCGGCGTTCAGTGGCATGCGGAGAGCATGGTCGGCCGGCGCGAGCAGGCTGCGCTGTTCCGCGGCCTCGTCGACGCCTCGATGCGCTTCGAGGCGCACGATGTGGGTAGTAGGGCCGCATGAGCAGCCGTCTTCCGGAGTGGGCGGTGTGGCAAGGAGAGAACGAGTACACGCTCGGCGCCGAGGAGGAGGTGATGCTGCTCAATCCGCACGACTGGTCGCTCGCGCAGCAGATCGACCGCGTCCTCCCCCGGCTCCCGCCCGAGCTGGCGGAGCACGTGACGCGCGAGACGCACACCTCCGCGCTCGAGCTGAGCACCGGCGTTCACCCCACGGCCGAGGCCCTACTCGGCGAGCTGCGCTCGCTGCGCACCCAGCTCGACCGCGAGCTCGCGCCGCTCGGGCTGCGCGCCGCGAGCGCGGGCACCCATCCGTCGACGATCTGGCACGAGACCGTCGTGTCGAGCGGTCCGCGCTACGAGGCCGTCTACGGCTCGATGCGCGACCTCGCCCGCCGCGAGCCGACGTTCGGCCTCCACGTCCACGTCGGCGTGCGCGGGCCTGCGGAGGGGATCCGCCTCTTTAACCGCATGCGCGTCCACCTGCCGCTGCTGCTCGCGCTGTCAGTCAACTCGCCGTTCTGGCAGGGCCGCGACACCGGCCTCGCCTCGACGCGCACGCCGCTGTTCCAGGCCTTCCCGCGTGTCGGGATCCCGCGCGCGTTCGCTGACTACGAGGAGTGGGTCGAGGCCGTCGACCTGCTGATCCGCTGCGACGCCTTTCCCGAGCCGACGTTCCTCTGGTGGGACGTGCGCCCGCAGCCGCGCTTCGGGACCGTCGAGGTGCGCATCCTCGACGCCCAGACGACCGTCGGCGAGGCGGCTGCGCTGGCTGCGTTGGTGCAGTGCATCGCCCGGCTCGAGATCGAGGAGGGCTACGTCCCGACCGCGCTGATCGACTCCCAGGAGGCGCTCGAGGAGAACCGTTTCATCGCCGCCCGCGACGGCATGGACGCGCGTCTGATCGATCCGGAGGGCGAGTGCCGCGTGCCGGCGCGCGAGCAGCTGGACGCGCTGCTCGAGGCGTGCGCGCCACACGCGCGGGAGCTCGGCTGCGAGTCCCAGCTCGAGCCCGTCCGGGCGCTGGCGCAGCGCACCGGCGCGCGGCGCCAGCTCGAGCTTGCGCGCGACGAGGGCCGCCTGCCTGGGTTGGTCGAGGCGCTCGCGGATCGCTTCCTGTTGGACTACGAGCCGCGGTCCGACGACAGCGGCGAGACGGCCGCGCTGGCGTCCTAGCCGGCCGCGCCGCGCGAGCGTCCTAGCCGGCGACGGCGGGCTCGGCCGCTCGAGATCTACCCCTCCTCGGACCGCTCCCGCATCCGTCGCTCCTCCTCGGCGACCTCCTCGCGCAGCCCCTCCTCGGTCAGCTCGGGCCGTCCAGATGCGCGCCGGCGGGCGTTGTTGGCCTCGAGCATCTGGTCGACGTCGTCGAGCTCGAGCTCGATCTCGGTCTCGATCGAGCGCGTCGGCTTCCAGTCGACCTGCTCGGCCCCGGAGCCGGGGTACCACTTGCCGATCGCGAGGAACAGCAGGAAGACGAAGATCAGACCGCCGACCGTCAGCCACGCGAACCCGTCCATCGGCCGAGTCTAGACTGCCCGCCGTGATCGACTTCGAGCTCACCGACGAGCAGCGGCTGGTCCGCGACACCGCCCGCGAGTTCGCCGACAATGAGATCGCGCCGCGGGCGCGCGAGAACGACCGCAGCGGCCGCTTCGACACCGAACTGGTGGCGAAGCTGGCCGAGATCGGCTTCATCGGCCCGATCCTGCCGGAGGAGTACGGCGGGCGCGGGATCGACTACCGCACCTACGGACTGATCGTCGAGGAGATCGGCCGCGCCGACTCCTCCGCGCGTACCGTCGTCTCGGTCAACACCTCGCTCGTCGGCTCGGCGATCGCGAAGTGGGGCAGCGAGGAGCAGAAGCAGCGTTTCATCCCGGGCATCTGCTCCGGCGAGGCGCTCGGCTGCTTCGGCCTGACCGAGCCCGACACGGGCTCCGACGCGGCCAACCAGAAGACGCGCGCGCGCAAGACGGACGGCGGGTGGGTCATCAGCGGCCAGAAGATGTGGATCTCGCTCGGCAACTACGCGAAGGTCGCGCTCATCTTCGCCCAGACCGACCCGGCGAAGCGCCACCGCGGGCTCGCCTGCTTCCTCGTGCCGACCGACAGCGCCGGCTTCTCGAGCCAGGAGATCCACGGCAAGATGGGCCTGCGCGGGTCCGACACCGCGGCGCTCTCGCTCGACGACGTCGAGGTCGGCGACGAGGCGCTGCTCGGCGAGGTCGGCGACGGCTTCAAGATCGCGATGTCGGCGCTCGACTCGGGGCGCTACTCGGTGGCGGCCGGCTGCGTCGGCGTCTGCCAGGGCTCACTCGAGGCCTCGGTCGCCTACGCGAAGGAGCGCGAGCAGTTCGGCCGCCCGATCGGCGCCTTCCAGCTCGTCCAGGCGATGATCGCCGAGCAGCGGGTCATGACCGACGCCGCGCGGCTGCTCGTGTGGCGCGCGGGCGACCTCAAGGACCGCGGGCGCCCGAGCACGACCGAGACCTCGATCGCCAAGCTCTACGCCACGGAGGCCGCGCAGAGCTGCTCGCACCTCGCGATCCAGGTCCACGGCGGGTCGGGCTACGTCGACGACCACCCCGTCGAGCGCTACTACCGCGACGTGCGGGTGACCACGCTCTACGAGGGGACCTCGCAGATCCAGAAGCTCATCATCGGGCGCGCCGAGACCGGGCTGAACGCCCTCGTGCCCGACGCGCCGGCGCCCGCGCCCGACCCGGTCGCTGCGGGCTAGACGTCCGCGCACCGACAGATTCGCGCCGCCGGGCCGGCCCGGCGGCGCGCCCGGGGCCCTAGAGTGCCCGAGCCTATGCGCCGAATTCCTGTCCCGGCCGCGCTGGTGCTCGGGCTCGTCATGGCCTCCCCGGCCGTCGCCGCGCCCCGCGCGCCGATGGTGCTGCCGGGCGACGCCGCCGCGGCGTCCGTGCGCGCGGACGCGGCCACCTGGCTCATCGGCGCGAAGCCCGGCCGCGCCGCGCAGGCGATCGCGCGCCGCCACGGCGCGCGCAAGACCGGCAGCGCGGCGACGGGCGCCCACGTGGTCGCGAAGAGCCGTGCGCGCGCGCTCGCCGCGGCGCTCGACGCCGCCGGCCTGCTGGTCTACGCCGAGCCGAACCGCCTCGCCGAGCGCCGCCAGGCCGTCGGCGCGGACCCGTTGTCGCCCTTTGCCCGCT
>DASQKV010000029.1:0-15607 GCA_035630335.1 Thermoleophilaceae bacterium | reverse complement strand
TCCAGAACGCCCCGAGCACGGCGTCCACCCTTCCGGTGAGCAGAGCGGGGGTGAGGCTGAAGCCCACGTTGCGCTCCTTCACCGAGTCCGCCGCCACGCCCGCCTCGCGCAGCACCGTCTCCAGGTACGCATGCTGGTAGTCGATCCCGGCGGTGCCTACGGTCTTGCCCTGGAGGTCGGCCGGCTTGCGGATCTTGGCCTTCGGCAGCGAGATGATCGAGGTGAGCGGCTTCTGGACGATCGCGGCGACACTGACCACGCTCAGCCCCTGATCGCGTGCCCGCAGCACCTCGGGCTCGTACGAGATGGCCAGGTCCACGCGCCCAGCGGCCACCTGCTTGATCGGCGCAGCCGGGTCGGGCGGCTGGCGGATCTCCACGTCGAGGCCGGCCTCCTCGAAGTCGCCGCCCGCCTGCGCGGCGTAGATACCGGCGTGGTCGGCGTTCGGGAAGTAGTCGAGCATCAGCTCCACGTGCTTCGAGCCCTGTGGCTCGAGCACGTCCTCCTTCTCGCCGCAGCCCGCGAGGACCGCCGCAACCAGCAGCATCAGCGCGAGCTGTCGTCTCATGCGGCGCGCTCCTTTCGGTTCCAGGGACAGGCGACGCGCTCCGCAAGCGCTGTGAGCGCGAACAGCGCCACCGCCATGACGGTGAGGATCACGATCCCCGCGTATACCCGCGGGGTCTGAAGCTGGTTGTTCCCGAGCAGCACGAGCCGGCCGAGACCCTCGTCCGCGCCCGCCCACTCGCCGAAGACGGCGCCGATGACAGACACGGCGGCGGCGATCTTGAGCCCGCTGAACAGGTAGGGAAGCGCGGCCGGCAGCTCGACGCTGCGGAGCGTGCGCAGGCGGGACGCGCCCAGGCTGCGCATCAGCTTGAGCAGCTCCGGCTCGACCGCGCGCAGGCCGTCGAGCAGGTTGACGGTGATCGGGAAGAAGCAGATCAGCGCGACGATCGCGAGCTTCGGCCCGATCCCGTAGTCGAAGGCGAGCACGAAGATCGGCGCGAGGACGACGATCGGGATCGCCTGCGAGCCGACGAGCAGGGGATAGGCGGCGTCACGCAGCGCGCGACTGAGGTGCATGCCGACCGCGAACACGACGCCGGCCACGACGGCGATCGCCAGTCCCAGGAGCACCTCGGTCAGCGTGACCCAGGCGTTGTCCCACAGCAGCGACCAGTCGTCCTCGAACGCCTGCACGACCTCACCTGGCGAGGCGAGCGTCAGGTCGTCGACCGACTGCAGCGACGCGAGCCACGCCCAGGCCGCGACGAAGGCGGCGAGCAGCAGCCCGCTGAGGACCACGCGCCTCACGTGCGTCGCTCCGCGGTCGGCGTCGTGGCGAGGATCACGACAGCGCCTCCAGCGCTCGCGCCCGCAGCCGCGCCAGCTCGGGGTCCGTCACCGCGGCGCGCCGGTCGCGCGGACGGGGGAGGGGCACGTCGAGCTCGGCAACCACGCGTCCCGGCCGCGGCGACAGCACGGCGACGCGGTCCGCGAGGAACAGCGCCTCCTCGACGTCGTGGGTCACCAGCAGCACCGTGCGCGGCTCGGCCGCGAGTGCGTTGGCGAGCCACTGCTGCATCTCCGCCCGCGTGATCGCGTCGAGCGCTGCGAACGGCTCGTCGAGCAGTAGCAGCGGCCGTCCCGGCAGCAGGGTGCGGATGAACGCGACCCGCTGGCGCATCCCGCCCGACAGCGCCGCCGGCCGGGCATGCTCGAAGTCGGAGAGCCCGAAGCGCTCGAAGAACGGCTCTGCCCGCGCCCGCGCCTCGCGGCTCGGAGTGCCCGTCGCCTCGATCGCGAGGGCGGCGTTGCCGAGCGCGTCCCGCCATGGCAGCAGCAGGTCGCGCTGGGGCATCAGCGTGCAGGCCGCACGCCGCCCGGCTGGATCGCTCTCCTCCCCGACCGTCACCGATCCCGAGTCCGGCTCCTGCAGTCCCGCGACCAGCTCGAGCAGCGTCGACTTCCCGCAGCCCGACGGGCCCACCACGCCCAGCACCTCGCCTGCTCGCAGCTCGAGGTCCAAATCCTCGAGCGCCACCACGTCGGCACCCCTGCGTGCCGGATACCGCCGCGCCACTCCGCTGAGCGTCACGCCGATGCCGGCCTCCGAGCGAGACCCCGTCACGGGAGCCCCAACGTTCATCCGGAAATCCACTCCCTTCGCGGGCATTACCCCACAGGTTCGAAGGGTCAGCGCCGGGTGGGTGGTCCCAGAGGCGCTATCTCAGCCCGCTGCCCCGCGAGCCCCCCTGTCGTTTCGCGGGACTCTAGCGCCGCATCGGCAGGAGCAGGCTGTCGTCGAGAGCCCCAGGCGACGACCGACGGTAGGCTCGCCCCGTGGTCCCCGCTCGGCTGACCGTCGTCACCATCGGCGCCCGCGACCTGGCGCGGCTGCGCGACTTCTACGCCGCGCTCGGCTGGCAGCTGGCGATCGAGCTCGACGACCTGGCGGCGTTCCGGCTGCGGGGGGCGGTCCTGGTGCTCTATCCGCTCGACCGGTTGGCCGCCGACGCCAACTTGGAGGCCGCACCGTCCCAGCCGGGCTTGCGCGGGTTCAACCCCGCGGTCAACGTCGACGAGATCGACCAGGTCGACGAGGCGATCGAGACCGCCCGGGCCGCCGGGGCGCGAATCTCCCGTGAGCCTCACACCGCCGACTGGGGCGGCCGCACCGGCTACTTCCTGGACCCGGAGGACAACCTCTGGGAGGTCGCGTGGGTTCCACCGGACAGCCGGATGGCAGCGCTGGTGCGCGCCGCCGTCACGCCCTAGGGCACCACCTCGAACTGGGACATCATGCCGTGGTCCTCGTGGTCGAGCATGTGGCAGTGGACGAGGTACTTGCCGGGGAAGTCGCTGGCCTTTCCTGCGACGACGACGCGATCGCCGGGATCGAGGAAGAACGTCTCCTTCAGGCAGCGCTCCCACGGCGGAGGGCGCTTGCCGTTGCGCGCGAGCATGTACCAGTCCATGTGGTGGAGGTGGACGAGGTGGGCGACCGCGGTCCTGTTGTGGATCTCCCAGGTCACCGTCTCGCCCAGCCGAACCCTCGCCTCGACGTGAGCCGGGTCGAACGTGCGCCCGTTGATCAGCCAGCTCGGCCTGAAGCCCCCGCCGACGCTCAGTCGCCACGAGTGCGAAGGGCTTCTCGGCGCGTCGGCGACCCAGGCCGGCAGGGGACGTAGTGAGGCCGGAATCGCGGTCCGGTCCGGCGCCCGTCGCGTTCCGACCCGGAACTGCATCAGGCGCCCGACGTAGGCGCTGGAGCCGAGCGCTCGCGGAGCATTGCGGCGCGGGACGCTGACGAGCTCCACCCGCTCGCCGCGAGCCGGGGCGAAGTCGACGATCAGCTCCGCTCGCTCGCCCGGGCCGAGCAGAATGTCCGCGCGCTCGAGCGGACGTGGCATGAGCCCCGACTCGCTCGCGATCTGCACCATGCGCAGGCCGCGGGTGAGGCGCAGGTCGTAGGACCGGAACTGGGAGGCGTTCAGCACCCGCAGCCGGTAGCGCTGGGGCGACACTCCGTGGTACGGCGCCACGGCGCCGTTGACGAGCACGTGACGCGCCGCGATCCCGTCATCGGGCGGTCGCAGCCCGGTGGAGAAGGGGTCGATCAGCTGGTTGTCGCGGTCGAAGGAGCGGTCGCAGAGCATCAGCGGCAGGTCGCGGCGACCGCGCGGCAGCGGCAGCGAGGCGTCGAAGTCGTCGTCGAGGATCCACATCCCCGCCAGCCCTCGCCAGATGTTGCGTGCGCTGCGGTCGAGTCGGTGGTCGTGGTACCACTGGAACGCGGCCCGCTCGGGCGCGCCGTCCTCGATGTGCTCATAGGTGTAGGTGCGCTCGCCGCCCGGCTCGATCAGCAGGTCGTTGCCGGACTCGGCGGCGGACAGCCCGGGGGAGATGTCGCAATAGAGCGATCGCGGCTGGCGCGCCGTCAGCCCGCCCGGCTGGCCATCCTCGCTCGCGCGGTTGTGGCCTCCGTGCAGGTGGACGCTCAGCTCACCGGCACGCGGACCGAGCCGGTGGGCGAAGCGAACCCTGGTCGCCTCTCCCGACGGGCGGCGGATCGTCGGCCCCGGGAAACTGCCGCCGTAGGTCCACATCCGCGTCGGCCGGCCCGGCAGGACCTGTACAGCGGCCTCGCGTATGGGGATGCTGAGGTTGGCGCCGGTGAGCACGTCCGGAATCGGCAGCGGCGCCTGGTACGGCCGTGGACGGGTCCGCCGCGGTACGCCCGCCAACCCGCCTCCCGGGAGGCCGAGGGCCAGGGCGCCCGCGGCGGCGGTCGCGACGACCTCGCGACGCGTGAGCGTCCTCTGTGCGTCTCCGGGTGGCATTGCGCTCACACGGAGGCGCGCGAAGGGGCTCCGCGTCGCCGCGGAGCCTCCTTCGCGGAGCCTCGATTGCTACGGCGCGGCGACAACCTCGATCTCGCCCTGCATGTCCGGATGCACGGCACAGAGGAAGCTCAGCGTCTTGCCGGCGCTGGCGCTGACGTTCGCGGTAAAGGTCTCACCCTTCTTCTCGGTGAACCACGAGTCGCCCTTGCGCTTCTTGGTGAACTGCCGGTTCCAGCCCTTTGCACCCGGGTCCACCAGCGGCTGACCGATCTTCTCGGTCTTGGGGTTGAGCTTGTGGGCGTTCGCGATCCGCATGCAGATCTTCCCCGGCGTGAAGCAGTTCTTGAACTGCTTGACGGTGCCCGGCAGCAGGCTCTTCTGCACGAGCGAGAACGTGTGCGGTCCAACCCTGCGCGGGCTCGTCGCGTTGACGATCTTCAGCGGCTGGCCGGTCTGCACCGTGTCCGGGGCCTCGAACAGGAGGGTCTTGCCGTTCTTCGTCATCGTGATCGTCGCCGGCTCGGGCGTGGTGCCGGGATCCTGCGCGAAGACGGCGGGACCGCCGGCGAGGCCGACTGCCAGGACGCCTGCCGCGGCGCCCCCCAGGAGCGTCTGACGTTTGGACACGAAACGAGCTTTCTTCACAGATCCCCCTTGGGACGGTGGTCGGAGACGGCGCAGCCTACCCGTGGACTCGGCGGGCGGCAAGTACGGAATTTGGGTGTTATGGCTCACGCCCCGGTCCGCACCGGCCGCAGATCCGCGATCGCGTTGACGAAGCCCTCGAGTTGCTTGGTCGTCCAGCACTCGAAGACGCCGGTGCAGTAGGGCTCGTAGACCTGCATGACCGAGTCGCCGTAGTTCCAGTAGAGCTTGGGCTCGGGGTTCATCCAGAAGGTGCGGCCGGCGCGCTCGGAGATCAGGCCGAAGGCCGCGGCGTGGGGCTCGCGGCCGTTGGTGCGGGCGTCGCCGAGGACGATCACCGTCGAGCGCGGATCGAGGTCGTCGACGACCTTGTCGAGGAACTCGAGCCAGACGCGGCCGTAGTCGGTGTAGCCGGAGATGTCGGCGACGCCGGCGTCGCCGGCGATCGCGCGCGAAACGGCCTCGAAGGAGCGCTCGCGCTCGAAGACCTCGGTCACCTCGGAGATCCGCTCGACGAAGACGAACGAGCGCAGCTTGCGAAACGAGTCGTGCAGGGCGTGCAGGACCGAGAGGAAGAAGACGCTGGCGCTGGTGACGCTCGTCGAGACGTCGCAGAGGACGAGCAGCTCCGGCCGTCGCGGACGCTTGGGGCGGTACTTGAGGTCGAGCGGGACGCCGCCGGTCTGGAGCGACGCGCGCATCGTGCGCCGGACGTCGATCGCCGACGAGCGGCTGCGGCCGCGGTTCTCGCGACCTTGGGTCGCAAGCCGGCGGCGCAGCTGGGCCACGACCCGGTGGACGGCGGCGAGATCCTGCGCCGGACCCGTCGGCAGCGCGCGATCGAGCTCGTGCAGCGGCTTGGCGGGTGGCAGCGCCTCGGTCCGCTCGATCAGCGCCCGCTCGAGCTCGCGCCGCACGAGCTGCTCGAACTCGCGCAAGCGCTCGCGCGGGACTGCGTCCGGCTCGGGCAGCTCGGCGCCAGCCTGCTCGCCGCGCAGCCCGAGCGTGCGGCGGATCCGCTGGACGTCGACGCCGATCACGCCCGACCCCTCGCCCTGACGGCCGAAGGCGGCGATCGCGAGCCGCGCGAGGTCGCGCAGCTGGCCCTCTGGGGCGTTGGCATCGCGCAGCGTGTCGCGGATCCGCTCGCGCAGCGACTCGAAGTCGAGCTCGGCCGCGTCCGCGTCACCGCCCTCACGGCCCGGGCCCTCCCTGACCCCGCGCTCGACGGCCTCGCGCTCGGCGGCGCGGAAGAAGAAGCGGTCGAAGACGACCTCGAGCACGCGCCGGTCGTCCTGCGACTTCGCGAGCGTCGCCGCCAGCGCCTCGAAGAAGTCCTCGCGACCGGTCCAGCTGACGTGGCCCAGCGCCGCGAAGGCGTCCATCAGCTCCGAGGTCCCGACCGCCATCCCCTCGCCGCGCAGCTCGTCGGCCAGCTCGAGCAGGCGCGCGGCCATTCCGGCCGGCCCCGGCGCCGGCGGGATGCGGCCGTAGAGGCCGGCGCTAGCCGGCCGGCTTGGATCCGACGAGGCCATCGGTCAACTTCACCCCGACGCGCTCGGCCACGAGGTCGAGGTCGGTGCGGTGCTTGACGATCACGCTCATCGTCTGCTTGAGCGTCTCCTGGTCGACGTCCTCGGCTCCCAGCAGCAGCAGTGCGCGCGCCCAGTCGATCGACTCCGCGATCGAGGGCGGCTTCTTGAGGTCGAGTCCGCGCACCATGTGCACGACCTCGACGAGCTTGCGCGCGACCTCATCGCCGAGATCGGGCGCGTGCAGCCGCACGATCTCGAGCTCGCGCTCGAGCGCCGGGTAGTCGAGCCAGAGATAGAGGCAACGCCGCTTGAGCGCCTCGGTCAGCTCACGCGAGTTGTTCGACGTCAGCAGCACGAGCGGGTGCGTCGTCGCCTCGACGACGCCGAGCTCCGGGATCGAGACCTGGAAGTCCGACAGGACCTCGAGCAGCATCGCCTCGAACTCCTGGTCGGTCTTGTCGATCTCGTCGATCAGCAGCACGACCGGCTCGGACTCTGAGATCGCGCTCAGCAGCGGGCGGGGGAGCAGGAACTCCTCGCCGAAGATGTCGTCGCGGACCTCCTGCCAGCCGGCGTCGGAGGCCTCGACCTGGATCCGCAGCAGCTGCTTGCGGTAGTTCCACTCGTAGAGCGCCTTCGCCTCGTCGAGTCCCTCGTAGCACTGCAGCCGCACGAGCTTGCGCCCGGTGGCGCGCGCGAGCGCCTTCGCGAGCTCGGTCTTGCCGACGCCCGCCGGCCCCTCGACGAGCACCGGCTTGCCGAGCTGGCCGGCGAGGAACGAGACGAGCGCGGTCGACTCGTCGGCGAGGTAGCCGGCGCGCTCGAGGCCCGCGCGGGTCTCCTCGATCGACTGGAGCTCCGAGCTCACGCGGCAAAGGATACTTTCGACCTGTGTCCGGCCTGTTCAGCCTGCTCGCGCAGGCCCCCTTCCTGGACCCCAACGCCGGTCCCGATCAGAGCGGTGGGTTCAGGGTCTCGCCGAGGGCCTTCCTGGCCATCCTGGGCGCGGGGTTCCTGATCGGCGTCGCCGGCCATGTGCTCAGGTCGCGCGCTATGGTCGCGTTCGGCATCGCGCTGATCTTCGGTGCCACTGTGCTCGTGCCGGTTCTACTGGCGATTACCCACTAGGAGGCTGAATGGCTGAGGTCGCGGAGGTGCAGTCGGGTCTCGAGGGCGTGGTCGCGTTTGCGACCGAGATCGCCGAGCCGGACAAGGAGGGCGGTGCGCTCCGCTACCGCGGGGTCGACATCGAGGACCTCGTCGGCGCGGTTCCGTTCGAGAAGGTCTGGGGCCTGCTCGTCGACGGCTCGTTCGATCCCGGCCTGCCGCCCGCGATCCCGCATCCGCTATCCGTCCGCACCGGCGATCCGCGCGCCGACCTCCAGGCGGCGCTCGCGACGCTGGCGCCGGAGTGGGGCCTGCAGGCGGTAATCGACATCTCCGAGGAGCAGGCGCGCGAGGACCTCGCCAAGGTCTCGGTGATGGCGCTGTCGTTCGTCGCCCAGTCCGCGCGCGGCGGCGGCAAGCCGCCGGTGCCGCAGTCCGAGATCGACGAAGGCACGTCGATCCCCGAGCGCTTCCTGATCCGCTGGCGCGGCGAGGCCGATCCACGCCATGTCGCCGCGATCGACGCCTACTGGATCTCGGCGGCAGAGCACGGGATGAACGCCTCGACCTTCACGGCGCGGGTGATTGCCTCGACGGGGGCCGACGTCGCCGCGGCGCTCTCGGGCGCCGTTGGGGCGCTCTCGGGCCCGCTGCACGGCGGCGCCCCCTCGCGCGTGCTGACGATGCTCGACGAGGTCGAGCGCAGCGGCGACGCCGAGGCGTGGGTCAAGAACGCGCTCGACGACGGTCAGCGGCTGATGGGGTTCGGCCACCGCGTCTACCGCGCCGAGGATCCGCGCGCCCGCGTCCTGCGCCGGACGGCGCGCGAGATCGGCGCCCCTCGGCTGGAGGTCGCCGAGGCGCTCGAGCAGGCCGCGCTCGCCGAGTTGCAGGCGCGCAAGCCGGATCGCGTCCTGGCGACCAACGTCGAGTTCTGGTCCGCCGTCGTGCTCGACTTCGCCCACGTGCCGCCGGAGCTGTTCACGCCGCTGTTCTCGTGCGCACGCGTCGGCGGCTGGGCCGCGCACGTGCTCGAGCAGAAGCGCGAGGGCAGGTTGATCCGCCCGACCGCGAAGTACGTCGGCCCCGGGCCGCGCCCCGTCTCCGAGGTCTAGCGCTCGGGCTCGGCGGGCGGCTCCGCGGAGCCGTCCGAGAGCGAGGTCGTGACGTCCTCGTCGAGCGACAGCTGACGGGTCGCCTCAGGCTCGGGGTCGCTTCGCTTCGGTCGCTTGGGCTTGCCGCCGCTCGGCTTCGCGGTCGCTGCCGCAGTCGAGCGCGGCGCCGTGGCCGATCCCTCCGGCGGGATCGGCACGGCAGAGCCAGGCGCCGGCGCCGCGGGCTGCCCTCGTCCGGACACCATCGGCGTTCCGGACGGCTCCGGCGGCATGCGGACGAGCCCCTCCGGCAGGTCGTCGGGGGCGCGCTTGGCGCGCTCGCGCAGGCCGGCCGCCGCGAGCAGGAGCGCGCAGACCAGCGCCAGCACGGTCATCCCCGGCGGACGGTCGAAGATCCGCGTCGCGATCAGCACTCCGCACCAAATGCCGGCGGCGAAGACCGCAGTGCCGTCTCCGAAGGGGAGGTGGAACGCGCGTCCGTCGGCTCGCTGCTTGAGCAGCAGCAGGACCGCTCCCGCCGCGAGGATCTCGGCCGCCTCGACGAACGAGAACGGGCCGAGGGTGCTGACGATCAGCAGCGCCGCGGCCACCGCCGCCACGCGCTGCTCGACGTGGAGGCGACTCCAGGTCTCGAGCAGGCCGGCCAGGCGACCGCCGTGGGCGTCGGCGGTGGTCACGCCGCGGCGGTGGCGCCGGCGGCCGCCCGGATGCGCCGCTCCAGCAGCGCGGCGTCCGCCTCCGAGACCGTCCGCAGCTGGCCCTGGAAGGCGAGGCGCCAGTGCTCGGCGGGCCACTTGCCGACGTGCTCGAGGTCGCTTGCCAGCTCGATTGCCGGGACGAACTGCGGCTCGTCGAGCACCACCACCGGCTCGGTCTCGAACCGCCACGGGTAGGGATCTGGGTTGCCCGGCTTGCCGGGCCAGACCTTCGTGCGGTCCTCGAACAGCTCGGAGGTCACACGCACGATGCCGGCGAACGCCTGCACGACTGTGATGTAGAAGACGATCTCGTCGCCGGGCTCGAACTCCTCGGCCTGACGGCGGCGCCGCTGCTTCATTCCGATCAGCTTGAAGCCGTGCTCGCGCGTCGCGCGGAAGTTCTCGACCGATCCCGTGAGGATCCAGGTCTTGTGCCGGCCAGCCACTGGCGCGAAGCGTAGCGCCGGCCTAGCCCTGCTTCTTCTTGCGGCGCTTGCGATCGCGCTTCTTGGCCTCGGCCTTCAGGCGCACCGGGCAGCGCCGGCAGCGCGGCTTGGAGGTGCAGCACTTCTTCTTCGGCTTGAGCTTCTTGGCGGTCTTGGACATGGGGGGCGGAGCCGCGAAAATCGGCGAGAACTTGTCTTAGGCCACCCTAACAACCGACGCCGTTTCGTAGCACCGACGGCGGGTACGACATCGGCATGGGAGACCAAGACCGAGAGACCTCAGCCAACCGCAACCCCGAAACTGCGCCGCCCGGGACGGCCGCATCCGGCTTTCCTGAGCCGCCGATGGAGGACGACGAGGACCGCAGCCGCGATCGCGACCCCCACCACGCGCTCAACAACCCCGTCGGGGAGCCGGACCCGACCGAGTGGCCCGATCCATACGAGACGCGTGAGGACCCGCGCGGCCCAGACGCGGACCCCTCGACCGGCTCACACAGCACCAGCGAGCCGCATCCATCGCACGATCCTGAGGCCGACCGCTGGGAGGCGCCGGAGCGCGACCGCCTCGACCAGTGAGCGGCTGACCCTCGGTCAGTCGATCGGGATGTCCTCGACCTTGCGCTCAGTCGGCGTCTGGTCGAGGCGCTCGAGGTAGCGGTCGATCAGCGCGCGCAGGGTCAGCAGCGCCTCGCGGATCAGCGCCGTCAGGCGGTCTTGAAGGTCGGCGGGCGCGGCGA
Source organism: Thermoleophilaceae bacterium (assembly GCA_035630335.1). Classification (GTDB taxonomy): domain Bacteria; phylum Actinomycetota; class Thermoleophilia; order Solirubrobacterales; family Thermoleophilaceae; genus JAAYBF01. The sequence goes on along the minus strand of DASQKV010000029.1, from coordinate 4,972 downwards.
GGCGTAGCGCGTCGAGCAGGATGAACAGCGCTGCCGGGTCTGGATCGCGTGGCGGCGGTGGCGATCCTGCGCCGTCGCCGCCCGGGTCGTGCCCGTAGAGATCGTCGGTCTCAGGTGTGGTCCGCCGGTTCTCCATCGGAGGCCCTTTCGAAGACGACTTCCAGCGCGCCGTCCTTGAACCGCGCGCCGCTGGTCTCGTAGCCTGCCAGAGCGGGCGGGAGCATGACGATCCGCTTCTGGGCGCCGACGCGGACGATCACCTCGAGCCCGACCTTCTTCAGATCGATCTCGTCACGGGTGGCGAACGGCAGCGGCAGCCGCAGCGTCGCGCGCCCGTCCTCGCTCGTGAGCTCGCGGGCGAGCTCGGAGTGCAGCAGCGCGTGGGCGGGCTGGCCGTCGAACAGCTCGTCGCCGAGCAGGTCGAGCGTCTCGCCGCCGATCACCTCGCGCGGCAGATGCGAGGCGGTCAGCACCGGGACCGGGGCGAACCCCGAGCGCACGAGCTCCATGTGCTCCTGCTGGATCTCGCGCCAGTCGGCGAAGTAGCCCGTCGCGGCCTCCTCGGGCAGCACCCGGTTGACGATCACGGCGTCGGTCAGGTAGCCGTAGAGGTTGAGGTAGGTGAACGTCCGCATCGCCTCGTTGATCACCATCCGGTCGGGGTTGACCACCAGCCGGACCGACGTGCACGAGCGGTCGCGCAGGATCGCGTTCATCGCGACGAGGTTGTTCGCGAGCCGCTCGACCTCCTCGAAGACGGCCTCGCTCGGGAGCGACATGTCGAGGACGGTGCGCGCGAGCGGCCGGGCCGCGGCGACGAGCTTGCCGCGGAACGGGAAGACCTTCTCCAGCCACCAGGTGCAGACGTCCGGGAACGACAGCAGCCGCAGCGTCTCGCCGGTCGGGGCGCAGTCGACGATCACGACGTCGAACTCGTCCTCGTCGTGGTGGCGCTTGATCTGCAACAGCGAGAACAGCTCGTCCATCCCCGGCGGGACGGTCAGCTCCTCGGCGGAGATGCGGTCGACGCCGCGGTCGGCGAGCAGGTCGCCGAGCCAGTCGGACACCGCCTCCCAGTGGCGCTCCATCTCGTCCTGGGCCTGGACCTGCTGACCGAACAGGTTCGGCGCGATCTCGGTCGGCTCGTTGCCGAGCGCCACCCCGAGCGAGTCGGACAGGCTGTGCGCCGGATCGGTCGACAGCACGACCGTGCGCATCCCGGCGGCCGCACAGCGGCGGGCAGTGGCAGCGGCGACGCTGGTCTTGCCGACTCCGCCCTTGCCCGTGTAGAGGATCGTCCGCGGCGCCATCCGTCGCGCATCGTATGGCGAGTCGGCCGCTGCGACCCGGCTACGGCGCGAACGACTCGGCCACGCCGGCGACGCTGCTGCGCAGGCCCTGGCCGGTGCGCAGCTCCTTCGCGGCGACGCGGATGCGGTAGACGCCGGTCGCGCGCGGGGTCCAGGTGAAGGCGCCCTCGCCGCGGCGGAAGGTTCCGAGCTTGTCGAACGCGACCTTGCCGTCGCGCGTGATCGTCACCTGGACCGCCGACAGCTTCGAGACCGAGAACCGCACCTGGGCCGGGACGCCCTTGGTCACCGTCTCCGGACCGAGCAGCTCGATCTCGGCTGGGTCGGTTGTGTAGCCGAGGAACGCCCGCGCGGTGTCGCAGTACACGTCGGAGCGCAGGCGGCTGCAGAGGCTGGCGGCGAACTCGCGCAGCAGCTCGTGGTACTCGCGGGTCGACTCCGCCCCGCCATACGAGTAGGTCGACCAGTCGCCGACGTCGTTCGCCGGCAGCTCGCGCCGGGCCTCGGGCTCGGCCTCGAGGAACAGGCGCCGGGGGGTCGCGTCGCCGGTGATGCCCGCGTAGTCGTAGAGCCCGATCAGCGACTGCAGGAAGGCGTTGATGATGTAGAGCCGCGGTGCGAACGAGTACTGCAGGTAGTGCACGCCGCCGAACGGCCCGACGGTCCGCACGCCGGTCGGCGGCGGCTGGCGAAACGCCCCGAAGGCGGCGCGGGCCTGCTCGAGGTAGCGCTTGTCGCCGAGCAGCTGGGACGCGCGCCCGAACGCCTGGATCGCCGTCGCCTGCGCCATGCCGCTGATCCACGGCGGCCGGCCGCCGCCGAAGTGGAAGTAGTACTCCCAGGTCCGGAAGCCGCCGCGCTGAGCCGAGGTGGCGATCAGCTCGTCGAGCAGCTGCACGAGCCCCGCGCGATCGCATGGAATGCCGGTGTCCTTGACGCACGCGCCGTGCATCAAGTTCGCCTCCTTGAAGTTGACCAACGGCTGGAGCTGGAGCCCGTTGCCGGCGTAGTACTCGAACTGCAGTCGGCTGCCGCGGAAGCTGACCCGGTCGCGGTTGGCGGGGAACGGCATCCGGGGCCAGTACTGCACATTGCGCCGCAGGATCAGGAATACGGCCGGCATGCGCCATGAGGTCAGTTGACGGCTCAGCGCGATCCCGTCGACGAGCGCGATCACGGCGCCGAGCTCCCGCTTGCGCGCGCCGCGCAGACGCCGGTGGGTGGTGCGGGCGCGCGACACCAACCGCCGGTAGCGGTCGTAGTCGGCGAGCGAGATCGCGTAGCGGTCGCGCGCCCTGGCCAGGGCGCGGCTGGTGGCGAGACGGGCACGGCGCTCGGCGCGCCGCCGGGCACGCCGCTGCCGGCGAGTCTCGGCGGCAGTGCGGACGCGGACCGTGTCCCGGGCCGCGCGCTCCTGTACCGCGCCGGCCTGGGCCGGCCCCTGCGCGGTCGCGATCTCCGGCTTGGGAGCCGGCTCTGCAGGTTGCCCCTGCGCCGGGCCCGCCGCCACCGCCGCGACGAGGCAGGCGAGGGCAGTCGAAATCGGGCCGAGGCGGCGGGTCATCCTCTGTCCCAACCTACGTAGGGCATAGAAGTTGCGTGGCGGCCGCGATCGCTCGCTAGGCTCAGCCCTCCCTTCCCTGCCTCCCACACTGTGACCATCCGAATGGCATTTCGACGGCGACGGACGGTCGTCCTCCTGGCGGCCGCGCTCGCGCTGTCGGCCCTCGTCGTCGCCTCGTGCGGGGGCAGCTCGGGCGGCGCCGCGGACGGAGGCGGCACCGACGGGAGCGACGCCCAGGCGCTGCTGGACCGCGCGTTCAGCCAGCCGATCGACAGCGCCGACGTTGACATCGACGCGCAGATCGAGATCGAGGGGCTCGAGGGCTTCGACGAGCCGCTCCGGGTCCAGGCCACCGGCCCGTACGTCAAGTCGGAGGACGCGCTTCCGCAGCTCGACCTGGACGTCGGCATTGACGCCCAGGGCGCCGGCCAGACGATCCAGTCGGGCCTGCTGTCGACGGGCGACCGCGTCTTCCTGAAGTTCGGCGGCGACTTCTACGAGCTGCCGCCCGAGCAGGTCGCGCGCAACAACCGCCGGCTGTCGCGCGATGGCAGGGGGGACGGGAGCTCGCTCTCCGACCTCGGCCTCGACCCCGGCCGGTGGGTCGTCGACGCGTCGCTGGAGGGCGAGGAGCAGATCGACGGCGTCGCGACCGAGCACGTGAGCGGGACGCTCGACGTCGAGGCGCTCGTCGACGACCTCAACGGCCTCCTCAGGCGCTCGGCCGGCGGCCTCGGCGGTGACGACGCGCAGCCGCTTGGGCGGGCGGACGTCGAGCGCCTGACGCAGCGGGTCGAGAATCCGACCTTCGACGTCTACGTCGGCAAGCGGGACGACGTCATCAGGCGCCTCTCGGCGAGGGTCGAGGTCTCGGTGCCCGAGGACGACCGCCAGGACGCCGGCGGCATCGCCGGGGCGTCGATACGGCTGTCCGCCGAGCTTCGCGACGTCGGCGGCGACCAAGAGGTCGAGCCGCCGTCGGAGTCGCGGCCGCTCTCCGACCTCACGAGCCAGCTCGGCAGCCTCGGCTCGATCGCCGGCGACGCGCTCGGCGGGGCCGGCGACGACGGCGCGACGACGACACCGGACACCGGAGACGAGGCGCCGGGCACGGGCACCACGCCAGGCGACGCCGGAGCCGACGTCTTCGAGCGCTACGGCCAGTGCCTCGAGCGCGCGCGGCCGGACGACGCCGAGGCGATCACCCGCTGCGCCGAGCTGGTCCGCTAGCGGTCTGTAGCGTGCGGGCCCGATGATCCTCGAGGACATCGCCCCCTGGGCGGCATTGATCGTCGCGCTGCTGGTCTTCCTGTGGCTCGACCTGCACTTCTTCGCCCGCGGACGCGAGCCCAACTTCTCCGAGGCGGTCTGGTGGTCGATCGGCTGGCTCGTCCTGAGCCTCGCCGCGGCGCTCGTCGTCTGGGCGCTCGAGGGTGGCGAGGACGCCGTCCTCTACACGACCGTCTACCTGATCGAGCGCTCGCTGTCGCTCGACAACCTCTTCGTCTTCCTGCTGCTCTTCGCGTACTTCGGCACGCCGGTGGAGCTGCGGGCGCGGCTGCTGTTCTTCGGCATCGTCTTCGCGCTCGTGCTGCGCGGCCTGGCGATCCTCGGCGGTGTCGCGCTGATCGAGCAGTTCCACTTCGTCCTCTACCTGCTGGGCGTGCTGCTGATCCTGCTCGCCTACCGGATCTGGCGCGGCGTCAGCGAGAACGTCGACCCGTCGAAGAACCTCATCGTGCGTCTCGTGCGCCGCGTGTTCCCGGTGACCGACGAGTACGAGGGCAACAAGTGGTTCGTGCGTCCGGACGGGCGGCTGCACGCCACGCCGCTCTTCCTCTGCCTGGCCGCCATCGTGGCGGCCGACATCGCCTTCGCGATCGACTCGATCCCCGCCGCCTTCGGGATCACGCGCAACGAGTTCGTCATCTGGATGGGCAACGTGTTCGCCCTGCTCGGACTGCGCGCGCTGTTCGTCCTCGTCGAGGGCCTGATGCGGCGCTTCCGCTACCTCGACGAGACGATCGCCGTCGTCCTCGGGCTGGTCGGCGTGAAGCTGCTGATCGAGGACGTCGTGCACGTCGGGCCGCTCTCGAGC
>DASQKV010000028.1:0-28623 GCA_035630335.1 Thermoleophilaceae bacterium | reverse complement strand
TCGTCAGCTCAGCGGTCATCTCCTCGCGGCGTTGCGCGTCGGTGGCCCCGGCGATCATGCAGCTGCGCACGTGGTCATCGAGCAGGCCGAGCGCGACCTTGTCGAGCGCAGCCTTGACCGCCGATACCTGTTGCAGGACGTCGATGCAATAGCGATCGCCTTCGACCATCTTGGTGATTCCCCGTACCTGACCTTCGACACGGCGCAGGCGCTTGGCAAGCCGATCCTTCTGTGGCGCATAGCCCTGGGGCGGAGCATCGGTGTCGTTCATCAGGCGCAGGATACTCCCCCGGAGTATTTGACAGGCGTCGAAAGGAGCTGCTACCTTGATCCTCCTATACCCCAGGGGGGTATCTACCAAGGAGGATGTCATGGAAGCCGCGACGGTGCATCACCACGAGCACGAGATGCCCACCTCGGGCGGCGAACTGACGCGCGTGGCGATCAGCGCCACGCTGCACTGCCTGACCGGCTGCGCGATCGGCGAGGTGACCGGGATGGTGCTGGGGACCGCGCTCGGGTTCTCGGAGTGGGGGACCGTCGCCTTGGCGGTCGCGCTCGCGTTCCTGTTCGGCTACGGCCTGACGAGCCTGCCGCTGCTGCGGGCGGGGATGGCGTTCGCCGCGGTCGTGCCGATCGCGCTTGCCGCCGACACGCTGAGCATCGCGACGATGGAGATAGTCGACAACGCGATCATGCTCGCCGTGCCGGGGGCGATGGAGGCCGGCCTCGACAGTCCGCTCTTCTGGGGCGCGCTCGCGGTCGCGCTCGTCATCGCCGGCGTCGTCGCCTACCCGGTCAACCGCTGGCTGATCGCACGTGGCAAGGGCCACGCGGTACTGCACGGCAACGACGAGCACGGCAACGGAGCGCTCCACCCGTCGGGCGCCGGGCGGGAGCTGTAGCGATGGCGACCGTCGCGCTGCTCTCGTACGGCCTCTACCTGGCGCTCGCCTTCGGCTTGCGGAGCTGGCTGCAGTGGCGCCGCACCGGGTCGTCGGGCTTCGAGGGCATCAGCGGCAGGCCTGGATCCGCCGAGTGGCTTGCCGGCGTCCTGTTCGGCGTTGCGCTCGCGCTGGGCCTCGCCGCGCCGGTACTGGCGCTTGCAGGCGTCGCGGAGCCGCTCGAGGCGCTCGACGGCGGCCTCGTGCACGCGGTCGGCATCGCGCTGTTCGCGGTTGGGCTCGCGGGCACGCTCCTGGCCCAGGCCGCGATGGGCTCCTCCTGGCGGATCGGCGTCGACGAGCGCTCGCGCACCGAGCTGGTCACCGGCGGTCCCTTCGGGGTGGTGCGCAACCCGATCTTCGCCGCGATGCTGCCGGCGTCGGCCGGTCTTGCGGCGATGGTCCCGAGCGTCGTAGCGCTCGCTGGCCTCGCCGCGCTCTTCATCGCACTCGAGCTGCAGGTGCGCGTGGTCGAGGAGCCGTACCTGCTGCGTACGCACGGCTCGGAGTACTCGAGCTATGCCGCGCGCGTCGGGCGCTTCGTGCCGGGCTTCGGCCGCCTCCGCCCGGGCTGAGCTTCCTTCCGGGGTAGCCTGGATCGAGCGCCATGTCGATTGATCCGCAGACGAGCATCGGGCCGGTGAGCCTCACGGTCCGCGACCTCGACGGCACGCGCGAGTTCTACGAGCGGGTTATCGGGCTGCGCACGCTCGATCGCGATGGCCCGGTCACGGCACTCGCCGGCGAGGAGGGGCGCACGCTCGTGGAGCTGGTGCGGGACCCGGCCGCGCCGCCGCGACCGCCCGGGACTACCGGCCTGTTCCACCTCGCGATCCTCGTCCCCGACCGGGCGGAGCTGGCGCGCTCGCTGCGGCGCGTGGCCGAGGCGGGCGGCCGGCTGGCCGGCGCATCAGACCACCTCGTCAGCGAGGCGCTCTACCTGACCGACCCGGAGGGCAACGGGATCGAGATCTACCGCGATCGCCCGCGCGACGAGTGGCGCCACGACGGCGGCGAGCTGCGGATGGCGACCCTGCCGCTAGACCTTCGCGGCCTGATCGACGAGCTCCGCGCGGACGTCGCGCCACTCGGCGACGCGTCCGACCTGTCGCCGAGCGCGCTGCCCGCCGGCACCCGCATCGGCCACGTGCACCTTCAGGTCGCCGACCTTCGAGCGGCCGAGAGCTTCTACGCGGAGCTGCTCGGATTCGAGCCCACCGCGCGCGGATATCCCGGGGCGCTGTTCCTGTCGGCGGGCGGCTACCACCACCACATCGGGCTCAACACGTGGGCTGGGGAGGGGGCGGCGTCCCCGCCTGCGGGCGCGACGGGACTGCGCTCGTTCGTGGTCGAGCTGCCGGACAGCGGAGCGGTCGAGCGCACCGCCGAGCGCCTCGAGGCGGGCGACGCGGACCCGCGGCGCGTCGACGGGTCCTTGGAGCTTCGAGACCCGTCCGGAAACGGGATCGTGCTCAGGGCTCGGAGCTGACAAGCACCCGACGCCGCAGGGGGCCACAGCGCCGGGTGCTCACCCGAGGTTAGCGGGCGTTTCGCGGGGCTCGACGGGTTCGGGGCAGGCGCGCGAGCGGGATCCGGCGGGGCGCTAGCCGACGTCGGTAGCGACGCCGCGAGAGCCACCGATCAGGAGCCCGCGACGACCTTCAGTGTGCCGATCGAAGCCTCCAGAGCACCGCCGTCGGCCGGACGCACCAGGATCTTGTGGTTACCGGCCTGTGGCACCAGCACGTCGAAGCGCGCCGGCGTGACTGGCTCTGCCGGCTGAGTCAGCCCGAGGCTGGGGATCTCGACCTGCCCCGGGGCATCGACCTTGACGAGAACGGTCGCGGGACGCCCTCGCTCGAGCTTGCGCGACTCGCGCCCGCCGCCGGACGCGAACCGGATCGTCGTGGGGTCGAGTGGAGCGGCTCCCGGGCTGGGCGTGGCGGAGGGCCGGGCCTCGTCGCCGCTCGTCGTCACGGTTGCGTCGTCGGCATCGCGGTCAGACGGGCGCGTGATCGAGCTCGCGATCGCGGCCAGGCCCAGCACGATCGCGAACAGCAGCAGGGCTCGCCGGAGATCCATCGTGCCGATGGTATTGGCGCAGCACCCCGGGCCGGTACAGCATCAGCGCCAGCCCGGCGGCGAGCGGCAGGGCCCAAGCCATGTAGACGGCGAACAGCAGCGGCGCGTCATCGACCGAGCCGGCGAAGATCTGCACCTGCTCGGGCCAGAAGCTGATCCCAAGCAGGACCGCCACGGCGAGCGACAGGCGCGGAACGCCCGGCCGGCGCACGGTCTCCCAGGCCAGCAGCGAGAGGAAGAAGGGCACGTGGTAGTAGTCGTTGCTCCAGTTGTCGAGCAGGCAGCGCAGCAGGAAGAGCAGGGCGAGCAGGAGCAGCGCGTCGTCGGCGCGGCGGTCGCGCCGCAGCCAGACCAGGGCGGACAGCGGCAGCGCGGCGAGGACGATCAGCGGATGCGAGATCGTCGCGACCCAGTCGGGCGCGAGCCAGCGCTCGGCGAGGCCCGGGAGCGTGACGAGGTCGGCCAGCGGCCACCAGACGTTCCAGGGCGTGGTCGAGACTCCGATCGCGTCCTGGCCGGCCGCGCTCTCGGCGACGGCGGCGAACCGGTCACCGTCGGCGAGCAGCAGCGGCAGCGTCAGCACGGCGGCCGCCGCGACGGCCACCGAGCCGAGCAGCAGCCGGCGCCTGGGCGCCGCGAGCAGAGTGGGGAGGACCGCGATCAGCGCCCACTGCTTGGTCGCGAGTGCCAGCCCGAGCAGCAGGCCGGCGAGCAGCTCGCGCTCGCGCAGCGCCGCCAGGACCGCACCGACACAGAGGGCGCCCGCGAGCAGCTCCTCGGGGTGGCCCCAGTGCAGCGCCCGGAACGTGAGCGGGTTCACGACCGCGAGGCCAGCCACCAGGCCCTGGACGGCCGGCGGCTGGCCACGGTCGGCGAGCATGCGTGCGAGCGCGAGGCCGAGGACGACGGTCGCGAGCACGCACGGCAACGCGCCGGCGAAGTAGACGGTCGAGAGGCTGCCATGGAAGACCGGCGCGACGAACGGCGCGCGCAGCAGCAGCGAGAAGCTGCCCATCAGCGGTTGGCTGGCGAAGAAGCCGTCGAGGTCGCCGCGTACGAGCGCGTCGATCGCCGCGCTGGCGTCGGAGAAGTAGTCGAGACCGGGCTCCATCCCCGCGCTCGCGCGCAGTGACAGGGCTACCACCGCTGTGACGGCGAGGGCTAGGGCGGCGCGCTGCATGGGATCGGATCGGCCCTGCGGCGCGTGGCCTTGAGCACTGCACGAGCACGGCGCGGTAGACGGATATCTGATGCGAGCGGAGCGGCCCGCGCCTAAAGGAAACCGCGACGGGGGTCGATCAGGAGGCCAAGCCAGAGCACCACGGTCTTCCGCGGCGACTGGCGACCCAGACCCCAGACCCAGTCACCTCACAAGGAGGAAGACAACATGCTGCGGAAGATCCGCGAGCGTATGCACAGCGAGAAGGGCTTCACTCTCATCGAGCTCCTCGTTGTCATCTTGATCATCGGCATCCTGGCCGCGATCGCCCTGCCGGCGTTCCTCGGCCAGCGCGCCAAGGGCCAGGACGGCTCGGCGAAGTCCGATGCCAGGAACATGGTGTCGCAGGCAGAGTCCTGCTTCGCCCAGACCCAGAACTACACCCAGTGCACTGCCGGCACGATCGGCAGCACAGGCCTCGACGTCGTCTACGCGGCTGGCAAGCCCGGCAAGGGCAAGGTCGGCTTCAACCCGACCGCGGCCGACACGTACGTGATCACCGCCGAGTCCCAGTCGGGTAACACGTTCATCATCACCAAGACCGGAACCGGCACCAGCGTGCGCACGTGCAGCACGTCCGGCGGCGTCGACAACGGTGGTTGCAACGGCTCCAGCTGGTAGAGCCAACCGAGTAGCCAGACGATCACCGGGGCGGGCCGCGAGGCCCGCCTCGGTTCGTCGTAGGGCTGCATCGTGACCTACGCCAAGGAGGAGGTGTCACATGCGCAAGCTCCGCGAGCGCATCCACGACGAGGAGAGGGGCTTCACGCTCATCGAGCTCCTCGTCGTGATCCTGATCATCGGCATCCTGGCCGCGATCGCCCTGCCGGCGTTCCTGGGCCAGCGCGCCAAGGGTCAGGACGGATCGGCGAAGTCCGACGCGCGCAACCTGGTGTCGCACATCGAGTCGTGCTTCACCCAGAAGCAGTCGTACACCGATTGCGTCACCGCCGGCGCGCTGAATCCCACCGGTCTCGATATCGGGACCGGCCCCGGGCAGGTCGAGGCGTCGGCCACGAGCGGCGGCGCGACCTACGAGATCGTCGCGCACTCGAAGTCGGGTAACAGCTTTACGATCGTGAAGAACACCAACGGCACCGTGACCCGGTCGTGCGACGGGTCGGCCGCCACAAATGGCGGGTGCAACGGCACCAACTGGTAGCCGATATCGGATCCGATGTCGCTGCGGCGGGCCAAGGCCCGCCGCAGCTGCTTCGGCACCTGTTCCGGTCAAGTTCCACCCCTCTGCGGTCGATCCAGAGGGCATGTCGCGCCCCCGCTCCTCGCAGGACGGCTTCACGCTCGTGGAGGTGATGGTCGCCGTCTCGATCCTCCTGATCGGCGTCCTAGGCACCGTCACGATGATCGACGGGGCAAACGCCCTGACCGGCCGGACGAAGGCGCGCGAGGGGGGGACGGCGCTCGCGCGCTCGGTGCTCGAGATCGCCCGCGGCATCCCCTACCGCGAGCTGACGGCGGACCGGCTCGTGGACGAGCTCGAGGGCCGTGCGGGAATGGCCGACGCCGCGACAGGCGTCGCCGGGCACCAGGTCGCCAGCCGCGGCTTCATCTACACCGTCACTCCGACGATCTGCGCGATGGACGACCCGACGGACCGCCTCGGCGAGCACGACGAGGTCGGGGTCGTGTTCTGCCCGGACACCGATACCGTCGGCGCCGGGACGGCGCGCGATCGCAACGCCGACGACTACCGCCGCATCACCGTCGACCTCGGCTGGAGCGACACCCCGACTCACAGCGATTCGGTGCGTCAGCTCGGCGTCGTCACCAACCCGGTCGGCGGCCTCGGCCCGTCGGTGACGAGCCTGACTCCGCGAGACCCCACGACCGAGGAGATAGTGACGACCGAGAGCACGCCGACCTACGACGTCACCACGTCCGTGCCCGCCGAGAGCGTCGGTTGGCTCGTCGGCGGCGCGCGGCGCGGCGAGGCGGACGACAGCGGAACCGGCACCGACTGGACCTTCACGTGGGACCTCGGCCATGTCGACACCCCGAGCTTCGTCGACTGCACCTACGTCCTGCAGGCGGAGGCCTTCGACGAGAAGGGTCGCGCGGGAGCCAGCAAGGCGCTCGTGATCACGCTCAACCGGCGCAAGGCGTTCGCCCCTAGCGGTTTCGGCGGTGGGCGCAACCTCAGCAGCGCCAATGGCCTCGACCGCGTCGACCTCCAGTGGTCGCCGAACCAGGAGTGCGACGTCAAGGCCTACGAGGTCTACCGCGGCACGGCGCCGAACGCCGTCAACGACCGTGTCTGCCAGGTGGAGGTCGGCAAGCCGACGGAGTGCGTGGACCTCACCGCTCCGCCCGGCGTGACCCTGTACTACCAGGTGCTGGCGGTCGACAAGTGGCCCAACGGCGCCGACCGCCCCGGCGATCGCAGCGCGCTCCTGCAGCTGGACGCCGACGCCAACGTCGCTCCGTCGGTCCCGGCCGGCGTGTCGATCTGCACCGGCGGCAGCCCGGGCTGCTTCGACATCGACGGCGAGCTCGCCCCGTCGAACTCGCCGGTGCTCAGCTGGCAGCCCTCGACCGACCATGCGCCGGGCGAGATCGCCTTCTACCGCGTCTATCGCGACGGCGACACCTACGACAAGCGCCTCGACGTCCTCTTCCCGGTCCCGAGCAAGCCGCTCGTCTTCATCGACGCGACGGCGACCGGCTCGCACACGTACCGCGTCAGCGCCGTCGACGACCAGTTCGGCGAGTCCCAGCTGAGCGACGAGGTGACGTGGCCATGAGGCGCATCGCCCGCGAGGAGAGCGGCTTCTCGCTCATCGAGCTGCTGGTCGTGATCTCACTGAGCGGGATCGTGATGGGGGCGACGCTGACGACGTTCACCCAGTTCGAGCAGACGAACGTCGTCCACCAGCGCCAGACCGACGCCCAGGAGCAGGTGCGCACCGCGCTCGCCGGGGTGGCGCGGGAGCTGCGCAACCTCGCCAGCCCGACCCCTGAGCGGCCCCTGGCGATCGAGCGCAACGAGCCCGCCGACGTCATCTTCCAGTCGGTCACCAACTCGACGGTGCGCCGCGTTCGCTACTGCCTCGACACCGCCGGCAAGCGGCTGTGGCGCCAGCTGCAGCTCGCCCCGCTGACGGCGCTGCCCGGCACGAGCTGCCCCGACCCCAGCAGCGGCTGGAGCGCCGGACGGGTCGTCGCCGCCAACGTCGTCAACGGCGCCCGCCCGGTCTTCGACTACAACTCGACCATCCGGACGGCGATCACCGAGGTCGGCACGACGCTCTGGGTCGACGTCAACCCCGGGGCCCCGCCGCTCGAGACATCGCTCCAGACCTCCGTCTTCCTGCGCAACCAGAACCGCAGTCCGGTCGCGGTCTTCACCGCGAGCCTGAGCGGGACGTCGATCGTCCTCAACGGCTCGAGCTCGGACGATCCGGAGGGCAGGGCGCTGCGGTACTACTGGTACGACACCGCCGTGACGGGCATCGCGGGCTGCCCTGTGCTGCCTCAGGACCTTCCACAGTCGGGCTGCGTCGGCGCCGGCATCGTCTTCAACTACACGCCCCCGGCCCCCGGGCCGCGCAGCGTCTACCTGATCGTCGTCGATCCCGGCGAGCTCACGGACCAGGCTGCGACCCAGTCCGTCTGCGTGCCCGGGGGAGGGCCCTGCTGATGATCGCCCGCCTGCGCAGCGAGGAGGGCAACCTCGTCGTGATCTCGATCATGATGGTCACGTTGATGCTGGTGCTCGGCACCAGCGCGCTGTCGACCGTCGACACGCAGACCGACGTGGTCAAGCGCGAGCGCCAGCACGAGTCGACCTTCAACCTCACCGAGGGCGTCCTCAACGCCCAGGCCTTCGTCCTCGGCCGGCTCGGCACGGGCAGCTCGACCAATCCCTTCCCCTCGTCCTGTACGCAGGCGTCGTCTTCGGCGCTGTGCCCGAGTCCCGCGCAGCTCGCGCGCACCTACGGCGCGGCGAGCCAGGGCGACTACGACGCGGCCACCACGTGGCAGACGCAGGTGCGCGACAACCCGGACGGCACCTTCTACAACGCGACCGCGGTTCAGGCCGCCCCCGCGTACGACCTCAACGAGGACAACCAGCTCTGGGTCCGGTCCCAGGCGACGGTCCGCAACCGCACGCGCACGATCGTCGCGCTGATCAGGGTCGACGAGATCCCGATCACGTTCCCGAACTACGCGATCGCCGGCGGCTGGTTCGAGACCTCGAACAACGGCCGCAAGGTGATCGTCGACGCGACCGGCTCGCTCGGGATCGGCGTCCGCTGCACGTCCCCGCCGCAGTCGGACAACTGCCTCGACTACGACCCCGGCAAGGGACAGCTCGAGCCCGCCGGCGCCTACGAGCTCAACTACACCTCCGACCCGGGCATCAGGCCCGACGAGATGGAGGCGCTCGAGGACTTCGCGAAGGCGAACGGCACCTACCACAGCGGCTGTCCCACCAATCCGAACGGGCAGGTCGTCGTGGTCGAGGCGGGCAACTGCTCGTACAACAACAGCACTCCGGCCGCCCCCGGGGCGGCGAAGTGCTGCAACGCAGCTGCGAAGCCCGGGCTGTTCGTCATGAAGTGCGGCTCGGTCAGCATCGGCGGCAACATCGAGTTCCACGGGATCGTCTATGTCCCGAACAAGACGTCCCCGACTAGCCCGACCTGGTGCTCGAGCGGAGCGGTCGTCACGACTCAGGGAACCTCGCTGATCACCGGCGGGGTGATCGTCGACGGGCCGGGGGGCGTCTTCTCCGGCTCGAGCGGCATGAACGTCAGGTACAACCCGAACGCCTTCCTCGCGATCAGCACTGCCGGAACCGCCGGTGTCGTCCAGAACACCTGGCGCGAGGTCCCGGACGACAACTAGCCAGGACCGGCCGGACGGCCGGTTAGCGTCCCGCCCCGATGTCAGACCCGTTCGAGATCGCCGTGCTGGTCGTGCTCGGCCTGCTGGTCGGCAGCTTCCTCAACGTAGTCATCCACCGGCTTCCGCTCGGCGAGTCGCTCGTCACGCCGCGTTCGCGCTGCGTGGCGTGCGGGGTGCCGATCGCCGCATACGACAACGTGCCGGTCATCTCCTGGCTGCTACTGCGTGGCCGCTGTCGCCACTGCGGAACGGCGTTCTCTGCGCGCTATCCGGCGATCGAGGCGCTCACGGGGACGCTGTTCGGCGCGGTCGCGGCGATCCGCGGCGTCGACGGCGAGCTGGCGCTGGAGCTGCCGTTCGTCGCGCTGATGATCGCGGTGGCGGCAATCGACCTCGAGCACCGGATCGTTCCGAACAAGCTGCTGGCGCCGGCCGCCGTATGGGCGCTGGTCGGCTGGGCGCTCGTCGATCCCGGCTTCCTGCCGGAGGCGCTCGCGGCGGGCGCGGGGGCGTTCACCTTCCTGCTGGTCGCGGCGCTCGCCCATCCGGCCGGGATGGGGATGGGCGACGTCAAGCTGGCCGGCGTCATGGGCCTCTACCTCGGGCTATCCGTGATCCCGGCGCTGATGGTCGCCTTCCTGGCGGGCTCGGCGGTCGGCGTCGCGATGATTGCCCGCGAGGGCTCCGGTGCGCGCAAGAAGGGCGTGCCATTCGCCCCGTTCCTGGCTCTCGGCGGGGTCGTCGGCGTGCTCGTGGGCGGCGATTTGATCTCGCTCTACGCCGACCGCTTCCTCTAGACGCGTTTCACCGCTCAAGCCGTCCCGGGGGCTGCCGATAGGAGGGGGGACTCGCCCCTTTGACCATGGCCCTCTCACTGCGAAAGAACTCCGACGGCGGCACCGTCGGCCTCGACATCGACGGTCGCTTCCTCGCCGCCGTGCAGGTGCAGGCCGGACGCCTGACCAACGTCGCCAGTGCCGAGCTCCCGGAGGGCGTGCTCGCCGACGGCGAGGTCGTCGACCGCGACGCGCTCAGCGCGGCGCTGAAGGACTTCGTCGCCGAGGCGAAGCTGCCCCGCCGCGTGCAGCTCGGCGTCTCGAACCAGCAGATCGTCGTCCGCGTGCTCGAGCTGCCGCGGATCGACGACCCCAGCGAGCGCGACGCCGCGCTGCGCTTCTCGGCCGCCGACGCGATCGCGATGCCGCTCGACGAGGCGGTGCTCGACCACCAGATCGCCGGCTATGTCACCAACAGCGACGGCGCCGAGCGGATGCAGGTCGTCGTCGTCGCTGCCCGGCGCACGATGATCGAGGAGTACCTCGCGGCCGTCAGGGATGCCGGGTTGAAGCCCGAGGGCATCGACCTCGACGCGTTCGCCCTGGTGCGGATGCTTGCCAACGAAGCTCCGGCGACCCACGAGCAGCCGACGGCGGACGGGCTCGACGGATTCCCGGCGGCGGACGGGCAACTCGCCGATCAGGCGCTGCCGCCACTCGATCTTCCACCTTCCGCGCGCGTCTTCTGCCATCTCGGTGGCGTCTCGAACCTGGCAATCGCCGTCGGCTCTTCGTGCCTCTTCAGCCGCACGCTCTCGACCCCCTACGGCGCCGACAGCGCCGCCGGCCGGCTCGCAGACGAGATCCGGCTTTCGATCGACTACTACATGTCCCAGCCGAACGCGCTCGCAGTCGGCGATGTCCTGCTTTCAGGCGAGGGCTCGCGCGACGCGACGCTCGTCGACGGCGTCGGCGCTCAGCTCGGCCTTCCGGTCGGCGTGGCCGCGCCGCTCGGCACGCTCGACGCCTCGGGCGTCCCGGCCGGCGACGATCCGCACCGCTACACCGTCGCCGCCGGCCTCGCGATCGGAGCGGGCGCATGAGGCCCGTCAACCTGCTTCCGGAGTCCCAGCGCCGTCGCCAGCCGAGCGGACAGGGCGGCAGCGCGTACGTCGTCCTCTCCGCGCTCGCCTGCCTGCTGATCATGGTGGCGGTCTACGTCCTGACGGCGAACAAGGCGACCTCGCGCGACAACGACGCCGCTGCCGCGAGCGCCAAGGCCGACCAGCTCGAGGCCCGCGCCGCCGAGATCGGCGCATTTGGCGACTTCGCGCAGGTCAAGGAGACGCGCCTTGCATCGGTCCAGCAACTGGCCGGCAGCCGCTTCGACTGGGAGCGCCTGATGCGCGAGCTCGCACGCGTGCTTCCGAGCGAGGGCTGGGTGCAGGTCGTCAAGGCCTCCACCACCGGCGCGATCGACTCGTCCGGCACCGCGACCGAGACGGTCAGCGCCGGCCCGACGGCGCAGCTGACGGGGTGCATGCCGCGTCAGTCCGACGTCGCGCGGCTGATGCTGCGGTTGCGCCGCATGCATCGCGTCGAGGACGTCACGCTCAAGGAGTCCACGCGCGAGCAGCAGGGAGCGCCCGCCACGCTCGACAACTGCGGCCGGCTCTACAAGTTCGACCTGACCGTCGCATTCGCACCTGCGACTCCGCAAGAGGCGCCCGACGGCCGCAAGAGCGTCCCCGCTTCGCTCGGAGGTGGATCGTGAGCCTGACCGACCGCGACCGCAAGATCGTGATGGTGGTCGCGCCGCTGGTGCTGATCCTCGCCTACTGGTTCCTGATGCTCGCCCCCAAGCGCGAGGAGGCAGCCACGGCCGCCACCGAGCTCGCGACCCAGCAGCAGCGGGTCGACGCCGCGCAGCAGCGCGTCGACGCGCTCGACAGCGATCGGACCGACTTCGCCGCCGACTACGCGGAGCTGGTCCGGCTCGGCAAGGCCGTGCCTGCGCATGTCGACATGCCGACCCTGCTCGTCCAGCTCGAGTCGGCTGCCGCCGGCACCAGCATCGCCTTCAACCGGATTGCCGCTGAGGAGCGCCAGGCCAGCGCCCCGGCCGCGACGGCCGCTCCTCCGCCCGCTCCCGGCAGCGGCGACGGCTCGCAGCCCGCGGCCGCAGGTGGCGAGCCGGCTCAGAGCGGCGCGGGCAGCGCAGCCGAGACCGCGGGCAACACCGTGACCGGCGCGAACGCCAACAGCGCCGCGGTCGAGCAGTCGGGCGTTAGCCCAACCGACACGCAGACCTCCGAGTCGGCCCGCAACGGAGCGCTGCCGATCGGTGGTGGCACCGCGACGCCGGACGGCACGACCACGTCGGCCTCCACCGGCGCGCCGGGGCTCGACACCGTCCCGCTTTCGCTCGACTTCAGCGGCAACTTCTTCGACCTTGCGGCCTTCTTCCACCGCCTCAAGCGGTACGTCGAGACTTCGGAGAACGACATCCTCGTACGCGGCCGGCTGATGACCGTCGAGGCCGTCGAGTTCAAGAGCGACGCGGAGTCCTTCCCGAAGGTCAGCGCGACGCTGACCGCCAACGTCTACCTCGCTCCGCTGAACGAGGGCACGACCGCCGGCGCCGCACCGACAGGTCCCGGGACGACCCCGGCGCTCGTCGAGCAGCCGGCCGACGGCTCAGTTGCCCCGACCGCCACCGCAACCCCCCGCTGACATGAGAGATCTCCTCCAAGACATCTGGCACGACCTGCGCGCGAAGCGCTTGTGGCCCGTGGCCGCGTTGCTCGCACTCGCGATCCTCGCGGTTCCCGCGGTGCTGCTGGAGTCCTCGGCCGCTCCGTCCGAGCCCGAGCCGGCGCCCACGGCAGGCCCGGCGCGCGCGGAGGGACCAAAGGTCCAGCTCGACACCGCCGACGCGGACTCGTCGGGCGTTGGCTCCGCGCTCGACGTCTTCGCCGCGAAGGATCCGTTCAAGCCGCCGAAGGGCGTCACGAGCAGCGCTTCCACAGCCGACTCAGGCGCGACCGCCGGCGCGACCGGCGGCGACTCCGGGGCTACCCCGGGCGGGAGCGGTGACATCGCGCCCGACGGGGGCGGTGGGGTCGCTCCCGGCCAGCCGCCGGCCCCAGGCGGTCCGGACGCTCAGCCGCCGGCGGAGTTCGAGTACGTCGCCGACGTCACCTTCTGGCAGAACGGCAAGCGCCGCAAGCAGCGCGGCGTGCACAAGCTCGACATGCTGCCGAACCAGGCGGCTCCGGTCCTGATCTTCATGGGCGCGTCCGAGAACGGCGGCAACGCGGTCTTCCTCGTCGACTCGACGCTGAAGGCGGCGGGCGAGGGTCGATGCGAGCCGAGCCGCTCCAACTGCGCCTTCGTCCACATCGGTCCGGGCTCCGAGCACTCGTTCACCAACGACCTCGGCGACTCCTACCGCCTGCGCATCGACGAGATCCGGCGGGTGAGGCTCGGCGCGACGTCCGCCGCCGAGGGTCCGCTCGCGCGGACATCGACCGGATCGACGCGGCGCTTTGCGTTGCCGTCGCTCGTCGACCTCGTGCTGGCGGACGGCGGCGAGCCGGAGGCCGACGACCACTCAAGCAATCCACAGCGAGGCCGATAGACCGTGAAGATGTCCCGACTCACGACCCTCCTGATCGCCGTTGGCGCGGCGCTGCTCGCACTCGCCCCACTGGCGGCTCCGGCCGCGGCCGCCAAGCGCGCGAAGGGCCCCGTGCCGAAGATCACACGCGTCACGCCGATGCGGATCGAGGTCGGCGAGCTACTCGTCATCCGCGGCAAGAGCTTCAAGTCCAAGCCACGCCGCAACACCGTCGTCTTCCAGGGCCCGAGCGGGCGCACGGCGTTCGCCAAGCCCCGCCGCGCGAGCAGCCGCAAGCTGGTCGTCAAGGTCCCCGCGAGCGTCGCCCGGCTGCTCGTGGTCGCCGAGGGCAAGCAGCGCCCGACGCGGCTCAAGCTGCGCGTGCTCGCCGGCCGCTTCAGCGCGTTCACGCCGCGCCGCCTCTCTCCGGTCGTCCTCGGTCTCAGCGCCGACGCACCCGGCGCCGGCGGTGACGGTAGCCCGGCTCCCAAGGTCTGCAAGAGCGACGCCGACCACGACGACGACCTGCTGTCCAACGACGACGAGCTCCAGTACGGCACCGACCCGTGCCTGCGGGATACCGACAAGGACGGCAGCTCGGACGGCTGGGAGTACTTCTCGGCCAAGGACCTCAACGTCAAGGCGGTTCCGTACCCCGACAGGCGGCCGTATCCGAACCCGCTCGATCCCTCGGACCGCGCGATCGACTTCGACGGCGACGGCCTGCTCGGCCACGAGGAGTACCGCGCCTGGGTCGTCACCGGCAGCTCGCTGATCCCCTCCAAGGGCGGCGGCATCGACCTCGAGTCGCCGCTCGGATACAGCGATGGCACGCAGTACAGCAGCGCGAGCGAGGTACCGGTGGCGCCTTCCTGGCGCGGGCCCTCCTACGGCCTGCCGGCGCCCCCGTACGCCTTCCCGGCCTCCTACGACCTCCACGGCGACGCGGCCTGGCGCGACGACGAGCGCGACGCGGACCGCGACGGCCTTTCGAACTGGCTCGAGTCCGAGCGCGGGCCCGGCGACCCCAAGTACTGGGGGCCCTTCTGGGCACAGGACGAGTACAAGATCGATGCGTGGCCCGAGCCGGTGCTGGCATGCCCGACGCCTCAGGCACCGGGAGACTTCGGCGAGCGTCCGTTCGCCGCCCTGGACCTGGCCGATCCGGACGTCGACGGCGACACGCTGCTCGACGGCGAGGACGACCAGGACAACGACGACTACTCGAACGTCGTCGAGCTCTTCGAGGTCGCCGACGACGCCGATGGCAACGGCCAGGCGGCGTGCGGCTTTGTCGGCATCCCGTCGATCGACCTCGGCGGCGGCGACCAGCGGATCGTCAACCCGTTCAATCCTTGCGCACCGAGCAGGACCTCACGGACCTGCCCGTCCTACGAGCCCTTCTGAGCCGTCGCGGCGGCCAGTGCCCTCGGTAGGGTGTCTGGCCGCATGACGATCCGCTTCACCACCGCCGGCGAGTCCCACGGACCCGGTCTCACGGCAGTGGTCGAGGGCCTGCCCGCCGGCGTCGAGGTCACGCCCGACGACATCGACCGCGATCTTGCGCGCCGCCAGCTCGGGCACGGCCGCGGCGGCCGGATGAAGATCGAGAAGGACCGCGCGGAGGTCACGTCGGGCATCCGCCACGGGCGTACGCTCGGCAGCCCGGTGTCGCTGCGGATAGCGAACCGCGACTACGCCAACTGGGAAGAGCGGATGAACCCGTGGCCGGTCGACGCCGAGGTCGACGAGGTCCACCTGCCGCGCCCCGGCCACGCCGACCTCGCCGGCGTGCAGAAGTTCGGCTTCACCGACGTGCGCAACGTGCTCGAGCGCGCCAGCGCGCGTGAGACGACGGCCCGGGTGGCCGCGGGCGCGCTCGCGAAGGTCTACCTGCGCGCATTCGGCGTCGAAGTCCGCAGCCACGTGCTGCAGATTGGGTCGGTGACCGCCCCACTGCGCGACGACCTCACCCCGGCCGACTTCGACGCCGTCGACGAGTCCCCGGTCCGCTGCCTCGACGCCGACGCCAGCGCGGCGATGGTCGAGGAGATCAACGTCGCGCGCAAGGCGAACGAGTCGCTCGGTGGCGTCTACGACGCGATCGCCTTCGGCGTCACGCCCGGGATCGGCTCGCACGTCTCATGGGACACGCGGCTCGACGGCCGCCTCGCCCAGGCGATCATGTCGATCCAGGCGATGAAGGGCGTCGGGATCGGCGACGGCTTCGACCTCGCCGGGCGCGTCGGCTCGAAGGCCCACGACGAGATCTTCTACGGCGAGGAGCATGGCTTCGAGCGCGAGACCAACCGCGCCGGTGGGATCGAGGGCGGGATGACCAACGGCGATCCCGTCGTCGTTCGCGGCGCGATGAAGCCGCTGCCGACGCTGACCAAGCCGCTGCGCTCGGTCGACATCGAGACCAAGCAGCCGGCCGCCGCGCTGCGCGAGCGGACCGACTCCTGCACCGTGCCGGCCGCGGCGGTCGTCGCCGAGGCGATGGTCGCGCTCGTGCTCGCCGACGCCTACAAGGAGAAGCTCGGCGGCGACCACGTCGGCGACGCCGTCGCCGCCCTGCGCGCTTACGAGGAGCGCATCGGGTGGAGGCGCTGAGCGCCGACGGTCCCGCGCGCGCCGGTGGCGGCGCGCTCGTCTTCGTCGGCTTCATGGGCGCTGGGAAGTCGACCGCCGCGCGCAGGGCGGCGGCGGAGCTCGGGGTCGAGGCGCTCGACTCCGACCGCCTGCTCGAGGAGCGGCTCGGCGAGTCGATCGAGTCGTTCTTCGATCGCGAGGGCGAGCCGGCGTTCCGCACCCGCGAGGAGGAGCTGGCGCTCGAGCTGCTCGCACGCGAGGACGCGCGCGTGATCGCCCTCGGCGGCGGGACCGTCGGCTCCGAGCGCGTGCGCGCGGCGCTGCGCGGGCATACCGTCGTCCAGCTCGAGATCGGCGCCGACGACGCCTGGCATCGCGCGTCCGGCAAGGGCCGGCCGCTGGCGCGCGACCGTGGCCGCTTCGACGAGCTGCACGCCGAGCGGGCGGCGCTGTACGAGTCGATCGCCGACGCCGTGCTGCCTCCAGGCGAGCGTGAGACGCGCCAGCGGGCGCTGCCCGCGCTGGTCGCTCTGCGCGATGCGCGCGCCGCCGGCATCGATGGCCTGCGGATGATCTGGGCCGAGGCGGCCTCGGGCGCCTACCCGGTGTTCTTCGGCCGTGGCCTGGTCGCGGCAGGCTTCGACTACCCGCGCGACGGGCGCCGGTTCGTCGTCACCGACGAGCAGGTCGCCGCCCACCACCGCGTCGAGGGCGAGCAGACGATCGAGATCCCGGCGGGCGAGCGCCACAAGACGCTCGCGACCGCCGAGCGGGTGCTGGGCGAGCTGGCCCGCTCCGGCGCCGAGCGGGGCGACATCGTCGTCGCCGTCGGGGGCGGCGTCGTCGGCGACCTCGCCGGCTTCTGCGCCGCGATCTACCAGCGCGGCGCCCGTCACGTCCAGGTGCCGACGACGCTCGTCGCCCAGGTCGACTCGGCCTATGGCGGCAAGACCGGCGTCGACCTCGCCGAGGGCAAGAACTACGCCGGCGCCTACCACCAGCCGTCGGCGGTGATCTGCGATCCCGGGACGCTGGAGACGCTCCCTGCCGTGGAGCTGGCGGCCGGCTACGCCGAGGTCGTCAAGACCGCGCTGATCGCCGGAGGTCCGCTGTGGGCGCAGGTCCGCCGCGGCGGACCCGTGGACGACGACGCGATCCTCGGCTGCCTGCGCACCAAGCTCGCGGTCGTCGCCGCCGACGAGCGCGACTCCGGCCGCCGCCAGGTGCTGAACCTCGGGCACACGGTCGCCCACGCGATCGAGTCCGCCACCGCCTACGCGCGCTACCGCCACGGCGAGGCGGTGGCGATCGGGCTGCTCGCCACGCTGCGCCTCTCGGGCGCCGACGCGCTGCGCGACGAGGTCGCGCGACTGCTCGAGCAGCACGGCCTGCCGCTGACGTTCACCGGCGCGACGGTCGACGAGGTCGTCGCGCTGACCGAGCGCGACAAGAAGCGCGAGGGCGGGCGGGTGCCGTTCGTGCTGCTGCAGGCGCCCGGCGACGTCACGCCGGGGCACGCCGTCGACCCCGGCGACCTGCGCGCCGCCGTGGCCGAGCTCCACGCGGGCTAGCCGCTAGGTTGGCTGCGGTGAAGCGACGGATCGATGTCATCCACGGGGTCAACCTC
The DNA here is from genome assembly GCA_035630335.1 of Thermoleophilaceae bacterium. Lineage (GTDB taxonomy): Bacteria > Actinomycetota > Thermoleophilia > Solirubrobacterales > Thermoleophilaceae > JAAYBF01. Next base: position 10,895 of record DASQKV010000028.1, on the reverse strand, counting down.
GACCAGCTCGGCAAGCGCGACCCGGAGCAGTACGGGACGTTCTCGCTGCCGGAGCTGGAGGGCAAGATCAAGCGCTTCGCCGACGAGGTCGGCTTCGACGTCACCTTCTGGCAGACCAACCACGAGGGCGAGTACTGCGAGCAGCTGCACATCGCCCGCGAGCGCGCCGACGGGCTCGTGCTCAACCCCGGTGCCTGGACCCACTACTCGTATGCGATCCGCGACGCGCTCGAGGTCTGCGCGCTGCCGGCCGTCGAGGTCCACATCTCCGAGGTCGACAGCCGCGACGAGTGGCGGCGGCTGTCCGTGATCCGCGACCTCTGCGTCGGCCGCGTGCAGGGCAAGGGCGCCGACGGCTACCGCGAGGCGCTCGAGATCCTGCGGCGCGAGCTCGGCGAGTGAGCGCTGCGCGCGCCGACCGGCTGCTGGAGCTGGTCCGCGGGCGCGAGCTCGACGCCCTGCTCGTCACCTCGCTGGTCGACGTGCGGTGGCTGACCGGCTTCACCGGCACCAACGGGGCGTGCGTGCTGACGGGTGACGAGCGCCTCTTCCTGACCGACTTCCGCTACGTCGAGCAGGCGGCGAGCCAGGTCGACGGCTTCGAGATCGTGCAGGCCGGGAGGGACCTGCTCGGCGAGCTGGCCGCCCGGCTGCCGCGCGGGCACGCCGGCTTCGACGACGCGCATGTGAACGTCAGGGCCCACGCGCGGCTGGTGGAGCGCGCCGGGACCGGCGTCGAGCTGGTCGCCGCCGGGGGGCTCGTCGAGCAGCTGCGCGAGGTCAAGGACGCCGGCGAGCGTGAGCGGATCGCGGCCGCGGCGGAGCTGGCCACGGTCACCTTCGAGCGGGTGCTCGAGCGTGGCCTCGTCGGGCGCACGGAGCGCGCGGTGGCGCTCGACCTCGAGCACGAGCTGCGCCTCGCGGGCGCCGACGAGCCGTCGTTTCCCTCGATCGTCGCCAACGGCGCCCACGCCGCGCTGCCGCACGCCGAGCCGCGCGACGCCGTGATCTTGCCGAACGTACTGCTGACGGTCGATTGGGGCGCCCGCCTCGACGGTTACTGCTCGGACTGCACGCGCACCGTCGCCACCGGTGCGGTCGGGGAGCGCGAGCGGACGGTCTACGAGCTCGTACTGAGCGCTCAGGAGATGGCGCTCGCCGCCGTCGAGCCGGGCGCCGGCTGCGCCGCCGTCGATGGGGTGGCGCGAACGATCATCGAGGAGGCGGGGGAGGGCGAGCGCTTCGGCCACGGCCTGGGGCACGGCGTCGGCCTCGAGGTCCACGAGGGCCCGAGGCTCGCCAAGGGCGCCGAGGGCACGCTGGCGGTCGGGAACGTCGTCACCGTCGAGCCCGGCGTCTACCTCCCGGGCGAGCTCGGCGTCCGGATCGAGGACCTCGTGGTGGTCGAGGAGGGCGGGTCCCGAGTCCTGACCCGCTTCCCCAAGGCCCTGACGGTCGTCTCGTAGCCCTCGAAGGTCGAGCGGAGGGCCCGCTGGGCGGGCTCTCCGTGGTTATCGTCCGTCGGAACCGCGTTAGCGGTGCCTGATTTCGACCCTCTGCTCGAGTTGTCCTTCCCCGGTGGTCTGGAGTAGCTGTTCCTGGTTGAAGACTCCATCCATTTCGCACTGCGGGAAGGTGCTCCCGTGCCCCCGGACATCGGATGCGGAAAGCCTGGTCCTGTGCAGGGTTGGAGAGGTCATCACGACGTTGACTTCGCAGTGCCCGGGATTCGTGCCGTCCGGCGCCTCGTGGCAGAACAGCATGGTCGCGAGTTCCGGCTCGGGTTCGAATTCGCGTGTGAAGAACGAGAAGGCGCGTGCTTCGCCCGGTGGCGGCGTTGCGTTCCCACATGGCCTCCGCGTGCATGCCCCTATTTGGCCCTGCGCGAATTCCTGGTGTGACGCATAGCCTTCGGCGTCCGAGTCGATGCGCAGGTCGAATTCCATGGCACAGACGCCCACAGAGACTTCCGTTCCACCGGCGGACAGGTGATAGACGAAGTCGACGACGTCGCTCGTGTAGTGGATGCGGCAGCCGCCGGAGGTCGTCGTCGGGGCGGGGCTGGGGGCCGGGCTGGGAGTGACGGCGGGGCAAGCGAGGTCGCTCCCGTTGTGCACTTCCTGCTGGGCGATCAGAGGGACGAACTGATTATGGGCGAGGGGTTCGAGCTGGGCTAGCGAGGGAGGTGCGGCGAGCGCCGTGACCCCTAGCGCCAGCACCACGGACAGGATCAGGTTGCTGCGGGCTAGATGCATGGTATGTCTCCTGAAATTCACACCAACAGCGAAATGCTGCAGGCTGCGGCTACCGTCGCCACAGGGGTGGAGACGGTGCACCGATATGTGCGAGACCGTTTCTTGCCGCCGTTCTCGGGCTGGCTACCGCCGTTGGCGATTCGCCTGTGGTCCGAAACCATTCCCCCTCGGTCAGGGATCCATAGCTTCGGCTGGAGAAAGACGACGGCTTACCCTCCCAAGCCGGCCCGCTCGAGGCGGGTCCGGGGTGATGGTACAGCTTCACCTGAATTCGTGCAACCGTTAAAGAGTGAGAGGCAGCCGACGCGGAGCTGCCCTCGATCGTTGCGGTCGGGTCCGGCGCATCCGTCCTGGAGCTATGCGAACATGTGTTCGCATGATCGTAGCTGTCTTGATTCCGAGGTTCGCGCTCCTGGCGGCGCTCGGGGACCGGCGGACGCTCGCTGCCGAGCCTGTGGCCCTGGCTCCTGAGGTGGGGGGCGGGCAGGCGGTCGGGGAGGTGTCGGCGGCGGCGGAAGCGTTCGGGATCGTGCCTGGGATGCGGGTCGGTGAGGCGCTGTCGCGATGTCCCGAGCTGCGGCTGGTGCCTCCGGATCCGGAGGGCGCGCGCGGATTGTGGGACGAGGTCCTGGGACGGATCGAGTCGATCGGCGGGGCGCCGGAGTCGGAGCTGCCGGGCACGGCCTTCTTCGCGGCCGACGGGCTGCGCGGGCTCCACGGCGGCGGGCTGGACGGCGTGCTCGCCGCGACGCGGCGGGTGCTGGGGCGAAGCGCGCGGCTGGGTGTGGGGTCGAGCCGGTTCGTGGCGTGGTGCGCGGCGACGCAGACGCGCCAGCGGCGGGCGACGCTGGTCGTCGAGCGGGGGCGGATGGTCCGGTTCCTTACGCCGCTGCCGGTCGGCCTGCTGCGCTCGCGGCCCGAGCTGAGCGATCTGCCGGAGGTGCTGGAGCGGCTGGGCATCCGCACGCTAGGCGAGGTGGCTGCGATCCCCAGGCCGGCGATGGCGGAGCGGTTCGGGCATCCGGGCCTGCACGCGCTCGACCTGGCGAACGGGGACGACGCGCCGATCGAGCCCCGGCGCCCGCCGGAGCCGGTCAACGAGCGGATCGATCTGCCGGAGGCAGCGTTCGGGCAGCAACTCGAGCGGGCGCTCGACTTGCTGATCGCACGAGTGCTGGCGCGCACGGAGCGGCGGGGACGATCGCTGCGGGCACTCGCGATCTCGGCACGTTTCGTGGCCGGCGGGACCTGGCGCCTGCCCGTCACGCTCCGCCGCGCGAGCGCCGATCCCGAGCGGATCCGGCTCGCGCTCGCCCCACGGCTGGCCGACCTGCCCGCCCCTGCCGAGTCGCTCGGATTGGAGGTCGAGGCGTTCGGACCACCCGCGCAAGACCAGACCCGCATGCTCGACGGCGGCACCCGCGAGCGCCACTCGCGCCTCACCGAGGCCGTACGCCAAGCGCGCCAGGCCGCGGGCGAGAGCGCGGCCCTGCGTGTGCTCGAGGTCGACCCCGACTCACGACTGCCCGAGCGCCGCGCGGTCCTCGCCCCGTTCCCGGACCTGACCACCGATCCATGATCGCGACGGCCTCGGCACGCCGCCTCGGCGCTCCACGACCGGTGAGCATCCGCGTTGACGCTCACGGCCTGCCCGAAGCCGTCGGCCGCGCTCAGGTCGAAGCCATACGCGAGGACTGGGTCGTCGAGGACCGCTGGTGGACGCGGCGAATGCTCCGCCGCCGCTACTTCGAGCTCGTGCTCGAGGATGGTCGCAATACCGTCGTCTTTCACGACGTGACCGGCGGCGGCTGGTTCGTCCAGCGCAGCTGAGGCCATGGCGGAAGTGGCTGTCGCATCCGTTCGATGCGCGAGGATGGGTCCATGACGAAAGTCGACGAGCGCGCGTCGGTCCCGAGCATCGATAGCGCCAAGCGCGAGCGGCTCGTACGCGCTCTCGACCGAGATCACGTCGGGATTCGTCTCAACCGTCTCGAGCACCAGATCGAGCTCCTGGACGAGGTCCGGGCGGGGGGAGAAGAGGCTTACCTCGCCGACGAGCGGCTGCGTGCGATGACCGAGCGCTGGCTCCAGCTTGCGATCCAGACGTGCATCGACATCGGCTCCCAACTCGTGAGCGAGTTGGCGGTGGAGCCCCCGTCCAGCTACGCCGGTGTCTTTCGGAGCCTCGCGGCAGCTGGTTGCATCGATCAAGACCTGGGCGACAAGCTGGCAGCCGCGGCAGGGCAGCGTAACGTGCTCGTCCGCATGTACTTGGACATCGACGATCGGGAGGTATTCGCGGCGCTCGGGCGCCTCGACGACCTGCGCCGCTTCGCGGCGGTCGTTCAGCGCTTGGTCGACAGCAAGTAGCGTCCTCCTCTTGCGAAGCGCTTGCAGCGCCTTGCATACGATGCGAACATGTGTTCGTGTCGTATGTGGAGCTGCATTGTCACTCGGCGTACTCGTTCCTTGACGGGGCGTCGCTGCCGGACGAGCTGGCGGCTACGGCTGCAAGGCAGGGCTATCGGGCGATTGCGCTCACCGATCACGACGGGCTGCATGGGGCGATGGAGCTCGCCGACGCGACCAGCGACGTGGAATTCAGGCTGCGGCCGATTGCCGGCGCCGAGCTGACGCTCGATGACGGCGCCCACCTGACGCTGCTGTGCGAGACGCGCACGGGCTACGCAAACCTTTGCCGCCTGATCACCGCCGCGCACGCGGGCACGCGTCCGCACCCCGGCCGCGAGCCGCTGCCGCCGCGCACGCTCTACGAGGACCTCGAGCGCCGCTCCGAGGGCCTGATCTGCCTCTCGGGCTGTGCCCGCCACGGCGCCGTCGCACGGGCGGTCGAGGACGGCCGCCACGCCGAGGCGGCCCAGGCCGCCCGGCGGCTGCTGGGCATCTTCGGCGCAGACCACCTGCGGATCGAGCTCCAGCGCCCCTTTGCCCGCCACGACCGCCGCCGCAACCGCCTGCTCTCCGAGCTCGCGGGACGGCTCGGCGTGCCGACCGTGGCGACGGGCAACGTCCACAGCCACGACCGGTCGCGCGCCGCGCTCCAGGACGCGCTGGTCGCCGTCCGCCTCGGCCGCACGCTCGACGAGTGCGAGGCCCAGCGGCGCGGCAACTCAGCCCACGCGCTCGCCCCGCCCGAGGCGATGGCCGAGCGCTTTCGCGAGCACCCCGAGGCGGTCGCTGAGACCGTCCGGATCGCCGACCGGATCGAGTTCGACCTCCGCAGCGACCTCGGCTACGTCTACCCGCGCGAAGGCGACCCCGCGGCCGACCGCGAGCTCGCCGAGGCCTGCCGGGCGCGCATGGACGAGCGCTACCCGCGCAGCGGCAAGCTGCGCGACGAGGCCGACCCCCGCCTCGAGGAGGAGCTGCGCGTGATCCGCAACCTCGGTCTGTCCGGCTTCTTCCTGCTCCACCGCGACATGCTCGAGCTGGCGCGCGAGGTCGCGATCGAGGTCCGCGGCCCCGACACGGTGCGGGCACTGTTGCCGCCCGGCCGCGGGCGCGGCTCGAGCGTGTCGTCGCTTGTCTGCTACCTGACCGGCCTCTCGCACGTCGACCCGGTCGCCAACGACCTCCACCTCGGCCGCTTCTTAAACGACGAGCTGACCGCCGTCCCCGATATCGACCTCGACTTCCCGCGCGACATCCGCGAGAAGCTGATCCCGCGCGTGCACGACCGCTACGGCCACGACCGCTCGGCGCTCGTCGCATCGTTCCCGACCTACCAGGTTCGCTCGGCGGTGCGCGACTTCGCCAAGGCGCTCGGGCTACCGCCGGCCGAAGTCGAGCGGCTCGCGCGCACCGTCGACCCATGGAAGGAGCGCAACGACATCTCCGCGGAGGTCGCGGAAGTCCGCACCCAGGCCGCCGGCTCGCCGCGCTGGGAGGCGCTCGTCGACCTCGTTCGCGAGGTGCGCCGGCTGCCGCGCCACATGTCCCAGCACCCCGGCGGGATGGTCGTCTCGACCCAGCCGCTGACCGACCTCTGCCCGATCCAGCCGGCGGCGATGGAGGGCCGCCAGATGGTCCAGTGGGACAAGGACTCCTGCGCCGACGCCGGCTTCTTGAAGATCGACCTGCTCGGCCTCGGGATGCTCTCCTGCGTCGAGCGCTGCGTCGAGCTGGTGGCGAAAGAGCGCAACGAGCGGATCGACCTGTCGCGGATCGACCTCGGCGACAAGCGGGTCTACGAGGAGATCCAGGCCGCCGAGACGATGGGCGTCTTCCAGATCGAGAGCCGCGCCCAGATGCAGATGCTCAAGCGGACCAAGCCGGAGAACCTCGACGACCTGACCGTCCAGGTCGCGCTCGTCCGGCCCGGGCCGATCCTCGGCGGCGCCGTGCACCCCTACATCGAGCGCCGCCGGATGCTGCGCGAGGACCCCGCCTACCAGGTGCCCTACGAGCATCCGACGCTCGAGCCGGTGCTGCGCGACACGCTCGGCGCGATCGTCTTCCAGGACCAGGTGATCGAGGTCGCGATGGCGTTCGCCGGCTTCTCGGCGAGCGAGGCCGAGGGGCTGCGGCGCGCGATGAGCCGGCGGCGCTCGGAGGAGCTGATGCGCGGCTTCGAGCGCCGCTTCGTCGCCGGGGCGGTGGGCAAGGGGGTAGAGCGGGAGGTCGCGGAGCGGGTCTACGGGCAGATAGTCGGCTTCTCCGGCTTCGGCTTCCCCAAGGCGCACTCGGCGGCATTCGGCCTGCTCGCCTACCAGTCGACCTGGCTGCGCGTGCACTACGGCCCCGAGTTCCTCTGCGCGCTGCTCAACGAGCAGCCGATGGGCTTCTACCCGCCCGACGCGCTCGTGCACGAGGCGCAGCGGCGCGGACTCGAGGTACTGCCGGCATGCGTGTCCGCCAGCGGCGCCGAGTGCTCGGTCGAGGACGGCGCGGTGCGGATCGGCCTCGGCTACGTCAACGGGGTCAAGGAGAGCGAGGTGCGGGCGCTGGTAGACGAGCGCGAGCGGAGTGGGGGATGGGCGTCGGTGAGCGACCTCGCGGCGCGCGGCGGGGCTGGCGCCGAGACGCTCGGGCGGCTGGCCTGGGCGGGAGCCTGCGACTCGCTTGTCGAGGGCCCGGAGTCCGAGCGCCGCCGCCAGGCGCTGTGGATGTTGGGCGTGGCGGCTCCCGGGATCTCGCTCGGCGAGGTTGGGGATCAGCTCGCGCTGCCGCTCGAGGGCCACGCGGGCCCGGAGCTGCGTGCGCTGACGGCGTGGGAGCGGCTACTGGCCGACTACGGCTCGACCGGGGTCACGCTGCGCGAGCACCCGCTCGAGCTGATGCGCCCGGCGCTGCCCGCGGGAGCGATCTCGAGCGCCCAGCTGGAGCGCGCCGGCAACGGCAGCCCGGCACGCGTGGCGGGACTTGTCGTCGCCCGTCAGCGTCCCGCGACCGCGAAGGGCGTGACGTTCATGCTGCTCGAGGACGAGTTCGGCACGATCAACCTGATCGTCCCGCCGCCCGTGCACGACCGCTGCCGGCTCGCCGTTCGCGGCGAGCCGCTCGTGATCGCCGACGGCCGCGTCGAGCACCGCGAGGGCGTGACAAACGTGCTCGTCCACGACGTCCGCCGGCTCGAGCGCGTCGACCTGCCCGGCGCCGAGGTCCACCACATCGAGCCGCAGCGGGCGTGGAGCAGCGAGGAGGACGAGGACGTCGAGAGCCGCCTACGGGCGGTCGCCCCGGCCGGCCACCGCTGGGGCAGGCGGGGGTAGGTTGAGGCAATGGCCGGTCGCATCCTCGTAGGCACCTCGAGCTGGGCCGACCCGGGCTTCGTCAAGCGCTGGTACCCGCCGGGCATGCCCGCCGGCCAGCGGCTGCCCTGGTACGCCGAGCGCTTCGAGGGCGTCGAGCTCAACTCCAGCTTCTACGCCGTCCCGGAGCGCGACACCGTGCGCCGCTGGGTCGAGGTCACGCCCGACGAGTTCACCTTCGACGTCAAGCTCCACCGGCTGCTCTCGCGCCACAGCGCCGGACTCGACTCGTTGCCGCCGGAGCTGCGCGACCGCGCGCGGACGACCGGCCGCGGCCGCGTGCTGCTCGACCCCGAGCTCGAGGCGGCGCTGACCGAGGAGCTGCTGAACGCGATCGAGCCGCTCGAGCAGGCCGGCAAGCTCGGCGCGCTGCTGCTCCAGTGCACGCCCGCGTTCAAGCCGTCGCAGCACTCGCTCGAGGAGCTCGAGCCGCTCGTCGCGGCCGTGGCGCCGCGCCGGCTCGCGCTCGAGCTGCGCCACCGTGGCTGGGTGACCGGCGAGCGCACGGAGCAGACGCTCGCCTGGTGCTCGGAGCAGAACGTCACGTTCGTCTGCGTCGACGCCCCGCCGGACGACAACTTCTCGATCATGCCCGCGCTCGACGCCGTCACCCGTGACGACCTCGCCTACATGCGCCTGCACGGCCGCGACACGCACGGCTACCTGCACGGCAAGTCGGTCGCCGAGCGCTTCGGCTGGATCTACGGCGACGAGGAGCTCGAGGAGATCGCTGGCCGTGTCCACACGCTCGCCGAGCAGGCCGAGGAGGTCCACGTCCTCTTCAACAACAACCGCGACGACGACGCGCCCAGCGCCGCCCGCCGCTTCCGCGCCCTGCTGGGCCAGGACCCCGGACCGCCGCCCGACGATGGTCAGCTGCGCATGTCCTGATCCTCGTCTGACGACGGTCAGCTGCGCCTGTCCTGAGTCCCGTCCGGCGAGGGCCCGTCCCGCTCGCGCCGATCGTCCTCCGGATCGCCGCCATTGCGCGACACGTCGCGCTCGGCCTCGACGATCCGCTCCATCCGCTCTAGCCGGTCGAGACGGTCGCCCCCGACGGCCGAGCGCGGCGTATCCCCGACACGGGCCAGGCTGAAGCGGCGCACGCCGTCGGGCTTGCCGTTGGGCGGCGACCGCTGGACGAGCGTGTAGCGCTTGATCCGGTCCGCGTCTCGCACCCTCCCAATGGTGGCCGGCCGACCGCGGTTCTCCATTCGCCCGCCGTCCAAAGATCGCGTCCGTCGATTGGACCCGCTGTCGCCTGGGAGGATGGACGGGTGGTCGAGGAGCGCCATCCCGAGGGGGTCATGCGCATCCGCGCCCCGAACCCGTCGCCGATGACGCTCGACGGCACCAACACCTACGTCGTCGACGGCTGGGTCGTCGATCCGGGACCCAACGATCCAGCCCACCTGCAGGCCGTCCTCGACGCCGCCGGCGGCGAGATCGAGGGCATCGCTCTGACCCACACCCACCCAGACCACGCCGAGGGAGCCGCACGCCTGGCCGAGCTCACCGGCGGCGTTCCGGTCCGCCTGCCGGTCGAGGGCGACACCCTCGGACCGCTGACCGCCATCGCAACGCCCGGCCACACGCCCGACCACGTAAGCCTGCTGACCGCGGGCATCTGCTTCGCCGGCGACCTCGTTATGGGGCAGGGCAGCGTCTTCATCATGCCCGGCGAGGGCTCGCTGTCCGCCTACCTCGACTCCCTCCGCCGCCTCCGCACCCTCGACCTCGAAGTCCTCTGCCCAGGCCACGGTCCCTACGTCTGGGACCCCGCCGCCAAGCTCGACGAGTACATCGCCCACCGCCTCGAGCGCGAGCGCCTGCTGCTCGCCGCACTCGACGCCGGCGCCCGCACCGACGACGACCTACTCGACCGCGCCTGGGCCGACGTCGGCCCGGAGCTCCGCCCCATAGCCGCGCTCAGCCTCCACGCCCACCTCGACAAGCTGCGCGAGGAACACCGCCTGCCCGCCGACCTCGATTCGTAGCCGTCAGCGACCGTCCGCGATCTTGGCCCGGTACCCTCGCGGGCCGTGATCTCGACGAATCAGTTCAAGAACGGCACCCACATCGACGTCGACGGAACCGTCTTCAAGGTCGTGGAGTTCCAGCACGTCAAGCCGGGCAAGGGCGGCGCGTTCGTCCGGACCAAGCTCAAGCGGTCCGCGGACGGCGCCGTGATAGACCGCACGTTCCGTGCGGGAGAGAAGTTCCGGCAGGTGCGCACCGAGTCCCGCGCGATGCAGTTCCTCTACGCGGACGGAACCGACGCCCACCTGATGGACACCGAGAGCTACGACCAGATCGCGGTGCCCGAGGACCAGTTGCGCGAGTCACTCAAGTGGGTGCTGCCCAACGAGGCGGTGGACGTGCTCTACATCGACGACGAGCCGAAGGACATACAGCTCCCGAGCGCGGTGGAGATGAATGTGACCGAAACCGAGCCGGGACTGCGCGGGGACACGGCCTCGGGCGGCGGCGACAAGCCGGCCACGCTCGAATCCGGGGTGGTGGTCCGGGTCCCGCTGTTCGTGAACGTAGGCGACCGCGTCCGGGTGGACACCCGCTCGGGCGAGTACATGTCGCGCGCCTAGATGACCTCGGGCCCGCCCACCTGATGCGTCGCACCGACCAGCGGCGCGCCGCCATGGTGGCCCTCTACCAGTCGGATCTGACCGACCGTCCCGCCGAGGCCCTGCTCGACCGCGCCGCGTCCGACTTCACGCGCGAGCTGGTGGACGCCGTGGATCGCGACCGCCCAGAGCTGGACGCCCTGATCGAGCGCCACGCCACCGGATGGTCGCTCGACCGCATCGCGCCGCTCGAGCGCAACATCCTGCGCGTGGCCCTCGAGGAGATC